>NZ_BOLM01000005.1 GCF_016861605.1 Levilactobacillus wangkuiensis
CACAGGTCTTCAAGAACATGCATCCGGTTATGCTTACGCCTTACTGTCCTGTGTTGCACTTGATTTGACAATTGGGGATTATTTATAAAACAAGACGTCTCTGATGAAGATGACTGGGAACACTTGATGGATAAGGTACAAGAACAGTATGGAACTTTAGATATTTTAGTTAATAATGCAGGGGTAGTGCCTTCGGTAAAGCCAATTACTGAAATTACAACCGCTGATTTTAAAAAGCGATTAGACGTTAACCTAACCGGGACTTTCTTTGGTACGAAATATGGTATGAATCTCATGAAAAATCATGGTGGGTCTATTGTGAACATTTCATCGTTAGGAGGTCTTCGGGGGATCGCAACCGCTGCCGACTATTGCGCGACTAAAGGTGGTGTACGGTTAATGTCTAAGGCAGCTGCGTTAGATGCAGCGGATAATCATTTTAACGTAAGAGTAAATACAGTTCACCCTGGTTACATTAAAACTGCAATGACACCCGAGGCCGGTCGTCAGATGATGGCGAATGCAACACCAATTGGGCGTATGGGAAGCCCTAAGGAAATTGCGGATACAGTTGTTTTTCTGGCATCCGAGGAGTCTTCGTTCATTACAGGAACCGAATTGGCTGTTGATGGTGGGTTAACGGCTCGTTAAATTTTTGAGAGAAAATAAAGTCCTTATCAGATTTTTTCTGATAGGGACTTTTTATGTCTATATTTTAGCTAAGAGGTAAGGATGATAAGATAAGTGAACGTGAGTTAAACCCGTGTCAGCCGCAGGGGTGGTTAAAATGAGCTTAGCCGTGGGAGTTGTCTTAGCGGTTTACCGCTTAGGCAACTGATACCTTTGAGACTCGTTTTTTGAGGCTCAAAGTAAGCTCGGAGACCGCTCTTTGGCTTCGGGCGTTCGCCCACAGCGTTCCGGTTCATTTTAACCACCCCGGAGGCGAAAGTTTTAACCCCGTGAAAGAACTTCATCGACCGCGCCACCATACGTTTCTCCAAACAAATTCAAATGGGCCAACAAGTAATACAGCTGGTAGTGGGCTAAGCGGTCCGTATATCCCGCCGCAAACGGATAGGCATCCGTGTAGCCGCGGTAGAAGTCGGCAGAGAAGCCACCAAAGATGGTGGTCATGGCGATATCAAACTCGCGGTCGCCGTATAGGACGTCGGGGTCAATCAGCGTTGGGGTGCCATCGGCGGTAAACAGGTAGTTGCCCGACCACAAGTCGCCGTGTAACAGGGATGGCGTGATTTGCCGGTCCTGGTTCTCGGTGATGATGTGTTGACGGACCCGGTCGTAAGCGACCTGGCGCTGGTCGTTCCACAGGTGATGGGACTGTGCCCGTTTCACCAACGGATCGAGGCGTTGCTGGAGATAAAAGGTCGTCCAATCCGTTTGCCAATCATTGTGCTTAGGGAGCTTGCCGACGAGGTTGTCCTGGTCAAAGCCAAATTTCGGGGCCGTGACTTGGTGAACACGCGCGACGGCTTGGCCCAGCTGGTACTGACTCCCATGACCGGTCTCCAGAAATTCCAGGACCAGGTAGGCGTCGCCGTCAATGTTGCCGGTGGCTAGCACGTCCGGCACGTTCACGGCTTGACCGAGCGCCTTGAGCCCGGCAACCTCGTGGCTGTAAAAGCTGGCCGGCGTTTGCGGTTGAACTAACAAGAAGGCGGGACCCTCTGCTGTAGTCAGGCGGTAGGCGAGATTGATGTCGCCGCCGGAAACCGGGGTCGCCGCGCTAACTTTGGGGAGTGGCAATTGGGCCAACCAAGCTTGTGTGAGTGTCATAGACGAAGATCTTCTTTCTAAAAATTAAGAGGCTGCTTGAAAATACTTGCTGAGGCCGGCGACCACGCGAGTAGCCACGGCCTTTTGGTAACTGGTGCTACGGATGTAGCTAAAGTCCTTCTTGGTGTTGATGTAGCCCATTTCCAGAAGCAACGATGGCCGGTTGTTATCCCGAATGACTTCAAAGTTGCCGTACTTGACGCCCCGGTTGGTTAGGCCCAGGTCGTCCATCTGACTGTTGACGTCGGTGGCTAATTCATACGAGGTATCATGGTGATAATAGTAGGTCGTCGTTCCGGAACCGAGGTTGTCCGCGGGGGCCGAATCAAAGTGAAAACTGATGAAGGCACTGGCCTGATCCGTGTTGGCAAGGGCGGGGCGGTCGGCTAGGCTGACGGTCTTGTCGCTGTCACGGGTCATGATGACGTGGGCACCACGGGCGCGGAGTTGCTTGGCAACCTGTTGGGCCATGGCTAACGTGTACGTTTTCTCGTCATGGTTCTGGTCAATGGAGAGGGCGCCAGAATCGCTGCCCCCGTGACCGGGATCCAGGACGATGGTGGCTTCCGACAGGGCGGTGGCGCGTTTCAGGTTACCCGGGTGTTGGACCAACCAGCTAGCGACCCAGCCGAAGTGGTTCTGACTGTCGCGCACGTGGTACCAGTTATCTTTTTCACCTAAAATGGTCAAGCGACTGTCTTTTTTAACCTTGTGGGTGACAGAATAGGTCAGGCCGGGGCCGGTCCGCAGGTTAATATTGCTGACGGTCGCGATGACGGAATTGTGCTGGATAAAGGCAAAAATCAAGCCTCCAGCGACTAAGAGAATGATCAGTCCGGTGACCAAGCCGGGCCAGTTGCGAGGTTTAAAATGCATGTGACGGTCTCCTTTAGTAAATTAGTTTTTATTATACCACGGCGAGTGAAAATGCTTGTTAGAATCCCGTTAAGATATGGCCAAGACCGCTTTCAGCAATCACGTAAAGCTTTGGTAACCACCTTGACTTTTCCCCCAATTTTCAGTATTCTTAGGAAGAATAAAATAGATTGCCCATGAGAAAGATTAGTAAGAGAATGCCCGTTATCAGAGAGGTCGCGTTGCTGGGAGCGACTAACGGTGTAACTTTGAAGACACTTTTGAGGCTAATGACGCTCGTCGTCATTCGTTTGCAACGTTATCCTGCAGAGAAATTTAAAAGGTGGTACCGTGCATACCTGCGCCCTTGTCTATTGACAGGGGCGTTTTTTATTTTCTGTGGGTGCAGGAAGGGAGAATGCTCATGCGTTATCAACGACCAAAGGGAACGGCGGACATCTTACCAGGGGACTCAGAAACCTGGCAGTTCGTCGAGGCCACCGCGCGCCAGTTGTTTGCTAATTACCGCTTCAAAGAAATTCGGACGCCAATGTTTGAAAACTTTGAAGTCTTTTCACGGACTTCCGGGGATACCTCGGACATCGTGACCAAGGAAATGTATGACTTTAAGGATAAGGGGGATCGACACTTATCCTTGCGGCCAGAAGGAACGGCCGGTGTGGTTCGGGCATTTGTTGAAAATAAACTTTACGGCCCCGAAACGCAGAAGCCTTACAAGGTCTACTACATGGGCCCGATGTTCCGTTACGAACGGCCCCAATCAGGTCGGCAACGGCAATTCCACCAAATCGGGGTGGAAGCCTTCGGTAGTGACGCGCCCGAACTGGACGTCGAAGTCATTGCTTTAGGGATGAACCTGCTGAGCAAGCTGGGTCTGAGCCACTTACGGTTAGCGTTAAACACGTTGGGTGACAAGCCTAGCCGAGACGCTTACCGTCAAGCTCTGATCGACTTCTTGGAGCCCCACTTTGATGAACTGAGTGACGACTCCAAGGTCCGTTTACACAAGAACCCACTGCGGGTCCTCGACAGTAAAGACAAGCACGACCAAGAAATCGTGGCCGATGCACCGTCTATCCTGGACTTCCTGACGCCGGAAGCCACGGCCCACTTTGACCAAGTCAAGGCGAGCCTGGATGCTTTAGGCATCGACTATGACGTCGACGCCACCATGGTGCGGGGGTTGGATTACTACAACCACACCATCTTTGAAATCATGGCCGACTCACCGGCCTTAGGTGAAGGCTACACGACCGTCTTGGCCGGTGGCCGGTACAACGGGTTGGTCGCTGAGCTGGGTGGTCCTGACATGTCCGGTGTCGGCTTTGGTCTGGGCGTTGAACGCCTGGTCTTACTGATGCAGGCCGAAAAGGTTGCCATTCCAAATGATCACCCCTTAGACGTTTACGTCGTGGGTATCGGTGACCAAACGTCCTTAGAGACGTTGAAGCTGGTTCAGGCCATCCGGGCCGCTGGGTTGACCGCTGACCGTGATTACCTGAGCCGCAAGCCTAAGGCCCAGTTCAAGACGGCTAACCGTTTGGATGCCGCCTACACCCTGACCATTGGGGACCAGGAATTAGCCGATCAAACGGCCAACCTGAAGTCCATGGCGACGGGTGAAGAAATCAGCGTGCCATTAGCTGACATTTATCAAGATTTTCAAAACGTCGTGGCAACCAAGTTCACGGCAAAATAAAAGAGGGAAAGACATGGAAAAGAATTTGAAACGCACCACGTATGCCGGTTTAGTCGACGAACAATATCTCGACCAAACTGTTGTCTTAAAGGGTTGGGTGCAAAAGCGCCGGAACCTGGGTGGCCTGATCTTTATCGATCTGCGCGACCGCGAAGGCATTGTGCAATTGGTCTTCAGTGAAGAATACGACAAGGACTCTCTGGAAGTCGCTGAACATTTACGGAGCGAATACGTCATCGAAGTGCAAGGTCAAGTCGTTGCACGGACGCCTAAAGAAGTTAACCCCGACATGAAGACGGGGAAGGTTGAAGTCCGGGTCACCGGCATCAACCTGCTGAACAAGTCCAAGGAATTACCATTTGAAATTAAGGATGGCGTGAACGCCTCTGACGATTTGCGGTTACAATACCGTTACCTGGACTTACGTCGCCCAGAAATGCAAAAGGGCTTGTTACTGCGGAACCGGATCGTCCAATCCGTTCACAGCTACTTTGATCAAAACGGCTTCATCGACATTGAAACGCCAGACTTGACCAAGTCCACGCCAGAAGGGGCCCGGGACTACCTGGTGCCTTCACGGATCTACCCAGGGCACTTCTACGCCTTGCCACAATCCCCACAATTGTTTAAGCAATTGCTGATGGGTTCTGGCTTTGACCGGTACTACCAAATTGCCCGTTGCTTCCGTGACGAAGATTTGCGTGGGGACCGTCAACCTGAATTTACCCAGATTGACTTGGAAACGTCCTTCTTAACGGCCGAGGAAATCCAAGACCTGACTGAAGGCCTGATTGCCAAAGTTATGAAGGATACGTTAAACGTTGATGTCAAGCTGCCATTCGAACGGATGGACTGGGACGATTCCATGGCGCGCTTTGGGACCGATCAACCGGACGTGCGTTTCGGGATGGAATTAAAGGACCTGTCTGCCATCATGGCCAACACCGACTTTAAAGTCTTCTCTGGTGCCGTTGCTGACGGCGGCCAAGTTAAGGCTATCGCCGTTCCTGGTGGTGCTGACAAGTACAGCCGGAAGGACATCGACAAGTACGGCCAATACATCGAACGCTTCGGTGCTAAGGGCTTGGCTTGGATGAAGGTCACCGACGACGGCTTCAGCGGTCCTATCGCGAAGTTCTTCAAGGAAGGCGACTGGTTCAAGCAGATCACCGAAGCTACCGGTGCCAAGAGTGGCGACCTGTTGCTGTTCGCTGCTGATTCCAAGCGCGTGGTTGCCCAAACGTTGGGTTACCTGCGGGTTGCTATCGCCAAGGAACAAGACATGATCGACCAAAACAAGTGGGCCTTCCTCTGGATCGTCAACTGGCCATTGTTCGACTACGATGTCGACTTGAAGCGGTGGGTTCCTGCCCATCACCCATTCACGATGCCTGCTGAAGGGGATGCGCACTACCTGAACGACGGCGAAGACCCACACAAGGCCTACGCCCAAAGTTACGACATCATCTTAAACGGTTTGGAATTAGGTGGGGGCTCCATCCGGATCCACACCCGTGAACTCCAAATGAAGATGTTGAAGGCCTTAGGCTTTACGCCAGAACGTGCTGAAAAGCAATTTGGTTTCTTACTAAAGGCCTTGGATTACGGGTTCCCGCCTCATGGTGGTCTGGCCATTGGGTTGGATCGGTTTGCCCGCTTGCTGGCTAAGCGCGACAACATCCGCGACGTGATTGCCTTCCCTAAGAACTCGAAGGCCACGGAACCAATGACCGAAGCCCCATCTGTGGTTGCTGACAAGCAATTGCTGGACCTGGACTTACTCGTCGCCAAAAAAGACGAAACGGAAGAATAAGCAATTCGCGGATAGTCGCCTGCGATAGCTAGGCATTCCGCCTGTGGGGTCCACCCGAAGCCAAAAAGCGGTCTTCGGGTTCGACTTGAAGCCTGACCTAAACCGTCAGTCTCCAAGGTCGACCAGTCACGTAAGCCGGCACAAAACGCCGACTAACGTGACACGCACAGGTCTCCATGCCTAGCCGTCTCCGGCTATCGCAAATGGCTTAAGCTTCGGTTAGTTTGGTGGTAGTCATCTGTTTGATTTCTGCCGAGTCTAAACAAAAACAGTTTATACGGGACTCATCCTTACCCTTGAGGTAGGTGATGAGTCCCGTTTTTTTGATTAGGTTGGAGGTGTTATACTTCAACTGTAAATTCGTCAGTTAAATAGAAGGGGCACTTATTAGAGAAAGGGAATACATCGATTCAACCCATTGTCAAAATAAATAATCCCTGTCAGTGACCAGAGGTGGGCCAAGATGGACAGCTGGGTCGGTGGTCTTAACTGCGCTGGGGATGATTTGGCAAGTATTGACTGGATGCTGGCCGCTTTGTAGTGATAGTTATGTGGCGTGACAGTTTCGGCAAATGTAATGAAGGTAAAACCACTGGCAGAAAATTAGTGGCAAGTCTGAGTGACCAGAGGCGGATCAAGGTGATCAGCTGTGTCGGCGTTGTTGGCTGGGGTTCTTTCCCAGCCTAGAACGTGGGACGACCTTGGAAACTCACGAACCTCAGTGAGGTTTCAAGTCGAGGTGGAAGACCGCTTCTCAGGCTGGAACCGGGCCCCACAGCAGGGCACCTTGAATCCGCCGCCGGGAACGTGAAGCTTCGCTAAGTAATTTTTCAGGCCAAGGGGTTGACCCATTGGTGAAAAAGCGGTGTAATTGATAACATTAGAAAATGGAGTGATTATGATGAGTGAAATTGAAACGGCAACATTTGCTGGTGGCTGTTTTTGGTGCATGGTCCGGCCATTTGATACCTTCCCGGGGATTCAAAAAGTGCTGTCTGGCTACACCGGTGGGACCGTTGCGAACCCAACCTATGAACAGGTGAAGAGCCAAACGACCGGGCACACCGAGGCCGTGAAAATCTGGTTTGACCCCAGCGTGGTGAGCTATCGGCAATTGGTTGAGTTGTATTGGCAACAAACTGATCCGACCGACGATGCCGGGCAATTTCAGGACCGCGGCAGCAATTATCGACCCGTCATCTTCGTCAATAGCGCGGAGCAGGCCCAAATTGCCCGTGAGTCTCGTGATGCCTTACAACAACGTGAACAGTTCGACAAGCCTATCGTGACGCAGATTCAGGTCGTTCAACCCTTCTATCCGGCGGAAGAACGTCACCAACAATTCTATCAGAAGAATCCGGAACGCATGGCGCAAGAAGAAGCCGGCGGTCGTGAAGCATTTATCAAGCAACATTGGCAAAAAGATTAGAAGTCGCTAAAAGCTGGCTTTTGCCGTGGCCGGAACGCTAATTAAATGCTATACTAAGCCGAGCATAGTGTGAAGTATGACAAAAAATAAGCGAGGTCGAGTATTAAATCATGGATGATGTGCAGCAGTTGTTTAAACGGCATACCTATACGGCCAAGTTCTCCGTCGCGTTCTTCTACGGGGTTCTGGTGTCGATTGCGGTGAACTTTTTCTGGACGCCGGGACATATTTATTCTTCCGGGGTTACCGGGTTAGCACAGTTAGTCAACAGTTTAACGGCGGGGTTGGGGGCGTTTCACATCACGACGGCCCTCGGGCTGTTTCTGATCAACATTCCCATGTTTTTCCTAGCTTGGAAACAAATTGGTAAGTCTTTTACGGTCTTTACGTTCATTTGTGTTTTGTTCGCGTCCGTGATGATCCGGGTGATCCAACCGGTCCATTTGACCAGTGATCCCATCATCTGTGCTATTTTTGGTGGGGCGGTCAACGGATTCGGGACCGGATTCGCCTTGAAAAATGGCATCTCAACCGGTGGGCTGGACATCATCGGTATCGTGCTCCGGCGCAAGACGGGCCGCAGCATGGGGACCATCAACATTGCCTTTAACAGTTTGATTGTCATCAGTGCCGGCTTCGTTTACGGCTGGCCATACGCACTGTATTCTGCGCTGGGCCTGTTCGTGAACGCCAAGGTCATCGACATGACGTTTACCCGTCAACAGCGGATGCAGGTCATGGTCATTACCGACCGGCCGAAGACGGTGATCGACAGTATCCAAAACCATATGCGGCGAGGAATTACGATTGTCCACGGCGCTGAGGGGGCCTACCGTCACGATGAGAAGACCATCTTGTTCACGGTCATCACGCGTTACGAAATGGATGCGCTGGAAACGGCGATGGAAGAGGCCGATCCAAAGGCCTTTGTCAGTATCTCGGATACGGTCAAGGTCCTGGGGCACTTCTACGAACCTAAGTGGTAAAGTTTACGGAAAGTCTGGACGAGGGTCCGGGCTTTTTTAATTCGTTAGCGCATTTCTGAGGCGAAGACGGTTGTATGCGGTGAGGCCGGTCCCGGGGCTCAAAGGCGAGGCGAAGGACCGCTCCTCAGGCCGGAGCCGTTCCCCACAGCAGGCCACCTTGAGCCCGCCGCCGGGAACGAGTGACCAGCAACTATTTTCAACGACTGAAGGGGCAAAGTATTAAAGGTTCGTAAAATTCTCTAGGTTATCCCGGTAGATGTGGTATAATTCTCGGTGTTATGGACAGCGAAATCTAGTGATATTGGTGATTAACGTGAAAGAGATTTATTTATGGTTAGTACGACTGATGTCGCTACTCTGGTCGGGTCGGCGTCAACGCGACGTGGTCTACCTGATGAGTTTCGGTGACAACGTCCCGTTTATCAAGGCGCTAGCGGCGGCTTTGTCGGCTGACCGGCAACTGTTGGTCTTTTATCGACCCAGCTGTCAGGCGGCCGCAGACGAGCTGGCAGCGACGGGTATCACGGTTCGACCGTTTACGGACGGCCTAGGCTTTGTGTTCACTGGCATTAGCCAGGTGATGCGGGCCCGGGTGTTGTTTTGCGACAACTATTACGCCTTCCTAGGCGGTTTACGGCATCCCCGGCGCATGCGCATCGTTCAGATGTGGCACGCCGCGGGGGCTGTGAAGCGCTTTGGCTGGGATGATCCCACCACGGCGGACCGTTCGGCCAGTGATCAACGCCGCTTTCAAGCGGTTTACGACCACTTTGACGAGTACGTGGTCGGCGCACCGGCCATGGGACAGGTGTTTGCGAGCAGCTATCGGGCACCGCTGGACCGGATGCAGGTCCTGGGGTATCCCCGGTCTGATCGTTTACAAGACGCCAACTGGGTGGCACAGACCCAGCAGCGGGTTTGGCAAGAACTGCCAGCCTTAAAGGGGCACCGCGTGATCTTGTATGCACCAACTTACCGGGAGGGCGTGACCTTCACGCCACCCAAGGGGTTAGCCCAAGCGTTACGGCGTGACCCGGATGCCCGGGTCGTGCTCAGGTTACATCCGGCGTTGGCAACCAAAGCGGAAGACTTCCAGCGGCAATTGGGTGCGCAGGGGGTCGACGCGGCGGGCGTGTCTACGGCGGCACTGTTAACGGTGACCGAAACGTTGGTCACGGATTATTCATCGGTGGCATTTGACTATAGTTTGTTAGCCAACGCCCACAGCCTACTGTTTTACCTATTTGATTTACCAGCCTACCAGCAGGATCCGGGTGTGCAACCGGACCTGATGGACTGGCTACCGGGACCGGCCTTAATGACCAATGCCCAATTGGCGGCGGCCATTCAAGCGGATGCCGCTACCGAGCTTACCCAATTCAATCAACATTGGAATAGTGCCAACGACGGCCACGCGACTGAACGTGTGGTTGCCCGTTACGTCGCGCTATTATCCGATTAAAGTTAAAGGAGTGCAGTGCCTTGAAAGAGGTCATGACCTTATTTAAAGAACAATTCTCGAGTATCGGAATTATTTTCCGAATCTCTCGCTACGAGGATCAAGCAAGTTATCAGAGTCACTACTTAGGATTAGCCTGGGAATACTTATACCCGTTGATTCAAATCGCCATTTACTGGTTAGTCTTCGGTGTTGGGTTGAAGCATGGTCAACCGTTAAATGGGGTCGGGTACCTCCCTTGGATGGTTATCGGGATCACGCCATGGTTCTTCATGAACCGGGCCACGTTGGATGCCTCTAAGAGTATCTACCAACGGGTCAACATGGTAGCCAAGATGAAGTTCCCAGTGTCCGCACTGCCAACGATCAAGGTCGTCAGCAACCTGAGTTCCTTCTGGACCATGATGGTCTTCTCCATCTTTATCGGTCTGTTAAATGGGGTCTACCCAAGTGTTTCTTGGTTCCAATGGATCTACTACTTCTTCGCCATGATCTGCCTGCTGGTTGCCTTAGGGGTCCTGAACTCCTGCATTAGCTTGCTGGTCCGGGACTACCACATCCTCTTACAATCCGTGATGCGGATGTTATTCTACGTGTCTGGCGTGCTGTTCAACTTCGTTACCACGTCATTCCCAGCACCATTCGTCCACTTATTGGAACTGAACCCGTACTATTACATCGTTAATGGGTTCCGGGAATCCTTTATTGGGACCGGTTGGTTTTGGCAACACCCGATGTTAACCTTGGAATTCTGGTTATTCGTCATCTTCGTTCTGCTGATCGGCTCTCACTTGCACTACAAGTTCCGGTCACGGTTCGTCGACTTAATCTAATTTGAAAGGAGCAACCGCAAATGGCTAAAGGGTCACATGGATTCGTCCAGTCATTGAAGCTTGTTGCTCGCTATGGGCTCATCGTCTTGAACGGTGGGCTTATTTGTTTACCCATCAAGCGACGACAAGTGATTTTTGAAAGTTTTAACGGCAAGGACATCAACGACAATCCAGCGGCAATCTACCGCGAATTGGTCAAAGAACATCCCGACTATGCGCGCACGGCTTACTTTAGCGTCAAGCCCAGAGAATTTGCCAGCCTGCATGCGAAATACCCGGAGATCAATCTGGTCAAGCGCTTCACGCCGCGGTGGGTCGCACTAATGGCGCGGGCAGAGTTTTGGGTGCTGAATTCACGATTACCAAACTGGTGGCACCAGAACCGCCGGACGACTGTCATTCAGACCTGGCACGGGACGCCGCTGAAAAAGTTGGGCGCGGATATTGCCCACGTGGCGATTCCCGGGACCAGCACGGCGGATTACCACCACGAATTTATCACGGCGGCGCATCGCTGGAATTATTTGATTGCGCCAAACCAGTATTCACAAGATATTTTCAAATCGGCCTTCGGGTTTAAAAATCAGTTTCTATCAATTGGGTATCCGCGAAACGACGTGCTCTACACGACGAGTCAGGACGAGGTATCAGCCCTGAAGCAACGCCTGTTAGGTGCCGTGAGCGGACCCGTCGTGACCTATGCGCCGACCTGGCGCGATGACATGGCGGTACGGCCGGGTGTGTATCGCTTTGACCTGCCATTTGATCTGGGCGAGTTCTTTAAGCACGTGCCAGCGGGGACACACCTGATCATTCGGCCCCATTATCTGGTCAAGGACGCCATCGATATCCACGGCTATGAAGACCGGGTGACCGTGTTGGCCGAGACCGACATTGCCCAGCTTTACCTGATCTCCGACCTCTTGATCACGGACTACTCCTCGGTCATGTTTGACTTTGCTAACCTCAAACGACCGGAACTGTTCTTTGCCTATGATCTGGCGCATTATCGCGACCAACTCCGGGGCTTTTACTTTGACTATGAACGGGAAATTCCGGGACCGCTGGTAACCACGGCTGCGGCCTTTTACCAGCAACTCGATGGCTGGCGGGAGACCGGCGCTTTTGCCGGCTATGAAGAACGCCAGGCCGCCTTTTATCACAAGTTTTGTGAGTGGGAAGATGGCACGGCCAGTCGTCGCGTCGTTGACGTCATCAGTCATGAAGGGAAGCACAACTAATGGCAGAATTTTTAATCGGTTCACACGTGAGCATGAAGGGCAAGGACATGTTGTTGGGGTCCGCCCAGGAGGCCGCCAGCTTTGGTGAAAATGTGTTCATGATCTACACGGGCGCACCTCAGAACACGCGGCGCAAACCAATTGACGAGCTGAACATTGACGCGGGGAAGGCCTACATGGCGGACCACCAGCAACGGGCCGTCGTTGTGCACGCACCCTACGTGGTGAACTTGGGCAACACGACCAAGCCGCAGAACTATGGCTTTGCCGTGGAATTCCTGACGGCGGAGGTTCATCGCGCTGCCGCCCTGGGTGCCACCCAAATCGTCTTGCATCCGGGTGCGCACGTGGGCGCCGGTCCCGACGCGGCCATTGCCCAGATTGCCCAAGGACTCGATGAAATCCTGGCCGCGGCCACGGAACCCGTGCAGATTGCGCTGGAGACCATGGCGGGCAAGGGCACCGAGGTCGGCCGGACCTTTGAACAATTGGCGGCCATCATGGACGCCACTAGTCATAACGACCGCTTATCGGTGTGTTTTGACACCTGTCATACCAGCGATGCCGGTTACGACATTGCCGGGGACTTTGACGGCGTGCTCAACGAATTTGATCACGTTATCGGGCTGGACAAGCTCAAGGTGATCCATTTGAACGACTCCAAGAATCCCCAGGGCAGTCACAAGGACCGCCACACCAACATTGGGTACGGGACGCTGGGCTTTGACGTCTTAAACGGCGTGGCCCATCACCCGCAACTGACGGCGGTCCCCAAAATCATGGAGACGCCAGTGATTGGTCCGGATCGCAAACACGGCGTGAATCCCCACGGCTATGAAGTCGCCATGCTCAAGGCGCAACGGTTCAATCCGGACCTGGAAGCCGATGCGTTGGCGGCCAAGTCGGTCGATGAATTTTTAAAGCGTTAATCAAAAAAAGCTACGATTTCACCTCCACACTGAGTGGAAATGAAATCGCAGCTTTTAATTGAGGTTAATCGGCCAGCGGGTGCGGAATCAAATCGTAATCCACACTTTCCATGATCAACGTGGCCGTTTCTTCGATTGATTTGTTGGAGACGTCAATCACGAGGCAGCCAATCTTCTTATAGAGCTTTTGGGCGTAATCCAATTCTTCGGTAATCTTATCAGCATCGGAATAGGCACTGTCGGCGGGTAACCCGTAAGAAATCATCCGTTCCTGACGAATCTTTCGCAGGATGTTAGGCTTGTTGGTCAGGCCAAAGATCCGTTTGGGGTCGACCTGCCAGAGCTCGTCGGGTAACTGCGTCTTAGGCGACAGGGGCAGGTTGGCGACGCGGAGGTTCCGGTTGGCCAGGAAGAGGGACAGCGGGGTCTTAGACGTCCGGGAAACGCCGAGAATCACGATGTCCGCCTTCAGTAGGCCGGTCGGGTCCTTCCCATCGTCGTAGGTCACGGCAAATTCCATGGCCGCGATGCGATCAAAGTAGGTGTCGTTCAAATTGTGGACCAGACCAGGCACCCCTTCTGGCTCCAAACCGGTGGCTTGATGCATGACAGCCATGGCTGGTTGGATGCAATCGAACTGTTGTAATAAATTTTTTGCGGCAAATTCGCGGACCCGCTGGCTTAATTTGGGACTGACTAACGTGTGAAAAATCATCGCGCGTTGCTTCTTGGCGAGGTTCAAAATACCATCCAAAATTGAGTCCGTTTGGATGAACGGGAAGCGTTGATAGCTGGCTTGAACCGCGGGGTACTGGGAAACAGCCGTCTGCGCAACGGTGAGGGCGGTTTCACCGGATGAGTCTGAGATAACGAAAATTGTAATCTGTTGCATGGGCGAGCAACTCCTCTGACGTTTTCTTCTAGTGTACCCCGGGAGATAAAACGGTTCAAATTTATTTGCTTGTGTTATTGACGCGGTTTGGGTGTTTATGTATAATAGTTAAGAACCGTTACGCCGGTGGAAGAAATTCTAACCGACGTTATTACTTGTGCTCGGAGGGAGGGAATTTTATATGGCAAAGACAGTCGTTCGCAAAAACGAGTCTTTTGACGACGCTCTTCGGCGCTTCAAACGTACGGTTTCCCGTAGCGGTACTTTACAAGAATACCGTAAACGTGAATTTTACGAAAAACCAAGTGTGAAGAAAAAGTTAAAATCAGAAGCTGCGCGTAAGCGTAAAGCCAAGAAGAAGCGTTTCTAAGCTCTTTTTGCAAAGTTAACAAAAAATCGTTGAACTTAAGGTTCAGCGATTTTTTTGTGCTGTTTTTGAATAGTTATTCAGCAAATGGATGAATACACGCAAATAGTTAGTCGGATTCGCTTTCGTTGGTCAAGACGACCTTCCCAATCATGCGGTTGGATTCGACCAGCTCGTGTGCGGTCCGCAAGTTAGCCGCGGTGATGGGGGCAAAGGTCTGCGTCAGTGTTGTCACGATTTGACCGTCGTCGACCAGCTGGGCCACCCGCGTCAGAATGTCGTGTTGGCTCAGCATGTCCGGCGTGCCGAAGTAGGACTTGGTGAACATCCACTCCCAGGCGAAGGTCGCGCGCTTTTGCTTCAACGCACGCAGGTCAATTGGTGTGTCACTGCCCGTGATGGACACGATGTACCCGCTGGGCGCAATCAGCGACACGATTTCCGGCCAGTGCTGGTTCAGGTTGCTTAACTCTAAAATGTAATCAACGGTCGGGTACCCGAGGGCCTGGACCTGAGGCACCAAATCCTTGCGGTGATTAACCACGTGATCTGCGCCGTGGTCCTGTGTCCAAGCAATCGTCTCTGGTCGTGAGGCCGTGGCAATGACGGTCAGGCCGGCCAGGTGGGCAAACTGGGTCGCCATTGAGCCGACACCACCCGCACCGTTGATGATCAGAATCGTTTTGCCGGCGTTGGCCTGCGGTGTGTCGATGTCGATGGGCATTTGTTCAAACAAGGCTTCCCACGCGGTCAGGGATGTCAGGGGCATCGCGGCCATTTCGGCGGGAGATAATTTTTTCGGTGCGGGCCCCACGATGCGTTCGTCCACTAAATGGTACTCGCTGTCCGTTCCTGGCCGTTTGAAAGATCCGGCGTACCAGACGCGGTCGCCGGGCTGAAACAGGCTGACAGCGTCACCCACGGCGTCCACAATGCCGTAAGCATCAAAGCCGAGGACCTTAGGGGTTGGCAACACGCCGGTCGTCCCACGGCGCACGGCGGTGTCGACGGGGTTGACCGAGGTGGCCACCACCTTGACTAGCAAATCATGGCCGGCCGGGGTGGGCTTGGGCTCGAAAAACGCGGTCAAGCTGTTGTCGTCTGCGATGGGTAATTTCTGAGTAAAACCAATTGCCCGCATATCTGTCATATTAGAATCTTCCTTTCTGTCGTTAAGGCCAGAATACCATTTCGGCAGTGAAAGACAATCATGTTGTCCCGGACCATTAGGTGCTCGCCGGCACACAAGCAAAAATTAGCAGTGAATACCTGACGTTCGTTGAAAATAGGTGTAAACTTGATGGTAATTACAACTTTTAGGAGGAAACACAATGAGTTTAGAAACCCAACTCAACACTGATTTAAAGACGGCCATGAAGGCCCACGACAAGCTTTCCTTGAACGTTATCCGGATGATGAAGGCCGCTTTGACCAACGAAAAGGTCAAGCAAGGTCACGACTTAAGCGAAGACGAAGAATTAACGATCGTTTCTCGCGAATTGAAGCAACGCAAGGAATCCATGGCAGAATTTGCCAAGGGTAACCGCGATGACTTGGTTGAAGGCGTGAAGGCTGAAATCGCCATCGTTGAAAAGTATGCACCTAAGCAATTGAGTGAAGACGACATTGCGAAGATCGTTGCCGACAGCATTGCCAAGGTCTCTGCCAGCGGCATGGGCGACTTCGGTAAGGTCATGGGTGTTGTGATGCCCCAAGTTAAGGGCAAAGCCGACGGTGCCATCGTCAACAAGACGGTTAAGGCACAGTTAAACAAGTAGGCACTTTCGTTCCCGACGGCGAATTCAAGCTGCCCTGCTGTGGGGCACGGCTCCGGCCTGAGGGGCGGTCCTGCACCTCGCCTTGAAACCTCGCTGAGAATCGCGAGTTTCCAAGGTCGGCCCATGTTCTAAGTTGCGAAAATCACGCAACTAAGAACATCGACACAGCTGGGAAGCTTGATTCGCCTTTGGTCACTGAGACTGGCGCTGACAGTTCAACTGGCGGATCGGTCTTGGTTCATGCTGGCAAGGTTTAACTTGTCGGTGAACGCACGAGGCATTATCTGCAAATAAATTAAATTGTTACTGGTGGTGTTCGTTAAGGAATGCCATCAACGGGGCCGCTGCGAATTTTTCGTGGGGGCCTTTTTTCTAAGGAGGATGACGAGCGTGTTAACTTATGAACGTGTGACCGAACTGACGTCTGAACAACTAAAGTTAGTGTTGCTGGCGGACCCCAACCAAACGTTAGTTGATGCGTACCTGCCACAAAGTGCTGTTTACGCGGCTAGTGATGCGACCGGGCTAGCGGGGATGCTGGTGTTGAAACGGTTTGCGCCTCGCGTGGTGGAGGTCATGGCGATTGCGGTGACCCCCGCTAAGCAGCGCCATGGCTACGGACGGGCGCTCCTGACGTTTGCCTATCAGTGGGCGATTGAACACGGCTACCGAACGTTACGCATCGCGACCGGGACGACCAGCCTCACGCAGCTGTACCTGTATCAGCAGCAGGACTTTCGCGTGATTGCGGTGGAACCCGACTACTTTACCCAAAACTATCCGCAAACCATTGTGGAGAACGGGTTAATTTTACGGGATCGGTTGGTCCTGGAACGGCCCATTCACCTCCCCAAACTGCCGCGCAAGTGACCCGTCACGACTTTTCGCGCCGAATCCTTTTACAATCCCCGGTGGTATGCTAAAATTTGAGTATTAGAAGTCTGCGCTATGTTGGGGGACCGGTGCGCCATTGACCGCTAATGTGGAGACCAGGCACAACGTGAAAGGCTTAAAATCTAAAGACAAAGGAGCCACCGTATTGACTGAGAACGCAACGATTGAAAAAGAGTATATCTTGGAACGCCCTGAGGACGAAGTCGGCCTGTTGGGGACCCAAGATCAGTTTGTCACCATCCTGGAAGAGGGGCAAAATGTGATCATCAAGCCCTTCGGCAATTCAATCAAAGTCTCTGGTGCGGCCGAGGCCGTCAACCAAACGCTGGCTATTCTGCGCAACATGAGTGACCTGTTGGCCAAGGGCATTAAGTTAAATAGTGCCGACGTCATCAGTGCCATGAAGATGGCAAATAAGGGGACCTTGACTTATTTCAAGGATTTTTACACTGAAAAATTAATTAACGATGCCAAGGGTCGTGCGGTGCGGGTCAAGAACTTTGGCCAACGCCAGTACATTGATTCCATCAAGCACAATGATATTACCTTCGGCATTGGGCCTGCCGGGACCGGGAAGACTTACCTGGCCGTGGTCATGGCCGTGGCGGCGTTAAAGCACGGGGATGTGGAAAAATTGATCATCACCCGGCCGGCCGTTGAAGCTGGTGAAAGCCTGGGGTTCCTACCTGGGGACTTGAAGGAAAAGGTTGACCCTTACCTGCGGCCAATCTACGATGCCTTGTACGCCATCCTGGGTGCCGAACACACGACACGCCTGATGGACCGCGGCGTCATTGAAATTGCACCACTGGCCTACATGCGTGGGCGGACGTTGGAATCGGCCTTCGTCATTTTAGACGAAGCCCAAAACACGACCAACATGCAGATGAAGATGTTCCTGACGCGTCTGGGCTTTGGCTCAAAGATGATCGTCAACGGGGATATCTCCCAAATTGACCTGCCCAACAATGCCAAGTCCGGATTAGTTCAGGCCCAACACATCTTGCAAAACGTGTCCCACATCAACTTTGTAACCTTTAACTCGGATGACGTTGTCCGTCACCCCGTGGTTGCGCGCATCATTAACGCTTACGAAGCCAACGATACTAAACCAAATGGAGCTAAAAAATAATGGATCTAGAGATTTACGATAAAACCCAAGATGGCGTGCCCGCAAAGCACGTCGACATGATCAAAGACGTTCTGGAATATGCCGGGAAGTACCTGAAGCTGGCAGAGAATACGGAAATGTCCGTCACCTTAATGAACAACGAAGATATTCACCGTATTAATAAACAGTACCGCGGGGTCGACCGGGCCACCGATGTCATCAGTTTTGCGATTGAAGACGGCGAGGACGCGGACGACGATTTCCCCTTGGTCATGGATGATGAAATGGCCGCTGAGATTCCCGAAAACATTGGGGATATCTTCGTGTCCATGGATAAGGTTGAAGAACAAGCGGAGTACCTGGGCCATTCCTACGAACGGGAACTTGGTTTTCTCGTGGTCCACGGCTTCCTGCATTTGAACGGCTACGACCACATGGAACCCGAAGATGAGAAAGTCATGTTCAAGCTCCAGGCCGACATTTTAGATGCCTATGGCCTCAAGCGGTAAGCCTACCCGGCAAACGGGGAAAAATCGCGCCTTTAGCCAGTCGTTAGGCCATGCGTGGGATGGTCTGCGAGCGCTCTTTCACTATGAGCGTAACTTTCGCAAGCACTTGGTCGTGGGGAGCTTGGCGGTGATTGCCGGGCTGATCTTGCGGTTGAGTCTAAACGAGTGGTTGTGGCTCGTCTTGGCTATCTTTTTGGTATTGATTGCGGAAACGCTCAATACCATCGTGGAGGCCGTCGTTGACCTAGTCGTGGGGGAAACCTACCATGATTTGGCGAAACGGGCGAAGGACGTGGCAGCGGGTGGGGTCTTGATGGCCGCCATTTTTGCCGTCATCGTCGGCGCGTTAGTGATGTTGCCAGCGTTAGTACGTTGGTTCTAGGAGGAAATTATGGATAATCCAGATTACAAATCAGGTTTCGTCGCCATTGTTGGGCGACCAAACGTGGGTAAGTCAACGTTTTTGAACCGGGTGATCGGCCAGAAAATTGCCATCATGTCAAACACGGCGCAAACGACGCGAAATAAGATTCAAGGTATTTACACGACGGATGAGGCGCAAATCGTCTTCATCGATACGCCCGGGGTGCACAAGCCTAAGAGTAAGCTGGGCGACTACATGGTGCAGTCAGCCATGTCCGCGTTAAACGAAGTCGATGCCGTTTTGTTCATGGTCAACGCCGCTGAAAAGCGGGGGGCCGGCGACAACTTTATCATCGATCGCTTAAAGAACGTCAAGGCGCCCGTTTACCTGTTGATCAACAAGATCGACCAAGTTAAGCCGGACGACCTGTTGCCCGTGATGGAACAGTACCAAACGGCGCTGGATTGGAAGGCCGTTTACCCCATCTCAGCTCTCGAAGGAAACAACGTTGATGAACTGTTGACGGGATTGGTCGACCACATGCCAAATGGGCCGCAATACTACCCAGCTGACCAAGTGACCGATCACCCAGAACGGTTCGTCGTTAGCGAATTGATTCGGGAAAAGATCTTCATGTTAACGCGTGAAGAAGTGCCGCACTCAGTTGCCGTGGAAATCGAAAGCATGAAGCAAAAAGACGAGGACCACGTGCACATCGAAGCCACGATCATCGTGGAGCGGCCAACCCAAAAGGGGATCATGATTGGTAAGGGCGGTAGCATGCTCAAGAAGATTGGGACCATGGCGCGCCAAGACATCGAACACCTGCTGGGGAGTAAGGTTTACCTCCAGTTGTGGGTCAAGGTGCAACCTAACTGGCGTGACAAGGCGACCCTGCTGAAGAGCTACGGGTACCGTAAGGACGATTTATAAATTAGAAAGTGGGGATGGCTGTGGCACGAAATGTGACTGATTTTCACGGCATCCTCCTTTTTCGCCGGGACTATGCCGAACGTGATTTTTTGATTAAATTTTTAACGGCGGAGTTTGGCAAGAAAATGTTTCTGGTGCGAGGTGCCAAGAAGAAAGGTTTCAAGATGGTAGCGGATATCTTACCGTTCACGGTCGGCAGTTACGTCGGTGATATTGCCGACGATGGGCTGTCGTACATCCGGACGGCCAGAGAGACCAACCAGTATCAAAATATTAGTGAGGACATTTTTAAAAATGCCTACGCCACCTATATCATGAGTCTGGTCGATCAGGCGTTTCCGGACAGCCAACCGCTACCAGATTGGTACCATCGTGTCCAGCGCGCACTGACCCTGATCGATGATGGGGTGAACCCGTCAATCGTTACCAACGTCATGGAAATTCAGTTGATGCCGGCCTTTGGGGTCGCGCCGCAGCTGCAGGGGTGTGCCATTTGTGGACGCACTGACCTGCCATTTGACTACTCGGAAAGCTACGGGGGCCTGTTGTGCCAGCAGCATTGGCAAATGGACCCACGACGCCTGCACCTGGCCCAGCGCACGATTTACTATTTGCGTCAGTTCTCCGTGATTGACTTGGACCGGGTCCATTCGATCAACGTGAAACCGCAGACGGAGCATGCGTTGCGTCAACTGATGGATGAAATCTATGATAGTCAGATTGGGGTGCATCCTAAGAGCAAACGCTTCTTGGATCAGATGCAGTCGTGGTCAGCGCGTCTGATGACACCGCCGACGACGGACTAAACGTTGCGCCTCCGGACTGGTGAAAACTGGGTCTGGTCGCGTCCGTTCCCGGCGGCGCGCTCAAGGCGCCCTGCTGTGGAGTCGGTTCCAGCCTGAGAAGCGGGCTTCCACCTCAACTTTGAGCCTGAGGAGCGGTCTCAAAGGTTGTCCCATGGGCTAGGCTGGGAAAATACCCCAGCCAAGACCATCGACACAGCCGGTCACCTTGGCTCGCCTCTGGTCACCCCCACGACCGGCCTAGTTTTCCCAGCTCTGCGGCTGACACGGGTTTAGCCCATCGACTGGGTGGGGTTATCTGTGGTAGTTGGTATCGCCTGGACGACAACGTTAAATATAAAAAGAAATACGAAAATACCGTTCAGAATTTTCCATCTAGGAAATTTTGAACGGCATTTTTGTGTAGTGTTCGTTTTAAGAAAGTTTTTGATGTTGCACAGCCTTGGTCAGCTCACCTAATAAAATAAAGGATGCACCACTGCCTATGATATAATGACCTCATGTAGGAAGTTTTAAGGGCGGTGGCTGTCTTTTCCCTTATGAGGTGATGTCTATGGGGACATGGAATAAACTTTGAAAGGTTTCGCAGTCAGTGAGTGTGTTTCAGGCACTTTCGTTGATGTTACTGTTTGGCACGTTTTTAATAGCGTTGCTGACGTACATTGACAAGCATAAATAAAAAAGCCGCCCCGATGTAACTTTGGTCGGTTACGGGACGTCTTAGCTGTCGTTTTGTTGCTAGCCACCGCCTTTAAAGCGGCTTGCTGTGAGAGGGTCTGGTGTACAACCACCAGGCCTTTTCGTTTACCCTCATATAATATCATTCTAAAGGCGCTCAATCAACAATTATCCCTTACGCTTGGGAACCGCCTGTGCTCGTGTATCTAGTCTTAGCATGGTGCTACTAGTGAATTTAATGGGATAGAAAAACCAAAATTTGCGACCAAAATTTGAAACAGAGAATACCGCCAGTTTTCCTTTAAGGAATTCTGAACGGTATTTTTGTGTACGCTAGTTTGTTTTGATGTCACCCCACCAGTCTGGGAGGAGATCATCGAGGGTGACGGTCTGTCTGGTCGCGTAATCGGCCATGATTTGGGTGTGGCGGTTGTTGGGTGAAAACTGCAAGAGGGTTTCGCGACAAACACCACAGGGCATGCCACTGATGCCGGTTGGCGGCGCGTCACGAAAGGCAATTAGGCGTTGGACTTCTGTTTCGCCACTGGTCGTGTACATGCTGAGCAATGCGACCCGTTCAGCGCAGAGGTTGAGGGTGCCAGACAGGCCCTCGATACAAAATCCTGTGAAAATTTGGCCAGACTTACTTTGCAACGCACAGACAACGTTGTGTGCATAAATAAACTCATTGACGGCTTCCGGGTGGTAGAGCGGTTTCGCCGCTTGGTAAAGCTGTTCCCAAATGTCCAAAAGAGGTCACCTCCCAGTAAAATTAAGATTAATTTTAGCACAAACCAATCGGTAGCACAGAATAGTTGGCGGATGGATACTCAATTCATAAAATCAATATGTGAAATAGTCTCTTAATGGGTGGATATGATTAAGGTAGGCGATTGTCTTTCGGCATGCTATTCTGGAGATACGATTTTCAGAAAATAATCGGCAAAATTTTGTAGTCGCTGGGGGAGAATAATTTGGGGATTATTTGGCACCGCTTGAACCGACGCTGGCTCATCGTGGCGTTTGGACTGGCAGTTAGTTTGGCGATGGGACAGTTTTTGCAGAAATTGCCCCAAGTAAGTGGACACACGCCGTTCTTCTTGTCTCCCTATACGGAGTGGCTTGGCATTGATAATTTTAGTGCACTTGCGATGGCGTATTATTTGTTACTACCGCTGCTGGCAGTGTTGCCGGTGGGGAGTCTGTTGCAACAGGATCTGCGCAATGGCTTTCATTACCAGTTGCGGATGAAACGGTCGGTAAAAGCAATTTTCCGGGGGTATTTTGGCTGGTCATTTATTTTAGGCGGTTTGGTCGTGAGTGTCCCGCTAGTCATGAACCTGCTGGCCTATTTACTAGTTCTGCCCAATTTACAGCCAGATAATCTCCTACATAGCAATGTCTTGGTTGTTCAAGATAATACGATCAATGTGGGGTTGTACTATGCGCATCCGTTCTGGCACGCGATGTTGTCGATTGGGCTGGTCTTCGTCTGGGGCGCCTTGTTATCATGCCTGGTCACGGGCCTAAGCTTTTTTACGACGAAGCCGTTGGTGGCGTTCGGGAGTATGGCGTTCGGACAGATTGGCCTACTGATGGTAGACGCCTTCAACTGGTTGCCCCACAGTTTGGCACCCGCTAATCTGTTGAAGGAATCGGCCAATGCCAGCGTGACGGGACTAACGATGGTGGTCCTGACATTAGGTTTAGGTGTTGTCACTCTGGGGGTAATGACAGTTGGCTGGCGGCGGTACCTTTATGCGTAGAGTCTGGCGCCAGCAATATCACCAATTACGGTTGCGTTGGCGTAGCGGGTGTCTGTTCATGTTGAGCATGAGCCTCTTTGTAGCGGCCCTGCTACGGGAAACGTTTCAACCAGGGGTAACCGTGCCCACTGTTTATGCGTATCTGTTTAACAGCCAGCTTTTCAGTACAATCTACTTGCCCCTGTGTTTGATGGCAAGCCTCAGTTTATTTGACTACCGGTTACTGGATTATGGTCGATTTGGTCGCAAACGGGTTTGGTTTTGGCAATTGTCGATCCAGAATTTTATTATGCAGGGGATGTTATGGGGACTGTGGTCGGGCAGTCTGTTATGGCAAAGTTATTTTTTAGGCCATTGGGTAGCCGTAAAAGTCATGCTGTGGGGATGCCTACAATTGAGTATGCATCAAGGATTCTTTGTCACTCTCAGTCTGATTTTGTACTGGTCACTGCGCAAAAAGATTGTGGCCATACTGGGCATTTGGTTGTTGGAAGTGGTCAGCTTAGATTTACTACAGCAACCAACCTCACCATTTTTCAAGTACACGCACTTGGCCCCGTTGGGCAGTCATTGGGTAGCTGCTTTGGTCGTATGTTTGGGCTGGGGAGCGGCGATTATAGGGTTACGTTGGCTGATTGATTGGCGCGATAGTTAGGAGGGAAGACCATGGCACTCATTCAAATGAAAAACGTGAGCAAACAATTCTACCATCAACCAGTCCTACGAGACGTTTCATTGGAAATTGAAGCGGGCGCAATCACGGTGCTGACGGGCATTAATGGTTCCGGCAAGACACTCATCTTAAAAGCCATGCTAGGCTTGATGAAAACGCAAGGGACAATCAGGGTCAAACAAACACCCATCAAGGTCGGTCAAGCCTATCCAATCACGGCAGGAATTATGATTGAGGCCCCCAGTGTACTCCCGGAGTTTTCGGCGTTAACTAATCTGCAACTGATTGCGGATCTGATGCCGGGCGTGACAGACGATGCGCTGTTAGACCTATTAACGGAATTTGATTTGCCGACTTCACGTTCTGCTAAGGTACGTCACTTTTCGCTAGGGATGAAGCAGAAATTGGGAATTGCCCAGGCTGTCTTAGGGAAAAGTGAACTGATTGTTTTAGATGAACCCACGAATGCGTTGGATGCGGCCAGCATCAAGAAGTTAGTTGCCTACATAAAACAATTACAAGCTGGTGGGAGCACGTTGGTGATTGCCTCGCATGACCAGGCATTCGTGACCGCTGTAGCGGATCAACAGTTACGCGTTGAAGCGGGGACTGTTAGATGACGAGAAAACGACAGTACTTTATCGGGGGACTGCTGGTAGTTATCGGCTTCGTTTTAGGGGGCGCTTGGCAGTTCCAACGAGTAAATCGCGGTGTGACGACCAAGCCAGTTGTCGAGCAAATTGTGCAGCCACATCAATGGAGCGGAAGCCGGAAAGCTCAGTTCAAAATGCTGGCGGCCACTCAGCGAGCAGTCACCGACGGCAAGGAAGTCACGCTGCATTTATTCATGCAATCGATAAAGCCAGCTAACTACGGTTTTCACGCCAATAATTTAAATATGATTGAAAATATGTGGCTAAACATCCCGTATAGCATCAGTAATCAATCGCGCGGTATGCAACATCCCAATGGACGGTATTACACAGAAAGGGAATGGCAACAGCCGACGATAAAATATGTGACTTTGCGCTTCCTGGTGATTCCTAACAGCTATCAGCAACGCCAACAAGCTGCGCGATTTAGCTTCCTGGTCCCAGAACGTTCAGACCAATTTGTGAAGTACTCTGTGCTATTGAACCTGGATCATGATGGATCGGTCTTAGCTTAGTGAATGGAAGTTTTGACTGCTATTGGATAGAAAGAAGATGGTGTCCTCAAAAATCGAGGATGCCATCTTCTTTTTTGAAGAAAAAATTGGAATGATCCCACAAACAGAGAGCACCCGTTTTACTAGATCCACAATGGATTGAACATATTTCCAGCCACTTTCACGGTTAAAAAAGTAAGCGAAAACAAACACTCACTTTCAAAACAATACAGCTAGCTGTATAATAATCAGTGAGGTGATGACATGAACAGTGACCAATTGGTTTCTTGGAAATTAGTTTTGCTAGGGCGACAGATTCGCCACCAACGAAATCTCTTTGTCCGGAACCTATCGTTAACGAGTGCACAAGCGGATGCTCTCCGTTTTTTCACGGATCATCCCGCGGGAACGATTACGGACTTTAAAGAACAACAGCAGGTGACCCACCAGACGGCTCGACTCATGGTCAAACGCCTGGTCGACCGACAGTTGTTAGTCTTACAACCGAATCCCGCTGATGGCCGAGCCAAGTTGGTCGCGTTAACGCCAGCCGGGCAGGCCAAGCTTCAACAGTTAAACGCGCACATCAAGACGACCAGCCAGGCGTTATTCACCGGGTTCACGCCCGCCGAACAGCAGCAGTTATTGGCGATGCTCGGCCGGATCGGTCAAAATTTGGAAAGGAACTGAGGTCGTGTGAAAACACGCTTATACACGAAAGATGTTAAATTAGTTTTAGCCGCTAGCTTCTTCTTTTTGATGAGTCCCATGCTGGTCAATCCCATTATCGCGGGCTTTTCAAGTAATGTAGGGGCTAACAGTGTTCTAGCCGGAATCGTTGCCGGGATGATGAACCTGACATCACTGATTCTTCGGCCATTGGCAGGGAATCTGACCGACCGTTTTTCTAAGTATCGCTTAAGTTCGATCGGTGCCGGCTTTATTCTGGTCGCCTGTATTGGCTACGGGGTCTCCACGGCGGTGCCCCTGATCATGCTGTGGCGGGTCGTCAACGGGATTGGTTACACGCTATGTTCCGTTTGCATGGCGACCTGGATGGCAAGCCTGTTACCGGTCGACCGCATCGGCGCGGGGATGGGCATCTACGGGATTGCGAATGCCTTGGGCATGGCGATTGGACCCGCGGTTAGTGTGTTCCTGTACCATCACTTTGGGTACCGCAGTGTTTTCTGGGTAGCGACAGGCTTCATTGTTCTGTTGCTCCTGACGATTCAGTTTGTTGGGGATAAAAGTGTGCCCCATCCCGATTACCGCAAAAGTAAGGGCCAGCATGAAAAATTGCGGCTGGTTCAACCCAAAGTTGTGCCGGTGGCGGCCATTCTCCTGCTGTTCTCGTTACCATACTTTGCTACGCAGACGTACATCGTGAGTTACGTCTTTCACCGGGGTTTTGCCATTCCGGCGGGGGCCTTTTTCCCCGTCTACGCGTTAGTCCTGTTGGCGATGCGGCTAATTCTTCGGGATGCCTTTGACCGGGTGCCGTTTAAAAAATTCTTCTGGATCTGCCTGGGATGCAATCTGATTGGCATCGTGGGGCTGACCGATATGGACAACTGGGCCATGCTGATTGTGGGCGCGGTCGGCTTGGCTGCCGGCTATGGGCTGATGTTTTCCATTTGCCAGGCCAAGTCACTGACGCTGGTCCCCAAGTCCGACCGGGGCCTGGCCAACAGCACATTCTACATCGGCATCGACTTGGGAATGACGCTGGGACCGATGCTGGCGGGGGTCATCACGACCTTCCTGCCATGGATCTGGCTCTATCCAGTCATGGCCATCACGTTGCCCGCGATTGTCGGGGTCTATTGGGAAAATCGGCGTGGCCTGGCTTAATGGCTAACAAATCAATGGGCCAGTTGCCGTAGTCGTGGTACACTAACTTCATATTGAATTTTAATCAAATTCTTATTATTTTGACATAAAGGGAGTTCTTACATATGAAGTATCGGCAATTAGGCAAATCAGGGTTACGCGTCAGTGAATTGGCATTAGGAAGCTGGCTCACGGATGTCAGTGATGCCGCCAAACAGGACCTGGCCGCTCAGAGCATCAAATTAGCCTATGAAAATGGCATCAACTATTTCGACTGTGCGGACGTGTATAGTCGCGGGGCCGCCGAACGTTTCTTGGGCAAGGCCCTCCAACAGTTTCCCCGCAAGGAATTGGTGGTTTCCAGTAAGGTTTTCTTCCCGTCAGACCGGGGCGTTAATGACCGTGGTCTCTCACGGAAACACATCACCGAATCCATCGACCAGTCACTGACCAATCTCCAGACGGATTACTTGGACTTGTATTTCTGCCACCGCTTCGATCCACAGACGCCGTTAGCGGAAACCCTGACGACCTTGAGTGGTTTGGTCGATCAAGGAAAAATCCTCTATTATGGGGTCAGCGAATGGACGCCGGTACAAATTTTAAAGGCGGAGCTGATTATTCAGGAACGGGGGCTACACCCAATCACCGTGGTGCAACCCGAGTACAACATGTTTGACCGCTACATTGAACATGAACTGTTGGACTTGTGTGGCGAACTCGGACTGGGCGTCGTGCCATTCTCACCCTTGGCGCAGGGCCTATTGACTGGGAAGTACCGGCAAGGCCAGCCCGCACCGGCCGGGTCCCGGGGCACGTTCCAACCAGACCTGCAGGCGCAACTGGTGCCAGAAAATTTGGCAAAAGTGACAGAACTCGCTAAGATGGCCGCAGAATTGGACACGGATCTGGCAACCTTTGCCTTGGCCTGGGACAAGCGGGATGCTCGTATCTCCAGCCTGATCATCGGGGCCAGCAAGCCCGCACAGCTACAGAATAACTTAAAGGCCGTTGACCTGGAGATTCCAACCGAGTATGAAGCTCGGATCGATAAACTATTTGGGTTTAAGAAGTTTTTCCGTGAAATTTAATCGTTTTTGAAGTGCATTCGGCCGCTCGGCTTGAGCCGGTGGATGTGCTTTTTTAATTGCTAAAGTGTATGTCTGTAAAGTCTTCGAAAAGCTTTTGTATCAAGGCTGTAAAGCACATTGACAGGCATTTTACACACTGCTAACTTAGAAAATACATAAGTGAAGGAGTGAGTAAATGACCGGATTGGATTTTGCAGCAATCTTTGGTAAAGCCCAGCGGCTGACCACGGCGGCCGACCCTGGTTGTTTGGTGACCGTGCCAGCACCAACTGGTAGTGGGAAGACGTACGGAATTATTCATTATATTAGTCAAACGGTTGTCAACACAACTGACAGGCGTTTCTTTTTCGTCACTGTTAAAAAGAATAATTTGCATATCGCAGGTTTTCGGGCAGCCGTTGCGCATGAATTTGAGCAGGAAAATGGTCCGTTTAAGACTCCAGCAGCTCGTGAAGCCTATCTCAACCGGACAATCGCTGTATTACACGCCTTAGGGGAAATAACGGGTGAGGTCATTACCAGTCGATTACCAGCAGAACTATCAGCAAGTGAAAAAGTTAAACAAGCCTTGGGTAACTTGCAAACCTATCATGAACGCTATAATCAGCAGCCAGAGAAACAGTCCCTGGCCGGCCGTAATGATTTTCAAAATTTAAAATTGGCGTATACAACCTTTAAACGAGAAGTCTTCAAAATATTGCGACAAACGTTAATGCTCAGCGACCCACTGACGAAGGCGGATAAGGTGACGCTTGAAGAATATGTCAATGCGGATGAGACGGACTTAGCACACTATTTGAATCAGTATTTTCCTGAAATCAACCTTAAAAAATACCGGTTGGTGCTGCTCACATGGGCAAAGTTTGTGCGGACCTTTCCGTCGTTTTATAGTCAGAGGTCCATCCCGGTCACTGCCACTAGCTGTCTCGGCAACGCCACGGTTATTTTAGATGAAATTGATGAGATGAAATCCCAACTGGTCGACAAAATTATTGATGACGCAACGAAGGTCCCACTGGATTTTCTGTCATTGTTTCGGGAAATCCGAAGCGGCGTCAACAATCTACAAAAGAAACGACCGGAAGACGTGATGTCTGTGCTGCGGCAGCGGGGAAAATTTGGCCAACTAAAGAAACGAGTCAATCACCTAGCCGCACAGTATGAACTAACGGAAGACTATAAAACAATTGATGCGATGACGACGACTAATTTTATCTTTAATCTGGACAGCCTCACGATTAGTAGTAGTCACGGGTGGTGGAGTCACCGTGACCTTCCAGGCAGGCGGGTTGTTCTATCGGGACAACGTGTTGCGGCGAATGATTTAAAATTTTATCAAATGATTCAAAGGATGAGTCAGTTTTTCAGTAGCTTTATTCACCTGTTGGTCGAATGGGCTGGAAAGTATTGTCAGCAAGTTAACGCGCAACGATTGGTGATTGAAAATCAGTTGGAACTAGAAGATGCAATTGCCACAATTTGTGATTGCCTGTGGTTATCCGTTGACTCCAAGAAATTAGTCCTTGGCATGTATCATCAGGCACCTTTGAAATACCGTAAAACGGTGAAGCCCACAACCGATGGTCAGTGTGGCCACTATCTGCAACGAAACGGCCTGCAACTGATTGCCTTAACGGATAGTGATGCCCATTTGAATCGAACAAAAATTAGTGCAGCGTTAGTCCAAGAAACCCCAGAAAAGTTTCTCATTCAGCTGGCACAACGTGGGATAGTGGTTGGCATGTCCGCGACGGTTAAGGTTGATACGGTGATTAACAACTTCGATTTCAACTTTATTCGTGAGCAGTTAGGCGACCGACTCATAGATGGGTTGGCGGATTTACCTGTAAGTGTTCAGAAGCAATTTGACACCAGTCAGCGTTGTCGGGCAAATGGGGCTAAAGTGATTGTCAAGGAAACGGCTAAGGTACAGGTCTCTACTGAGAGTGGCGGATGCATGCGCCAATTAATTCATGAACTGTGCCCTGAGGTTGCCTTGGTTCCCGAGCAGCTGGGGCAGCTAAGAACACTCGAGATGCTGGTCAAACAGAAGATGCAAGGGATTCGCACCACTTATCCGAACAGTGATGAACGACAGCTGGTCTCGTTTGTTCAGCAACGCTATTTGGATTTGTTCATGAGTTTTATCTGTTTTTTGGGATTTTCAGATAAGACGACCTTCTTGGGATTACAAAGCGTGTTGCCCAAGATAAAAGGGGAAGAAAATGAAATTCAGATGTCACTGGATTTTGTGATGCAAGTCTTTAAGCTACTGGCACAACTACTGTGTGCCGATGAACCACAGCAGCCACAATTACGACCAATTGCCAAAAAGTTCGCGACAGATAAGCAAACAGTTAGCGAACAAATTACGGCCGCACTTGAACTACCAGCTCAAAAGGAGACAAGGGTGTACTTACTGAGCTCGTACGCCACTCTGGGAGTTGGCCAAAATCTCCAACACGATATTGGCAGGCTTGAAACAGGTAAGACAATTGATGTGGCACCAGTTAATGTTGATCCGAATGATCCACGACGGCAGATGGTGGATTTAGCCGGAATCTATTTGGGACGGGTCACAAATATTTTCACCCAGGTTCCACAGGTGGCAACTGAAAAGAGCAAGCTACAGTGGATTCGTGCCTATTATGAATTGCTGAGCTTGGCTGATAATAATGAGGTCTCACTCCTAGATATCAGGAAGTACGCCAAGAAACAAAGCCTAGGGAATCCACCCAAACAATTTCGGAACACGATTAGCTACGTTGGCGCCCATACGCAAGTTATTTTGCAAGCACTCGGTCGGATGGACCGGTCATTTAATAAGCTACCAGAAACACTCGTGATTTTGGGAGCGGATGTCCGGAATTACTTTAACGTGTCCATGCTGGCTGACTATCAGTTGGGACCCGAAGCCCAGGCCATTCGCAACCTGCAACGAGAAGCGGCAGATTCGGTTCAGACGAACGAGAAAATTCAGTTTGAACGCTGGTCTAACCGAACTCTAGAAACGCAGCGGGCGGTTAATGAAATGGTGGGCCAACTTCAGAAGGATACCAAGACTGCTAACCGGTATCAAGACTTTAGGGAGCACTTATTATGCCATCCCACACCCACTTTTGATCAGTACCATCAATGGGAGAAGAAACCAGAGGGTGCCTATTTAGACAGCGAGGTAAGTCAATATCAGGTTGCCCGATCCGGTGAGAACTTTACGTTTGGAACGGATAGTCGTGGGACGGAAGAAGTTTCTGCTGAGACGGCGGGACTGCCTACCCTGCTGAAATATCCGGGGATGCAGGCATATTTCGATTCTCAGGGGTGGGCAACCACCTGGGAGAAGACTGGGTTTATTGTCAATCCGGTTCAGTTTGATAATTACTTGGGGATACTTGGTGAGGTTGCCGGCAAATTTATTCTTGAAGACCGCTGGGCGGTTAAGCTCAGAACACTCCCTGCAGGCAATCATGAGCTCTTTGATTTTCAAACGGCGGACCACGTCTATCTTGATTTTAAGAATTGGCGGCATCCCCACGACCAATCGGCCATAGCGGAACGCAAGCATGTGCAAGACAAACTGGATCGTTTGACTGATGTGCAAGAGCGACACAGTAAGCGGGTCCTCATCGTGAATTTGATTGAAACGGCGGGGACACAAAAGTTTGTGCCGAAAATAACGCGTAATGGACAAATCATGGAGGTACCACAGTTGTTAGATGCACAGGGAAAATTTGCTTTGACGCCTGAACAGGAAAAAATGATGGGGGATTTTTTAAATGGTAGATAACGTACCGGTAGCTTTGACAAATTTAGTGGACTATGAATTCGATGAGGTCGGCTTTAATCAGCGATTGCGGTTAATTTTAGTTGAGACGGACCATCCCGGCAAACTACCAAGTTGGTTCGATGCTTGTCCAGTTTTAGCGATTCATAAGTTGGCGAAGCAGTATGATGCTCGGGTGGGTAAGGCAATTGGTCCCAGTCGTTATTTAGCATTGATGGTCCAAAGCCAGCCAGTTCCGCAAGAGATGACTGACGTTCACCCTAAAATTGTGACGTTGCAGCAGGCTATCCAGCAGAAAATTACCCCGGACACAATCGTTATGCTCATGCTCAAAGCCGTCAAACAGTGTCAGTTTGATGAACAACTCGTACTCAGAAATCAGCGAGCCACTGACCGTTTGTTATTAGTGCATAGACAAACAGAAAAAACATTGGTTGCAGTCGAGGTCGACTTAAAAGATCATATTTTACAATTGCGCACGCGGACCTTTAAACCAGTGGTAGCACCACAAAAAATGGGCTTTTTAGCTAGTGACGGGTGCTTGAGGTGGGCAGGCACGGCGCCCGGCAAGTTGTGGGACCAACATCATGTTCATGGCCGGAAAAATACAATTGATTTCTTTACGCTGCGGGCACTGGCTGATTTCACACAAACCAAAGTGGGTCTTCAGAATGCCCTCCTGAAAGATCTCAAGCAGGCGTACGGGGATTGTTTTCGTCAATTGCCGCATTTTCACGCCAGTGAGGTGATGGCTTATTCACCCAAAACCAAGGTGCCGGCAATCAAGCAGGTGATGACGTTACTACAAAATCAGAGCCTGCATTTGATTGGCGATGCTAGCGAACCCCACATTCACGCGTTGCTCGTGCATTTGGCAGATAGAGTCCGGACCAGCCCTCAACTTGTACGGGCAGGTGTAACAGTCTCAGTTGGTGAGCAGGCCGTGGCGGGATTGAATCTGCAAGTCGTGATGGACGAGCAGGACCCACGTTATCAAGTTGGCCGTAATGATCAAGTTATTCAACATTTAACCTTTGAGAAGTTTGGGAACTTTGATGCGGTCAAACAGCAGTACCAGTGGCAGGGTGACCAGCAAGCCGACCTGATGGCGAACAAGCAATTCTTGATGACGGTGGTCCAGCTACTAGTTAAACGGGATATTTCGACTGGTGAGCTACGGTTGCCTACAGCTGTGAAGGCTGACACCGCTGGGCACTTTAAGTATTTATTTTTCGATAGATTGAGCAAACGGGCGGAACCGCTAAACCTTGTCGTTACACGCTTAGCCATTACACCTGATCAACGCGTGATTTTTGAAGAGACGCACATTCAAGGCGAAATCAACGATTCTACCGCAACTGAGCTCCAGCGAACAGTTAAAAGAATTTTGGCTGTGACCGGGGAAAATCCCTATCTGTTACAGGGGGCAATTCAAAGCCAATCTGGCCTCTTTGCCATCTATGGGACAAATTTGATTACGGTTCCAGATGCGGACAAGATTACTGCTCAGTTGCGCTCGGGTAGCGAAGAAAACTTGGTTAGTCGGCAGGATCTGTTGACAATCGCTCAGGGGTTAGTTATTGACCAGGAGCATGTGTTGCAGCAGCAACAGCTGATTGCCGAACTCACACAGCTAACGAAGACCGAGTTGACGATTCGAGAGCTGCGAATGACCCTTAAGTTAAGTTGGAGAACGAACGCCATGAAAGCGTTCAACGCCGCGTTTCATCAGGCTCAGGGTCAATGGCTAAAATTACCTATTCGGCAAAAGGTGTACGAGGCATACTGGACAGGAACTTGCGGGATGGGCTTGCTTGAATTGAGTGGCAGTACCTATTACTTTATCGGGCGCAGTAGCGCGCTAGAGACTCAGCAGAAGCGGGCGATTCCTTTGAAGAAAATTGTGGCCATTGGCAGTTTGCAACCGAAGGCAGACGTGTACAAAATTTTTCATGAGCTAGAATCACTCATGCAGGTCGGCTTTGTCCGGTTGAATCAATACACCGTCATTCCGTTTCCCTTTAAATATTTACGAGAATACACTGATCTTCGGCGGCATCAGACAAACCAAATGAAGGGGGCCACCGCTGCCAACACGGATTAACACCGTTTCCCCTAAATCCATTGACAACCCCACCCCAGACGACTATCATAAAACTCAGTTAAATAAGTCGATTATGATGAATGAAAAACGCAGTGGTTGTTCTCAGCGAGTCCGGGGTAGTGTTAGCCGGATAACGGGTGCTGTGGGTTGGCACATTCGGAGTCGTTTCCAAGTAAGCTGCTAGTCAGTCTGTGACTAGAAGTAGGGTGGAACCGCGAAAATTTTTTCGTCCCTACGTGAATTTGCCTCGGTGAATTCTCGTGGGGATTTTTTTGCGCTTATTTGTTTGAAATTTAAGGAGGAAACAGCACCCATGACAGAAAAACTGTCCATGCAAGCAATCATTTTAAAGTTACAACAGTACTGGTCCGCACAGGGCTGCATGCTGATGCAAGCTTACGATACTGAAAAAGGGGCCGGGACCATGAGTCCTTACACCTTCTTACGGGCGATCGGACCAGAACCTTGGAACGCCGCTTACGTTGAACCTTCTCGCCGACCAGCCGATGGTCGTTACGGGGAAAACCCTAACCGGTTATACCAACATCACCAGTTCCAAGTGATCATGAAGCCTTCACCCGATAATATTCAGGAACTTTACCTGAACAGTTTGAAGGAACTCGGCATCAACCCGCTCGAACATGATATCCGGTTCGTTGAAGATAACTGGGAAAACCCATCCATGGGTTGTGCCGGTGTTGGTTGGGAAGTTTGGCTGGACGGGATGGAAATCACCCAGTTCACCTACTTCCAAGTTGTGGGGGGGATGGAAGTTGATCCCGTCACTTCCGAAGTGACCTATGGGTTGGAACGGTTAGCTTCTTACGTCCAAGACGTCAACTCCGTCTTCGACCTGGAATGGGCCGATGGCGTGAAGTATGGGGACATCTTCAAGGAACCCGAATACGAACACTCCAAGTACAGTTTTGAAGAAAGCAACCAAGACATGTTGCTCCGTCACTTCGACGAATACGAAGACGAAGCCAAGAAGCAAATCGCCAATGGCCTGGTTCACCCAGCCTACGATTACATCCTGAAGTGTAGCCATACCTTTAACCTGCTCGATGCCCGGGGCGCCGTTTCCGTTACCGAACGGGCCGGCTACCTGTCTCGCATCCGGAATATGGCCCGGGCCGTGGCACGCGCCTTCGTTGCTGAACGGAAGAAGCGTGGGTTCCCATTGGTCAAGGATGAAGCCTTACGTGCAAAACTATTAGCAGACGATGAGGAGGCCAAAAAATAATGGCACACACATTTTTACTTGAAATTGGACTAGAAGAAATGCCAGCCCACGTGGTGACGCCAGCTATCAAACAACTGGTCAAGCGCACGGCTGACTATTTAAAGGAACAACGGGTGGACTACACGGACATCAAGCCATTCTCCACGCCCCGACGTTTAGCCATTGAAATCAGTGGCTTAGCCGACAAGCAAGAAGACATTAGCGAATCCGTCAAGGGTCCCGCTAAGAAGATCGCCCAGGATGCCGATGGTAACTGGACGAAGGCCGCTATCGGGTTTACCCGTGGCCAAGGGCTGACCCCAGACGACATCACCTTTAAGGAAATCAAGGGGACCGAATACGTCTACGTCGACAAGTTTATTGCCGGTGAACCCGTTGCCGCCGTCCTGGCTGGCTTGAAGGACGTCATCACGGCCATGACCTTCCCAACCATGATGAAGTGGAGCACCCATCACTTTGAATACGTCCGGCCAATTCGTTGGATTGTGGCGCTGTTGGATGCCGACGTGATTCCGTTCAGCATCCTGGACGTTACGACTGGCCGCAACACCCGTGGTCACCGTTTCTTAGGGACCGACGTGGACGTTGCCACGGCTGCCGACTACGAAGCCGACTTAACTGCGCAATTCGTCATTGCCGATGCCGACAAGCGCAAGGCCTTGATCAAGCAACAGATTGAGAAGATTGCGGCCGACCACAGCTGGACGGTCAACATTGACGCCGGCCTGTTGGAAGAAGTCAACAACCTGGTCGAATGGCCAACTGCCTTTGAAGGTAGCTTCGATGAGAAATATCTGACCATCCCCGAAGAAGTCCTGATCACCTCCATGCGTGACCACCAACGCTTCTTCTACGCGCGCGATGCTAGCGGCAAGCTCTTGCCTAACTTCATCTCCGTTCGTAACGGAAACGACCATGACCTCCAAAACGTGGTTGCCGGGAACGAAAAGGTTCTGACGGCCCGTTTGGAAGACGCCATGTTCTTCTACACGGAAGACCAAAAGAAGACCATTGCCGATTACGTGGAACGGCTCAAGTCCGTTAGCTTCCACGATAAGATCAGTACGATGGCCGAAAAGATGGCTCGCGTGACGGCTATCGTGAGCGTCTTGGCTAAGCATTTCGACTTAAACGATGCCCAAACCAAGGCCGCCTTACGTGCCAGCGAAATCTACAAGTTTGACCTGGTGACCGGGATGGTCGGTGAATTTGCCGAGCTCCAAGGGGTCATGGGTGAGAAGTACGCCTTGCTGCAAGGTGAAGACCCAGCCGTTGCCCAAGCCGTTCGCGAACACTACGAACCTATCTCAGCCGATGGCGCCTTACCAGAATCCGTGCCGGGTGCGGTCTTGGCCTTGGCCGACAAGTTCGATAGCATCTTGACCTTCTTCGCTGCTGGCATGATTCCTAGCGGTTCCAATGACCCTTACGCTTTGCGGCGTCAGGCAACCGGGATCGTCCGGATTGCGCGTGACCAGAAGTGGTCCTTGCCAGTCGCTGAATTAGCCAGTGACTTTATCACCGCCGAAGACACGGCTAACGTGGCGCCTAAGCTGGACCAAGCTAGTCAAATCGACGCCATGGTGACCTTCATCAAGGACCGGATCCGCAAGATCTTGCGTTCTGCTAAGCAGCGTCATGACATCATCGATGCCGTGACTGCCGGCTCCAGCAGTGACGTCTTGCAGATCTTCACGGCCGCTGACATTTTGGCCAGCCATGCCGCTGATGACAACTTCAAGGCCGTCATCGAATCCCTGACGCGGGTGATTCGTTTGGCCCAAAAGGCCCCAGCCGAATTGGCTGACGCCACGGTCGACGCCAAGCTGTTTGAAAATGACAGCGAAGGTGCGCTGGACAAGGGTGTTGCCGAAGTTGCTGCCGCCGCTGGCAAGGGCTTAGATGCTCTGTACGCTAGCCTGGCCGACATCCAACCAACCATTGCCGCTTACTTTGAAGCCACGATGGTCATGGACAAGAACGATGCCGTTCGGAACAATCGGTTGACTGAACTGAGCCACTTGGCAACCTTAGCGTTGACCTTGGGTGACTTGGACCAATTGGTCGTTAAATAAATTACAGCGTTTGCGAAACGTTCGTCATCCCCAAGAATGGGATATGGCGGACGTTTTTTGTTTACCCTTAACTGGGCTTGCCACCGTTTGTTCGGTTCCAGTCGTTACTGGTGAATTTGGCCGGCCATGTCGACGCAGTGGCCCTACACTGTAAGCAATTTAATGACTGGGAGGTGAGGCCGGTGTTTCTACCAGGATTTAACCGTCGCTACCGGAGGGCTGGCCGCTGGTTATTGGGGATAGACGTGGATTTGCTATTTCCAGGAGTCATGAGCGACACGTAGGAAGTCAGTTTACTTGCATCAAGGCGTTGTCAGTTCTAAACTAGTGCTCCTGCAATTTTCAGCGAGCACGGAAATGGGATGGGAACATGCTATTACCAAGATTTACGCACGGGGAGTTGACCCAGTTTGTGTGGGCCAACTTAGGGGCTTTAGCCATCTTGTGGGTGTTACAATTGGCCAAGATCCACTGGGTAGCGCTCTCGTTGCGGACGTTGTTTATCATTAGTATCATTGCCGTGTTAATGGACTACGGCCCCCTGGTCGTGAAGCAGACCAGCAATGCCAGAACCGTCGATCACATTCGCTTGGACCTGAACGTGGCCTTCAGCGCGTACGGCCTGCTGTATCTCCTAACGCCCCGGGCATTTAGTCCCCAGAATCCGGCCGAGAGTCTGGCACTGCTGGGCTTTTTATTTTCCGTCGGCGCGCTGGCTTTGGCCTATGTGCCACGGAACCATTACGTGGGGATTCGGTTTCCCCAAACGTATGCCTCACCGGTCGTCTGGCGCAAGACCAATTTGTTGGGCGCGCGTCTGGGCTTCGTGTGTGGGGTGATCTTTTTCCTAGCTGCTGGCCTATTCGGTGCGGACGTTGGCACCGCGGCTTTACTTCTGGGCGTGATTGGTCTGGTTATCGGCACCTGGACCTATGCCAACTGGTTGACCCAGCGTGGTAAATAGGGGATTCAATCACCGGCGGACTTTTCACAAGCGGCCAGGATTTTCCGGTCAAACGTGAGTCACAAGTGTTGACACCAGCTGTAATAGGAGTAGTATGTATAGTGTATTTTTACGCACGTAGGACCAATTAAAGAGTCGCACTTGTCGGATTGCCGGGGTGCGACTTTTCAAGGCTACGGGCGCAACGGGATTCACGGTAAGGGAGTGATGGTGTGGCGAAGATACCCGAAGACGTGATTGAAACGGTGCGAACGGCGACCAATATTGCTGATGTGGTCGGCCAGTACGTCCAGCTCAAGAAGTCAGGGAAGAATCTGTTTGGTCTCTGTCCCTTTCATGAGGAACGGACGCCCTCGTTTTCCGTGTCGGAAGACAAACAGATCTTTCACTGTTTTAGTTGTGGCCGCGGGGGCAACGTATTCAAGTTTCTGATGGAACTAGAACATGTCAGCTTTCCCGAGGCCGTCGTCAAGGTCGCTGACTTTAGTCACGTCGACCTCGACAGCGAGTACCGCCAGGACGCGGCGGGGCCCAAGATGGACTCCAAGACCAGTCAACTCATCGATCTACAGGAACAAGCGGCCAAACTTTATCATCACATCTTGGTAAACACCGAGGCGGGTGAACCAGCGCTGAATTACCTGCATGATCGGGGCTTGACGGACGAGACCATCGAGGCCTATCAACTGGGGTTTGCCCCCAGCCAACGCCTCTTAAAACCCTTCTTTGACCAGCACGAGAGCGACTATCAACTGCTGCGTCAATCGGGTCTCTTCATTGAAAATGCCGAAGGGGAGTTACGGGACCGCTTTACGGAGCGGGCGATGTTTCCCCTGCGGAATGCCAGTGGGCACGTGGTGGCCTTCTCGGGGCGTCTGATCAAAAAGGCCGATGACCAGCCGAAATACTTAAACAGCCCGGAAACGCCGCTGTTTAACAAGAGTCGACTGCTATTCAACTTTGATTTGGCGCGTCCAGCCATTCGGCAAGCGGGGGAAGTCACCCTGTTTGAAGGCTACATGGATGTCATTTCCGCCACTCAAGCGGGAGTGAACAACGGCATCGCCTCCATGGGGACCAGCCTGACCACCGAGCAAATCTACGCGATCGAACGAACCACGGATAAGCTCAACGTGTGTTACGATGGAGATGAACCCGGTCAACGGGCCATCTCCCGGGCGTTGACGCTGTTGGGACAGCACAGTCACCTGAATCTAAGCGTCATTCAGTTACCAGAGGGGCAAGACCCCGACGAGTATCGCCGGGCGCACGGTGACGAGGCCTTTCGGCAAATGCTGACGACGGCTAAGGAGCCGCCCCTGCAGTTCAATCTGCGGTTCTTACGGCGTAATCGGGCACTGGATACCGACAGCGAGCAATTGGACTATGTGAATCAAATCATGCCGCTGTTGGTCCAGGTTCAAGAACCCGTTGAGTTGGATATGTATTTAAACCAAGTCGCCAACGAGTTTCACATCGACAAGGCTGCCTTACAGGCGCAACTCAAGCAAACGCAGCGGGATTCCGCGGCCAAGCAAGAGCGCGAGCGTCCTCGGCAGGCGGCCCAAGCACAAGCGGCGCCACCCGAGTCGCCTGTGACCGTGCATCAACAGCAACGGCCACTGACGCGGCTCGAACGGGCCGAACGCCTGTTACTGGTCCGCTTGCTCCACGACCGCAACGTCTGGGCAAAGGTCAGCAACATTGACGGGTTCAGCTTTGTGCACGATGATTATCAAGTGATCTATACCTTGGCCCAAGGTTATTTCCAAACGCATCAAACCTACCGTACTGCGCAGTTCACGGACTTCTTAAAGGAAGACCGGCTGCAGCAGATCGTCATCGATTTAGAAACGGCAACTTACGCGGCGGTCACCCCGCGTGAGATTGATGACTATTTAGCAATCATTATGGATGAGGCTCCGGTCGAGGAACAACTCCGCCAGAAGAAAAATCAACTGGCGCAGGCCTCGCGACTCGGAGATGCCGAACAACAACGGCAATTAGTCATTGAGATTGTTCAACTGGAGCAACAGCGCCAGGCGAACAAGCAACTTTAGTCTAGGGGGTATTTTAATGGCAAAAAAGACCACGGATCAACCAATGTTTGACCAAAAAGCATACAACAAGACGGTGCGCGCCTTAATCAAGGACAATAAGAAAATCGGGCACATCACGTACGATGACCTGACGGATAAGGTGGCAACACCGTACACGCTGGATGCTAAGCAGATGGACAAGTTACTTGAAACCATTTCCGATTCCGGAATCAGCGTGGTTGATGCTAAGGGTGAGCCAGATGCACGGGCCGTTAAAGCCCAAAAGGCCGTTTCCAAGAAAGAATTAAAGGAAGCCTCCACGACCAGTGGGGTCAAAATCAATGACCCTGTCCGGATGTATTTGAAAGAAATCGGCCGGGTCAACCTGTTAACGGCGGACGAAGAAGTCGCCTTAGCCTTACGGATTGAAAACGGTGAAGAAGAAGCCAAGCAAGAATTAGCCGAAGCCAACTTACGGCTGGTTGTTTCTATTGCGAAGCGGTACGTGGGTCGGGGGATGCAATTCCTGGACTTGATCCAAGAAGGGAACATGGGTCTGATGAAGGCCGTCGAGAAATTCGACTACCGGAAAGGGTTCAAGTTCTCAACCTACGCCACTTGGTGGATTCGGCAAGCCATTACACGGGCAATCGCTGACCAAGCGCGGACCATTCGGATCCCCGTTCACATGGTCGAAACCATTAACAAGTTAATCCGGATTCAACGGCAATTACTCCAAGACTTAGGGCGGGAACCAACGCCTGAAGAAATTGGGGCCGAAATGGATATGCCAACGGAAAAGGTTCGTGAGATCTTGAAGATCGCGCAAGAACCCGTTTCCTTGGAAACCCCAATTGGTGAAGAGGACGACTCTCACCTGGGGGACTTCATTGAAGATCAAGATGCCACGAGTCCTGCCGACCACGCCGCCTACGAACTCTTAAAGGAACAGTTGGAAAGTGTCTTGGACACTCTGACTGACCGGGAAGAGAACGTCTTGCGGTTACGGTTTGGCTTGGACGATGGCCGGACGCGGACTTTGGAAGAAGTCGGCAAGGTCTTCGGGGTTACCCGTGAACGGATTCGTCAAATCGAAGCCAAGGCGCTGCGCAAGTTACGCCACCCATCACGGAGCAAGCAATTAAAAGACTTTTTGGAATAGAAATACACAAATCCTCACGACAACGAGACGGTTGTTGTGGGGATTTTTTTCGTGTCTGCAGGACAATGCTGACCGACTTTGCTCATTAACTTCTGGCATAATCGGGGGTATTGGGGATTGCTTCACGGGGATTAGTGGTTGCCGTTGAGACGAACCAGTTTTCTTAAAAAATCACGAACTTTTCGTCTTGAATTAGAGCGGCAAAGGACGAGATGGACAGGTAGAAAAGCCGGTAGTCCAACGTTTAGCAACCCTAGCCGTTGTGAAATCGTTTACATAAAGGAATAATCTGCATAAATGTCATTTATTGGGTCAAAAGTCTTGAAAATTCGCTTAAAGGGGATATAATGTATCTCGTTTAGAATTTCTGTTTTCACAAACTTTTTTCTAGAAAGGAGGTGCGTTGTGAAAGCCAAACCGAGTTTGGAGCAGGCCCTCTGTATTGTCGCGTTATTGGGCGTTCAGGACCGCGAGATTCCCCTACATAGTCGATTGGTAGCGGAACGACTGGGGATTTCCACCAGTTATTTGAAGAAAATCGTGCAAAAGCTAGCTAGCGCCGACATCGTGAAGACGACGGCCGGCCGTGATGGCGGCATTGTGTTGACCCGCGACCCGCAGGCGATTACGTTGTTAGACGTCTTCAATGCGATTGAGGGGGCGTCATCCTTCGTGAAGAACAGTGGCCTGGTCAAGAAGGTCTTTGACTTCGATCAAAAGGCCGCCTTCATGCAGACCTATGGGTTAAAGGACCTCAAGGATTCCCAGCCGGTGGCCAACGTCTTGGCCGTCTTTGGCAATGCCGAGCAGCGTTTCCGCCAGCAACTGGCCACGTTAAGTATCGGGGATGTCCTACCAACTTCAGAGAATCAACCACTGGAATTGGACTGGACGACCTGGATCGTTAACCAGCGCCCGACCGATTAGTGGGTGAATGAAACATCAGCGTTAAGTGAACAGGCACAATGAGTGTCGATTGAATCATATAAATCATTCGATTAATTGTTGTGTGAATAGGTTCCCACCAGTCATAGTTGTGAAAGGTCGGTTCGACCGACAAAAAATTAGTAAACAGTATTAGTGACCAGAGGCAAATCAATCTGGTCAGCTGTGTCGATGGACTTGACTGAGGGGGTCTTCTCAGTCTAGAGCATGGGGCGACCTTGGAAACTCGCGAACTTCAGCGAGATTTCAAGGCGAGGTGCCAGACCGCTTCTCAGGCTGGCACCGGTCCCCACAGCAGGCCAGATTGCATTTGCCGGCGGAAACGAAATTTATCATCAACTATTTAATAATTATTTTTAATTTTTTAGGAGGTTTTCCCGTGCGCTGGATGAATAAGCACTACATCTGGAACGTTATCGGCTGGCTGGTCATCGTGATCTTAGCCGTCGTCACGATTCCAAACATGAGCAAATTGGTGGCTGACAAGGGGCAAATTACCGTGCCCAGCAGCTACCAAAGTACGCGTGCCACCAACATGCAAAAGCAGTGGGGGCGCTCGCAACGTGGCACCACTGCCGTCGTGGTGGTCTTTAGCAATGGTGATTCTGCCCTAACCAGTTCGCAGAACACCCAGATCGATCAGACCATTCAACGAATCAAGAACCACGAAGATCAGTATCAAATTCGCTCGATGACCGCGGCTAGTGATAGCTCAACGGCGGCGTCTCAACTGATTTCCAAGGATAAGAGTACCCAACTCTTACAGCTGAACGTGCACAAGAGCTCGCGTCACTCCGTTTCCGCAATTCGCTCGCAGATCACCAAGCTGGCCAAGACCAGTGGGGTAAAGACCTACGTGACCGGGGCGGATGTCTTGAACCAAGACTTCTCCGATGCCACGCAGGCCGGGGTCCAGAAGACTGAAATCATTGCCGCCATCTTTATCTTCCTGGTGCTCTGGTTAGTCTTCCGGTCACCCGTGACGCCGCTATTTTCTCTCTTAACGGTCGGCGTTTCCGTAATCACGTCGATCTCCGTGGTTGCCAACCTGGTTGACCGCTTTAACTTCCCGTTCTCCAACTTCACGGAAGTCTTCATCGTTATCGTGTTATTTGGGATTGGGACCGACTACAACATCCTGCTATATAACGAGTTTCGAGAGCGACTCGCGAGTGGGAAGGATAAATTCACCGCGACCAAGGAAGCCATTAAGATTGGTGGTCGTACGGTACTCTATTCCGGTTTGTCCGTCTTAATCGGGATGAGTGTGCTGGGCTTTGCCAACTTCTCACTGTACAAGTCCGCCGTCGGAATTGCCGTCGGGGTCGTGGTCTTACTGGCCGTGCTCCTGACACTGAACCCATTCTTCATGGCTATCTGTGGCAAGCACCTATTCTGGCCCATCAAGAAGTTCCAGGGTGAGGGCGATAGCCGCCTCTGGCACGGGATGGCCAAGCATGCCATGATTCGACCGGTCATTACCTTGATTGTGACCGGAATCGTCTTCATTCCACTAGCCCTTTCGTCTCACGGGACGTTGGACTACGATAACCTGGTTGAAATCGGGGATAACGTTCCCGCCAAGCAAGGGTTCAAGGTTGTTCAGAATCACTTCTCCAAGGGGACGGCCGAACCCACTACGATTTACATTCAAAGTGATCATAAGTTAGACAATGAAAAATCCCTGTTACTGGTTGACCGCCTGACGAAACAACTCCAGGCCTCGACCGGCGTCAAGACCGTGGCTTCCGTCACCCAACCCGGTGGGAAGGCCATCAAAGCCCTGTATGTCCGGAATCAAATGAGTTCGGTCACGAGCGGTTTGGTCAAGGCTCAAAAGGGTGTCAACAAGGTTAACAAGGGCTTGAAGTCGGCCAACAGCCAACTCAGCAAGCAAAATGTTTCCGGAGCCGTGAAGGATGCTAACAAGCTGGCGTCCGGGGCCCAAGAAGTTAGCACCGGGACCTCCCAACTGCAGTCAGCGATTTCGCAGGTCTCGACCGGGGTCAACTCACTGAACAGTCAGGTCTCCTCCGCATCCGGTGGCCAACAAGCTGCGCAGTTAGCCCAATTGGAAGCCGCCTTGCCACAGTTGAACGCGGCCATTCAACAACTGAACACCCAAGTGTCAGCTAGTTCCACCAGTACCAGTGGCGTGACAGGTTCCCTGTCCACCATCGGCACGAAGACGCAAGACATTGCCACGCAACTCCAGAACATCAAGAGTTCCGTTGGCAATTTGCCAAGTGTCAGCGCCAGTTCCGTCGCCGCAGCCTTCAGTGCGCAGGGCGTGCCGTTATCTGCCGCTCAGAAGCAGGTCTTAGCCGGCGTCTTGCAAAAGCAAACCGCTGCACAAACGCAATTGAAGTCTGCCCTGAGTAGCTCACTGACCCAAATCGGCAGTGACGCCTCAGCCATTGGCTCGGCCGACCAGAGTGTCGCCGGTCAATTACAATCGTTGCAGGGGTCCACGGCCACGCTGCAAAGTGCCGTGGCAACCTTGGCGCAAAAGTCTAACGTGGTTTTACCGGGTGCCGCGACCGCCTTACAATCGGCCAGTGCCCAGAGCACGCAATTAGCCAGTGCCACGAGTCAATTGTCTAGCGCGATGTTTACTATCAACGGTAAGATGCCAAGCTTGGTTTCCGGGGCCAGTCAAGTGGCTGCCGGCAACCAGACCATGGCGGAAAAGTTAGCCGCGATGAGTAAGCAACTGACCGCCTTACGCAAGGGTCTGACCTCCGCCAGCACCGGATTGACGCAAGTCTCAAGCGGGGTTGGCACGGCCAACGTTTACCTGAAGGGCCTGCAAAAGTCCGCCGCGGCCGAAACGTTCTACATCCCCAACAAGCAGTTGCACGGGAGCACGTTTAAGGAGTCGCTGGACACCTACATGGCGCCGAACAAGAAGATCACCAAGTTAACGGTCGTGTTGGATGACGACCCAAGTTCCGCCGCTGCCATGGCCCGCTTACCACAATTGGAAAAGGTCGTGACCGGTTCACTGAAGGGGACGAGCCTGAGTGGCGCCAAGGTTGCCTTTGGCGGGAACACCTCCCAGACCAACGATATCAACGAAATGGCTTCCAGTGACTTTACGCGGACGGTCATCATCATGTTAGCCGGTATCTTTGTCGCACTGATGGTGGTTACCCGTTCACTGGTTCAACCGATCGTGATCGAAGGGATCTTACTGCTCGCCTACTCTGGGTCCTTAACCATTGTTCACTGGTTAGTAGATCCCGTGCTGGGGACCGACATGTTGACGTGGAACACACCATTCTTCACGTTTGTCATGCTGATTTCCTTAGGGGTCGACTACTCGATCTTCCTGATGCGCAAGTACCGGGAGTATCTGCACGAACCGGGCGCAACCAGCGACAAGATGTTGCGTGCCGCTACGGTGATCGGGACGGTCGTCATTTCCGCCGGGGTCATCCTGAGTGGGACGTTTGCCGCCTTGATTCCTTCCGGGGTCATGACGCTGATTCAAATCGCCTTGGCCGTGATCATCGGGATCATCCTGCTGGTCATCCTGTTACCAATCGTGATGCCAGCCGTGATGAAGATCACCTACCCGTACCCCTACTCCAAAATGAGTGAGGCACCGGTAAATGACGAAGACAACGCGCAACCAACGCGTCGGAATCAGAAGTAAATTTAAACTTTAACCAGATAAATCTGAAGGCGTTCGTTGTCCCTGAAATGGGGATGGCGGACGCCTTTTTGCGGGCCTTTAATATAATATTGCCAGAGAAAACCTAATCTTAGAGAGTTAAGCGTCATTAGTGAAGGGACTTCAAGGTTTATGGTAGGTGAGACTCGCTTGACAAAGACACAATGTACAGTTAGGCTGTATATAGTTGAGCTGTATAAAGTTCGACTTTACATATTGCAGATCAGGTCAGGAGAAGGAAAATGGCACGAGATAAAAATTTGCCGCTGACTGAGACGACGTATTACATCCTGTTGGCGCTCACCCAGCCACTTCACGGCTATGGGGCCATTCAGGAGATTGAACGGCTTAGTCAGGGAACTGTCAAGATTGCGGCGGGAACGATGTACGGGGCAACGGAGAATCTGTTGAAATTGAAGTGGATCAAAGAGGTCCCGAGTAATGACAAACGCCGTCGCGTGTATCGCATCACTGCGGCTGGACAAGCAATCTTACAGTTGGAAACACAACGATTACGGGGCTTGGGGAAGCTTGCCGAGAAGTTTGGGTATTAGGGAGGAACGGGACATGAAAAAATTTCACGTATTTTTAGATCTTAACGACGAGGAAGACTGGATCAACGCCATTCAGGAACGCGGCTACCGCTTGGATTGGGTGAATCCCTACCTGCACTGTTATGCGTTTCAGAAACTGGCTAACACTGATCAGTTCAGCCCCTATACGCGATTAGATTTTCGGGATAGGGGGATGAACCGGCGTCATTACCAGGACTATCGTCAACTCTTTAGCGATAGCGGTTGGCGACTCATTGCTGGGAGTCGGCATGGTGGTATCCAATATTTCCAACAGCGGACGGTGGCGTCAGACCGTGATATCTTTTCGGACGAGCGGTCCAGGGGTAGGAGTCGCCGACGGTTCGCCCGCTTCAGTTTGTATTATGCTGTTTTTCTGTTGAGTTACGTTTTCTTCTATTGGCAGACCACGGATAATCTTAATTTCTTCGATATCAAAAGCTGGTATCTCACACCGGGACTGTGGCAAATGCCGAGTGAGCTGTTCTGGAAAGCCATTGTCTTTGAGACACCGTTTGCTTTAATGCGCGTGGGGGTGTTTTACGTCTTCCTGATTGTCGGTCTCTATAACCTGGGCCGGGCGATTCACAGTGGTTATCGCTGGCAGGGGTGATTCGGGATACATGGGTCAGCTAAAATGAGAATTAAGGAATGTTTTTCTTACTGAGATGGTAAATGATTCAATCAAGTTTATGTATGGTTACCTGAATAACTGAGATATTGAATTGTCAGGAGTACAGGCAATATTTTGGGCTTGAGTTGTTTGCTATTGGCTAGAAACGCAAACTATAAAAATAGAGGAAGTAACAGAACATGGATACCATGTACATCTTGACGGGATGCAGGGGTGCATAGCTATTGGGAAGCGCCAGTCACTAAGCTAATTGCTAGTTAAAATACTATGTGAGTGACTAGAGGTGGGCCAAGTTGGCCAGCTGTGTCGGTGTTGTTGGCTGGGGTCCTTTCCCAGCCTAGAACACGGGACGACCTTTGAGACCGTCCTTTGGCTCAAAGTCGAGGTGAAAGCCCGCTTCTCAGGCTGGAACCGATCCCATAGCAGGCCGACTTGAGCCCACCGCCGGGAACGGTAAGTCACATTAGTTTTAACCAGCAATTCTGGCTATTCAATTGCCGGTTGGTAGCTTATACTTAAGTATGAATTTACGGGGTTACCAATCACGGCGGCCCCGTCACAGAAAGGAAGATTACCCCATGGATGCAGACCATCTCTCACAACGCCTGGCCACAGTTGCCAGCTATGTCCCACAGGGCGCGCGCCTCGCCGATATCGGCACCGACCACGCCTATTTACCAGTTAACCTGGCCAAACGGGGCGTCATCACCAGCGGAGTTGCCGGTGAAGTTGTGCCTGGCCCCTTTAAGAACGCTGAACACGAAATTCACAAGGAAAACCTGAGCGAGCAAATCACGGCGCGCTTGGCCAATGGACTTCAGGCCATCGAACCCACCGACCACATTGATACGGTGGCGATTGCCGGGATGGGCGGCACGTTGATCACCCAGATTTTGACGCAGGACTTCGACCGTTTGGCTGGGGTGCAACGCCTGATCTTACAGCCCAACGTGGGCGAGTCTAACGTCCGCCAATTTTTGATGACCCACGGCTTTCAACTGGTCACCGAGAATCTGGTCAGTGAGGACGGGCACGACTACGAAATCCTAGTTGCCGACCGGCAGGAAAATCCAACCCAGTATGGTGAAGAAGACCTGCACTTTGGGCCATATTTGTTAGCCGACCACAGTCCCGTCTTCGTGGCGAAATGGCAACGCGAGCTTGCTCGGACCGAAGCCGTCTTGCAACAGGTCGAGTCCGCCAACGAGGTGCCCGCAGAAAAGGTGGCATCCCTGAAAGCTAAAATCAGTGAAATCAAGGAGGTCTTGCAACGTGTTGGTGCGTGAGTTAGTCGAACGATTTGAACAATTTGCTCCCAAGACATGGGCAGAGCCGGGTGATCCAATCGGCCTACAACTGGGAAACCTGGATGCGCCGGTCCATAAGGTGCTGGTCACGTTGGACGTGCGGCCCGAGGTCGTCGATGAGGCGATTCGCCAGGGTGCAGACTTTATCTTTGCCCATCACCCCATGATGTTTCATCCGGCCAAGAACCTGGACCTGAGCGTGCCCCAAAACCAGATGTACGCCACGCTATTGAAGCACGACATCACGGTGTACGGCGCCCATACCAATTTGGACAGCGCGCCCGGTGGCATGAATGACTGGTTGGCGACGGCCCTGAAGCTACAGGATACCACCGGATTGGTACCCAGCAATGGCAGCACTGCCACGCCAGATATCATGATGGGGCGTATCGGCGACCTGGCTCAGGCCATGACGGTCGTCGAGTTCGCCCAGTATTGTAAAGAAGTCTTTCACGTCGGTGGCCTGCGGGTCATCAGCCGCACACCGGATGCCCCGGTCAAACGGGTCGCCGTTTTGGGCGGTTCTGGTGGGCCGTTCTATCAAGCGGCGTTGGCCAAGGGCGCCGATGCCTACGTGACCGGCGACATTTCGTATCATCCCGGCCATGACATGCTGGCAGTGGGGCTAAACGTCATCGACCCCGGCCACCACATCGAAAGCATCTGCAAGCCCCATCTGACCCAACTTTTCCAGGAGTGGGCGGCAGAGAATAACTGGCCGATCACGGTCCAGGCCTCCATGTTAAATACTGACCCGTTTACTTTTCTTTAGGTAAGAAAACGCGTACACTGAAATGGTAAGTTAACTTAATTGAGGAGTGATTTATTTTGGCAAAGTATGAAAATTTGATTCCCCGGTTTCTGAAATACGTGAAGATTAACACCCGGTCCACGCCCAACGCAACGACCGTTCCGTCCAACGAACGGTTGACGAAATTCGCTGAAGGCCTGGTGGAGGACTTGAAGGCCATTGGCTTAAGCAATGTGCACATCAACGCGCAATCCAGTTACGTTTACGCCACCTTACCCGCGAACACGGACAAGCAGGTGAAAAAACTTGGGTTCATTTCCCACTTTGACACAGCGGACTTCAACAGTGTTGACATCAACCCCCAGTTCGTTGAAAACTACGATGGCCACTCCGTCATCAAGTTGGACGACGCGGGCAAGTACACGTTGGATCCAGCCGTCTTCCCTAATTTGAAAAACTACCAGGGTGACACGCTGATCACCACGGACGGCAGTACCTTGTTGGGTGCCGACGACAAGTCCGGGGTGGCTGAAATCATGGCTTCCGCCGAATACCTGTTGGCTCACCCAGAAATCAAGCACGGTGAAATTGAAATTGGCTTGGGACCCGATGAAGAAATCGGGACCGGGGCCGACCACTTTGACGTCAAGGACTTCGGTGCCGACATCGCCTACACGGTCGATGGGGGCCCATTAGGCCAATTGGAATACGAAACCTTTAACGCCGCCGATGCCCAGGTCGAAATCACGGGGACCAACGTGCACCCGGCCGAAGCTAAAGGGGTCATGGTCAACGCCTCACAAGTTGCCATGGACTTCCACGCGATGCTGCCAGAACACGACCGGCCAGAAAACACGGAAGGGCGTGAAGGCTTCTTCCACCTCTACAGCATGGAAGGGACCGTTGATTCCGCCCACCTGAGCTACATCATCCGAGACCACGACCGTCAGATCTTTGAAGACCGCAAGAAGTTGTTCCAAGGGGTCGCTGACCAGTTGAACAAGGCTTACGGTTCCGACCGCGTAGCCGTGACCATCAAGGACCAGTACTACAACATGCGCGAAGTCATCGAGAAGGACATGACCGTCGTTGACCTGGCTAAGCAAGCCTTAGAAGAATTGGACATCAAGCCACTGATCTTCCCTGTTCGTGGGGGGACTGATGGCTCCAAGATCTCGTTCATGGGACTGCCAACGCCTAACCTGTTTGCCGGTGGGGAAAACATGCACGGCCGGTTCGAATACGTTTCCGAACAGACCATGGAAAAGGCAACCGACGTGATTATCAAGATTGCCCAACTCGCCGAAGCACAGGCATAAATTAATTGGTCAAAATAGGTCAAATTATTTTGATTTGACGCTAAAATCAGTTAGAATATGAGTGAAAAATGGAGGTTAACCTAAGGGTTGCCTCTTTTTTCGACCCGTGAAAAGTAGTTAGCGCGGGGAAAATAAAAAGTTTAAGTTAATGAAGACCAGTGAAATCTGATTAATGAGTAAATCCATGAGGAGGACATGCAATGAATCCAGAAAAAATGACGCAAGCTTTAACCGATGCCTTAACGGAGGCCCAACGGATCGCCATGACCCGCAAACACCAACAGGTCACCGTGGCCCATCTCTTTAAATTTTTAACGCAACCCGGTGAACTCGGTCGTGAGATTTTAGCGTCGGCCGGTGTCGACATCACGGCCATGGATGCAGAATTGGACCGTGAATTAGACAGTATCAGTACCGTCTCCGGGAGTGGCGTGCAGTACGGCCAGGAATTTTCTCGCAACCTGACAGACCTGTTGCAACGTGCGGATGCCGTGAAGGATGGTTACCACGATGACTTTATGGCCGTGGACGTGGTCGTGATTGCTCTGATGCAACTCGGTGGGGAAAGCCTGACCGACTACCTGAAGAGTCAGGGTATCACGCAACAAATGGTCAAGAACGCCGTTGATAAGATGCGTAGCGGTGAACGCGTAACGTCAAAGAACCAAGAAGACCAGTACAAGGCCTTAGAGAAGTATGGGACCGACCTGGTCAAGGCCATGCGCAGCGGCAAGATCGACCCGATCATTGGCCGGGATGAAGAAATCCTGTCCGTGATTCGGATCCTGTCACGCAAGACCAAGAACAATCCCGTTTTAATTGGGGAAGCCGGGGTCGGGAAGACGGCCATCGTGGAAGGCTTGGCCCAACGCATCGTGCGCGGGGATGTCCCCGATAATTTAAAGGACAAGACGATCTTCTCCTTGGACATGGGGGCCCTGATTGCCGGTGCCAAATACCGGGGCGAATTTGAGGAGCGCCTGAAGGCCGTCTTGAAGGAAGTCACCAAGAGCGAAGGCCAGATCATCATGTTCATCGATGAAATCCACAACATTGTGGGTGCCGGCAAGGCCGAGGGCAGCATGGACGCCGGTAACTTGTTGAAGCCGATGCTGGCCCGCGGTGAGCTCCATTTGATTGGGGCGACTACGCTGGATGAATATCGCCAATATTTGGAACAGGACAAGGCGTTAGCGCGGCGGTTCCAACGCGTGCTGGTCAACGAACCCAGTGTTGAGGACACCGTCACGATTCTCCGGGGGATTCGGGAACGCTTTGAAATTCACCATGGCGTGAAGATTCACGATAACGCGTTGATCGCGGCGGCCAAGTTATCTGACCGCTACCTGACCGACCGGTTCCTACCCGACAAGGCCATTGACCTGGTCGACGAGGCCTCGGCTTCCATTCGGGTGGAAATGAATTCGGCCCCAACGGAATTGGACCAGGCCCGCCGACAAATGATGCGGATGCAGGTCGAACAGACTGCGTTGAAGCAGGAAACCGACGAGGCCTCACAACAGCGGTTGACAGAACTGACGAAAGAGTTGGCTGACACCAAGGAAAAGGTCGACAAGTTAAGTGCCCGCTGGAATCAAGAAAAGACGGCCATTCAAAGCGTGGGGGACAAGAAGACCGCCCTCGACACGGCCAAACGCGATTTAGCCAATGCCGAATCTGCCTACGACCTGAACAAGGCCGCCGAACTCCAACACGGGACGATTCCGCGTTTGGAAAAGGAATTGGCCGACCTGGAAAAGCAGGACCAGAACCAAGACTGGCTGGTCTCCGAATCCGTCACGGAAAATGAGATTGCCGCGGTCGTGAGCCGAATGACTGGCATCCCCGTGACCAAGTTGGTCCAGGGCGAGCGGGAGAAGCTGTTGAAACTGGCCGACCGGTTACACGACCGGGTCGTGGGTCAGGACCAAGCCGTTACTGCCGTCGCCGATGCCGTCTTGCGTTCCCGGGCCGGACTACAGGATCCAACCAAGCCGCTGGGCTCCTTCCTCTTCTTAGGCCCAACTGGTGTCGGGAAGACGGAACTGGCCAAGGCCTTAGCCGAGAACCTCTTTGATAGCGAAGACCACATGGTACGGATCGACATGTCCGAGTACATGGAAAAGGCATCCGTGTCCCGGCTGGTCGGGGCAGCCCCCGGGTACGTCGGCTACGAAGAAGGTGGCCAACTGACCGAGGCCGTGCGGCGTAACCCGTACACCATCGTGTTGTTTGATGAAGTGGAAAAGGCCCATCCAGACGTCTTTAACCTGTTGCTGCAAGTCTTAGATGACGGGCGCTTGACGGATAGTCAGGGGCGGACCGTGGACTTCAAGAACACCATTTTGATTATGACCTCTAACCTGGGGTCGGACCTGTTGCTACAGGGGACCGATGATCAGGGACACATCAGTGGGGATGCGCAGAAGCAGGTGGCCCAGTTGCTGCAAGCCCACTTCCGGCCAGAATTCTTGAACCGAATCGACGAGACCATCATGTTCACGCCACTGTCACTGGCCGACGTCCAACAGATCGTGGTCAAATTGATCGCCCATCTGGCCACCCGGCTGCACGAACAGCAGTTGGACCTGACCATCACGCCGGCGGCTCAGACCTGGATCGCCCAGAAGGGTTACCTGCCAGCCTATGGGGCGCGGCCACTACAACGGTTCATCACCACGCACGTGGAAACGCCCTTGGCGCGGAAGCTGATTGCGGGTGAGATCCCAACGAACAGCCTGATCACCATCGATGTGGCCGACGACCAGTTGACCTTCACCCACGAGATTCAGACGGAAACCATTGGTAAATAAGCATTTTAAGGGATTTGACCGTCCATGGCCGGGTCCCTTTTTGACTGGATTTTGCCAGCCACGAACAAATGTTCGTCATCCGCGATTTACCGCATTTTTTCTGGTATAATAGCGATAACGAAACGATAGAGAAAGGAGTACCGGGGATGTTTGTACCGTTACAAGTCTTAAGCACCTACAGTTTATTACAGAGCACGAACCGCATCGACGCACTGGTCCAAACGGCCAAGGACCGGGGCTACTCGGCCTTAGCCCTCACCGACCACAACGTCATGTACGGGGTCGTGGCCTTTTACAATGCCTGTCAACAAGCGGGAATCAAACCGCTGTTAGGCCTCACGTTAAGCGCCCAGGGCATCAGTGACGCCCCCCAGGCCCACGACTGGGTCCTGATCGCCCAGGACTTTACCGGTTATCAGCAGTTGATGCAGCTTTCCACGGCCTACCAGGTCGCAGAAGGTCCGGTCGACCTGACCCAACAGTCCGCCAACCTGAGTCATTTGGACCTGATTGCGCCCCTAGATAGTGAGATCCATCAGCTCCTAGCCGTGGGTGATGTGACGGCCGCCGAACGCGTCGTGCACCAGCTACAGGGCCTAGATCCCCACTTGTCTTTAGGGATTAGCCCAGAAATACCGACGGCGACGCGCGAGACCTTAACCACGTTGGCACAAACGACGCAGGTCCCCCTGGTGGCGTTAGCGCCGGTCGAGTATTTGGACCGCGACGACCATTTTGCCGTGACCGTCTTACGAGCCATTGGGGCCGGGGCGACGTTAACGGACCCGACCGCCGAGCAAGAGACGCTAGGGACCCACTGGTTACGCCCAGCCGCCGAGGAGACCGCGCGGTTTGAAGCCGCCGGTCTAGGGGATGCGGTGGCCGCGACGGGGGAGCTCGCCGCCCAAACGGCCGTGACCCTGAAGTTCCAGCAGCCACAATTGCCCCAATTTCCCACGCCTGATCAGCAGGCCTCCCAGGATTACCTGCGTGAGCTCTGCCAAACGGGGCTTAAACGCCGTCTAGCTCAGAATGCCATTACGGATAGCCAGCCTTACCAGGAGCGCTTAGAACGCGAATTAGGGGTCATTCACCGGATGGGCTTTGACGACTACTTCCTGATTGTCTGGGACGTGATGAACTACGCGCACCAGGCCCACATTCAGACCGGACCGGGGCGGGGATCGGCGGCCGGTTCACTCGTGGCCTACGTTTTAGCCATCACCGAGGTCGACCCGTTGGCCTATGACCTGTTATTCGAACGATTCTTAAACGAGGAACGGGCCCAGATGCCCGATATCGACCTGGATATCCCGGATAACCGCCGGGAACAGGTCTTGCAGTACGTGCATGACAAATACGGCCATACCCGCGTCGCACAGATCATTACCTTTGGGACGCTAGCGACCAAGGCCGCGTTACGGGACGTGGGCCGGGTGCTGGGGATGCCGCCGTATACCATGAGCGACTGGAGCGCGGCCATTCCGCCACAGTTGCACATCACGCTAAAGGAAGCCTATGACCAGTCGCAAAAGCTGCGCAACCTGGTGGCCGACAGCGAGAAGAACCGCCTATTGTTTGAGACGGCCCAAAAACTCGAGGGCCTGCCCCGCCACTACTCGACCCATGCGGCCGGCATCGTGTTGAGCCAGGGACCGTTGACGGACCTGGTGCCACTGCAGCCGGGGAGCGAAGACCTCCTGATGACCCAGTACCCCAAGGATACGGTCGAGGCGGTCGGCCTGTTAAAAATGGATTTCCTGGGACTGCGAAATCTGAGCATTCTTGCCAATACGTTAGCCTTAGTCAAGAAGCAAACGGGCCGTGCGCTCGACCTGAATCAAATCGATTTAAACGACGCCGCAACGTTAGCATTGTTTGCCCAGGGCGAGACCAACGGCGTCTTTCAATTTGAATCATCCGGCATCAAGCGGGTCCTGCGCCAACTCAAACCCAACAGTTTCGAACTGGTCGCCGCGGTCAACGCCCTGTACCGGCCGGGACCCATGGAAAACATCGATACCTTCATCCGCCGAAAGGATGGCAAGGAACAGGTGACCTATGCGGCACCAGTCCTAAAGCCCATCCTGGGACCGACCTATGGCGTGTTAGTGTACCAGGAACAGGTCATGCAGGTCGCGTCTGCCATGGGGGGCTTTTCACTCGGAGAAGCCGATCTGCTCCGGCGGGCCATGAGTAAGAAGAAAAAGCAGACCATGGACGCTATGCAGAAGAAATTTGTGAGTGGCGCGCAACAGTTGGGCTATGCCCCAGCAATCGCTGAACAGGTCTTTGCCTACATGGACCGCTTCGCTAACTACGGGTTCAACCGCTCCCATGCGGTGGCCTATAGCAAATTGGCCTTTCAACTGGCCTACCTGAAGGCCCACTATCCCGGACCATTCTACGCGGCCTTGATGAACTCGGTGATCAACGTGCCGGTCAAGACCAAGGCCTATTTGACCGAGGCCAAGCGCCACGGGGTGACCGTGCTCCCACCGGACATCAACGACTCGACAGCTTACTTCAACTTGCAGGGGGATGCGGTCATCTTCGGGTTGAGTAGCATCAAGGGGGTCCGCCGCGACTTCTTACGGGAGGTCTTAGCCGACCGCCACGAAAACGGACCCTTCAAGGACCTCCACCAATTCTTACAACGGATCGATGCCAAGTACCGTAAGACGGACTTGTTAAACGCGTTGGTCTACGCCGGGGCCTTCGACCATTTCGGTCATAACCGCGCAGAACTCCTGGCTGCCTTGCCAGAATTCATCAGTACCGTGGAACTCTCTGGCGATAACGTCGAACTGTTTGCGGCGTTGGCACCGAAGATCAAACCGGTGCCGGACCTCGACTTGATGACCAAGCTCACCAATGAGGAAGCCGTCTTGGGGGCGTATCTCTCGGGACACCCGGTCGCTCAGTACCAGGCGCTCGCTAAACAACTCCACGCGACGACCATCAGTGACCTGACCGTGAATGCGCGCGTCGTCACGATCCTCTATGTGACCAAGATTCGAACGATTCGCACCAAACGCGGCGAACCGATGGCCTTCGTGACCGGGAGTGACGAGACGGCCGACGTAAGCGTCACCATCTTTCCCAATCAGTTCCGGCAGGTCAGTACCTGGCTGAAGACCGACCAGGTAATTGTCGTACGCGGCAAGGTCGAGCAACAACGGGGCCTACAGATCGTCGCGGACCAGGTGACGTTAGCCGAGGAGATGCTGGTTCGTGAGCAGTCGGCACCACAGGCTAGCTCGTCGCCGCGACCCAAGCAACCGACGTTACCGACGGGGGCCCGCTGGTTCATTCGCGTGGACGTGAATCATGATGATCGGTCGGTGGCCAGACAGCTGGCTCAGTTCTTGACCAGTCATGTCGGTCGGGTGCCCGTCATCGTGTACCAACCGCAGACGGATACCAAACGCGTCCTGCCCCAGAGTCAGTGGCTACCGGGGGATGCCCAGTTAAAAGACGCCCTGGAACAACTGATGGGTGCGGGCAACGTTGTTTTACAAAACGGATAGACCAATTTTAATAAAAATACCTCTAGACTATTTGTGTAGGCTTTAGTATGATTATACCAATGCTTAACAAATAGAGAACTGGAGGTTTTTTTAATGGATTTAAACGTGAAGATTTACGCTGATGGGGCCAAGCTGGCCGATATGCAAGCTGTGGCGGCTCAGGGATTGGTTACGGGGTTCACCACGAACCCCAGTTTGATGAAGGCAGCCGGGATCACCGACTACTTAGCTTTTGCCCAGAAGGCCGTGGCCACGTTCCCTGACCAATCGATCAGCTTTGAGGTCTTTGGCAACACCCCCGACCGGATGCTCGCCGAGGCCAAGGTCTTAGCCGGCTTAGGCCAACACGTCGCCGTGAAGGTGCCCATCATCCGGGCCAACGGTGAGGACAATGCCGCGGTCATTCGTGAATTGTCTAACGCTGGGGTCCAGGTCAACGTGACGGCCATCACGACGCTCACCCAGGTCAAATTAGCCGTCGACGCCTTGAACGCCACGGTCGGGGGCATCGTCTCCGTCTTTGCCGGGCGCGTTGCCGACACGGGCGTCGATCCGTTGCCCTTGATGCGCCAGGCCGCTGGACTCTGTCACACCAAGGAACACGTCGAACTGTTGTGGGCCAGCACCCGTGAAGTCTTTAACGTCGTTCAGGCCGAGCAGACCGGCTGTGACATCATCACCGTGCCACCCAAGATCTTAGCCAAGCTCGCTAAATTTGGGACGCCGGCCGTGCAGGTCTCCGTGGACACGGTCAAGACGTTTGATGCGGACATCGCCAGCCTTGGATTTACCATTCCCGTGACGGAATAGGCGGATTCGTCGCGAATCGTGACGGAACTTAAGAAATCCTTACGGTTTGTCGTGTCGAGGGAATGACCAAACGGTGGGGGATGTGCCCATTCGTCGGTCAACCCGATTGGTCTAGTTACTTGATTGGCCTGACAATAAAGCGCTATTTATCTATTCAATAACCTGTTGATTATAAAATCAGCAGGTTTTAAGCTTTCCTGAGGCCCGTCGGCCCGGGGAAAGCGCTTACTTTGAAAAAATATGAACAATCGGCGAAAAATCGGTAAACAAAGGCGACATTAATTTTCAAAAGTGATAGAATAATTCTGGAATCAAATTTGTGCCGAAACTTTTTGTGAGTCTTAATTTGACTAAAGTTATTAAAAATTGTTTCGTGCCAATTCTAAAGGAGAGATTTTTCTAATGAAGAAAACCAAGATCGTAAGTACCCTTGGTCCTGCAAGTACTGACGTTGATACGATTGTTAAGTTGATCGAATCCGGCGCCAACATCTTCCGGTTCAACTTCTCACACGGTGACCACGAGGAACACCTCGGCCGTTTGGAGAACGTTCACAAGGCTGAAAAGATTACTGGTAAGACGGTTGGTATCATGTTGGATACGAAGGGTGCCGAAATCCGGACCACTGTTGAACAGGGCGGTAAGCTCAACTTCAAGACTGGTGACGTATTCCGGATTTCCATGGACGACTCACTCGAAGGAACCAAGGAAAAGATTGCGGTTACTTACCCTGGCTTATACGATGACGTTCACGAAGGCGGCCACGTCTTATTCGATGATGGTTTATTAGACACTGTCGTTGATAAGAAGGACGAAGCAACTAAGGAATTAGTTGTCACTGTTCAAAACGATGGTGTTCTGGGTTCCCGTAAGGGTGTTAACGCTCCTGGCGTTTCCATCAACTTACCAGGGATCACCGAAAAGGATTCCGATGACATTCGTTTTGGTTTGGACCACGAAATCAACTTCATCGCTGCTTCATTCGTTCGGAAGCCACAAGATGTCATGGACATCCGTGAACTCCTCGAAGAAAAGCACATGGAACACGTTCAAATCTTCCCTAAGATCGAATCCCAAGAAGGTATCAACAACTTTGATGACATCATCAAGGTTTCCGATGGTTTAATGGTTGCTCGTGGTGACATGGGTGTCGAAATTCCAACGGAAAACGTGCCTTTGGTACAAAAGGCTTTGATCAAGAAGTGCAACATCTTAGGCAAGCCAGTTATCACCGCTACCCAAATGTTGGACTCCATGCAAGAAAACCCACGTCCTACTCGTGCCGAAGCATCTGACGTTGCCAACGCTGTCTTTGACGGTACTGACGCAACCATGCTTTCTGGTGAAAGTGCTAACGGTGAATACCCAGTACAAGCCGTTGCTACGATGAACCGGATCGATATCAAGGCTGAAAATGCTTTGAAGGACTTTGGTCGTGACAACTTAGACTTCGATAACGGCGACGTTACTGAATCTATCGGTGCTTCCGTTGCCCGTGTTGCTAACCAACTTGGTGTTAAGACCATCGTTGCTGCAACCGAAAGTGGCTACACCGCTAAGATGATCTCTAAGTACCGGCCAGACGCTGATATCTTAGCCGTTACCTTTGACGACCGGACCCGTCGTGGTTTGATGGTCAACTGGGGTGTTTACCCAATCGTTACCGAAAAGCCTTCAAACACTGATGAAATGTTTGACCTGGCTGCAGCCAAGGCCGTTGAAACGGGCTTAGCTAAGGAAGGCGACTTAATCCTGATCACCGCTGGTGTGCCAGTCGGCGAACGTGGGACGACTAACTTGATGAAGATCCAATTGATCGGCTCAAAGTTAGTTCAAGGCCAAGGTGTCGGTGACGACACAGTTATCGGTAAGGCAATCATTGCCAACACCGCTGCTGAAGCCAACGCCAAAGTCGTTGAAGGTGGTATCTTAATTGCTAAGAACACCGACAAAGACTACTTGCCAGCTATCGAAAAGTCTAGCGCCGTTATCGTTGAAAACGGTGGGTTGACTTCTCATGCTGCTGTTGTTGGGATTTCTATGGGGATTCCTGTTATCGTTGGCGCTACTGGTGCCAGCGACAAGATCTCCGATGGTGAATTGATCACCGTTGACTCACGTCGCGGTATCGTTTACCACGGTGCTTCCAACGCGCTTTAATTTGAGATAAACCTGTTATTAAAAAGGATCCTCTGTCGGGGGTCCTTTTTTGCTGTCCAGAAAGTTTGGTCGCGTCCAGCTGGGGGAAGTTCTGACAGCCACAGCAGGTCACACACAACTTAAACAATTTTGTCAGATTAATCCTCGCTAGTTCGGGCGTTTCCGTGTAAAATAAAGGTTAGACACTTTTGACCGGTAGACTGGGAAACCAGTAGAATTGAGGAGATTATGGAAGAACTATTAGGCCGCATCATCGCGGGAAAAGTTACTGATGAAAACGAAAAGGATTACTACGTGCAAGTTTCCGGGACGACTTTTCGGTTAGACAAGGCAGAAATTAAAAAGCCCCTGAAGTTGGGGTCAATTTTCAAAGGATTTGCCTATGAAAATGAAGACCACGACATGCAGATTACCCGGGACGCCCCGGATGCCCAAGTTGACCACTATGGTCTAGGCACGGTCGTTCGGAGCCAACGGACGTTAGGGGTGTTCGTGAACATTGGGCTGCCCAACAAGGATATCGTGGTTTCCCTGGATGATCTACCAGACATCATGGAATTGTGGCCCCAACAAGGTGACAAGCTGCTGATTGCCTTGCGTGAAGACGCCAAGCAACGGCTCTGGGGTGTGCTGGCCGACGGTGATATTTACCAGGCCATTGGCCAACCCGCTAAGAAAAAGATGCAAAATAGCAACGTGACCGCCCGTTCGTACCAATTGAAATTGGTCGGGACGCGGGTCATCACGGATAACTTTGAATTGGGCTTCATTCACCCGTCAGAACGGGAAACGGAACCTCGCCTGGGTGAGGAATTACACGCCCGGGTCATTGGTGTTCACGACGATGGCACCCTGAACCTGTCCCTGCGTCCCCGGACCTACGAGGCTATCGACGACGATTCAGCCATGTTATTAGCCGCACTCCAACACTCGGACGACGGCAAGCTGGACTTCAGCGACAAGTCAGACCCCGCCGACATCAAGGCCTACTTCGGCATCAGCAAGGGTCAGTTCAAGCGGGCCATCGGTCACTTGTTAAAGGATCGGCAAATCACCCAGCACGACGGCGCCCTCTGGTTAAACCAAAGCGCAGCCACCACGGAAAAGACGGACGAATCAGCGGAATAATTAATTTGCGGTTAGTTTAGTGTCGGTCGTAGTTTAATTGAGGTCATACTTGCTTACTGTCAGACTTCATTGTCAGGAGTAAGTGTGAACTAACTGAACATGAGCCGCAGAGTGGGTGAAAATGGGTCCAGTCTTAAGTATAGAATGGATGAGGTTAGGCATGTAATGGGGTTCTCACTGTCTTAGCCGTGAGGGCAGAAAAAATGAACTCAGCCGTGGGAATTCTCTTAGTGGCTTTGCCGCTTAGAGAATTGGACTCTTTGAGACGCATTGCGGCTCAAAGTAAGCCCGGAGACCGCTCTTTGGCTCCGAGCGTCCGCCCACCGCGTTCCGGTTCATTTTTTCTGCCCGGTAAGGCGGCTGGTAAGAACCCAGTTAAGGAGGTGGGTGAATGACGGTATTAGAGAATCAAACGGCCGACTTTGCCCATTACCTAACGGTGGAACAGGGCTTAGCGGCGAATTCCGTGGCCAGCTACACCCAGGAACTGCGGAATTTTAGTCAGTATTTAACGACGAAAAAGGTTGCCGACTTTAAACAAGTTGACCGTCTACAGATTATGGCTTACCTCAGTGCCCAAACGGCTGCCGGTAAGTCCCGCAACTCTGTGATCCACGCGGTGTCGGCGCTACGAAAGTTTTACCGCTACCTGGTGCAGACCCATCAGCTAACAGACAATCCGATGGCCAACGTGGCCGCTCCCAAGCACGCCCAGCATTTGCCGGCCGTGTTGACGGTGGCTGAGGTCGACCGCCTGTTGGCGACCCCCGATACCAGTAACAAGTACGGCTTGCGGGACCGGGCCATTTTAGAGGTCATGTACGCTACTGGCTTGCGGGTGAGCGAGCTGGTCCATTTGAAGCTGGTCGACTTGCACCTGGAGATGGGGCTGATTCAAACCCTAGGGAAGGGCGACAAGGAACGCATCATTCCCATCGGGGACGTAGCGGCAGACTGGATCAACCGGTATTTACAAGATAGCCGGCCGGTCCTGTTGAAGCAGCGGACCAGTCCCTACCTGTTCTTGAATGGGCACGGTGGCGGACTGTCTCGACAAGCCATTTGGCAAAAAATCAAGCATTACGTGGGCTTGGCGGACATCCAAAAGGACGTGACGCCCCATACGTTGCGGCATTCCTTTGCCACGCACATTCTAGAAAATGGGGCGGATCTGCGGGTCGTTCAGGAACTCCTGGGCCACGCGGATATCACTACCACTCAAATTTATACGCATATTTCAAAGAAACGCCTACTAAATGTCTATGACCAGTACCATCCGCGCGCATAGTGTGGTAGAGTAGGTGGACGTTGAACGGAGGGGGACCATGCTACTTAAATATCGTAGCGATTATCAAAAAATTGCGATGGGCCTGCTCAGTCTATTACCCAACTTCAAGGACTGGGACCGGCTCCAACGTGAGCTAGCCTGGTATCAGGGCGGCGACGACCGGTGCCTGTACTTGTGGAAGGACGAAAACGATGACTTTGCCGGGGCATTAGGCACCGAGAGTCAGGGCGACTTTTTAGTTGTTCGGTTGATCACGCTGATGCCAGACAAGCAACTGACGCGCAACACCTGGCAAATGTTAGACCAACTCGCGACGGCGGCCCCAACCAAACGCTTGATGGGGACCTTAACCACCGCCAAGATTATTGCAAAATGGGAGTATCACCATGGACAAAGCCACAACGAACGGCCAGCCACTGATTCAGGTCAGTGACTTCGAGGGCCCATTAGATCTACTGTTACATCTAATTAAAACCAATGAAATGGACATTTATGATATCCGCATCAGTACCATTACCAGTCAATATTTGACCTACCTGCACCAGATGCAGACGCTACGGTTGGATATTGCGGGTGAATATTTTGTCATGGCAGCGAATCTGATGGCCATCAAGGCGAAATTGCTGTTGCCTAAGCCCCAAACGGTTGAACCCATCGATGAAGACGACGGGGGTGACCCTCGTGAAGAGTTGGTCAACCAATTGCTGGAATACCAGCGCTACAAGCAAGCGGCCCAGGAACTGAAGCAACGAGCCGTCGACCGGCAACAACACTTTACCCGGCCGGCCATGGCCGTGCCCGACTCAGTCGCCTTGACCGTGGCGCCCGGCATTCAGCCGAGTGACCTGCAAAATGCCCTGAGTCGCTTGATTCACCGGGCGATGGTTGCCAAGCCAGTGACGCAAAGCATTCACCAAGAGCACTTCACCATCAAGGCCCAGATGACCACGGTGCTGGGACGTTTGCGGCAAGCTAAGGGGCCCGTGGCCTTTGACTACCTGCTGGCCAAGCAGCCGGTCATGGAAGAAATCGTCACCACCTTTTTGGCCGTGTTGGAACTGGCTCGCCAGCGTCAGGTCCGCCTACAACAGGCCGGCCGCCTGGCACCACTACAAGTGAACTTTTTACAAATGGAAGGAAGGTACGCCACCGATGTCACCCCTAGCTCAGATTGAAAGCTTGCTATTCGTCAGCGGTGACGAGGGCATTACGGTTGCGGATTTAGCGGCCGCGACGGGTCTGATGCGGCCGGCCATTCTCGCCAGTCTAGAGAAGCTGGCCCAGAAATATGCCGCCGATGCCGATTCGGCCTTGGAACTCATGGTCAACGACACCACGTACCGGCTGGTCACCAAGGAAGCGACCGCGGACGTCATCAAACACTACTTTGAAAATCCGCTGAGCACCAGTTTGTCGCCGGCCTCCTTAGAAGTGCTGGCCATCATTGCGTATCGCCAGCCGATTACACGAATCGAAGTCGATGAGATTCGTGGGGTCCAGAGCGCCTCGACGGTTCAGAAGCTGGTCTTGCGCCGACTGATTGAAGATGCCGGCCGACTAGATGAGCCCGGTCGGCCCAAGCTGTACCGGACCAGTGCCTACTTCCTGGACTATTTTGGCTTAGAAAAGTTGGCGGATCTACCGCCGTTACCAGCCGCAGCCACGCCTAGTACCAGTGACGAAGCGGACGGCGGTGACCTGTTCTTGCAGGCGTTTAACGAACAGCTCAACCAATCAGGAGATGAAACCTAACATGGAACGTTTACAAAAAGTTTTGGCCCACGACGGGGTTGCTTCACGACGTCAATCAGAAAAATTAATCATGAGTGGCCGCGTCCGGGTCAACGGGACCGTGGTCACGGAACTGGGTACCAAGGTCAGCGCACACGATAAAATCGTGGTCGACGGTGTCCCCGTGACGACGGAAGCGCCCGTTTATATCCTGATGTACAAGCCGCGGAGTGTTATTTCAACGGCCAACGATGACAAGGGCCGCAAGACCGTCGTCGACCTGGTTGAAGGCATCAGCCAACGGATCTACCCGGTCGGCCGGTTGGACTACGATACGGCGGGGCTCTTACTGTTGACCAATGATGGCGAGCTGGCGAACCGCTTGACCCATCCGAAGTACGAGGTCGAAAAGACTTACATTGCCAAGGTTACGGGTATTCCCACGAACGATGAGATGAAGAGCCTGCGCCAGGGTATGACGGTCGAGGGCGAGACCTACGCGCCAGCCAAGGGCAAGATCATTAGCGTGGATGATAAAAAGAAGACGGCCATCGTCTCCTTGACGATTCACGAAGGGAAGAACCATCAAGTCAAGAAGATGCTGGCGGCCGTGGGCTTACCCGTCGAAAAATTAAAGCGGGAACAGTACGGCTTCTTAACGTTAAAGGGGTTAAATGCTGGCGAGTCGCGGCATTTAAAGCCTGAAGAAGTTAAAGAACTCCGACGGTTAACCGGATTAATTTAAAGTAAGCGGTTGACAGCTTTAGAAAATCTTAGTATATTAAGCTTGTAATTAAAATTTAGGTTCATCTTCAGGGCAGGGTGGAATTCCCGACCGGCGGTTAAAGTCCGCGACCCGCGCAAGCGGTGAATTCGGTGTAACTCCGAGACCGACAGTATAGTCTGGTATGCAGAAGATGAGACATTGCTTTTTGCGCAAACTCATTTACGTAAAACCCAAGGTCTTGCCCTTCTGTGGCAGGACCTTTTTCTGTGGTTTTGTCACGAGATGGCCGCAAGGAGGAACAGGTATCATGGAAAATAGTCACAATGGGTTGAATGTTCGTTCGATGGTCGAGATGGCACTGTTTGCCGGTGTCGCTTACGTGTTGATGTTTGTATCGGTGCCAATCATTCCGATTGTGCCGTACATGAAGCTCGACCTAAGTGATCTGGTCGTCCTGCTGGGCATGAGTTTATTTGGCCCCGCGGGTGCGGTGATGATTGCGGCCGTGAAAGAATTACTCTACTTCGTGTCGACCGGACTGGATATCGTCAACTTCATCGGGGTGCTCACGGCGTTCATTGCGGATATCGCCTACATTTTACCAATCAGCTACGTGCTGAAGCATAAGCAGGGCGACGCGCAACCCGGGTTGAAGCGGCAAATCCTGGCCGTAATCGTCGGGACACTGACGCTGACGGTGGTCCTATCCTTAGCCAATTGGTGGGTCATTACGCCACTCTACTTAAAGGTGTGGGGCATGTCACTGGGCCTGCCCGTGAACAAGTTGATTTTGCTGGGGGTTATTCCGTTTAATCTATTGAAGGGAATTATCCTGGGTATTCTGTTCATTCTATTGAGTCGCCGAATGGCACCGTGGTTGGCCAAGCACACGCTCTCATAACCGCGTCACTAACAAATTTTTCGAAACGAAGGACTGGCCACGTGCCGGTCCTTTTTCTATGGTAAACTGAACAAAGACTTCAAAATTGAGAGGAGGGTCTACCGTGGAGGCTAGTGATTTAGGCCAGTTGTTGAGTGCCAAACAGGACCGACGAATTCGCGTGATTGAAAATCTCTTACGCGGCAAGAAAACGGTGTCGACCCTCTATTGGGGCCAGCGCTATCACCTGTTGCCGCTGTTGAACCTGGCCAAACAGTTGGACCGCGGTGGCCTCGATAACGCCGTGCAGGAGCTGCAACGCCGTCACTGGTTGACGGTCGATACCGAACAAAAGACACTACGGCTAACGGATCAGGGAGCCCAGGCATTGGCCGAGACACCGACGTATCAGCCCCAAACGGTCGACCAGTGGGTGAATTTAGACATCATGGCGGCACGCCAACGCTTGTTGTTAGCGGTCCAGGTGACCTCCCAGTACGCCCACAGCAAGGCGCGCTACTATCCGTTGGCGACCGATCAGGAGACCCGGCAACGCGTGCGGCAGTGGTTTCACGGGGCCAAGGGGCCAACACTGGCGTCGACTTTAGCCCAGGCATTGGTGGCCAGTCTCCAGCAACTGCCGGCCAGCACGGCTGACATCATGACCGATCAGTTTACGGGCTTTGGTCAACCGGGTCTGACCCTTGACCAATTGGCACTGGCCCACCAAACGACGCTCTGGCAAGTCCGGCTGCGTCAATTTGATGGGGTCACCCAGATTGCCCGGGACGCCCGTCACCCGGAGCATCCGCTACATGACTTGCTGGCACCGCTCTGGCGGGTTCCCGTCTCAACGAGTGCCCAGGCAACGCTGGCCGCCGTGGCCGCGGGCGGTGACCTTCAGCAAGTGGCGGATCGGCGTCAGATCAAGCTGAGCACGGTCCGCGAACATTTGTTAGAGGCCGCGATTATGCTGCCCCTAACCGACTTTCCTTACGATAGCGTGCTCCCACAGCCGGTGCGTGCGGATTTTCAGGCTGCCGTTCAGGGGAAACTAGACGACTGGCAGTATTCGGCGTTGCCTCAGCCAATGCAGGACCAGTATGATTTCTTTTATTTTCGACTCTATGCCATTTGGCGGATCAAACAGGAGGTGACGGCATGACGGAAACTTTAACGGCCAGTTTGCAACGGGTCTTTGGCTTCGACCAGTTTCGGTCGGGTCAGGCCGCCGCACTCGAAAGTCTGGAGGACGGGCAGGATACCCTGGCAATTTTGCCGACGGGGGCCGGTAAGACCTTGATCTATCAGCTCTATGGCTACCGGCACCCAGGGTGTGTGCTGATTGTCTCGCCCTTACTGTCGCTCATGAACGATCAGGTCGATCGGATGCGGATGAACGGCTTCAAACGGGCCGCAGCCATTAACTCCTTGACCCCATTTGGGGAACGACTACACATTTTAAATCACTTAAGCAGCTTACAATTTTTATTCTTATCGCCAGAAATGTTGTCACAGCCCCAGATGCTCGAACGGCTACACCAGGTCAATATCAGTCTCTTGGTCATCGATGAGGCGCACTGTATCGTCCAGTGGGGACCGGACTTTCGGCCAGAGTACCTCTTGCTGGGGGCGATTCGGGAGAAACTTAACCGGCCACTAACGTTGATGCTGACCGCCACGGCGGGCAAACAGACGCGGCAGGAAATTGCCAAACAGCTGCGGAGCACGCCTCGGGTGGTGACCGAATCGGTTAATCGGCCGAATATATTCTTGGACGTGGAGAACGTCGCCGACGAGGCAACCAAGCAGGCCCGACTGCTGGACTTAGTGAAACATTTACAGCGTCCCGGCGTCATTTACTTTTCTAGCAAACAGCAGGCCAGCGATACCGCACTCTGGCTCCAACAAACGGCGGGGGTGCGGGCTGCGGCCTACCATGCGGGCCTGGATGCCGAGGATCGGTTCAAGATTCAACAGCAGTTCATGGCCGATCAACTGGACGTTATCTGCGCTACCAGTGCATTTGGCATGGGTATCGACAAGGATAATGTCCGCTTCGTGATTCACTATCACTTGCCGGCCGACCTGGAGAGTTATGCCCAGGAAATTGGGCGCGCCGGTCGGGACGGCCAGCCCAGCGTCGCCATTTTGCTGTACGCCCCGGGCGACGAGCAGTTACCCTTAGCCCTGGGCCAGTCCAATCGACCGGAACCAGATACCATTCAGCGTTTCTATGCGCATCCCACCAGCTTTGCGGCCGATGACCCCCAGATCCATCTGTTGGCATTCTACCGCGACCACGGGATTAGTCAGGCCGCCGTGGAACGGTTATTTGCCGGCCGAGAGCGGGAGCGGAACCATGCATTGTCACAGATGGTGGCGTATGCAAAGTCGACCACCTGCCTGCGAGAGAAGTGGCTGCAAGCCTTTGACGAGGAGCCACCCGCGCATGATGACACCTGTTGTGCCCCCGGTAACGTGCCTCTAGATTTAGCGGCGCATGGTTTGACCCGTCAGGCCGAGGCCGTCACGCCAACGGCCAGAGTGGGGTGGCAGGAGCGGTTAGTGCGATTATTTTAAAATTAAAAAACTGTAAACATCGTTAAGAGAGTTCTAAAGAATGCCGCGACACCGACATTTTCGGCAATTATAGCTATCGAAATGGTACGGTACGTGGTACAATTACGGGTGAAAGTTTTTCAGGGAGGTTAGATGATGAGTCAGAAGCGTGACGATCAAACGTCGAAGGAACAAGAGTCCCACCCGTGGGATCAATCGTTTGCCGATGATCGGGACGATCAGGGGAACCTGTCACGAACGAAGATGCGGCGGCAAAACCACAGTAACACCATGGTAACGGTCATTTTGGTGGCAATTATCGTGGTTATTGCTGCGGCCTCATTGGTTTACGGCTTGGCGCGTCAAAGCGCTGTCAATCGGCCACAAAATACGGAAAAGGTGGCGGCAAGTTCCTCCAGCTCATCCAGTAAGGCCAAGAGCTCCAGTCACAAAAAGAAAGCTTCTACTAAGGAGTCTTCTTCAGCGACCACGACGAGCTCACCTAAGAAATCAACAACTTCAACCACAACTGCTAGTTCGGCTAAGACGACTAGCAGTTCTTCGGCTACCACCAGTTCAGCCACTGAATCAAGCACGACTACCAGCAGCAGTCATAGCAGCAGTGCCGCAACCAGTAGTAGTACGGCGGCTGGTTCTAAGTACGCCACGGTTGAATCAGGACAAGGGGTTTACCGGGTTGCAACGAACGCGGGAATCTCCGTCCAAAAATTATTGGAATTAAACGGCCTGTCTTCCGGTTCTTCCCTCTATCCGGGACAGAAGTTACGGGTTCGCTAAGTTTTAAAACTATTTGATAGGAGTTTGGTTGTCATGGAGAAACAAGGTTTACAAGTGGCTATCGATGGGCCGGCTTCCGCAGGGAAGAGTACGGTCGCTAAGATCGTTGCCCAACGGTTCCACTACATCTACTGTGATACGGGTGCCATGTACCGGGCCATTACTTGGAAGGTGTTGCAAGCAGGCGTCGGTCTAACCGACGAGGCTGCGGTCAAGCAGTTGTTGGATCAAATCACGATTCGGTTTGAACCGGGTACCCCCGTTCAAAAAGTTTTCGTTGACGAGACGGAAGTGACTTTGGCGATTCGTCAACCGGATGTCACCAATTCTGTGTCGGCCGTGTCCGCTTTGCCAGCTGTCCGGACCGAATTAACGGAACGGCAACGGCAAATTGCTGACGCCGGTGGCATTGTGATGGACGGTCGCGACATTGGATCGACGGTTTTGCCCAAGGCTGAGGTCAAGATCTTCTTGGTCGCCAGCGTGGACGAACGGGCCCAACGGCGGTTGAAGGACAATGCGGCCAAGGGAATCAACACACCACTGGCAACTTTGAAGCATGAAATCGAAGAACGAGACCGAAAAGATTCCACTCGGAAGGTTTCACCATTGACCCAAGCAGCCGATGCAATCCGCTTGGATACTACGTCTATGAGCATCGAACAGGTCGCTGATAAGATCGCAGAAATCATCCAAGAAAAAGAATCCTAGAGAAATAGGCATTTTACTAGCTTTTATAAGCACAATCAGCTAAAATAGTATATAGAGTTGTCGCAAGGAGGAAAATTTCGCATGAGTGAAAATGGCACGAGTCAAAACAATGAAAACAATGATTTATTAGATGCTTTAAACAGCATCGACACCGTTAAGGTCGGTGACGTTGTTAAGGGTGAAGTCTTAGCAATCGATGATGACCAACAAGCAATCGTCGGGATTGCTGATACTGGCGTTGAAGGGGTCGTTCCCAAGAAGGAACTGTCTACTAAGCCAGTAGATGACATTAAATCTGTAATTAAAGTCGGGGACGTTATGGACCTCGTCGTAATTTCTCGGATCGGTACCGACAAGGAAGGCGGCAGTTACTTACTGTCACAACGTCGTTTGGAAGCCCGTAAGGTTTGGGACGACATCCAAAAGGAATTCGAAGCTGGTCATACATTGACTGCCCCTGTTACCCAAGTGGTTAAGGGTGGGTTAGTTGTTGACGCCGGTGTGCGTGGTTTCGTACCTGCATCCATGGCTTCAGACCACTTCGTTGAAGATTTGGCACAATTCAAGGGCCAAACGCTTGAATTCAAGATTGTTGAAATCGAACCAAGCGAAAACCGCTTGATCTTATCTCACCGCGCAATCGTTGAAAAGCAACGGGCTGCACAAAAAGAAGAAATCATGGCTAAGTTAACTGCCGGCGACGTTGTCGAAGGTAAAGTTGCTCGTCTGACGAACTTCGGTGCATTCGTTGACCTTGGTGGCGTTGATGGGTTGGTCCACGTTTCAGAAATCGCCTTCGAACGGGTTGAAAAGCCTAGCGATGTCTTGAAGGTTGGCCAAGATGTTAAGGTTAAGGTCTTATCTGTTGATCCAGATCGTGACCGGATTTCCCTTTCCATCAAGCAAACCTTGCCAGAACCTTGGGATGGTATCGAAGAAAAGGCCCCTCAAGGCAGTGTCTTGGACGGGACTGTTAAGCGCCTGACTAGCTTTGGTGCCTTCGTTGAAGTCTTCCCAGGTGTTGAAGGTTTGGTTCACATTTCCCAAATTTCTCACCAACACATCGCAACGCCTGCTGACGTTCTGAAGGTTGGTCAAGAAATCAAGGTTAAGGTCTTAGATGTTCGTCCAGACGATCACCGTTTGGCATTATCCATCAAGGCCTTGGAAGAAAAGCCACAATCTGCTGACGATTCTTCTGAAAACCACAGCAGCAACAACAGTAACAACAACCGGAACCGGAACAACAACGGCGGCAACCGTCGTCGTAACAACCGGAACTCTGCTGAAACTTCAACGGCTAACGCCCCAGAAGAAAGCACCGGTTTCTCTTTAGGTGACCTCATTGGGGACAGCTTGAAGAAAGATATGGAAGATAACGAAAACAACTAATACGTTTTGGTTGAAGAGGGTTTAGGACGGAACTTTGTTGGTTTCGTTCTGAACCCTTTTCATGTCACTTAACGTAATCATTAAAGGAGGGATTTATCGTGGCATTTCCAATCGTTGCCATTGTTGGCCGCCCAAACGTCGGGAAGTCAACCCTGTTCAACCGGATCGCTGGCGAACGGATCTCCATCGTTGAGGATACGCCCGGGGTTACCCGTGACCGGATCTACACCCACGCCGAATGGCTGGGAACCGAGTTTCGGATGATTGATACCGGGGGGATTGACCTCGGTGATGAACCATTTTTAACGCAAATTACGCAACAGGCTGAAATCGCCATTGAAGAAGCCGACGTCATCGTCTTTATTGTGAGCGCTCCTGAGGGCGTGACCGATGCCGATGAAAAGGTCGCTAAGATCCTATACCGGGCCGACAAGCCCGTTATTCTGGCTGTGAACAAGGCCGATAACCCTGAAACCCGGGAGACGGTCTATGACTTCTATTCCCTAGGTTTCGGCGATCCATACCCCGTTTCTGGGGTTCATGGGTTAGGCCTTGGGGATCTGCTGGACGCCGTCGTCAAGGAATTCCCTGACGATGAGGGTGCACCTAAGGACGACTCCGTTCGCTTCAGTCTGATTGGTCGGCCGAACGTCGGCAAGTCTTCGTTAGTCAATGCGATGCTCGGTGAAGACCGGGTCATCGTGTCTAACATTGCGGGGACCACGCGTGATGCGGTCGATACCAAGTTTGTGGCGGACGATACTAAGTTTACGATGGTCGATACGGCCGGGATTCGTAAGCGGGGTAAGGTCTACGAAAACACGGAACGGTACAGTGTCATGCGGGCCATGCGGGCGATTGATGATTCAGACGTCGTGCTGGTCGTCTTAAACGCTGAGGAAGGCATTCGCGAACAAGATAAGCGGGTTGCTGGTTACGCCCATGAAGCAGGTCGGGGAATCATTATCCTGGTCAACAAATGGGATACCTTGAAGAAGGATAACCACACGCTGACGGACTTCCAAAACCTGATTCGGCTCGAGTTCCAATACCTGAGCTACGCACCGATTGTCTTCGTTTCCGCTAAGACTGGTCAACGGCTGGACCAACTGCCAGCGATGATCAAGCGGGTTTCTGAAAACCACAACAAGCGGGTTCAATCCGCTACGTTGAACGATGTGATTATGGACGCTATCGCCCTGAATCCAACGCCTTCCGACAACGGGAAGCGGCTCCGGGTCTACTACGGGACGCAGGTTGCGGTCGCACCGCCAACCTTTGTGGTCTTTGTCAACGACCCGAAGATGATGCACTTCTCCTACGAGCGATTCTTAGAGAATCAGATCCGGGAACACTTCGATTTCGAAGGGACGCCGATTCATCTGATCGAGCGCGCTCGGAAGTAGAACAACGGGCATAACGCCAGCTTTTTCACCGGATTTTAACGATTTCTTAGTAAAAATCGTCTTTCTTGAAGTTTTATTGAGGAAAAATGGCGTTATCCCTTGTCATATAAGGCTTCCTGTGCTATCTTTGATAAAGAAATGATGCGGTTGACCGTATTTGTTTCATCATTTTTGGACCACTCAAAAATGATCACTAGATGACATTCATCTAATCTTCTATTCAGGAGGTGAATTCAAAATGGCAAACAAAGCACAATTGGTTAGCGATGTTGCAACTGCAACTGGTTTAACTAAAAAGGACGCAACGGCTGCAGTTGACGCAGTCTTCGATTCTGTCCAAGCAACTTTAGCTAAAGGCGAAAAGGTTCAATTGATCGGCTTTGGTAACTTTGAAGTTCGTGAACGTGCAGCTCGTAAGGGCCGTAACCCACAAACTGGACAAGAAATCCAAATTCCTGCAAGCAAAGTACCTGCATTCAAGCCAGGTAAAGCTTTAAAGGATGCTGTTAAATAATTTATTATTTAACGACTAAAAGAGCCAGTGCGGCGTATGCCGGGCTGGTTTTTTGTTGTGCTTAACTAGTTTAAAAGTTCCCGAAGAACCTGAATAGTCCGACTAGGCAATCATCTGCCACCACATTTGCCGGTAACGGTGGTAAGATGGTAAGTGCTGATTTAGTTTAGATAGAAACTGACAAACAACGATGGAGGCGGGTTATGAGTTACGCAGAAACGGCGCTGGACCAACTGGAAAAGGGCCAACTTGAAGATTTTAAAAAGCAGTATGCCTTGTCACTGCGTCACGATGACGATGAGACGCTTTTTAGCCTGGGAGAAGAGCTGTACTCCCTGGGCTTCCTCAACCAGTCTCGACGCATTTATGAAAAATTATTAAAAAAGTATCCGGACGAAGACGAACTACGGACCAACTTAGCCGACATTGCGATTGATGAAGACAAGAACGACGAAGCGCTGGACTACCTGAACCAGGTCAAGCCAGATTCACCAGCCTACATCGAATCTTTGATGGTGGCGGCCGACCTGTATCAGACCCAGGAGCTCTTTGAAGTCAGTGAACAGAAATTACTGACGGCCAAGAAATTGGCCCCTGACGAGCCCGTCATCACGTTTGCCTTGGCGGAGCTCTACTTCACCATGCGTGAGTTTAGAAAGGCCATTCCGCTGTATTTAGACCTGATTACAGCCGGTACCACGGAACTGTCTCGGGTCAACATCGTCGAACGGCTCGGGGTCGCCTATGCTAACGCCGGGCGCTTTGAACAAGCCGTGGGGTATCTCAAGCAGATTCATCCGGGGAACATGACACCGGACGTGAAGTTTGAGACGGCCTTTACCTACCTGCAACTGAAGGAACGGCCAACCGCCATTCGGCTCTTTAACGAGTTGAAGGACAGCGACGCGCACTATACCTCCCTGTACCCGTACCTGGGACAGGCGTTGGAGGAAGAGAACCGTTTACCCGAAGCACTTACGGCCTTGCAGGAGGGACTGGGTGTCGACCAGTACAATGAAAAGCTCTGGCTACAGGCGGCTCACGTGGCCACTAAGCTCGATGATGAGAAGATGGCGGAGAAGTACCTGACCCACGGCCATCAGCTCGACAGCGACGATTTAAGCGCCGTCATTCAATTGAGTAATCTTTACGTGAAGCAGGAGCGGTGGCAGGAAAATGCCGATTTGGTTCAGCCTTACGTGAAGAGTGAAGACGCCGATCCACAGCTGTACTGGAACCTGGCCATCACGGCCGAACACCAGGAAGACTTTGATGCCGCGCGGAAGTACTACGATGCGGCTCAGCCATTCTTTATGGATCAGGCCGACTTCCTGAAGCCCGCCATCTACTTCTATCGCGAAGAAGGGGCTACGGAACAGGTTATCAAGTTATTACACGCCTATTTGCAGGTCGTTCCAGACGATGCAGAAATGGCACTGATGCTTGAGGGCTACGAAGACTAGATTTTTGAAAAAGAGGGTCTCTGCGGAGGCGTTCTTTTTGTTTGGGTTAGAACACAATAATTACTTTAACTTATTTAAACAAAATAAAAGCAACCGCAAAACCCGCGGTTGCTAAAACCCAGTCACTAACGTTTAAATTTACCCAGGAGACCTTTTTTCGGGACCTCGAACGAGAAGCCTTCGCCTAAAGCCTCATTCACGTTGACCACGGACACGAACGCCCGCGAATCATGCCGTGAAATAATTTGCCGCACTTGATACAACTCGCCGGGGGCCACGACCACGTAGATCATTTTACGCCCCTGGTGGGAGTAGCCACCTTCAGCGTTGATTAGACTGACGCCACGTTCCATTTGGTCCATGATGTCGTTGGTAATCTCTTGGTGCTTGGCGGAAACAATGATCACCCCGCGCGCCGCGTAAGCTCCCTCCAGCGTGAAGTTGACGATGCGGGAGAACACGTAGGAGTAAATCAACGTGTAGGCCATGTGCTGGATGTCGATGTAGACCAGCGAAATCAGTAGGACGACCACGTCTAAGTAAAGGAGCGTCCGCCCCATGGGTACGCCCCGGAAGCGTTCAAAAATCCGGGCCACAATGTCGGTGCCGCCGGTCGTCCCACCGTAACGGTAGAGCAAGCCAGAGCCGAGACCGCCAACCAGGCCGGCACCTAAGGCTGATAACAGGAGGTCGCCGTGCAGATCAATCACCAGGGGCACCCGTTGCCAGATCCATAAGAAGAGGGACAACATCAGGGTCCCGTAAATCGTGTAGACCAGCGATTGTCGACCCAAGAAGCGCCACCCAATCACGATGAGGGGCACGTTGATCAGAATCGTCGAGTAGGCGGGGTCAATGTGAAAGAGCGCCCGCAAAATCAGCGTGATCCCGGAGATGCCCCCGTCTGCTAAGTGATTCGCAATGTTAAAGAAGACTAAGCCAAATGCAAACATGGCGCAACCGATGCCAATCATGAGTAGGTCAAACAGGCGAATCGATTCGTCCTTTTGTGTCATACCATCCACTCCCAACACACGTTCACCACGGTTGCTGGCAACGTGTTTTCTAATCCGTTTGGTCCCGTTAGCGCTGTGAAATTGCTGGATTTAGGTGCAAACTTTCCCTGACTTCAACTAGCCAGTTTGTTAACCTAACAAGCCCCAAACGATTTTATTGCTAAACCCATCATAGCACACCCGCGATTTGCGCATAAACCAATTTCGGGTCAATCACTGCCAGCCCCTGATTCGTCGCACAAATTTCGGGTCGGGGTCCGGTACTTTGAATTCAATTTCCGGGGCGAATCTGTTAGACTGGCATAGTGAGTAAAAAACAGAAATCAACTGGCAAAAAGGGTGAACATAAATGAAATTAGAACACTTACCAAATGAATTTGAATTGGCCCGGCCAGTCTTACAGACCATTGAGCGGGCCGGTTATGAAGCCTACTTCGTGGGTGGCAGTGTGCGGGATACCATTCTGGGCAAGGAAATCCATGACGTAGATATCGCGACGAGTGCCTATCCCAATGAAATTAAGGGGCTTTTTAAACGGACCGTCGACACGGGCATCGAACACGGCACCGTGATGATTCTGGACCACGGTACCGGCTACGAGACGACAACATTCCGGTCCGAATCGACCTATACCGATTACCGGCGGCCGGACCAGGTCACCTTTGTGCGGTCGCTCGCCGAGGACTTAAAGCGGCGGGACTTTACCATTAATGCCTTGGCCATGAAGGAAGACGGGGAAGTCATTGACCTGTTCGATGGCCTAACGGATATGACCAACCACCAGATTCGGGCAGTGGGCGATCCGCAAGAACGGTTCCACGAAGACGCCTTGCGGATGATGCGGGCGGTCCGATTTGCCAGTCAATTAGACTTCAGCATCGTTGACGAGACTTTGGCAGCTATCACAGCCCACGCCCAGCTGCTGGCTAAAATCGCGGTGGAACGGACCCAGGCCGAGCTTCTGAAGCTCTTACAGGGCAAGGCGCCACAACGCGGCCTTCAGGACTTTATGACCACCGGCCTGTGGCAGCATTGCCCGGACTTTGCGGACCACGGTCCCGCACTGACGGCGTTGGCCACGGAACTGACCCAAGGCGTCTCCAGCGAGGTCGCTGCCTGGACGCTGCTGGCAACTAAGTTTGGGCTGGATAGTGCCGCTGTGACGCCATTCTTGAAACATTGGAAGACGGCCAATCAGACCATTACGGCCGTCCAGACCGCTAGCAGAGCTGCGCAAATTCTGGCAACCGGTGACCTAAACGCCTGGCAACTGTACCAATGTGGGGCAGACCTCGCGCCAGTTGCCAACGAGGTGGCTGTGATTTTGGGTGCGCCTGACCGGGGAGCCGCGCTACAGGCCCAACTGGCAGCCTTACCGATTCAACACAAGAAAGAATTGGCCATTACGGGGAAAGAACTCATGCAGGCTGGCATTCAACCCGGCCCGCAACTGGGGGCCATCCTGGGCGATTTGGAATACCAGGTCGTTACGGGTGTGCTTCCCAACGAAACAGCCGCGCTGGTGGCTCACGTCAACGCCTAACGGTAATTTGAGAATAAGAGAGTGAACAATTTATGCAAACCTTACGCGCGGAAAATCTTCACCGGACTTACGGGGAGAAAACGCTTTTTGACAATTTAAATTTTATTATTAACGAACACGACCGAATCGGCCTGATTGGGGTCAATGGGAGTGGGAAAACCTCACTGCTGAACACGTTAGCGGGCATTAGCAACGAACAAACGGGCGCCATCGAGACACCCAAGGACTACACCATCGGCTACCTCACGCAAAAGCCTGAGCTGGACGAAAATTTAACGGTGATGGATGCCGTTTTCTCCGGTGATCAAAAAGTCTTCGTCACGATTCGGCGCTACGAGGCGGCTTTAGCTGCTTACGGGGCCCATCCGGAAGATGCCAAGGCTCAACAGCGTTATCTGGACGCCGAAGCCCAGATGAACGAAGAAGATGCCTGGACGGCCGAGAGCGATGTCAAGACCATCCTGACGCAACTGAAGATCACGGACCTGTCACAAGCGATTAAGACCATGTCCGGGGGTCAAATCAAGCGGGTCGGCTTAGCCCAAGTCTTGATTCAGTCGCCCGATTTGTTACTGCTGGACGAACCAACCAACCACTTGGATTTTGACTCCATTGCTTGGCTCCAACAATACCTGGCGTCCTACAAGGGGGCCTTACTGGTCGTGACCCATGACCGGTACTTCCTGGACCAAATTGCCAACCAAATTTGGGAACTTGATTTCGGGAAACTGTACCAATACCCCGGCAACTACCAAGCCTACGTACAGGAAAAGGCCGAGCGGGTCAGTCAGGAAGCCGAAGCTGATCAGAAACAGCAACAGCTGTACAAAAAAGAGTTAGCCTGGATGAAGGCGGGGGCCAAAGCCCGTTCCACCAAGCAACAGGCGCGAATCAACCGGTTCAACGATATTGCCAGCAACGTCGGCACCCGGCAAGTTCAGAACAACGTCGCCATCTCCCTGGGCCAACAACGGCTCGGGAAAAAGGTAATCGAGCTCAAGGACGCCAACCTGACCCTGGGCGACCACGTGATCTTAAAGGACTTTGACGACCTGATTCAGGGTGGCGAACGCATCGGGATCAGTGGGGAAAATGGGGCTGGGAAGTCCAGTCTCCTAAACGTCATTGCCCAACGCCTGCCCCTGGATTCTGGAATCGTGTCAATTGGGGAGACCGTGAAGATGGCCTACTACACCCAACAGATTGAACCCATTCCGGACGACAAACGGATGATCAACTACCTGTCCGAGGTCGGTCAAAACGTCACGGACAAGGCCGGCAATTCCGTTAGTGTCACTGAATTACTGGAACAATTCCTGTTCCCACGGTTCATGCACGGGACGCTGATTCGCAAGCTCTCCGGTGGGGAAAAACGGCGGTTGTACCTGTTGAAGCTATTAATGGAACAACCTAACGTCCTCTTACTGGATGAACCTACAAACGACTTAGATATTGGGACGTTGACTGTTTTGGAAGATTATATTTCACAATTTGCCGGCACCGTCATCACCGTTTCCCATGACCGGTACTTCCTGGACAAAGTTGCCGACCGTCTGTTGATCTTTACGGGTAACGGCGATATCGAACGGTACTCCGGGCGCTTCAGCAGTTATTTGGCGGATGAACAAGCCCAACACAAACAAGCCGCCAAGACGGAGAAGGCCAAGGCCACGCCAAAAGCCGAACAAAAGCCGGCTGAGCCTCGCAAAAAAGTCAAGCTGACCTACGCGGAACAGAAGGAATGGGAAGGTATCGAAGGCGTCATCGATGGCTTAGAAGACCAGAAGTCTCAGGTCCAAACGGCCATGAACGCCAATGGCGCCAACTATGACAAGCTGGCCGACCTTCAGTCACAATTAGACGACTTAGACAAACAGTTGGATGAAAAAATGACGCGTTGGGAATACCTCAGCGAATACGCAGAATAGGAGACGGTCACGTGTTAGAAGACGGGTATTTAGATTTGGCTAAGAAGGTCCTGAACGAGGGCCACGAGAAGACCGACCGAACGGGCACCGGGACCATCAGTCTGTTTGGCTACCAGATGCGGTTTAACCTACAGGAAGGCTTTCCTTTGTTAACCACGAAAAAGGTCCCCTTTGGATTGATCAAATCCGAACTTTTATGGTTCTTGCGTGGCGACACGAATATTCGTTTTCTCCTGCAACACCACAACCATATTTGGGACGAATGGGCCTTCCAGCGGTACGTAGCGAGTCCCGATTACCACGGCCCGGACATGACCGACTTTGGTCGGCGTTCGTTAGTCGACCCAGACTTTAACCAACAGTATCAGGCGGAGAAAAAAGCCTTTTGTGACAAGATTCTCACGGACCAAGCCTTCGGGGACCATTACGGTGACCTGGGTCTGGTTTACGGGAGTCAGTGGCGCGCTTGGCAGGGCCACAACGGCGAAACGATTGACCAGTTGGCCAACGTGATCGATACGCTGCGGACCCATCCAGATTCTCGGCGAATGATTGTGTCGGCCTGGAATCCCGCCGATGTGCCGTCCATGGCCTTACCGCCTTGTCATACGCTGTACCAATTTTACGTGAACGATGGCAAGCTGAGTTGTCAGCTCTACCAACGGAGCGGGGACATCTTCCTCGGCGTGCCGTTTAACATTGCCAGTTACGCCTTGCTGACCTCGTTGATTGCCAAGGAGGTTGGCCTGGAGGTCGGTGACTTCGTGCACACCCTGGGTGACGCGCACATTTACAAGAACCACATCAACCAGATTGAAACGCAACTGGCCCGGACGCCGAAAGCCGCACCACAACTGTGGTTGAATCCGGACAAATCCAGTATTTTTGATTATGAAATGAGCGATATTAAGGTAACCGGCTACGACCCAGCGCCCGCTATCAAGGCGCCGGTGGCCGTTTAAATAAGGAGGAGACTGCGATGCTGATTTTTTTATGGGCTGAGAGCCAGGGAAAAGTCATTGGCTTTCACGGCAGCTTACCGTGGCACCTGCCAGCCGACATGCACTACTTCAAGACCGTGACGACGGGCAACACCATTGTTGCGGGCGCCAAGACGTTTGCCTCATTTCCCCAAGCGCTACCAAACCGGACCAACGTGGTGGTAAGCCATCGCGATGCCAGTGAGTTTCCCGCGGGTGTGACCGTGCTCAATTCGCTAGATGCGGTGCGCGAATACGCTGCCCAACGGCCAACGGAGAAAATTTTCGTAGTCGGCGGCGCGCAGATCTTTGCCGGCCTGGTCGATGACGTCGACTACCTCTACCGAACCGTGATTGATGCCGGATTTGACGGCGACACCTGGATGCCAGCGATTGATTATACGAAATTTCAGTTGATTGACCGGCAGCCAGGGGTTCGTAACGAGAAGAATACCGTCGATTACACCTTCGAACAGTACCAACGGCGGTCATAAACCAGTCGTTCAATACCGTTCCCGGCGGCGGATTCAAGGTGGCCTGCTATGGGGCCGGCTCCAGACGAAGAGCGGTCTTCCGCCTCAACTTTGAGCCTGAGAAACGGTCTCAAAGGTTGTCCCATGGGCTAAGCTGAGTGAGGAACCTCAGCTAAGGCCATCGACACAGCTGGCCACCTTGATTCACCTCTGGTCACTCAGTATGGAACGTGTCATTTTCCGCTTTGAAACTAGGACTTGGCTAACTGGCTTATTTCCACGATTACTACTTCATCAGTCTGAAGTTCACAAATGACTAATATTTGCTAAAAATAGCCTTATCTACATTGAGTTAAGGCACATCAAAAAGGCGAAGACAGCTATCCTTCAGGGATAATGTCTTCGCCTTATTTGATGTTCGGTATTAACTATCGCAAAATTTTAAGCATACAACAGGATGGAAAAGTACATCAGTCCCGTCCCCAGCATCACGAACAGGTGCCAGATGACGTGCCCGAATGGGACGTTTTTGAAGCTGTAGAGGACGGCGCCCACCGTGAAGGCCACACCGCCGAAGAACAACAGCGCAAAGCCGACGGGGCCCAGGCCCGCGTACAGTGGCTTGATGCCCAGCAAGCACATCCAGCCCATGACCACGTAGATGATGGTCGATAATTTTTGCATTTTGCCCAACCACAGGGCCTTGTAGATGACCCCACAGACCGCCATGGCCCAGATGATGCCGAACATGGTCCAGCCAAGCGCGCCACCGACCACCAAGAGACTAAATGGCGTATAGGTTCCGGCAATCAATAAATAAATAGCACAATGGTCAAATATTTGAAAAACGTGGCGGCCACGGGTAAAGTACAAACTGTGAAACATGGTGGACGCGAGGTAGAAGAGCACCAGGATGGCCCCGTAAATGGCAAAGGTCGTCATGCGCATGGCCCCACCCTTAGCGTGGGCCTGCAGCAATAACACGACGAGTCCGGCAATACTCAAGGCGGCCCCGATTCCGTGGGTGACCGCGTTTAAGACCTCATTGACGACTTGGTAGGTGTGGCTCCGTTCTTTTATCAAACAAAATCCTCCTTAGAATTCCGGTGACTTTATTTTTCTCTAAAGCAGCCGGATAGTTCCGAACAACTTACTGAAAATTGTCACTAACTCTGCTATACTATTACCGTATGTTTCATTACGCATATTGTAGCATAAACCAAAATTTCTGGTCAGAAAGAGTGGGATACCCATGGCGAAAATTAAGATTGTCACGGATTCATCTGCCGGCCTTACCGAGCAGCAGATTCAGGACTATGACATCACCATTATTCCGTTAACGGTCATGATTGATGACACGATTTACGTTGAACGGGAGACCATCACCAACAAAGAATTTATTGAAAAAATGAAAACGGCTAAGTCATTACCTAAGACGAGTCAGCCACCACTGGGCAAGTTTGTGGAGACCTTTGACAAATTGGGCGAAGACGGTAGCAGCGTGATTTGCTTCAGCATGTTAGCCGCCATCAGTGGCACGGTCCACACGGCCGAACAAGCGGCCCAACTATCCAAGACGGACGTCACCGTGGTCGACAGTCAGTATACCGATCAAGCCTTGGCCTTCCAAGTGGTCGAAGCTGCTAAGCTCGCCGCAGAAGGTGCCGACAAAGACGCCATTATCAAGCGCGCCGCAGCCGTTCGGGACCACACCAAATTATTCATGGGGATTGTGACCCTGGAAAACATTTTGAAGGGTGGCCGCTTGAGTCGGGCCGCCGGTATGTTAACTTCCCTGCTTAACATTAAGATTGTCTTGCAGGTAACGGGTGGCGAGCTTAAAATTCGGGCTAAGGGTCGCGGTATGAAGACCATCGACCGTTACTTTGATAAAGTCTACGAACAAATTAAGCAGACACCGGACATCGTGGCCATCGGGATTTCTCACGTGGAAGCCTTCGAATCCATCGATAAGATTCAGGGCCATTTGAAAGAAATCTTGCCGGACAAAGATGTGCTGGTACGGGAAACGGTTCCCATCATTGCGACCCACGGGGGCCCCGGTGCCTTCGCCTTAATGTACTACACCGATCCAACTAAATAACGTCAACTGGAAAGGGGTGGCCGCACGCCACACCCTTTTTTCTTTTAGCTATAGGGGGAACCACGAAATGAAATTTAAGAATCTCAGTAAGATTATTGGGGTGACCTTACTCCTCGTCCTGATTGTGCTGGCGGCGCTAACGTACTGGCATCCTGGCGCGCGCACGACCCACACGACAACCACGGCACCCCGAAGTACCAAGCGAGCCACCGTGCGCGTCGTGGCTTTAGGTGACTCACTGACCGAGGGTGTCGGGGATCAGGAAAAGGACGGCGGTTATACCGGTCGGCTCAAGACCATGATTCACGAGAAGGACCAGGTCAAGGTGGTCATGCACAACTTCGGCAAGTCCGGCGACCGGAGTGATCAGATTGAAAAACGCCTGGTCAACAGCCAGGAACAACAGACTCAGCTCAAAAAGGCCAACGCCATCGTCATGACGGTGGGGGGCAACGATTTACTCCAAACGTTGACGAAAAATGTGACCATCAACCAGCAGGATAAGTTAAACGCCCATCTCGACACGGCCGAGGGCGCCTACCAGCAGAAACTGAAACATCTCCTGAGCACCGTGCGGCAGTACAACGGCCACGCACCCATCTTCCTGTACAGCATCTACAATCCCATCTACGTGTACTTTGCGGATATCCAACAGGTCACGAACGCCGTGAATGATTGGAACAAGGCCACCAAGAAGACGGCTACTAGCTTCGATGACCTCTACATGGTGGATATCAACCATGCGTTGTCCGTGGGGCAGTACAAGTCGATCATCCAGCAGGCCAAGCTCAAGCACGACGCAAAAAAATCAAACAACGGGAAAATTTCAACGGCTAGTCTTCAAGAGTTGATTTTGGCCAGCAATGCCAGTGACGAGCTGAACGATTACCTGTCACCGGCTGACCATTTTCACCCGAACGCCAAGGGCTACCGCCTCATGACCCGTTACGCGTTCAAACAAATGCAAGCTCACCAGCAATGGCTGATGAAGTAAGGAGGAACCATCTATGCAACGTCACGCCGCCCCACAAACTTCCCGTAACTGGTGGAAGTGGGGGTTCATCGCCCTGGTTGCCATTCTGTTAGTGACCGCTGTCACCGTGGGAGTCAAGGCCTTTTCATCGACCCAGATTGCCTCCACGGCCAAGGTCACCAAGGATACGACCAACATCAACGTTGATTTAAACAAGAAACAAGTGAACGCCTTAGCCGATTACTACGTGAACAAGTCACTGAAAAATTCGGCCGTTAAATACCGGTTCCAGGTCTCGGATCACGCCATGATTACCGGTTCCACCCAGGTTTTGGGGGCAAACGTGAATTTCGTTTTACTCTTAAAGCCAACCGTGTTATCCTCAGGAGACGTCCAACTGAAGGCGGAGAAGCTGTCGGTCGGGTCCTTACCCGTGCCGATCACCTTCGTCATGAACTACATCGCGAAGAACTATCCACTACCGAAATGGGTGGCCATGGACACCGGGAATGAAACCATTACCCTGCATCTGACCGCCATCGGTAACGGGAAGAAATTGTCCTTCGCTGCCAAGAAGATTGATCTGTCCGGTGCCGGAAAGTTTGTCTTCCAAGCGCGGATTCCCAAGAACTAAGGAGGGGCCCTATGCCCAAAACGTTTTATCAATTCCTAATGACCCAACGTAATCCAGAAAGCTACGATCCCGTGGCTAGCTTTGCCAACAATGCCTTTCTGGACAGCTCGTTTCCCAAGCAGGAGACGGAATTTGATCCCTTATCCAAGTATTTAGAAGAAAACGCCCCGTACCTGCCATCCATGACCATCTTTGATGATGCTTGGCAGATGTATCTGGCGGCGATAGCTTAATTGGTTTGTCAGGGAAGTCCGTTGTTGCGGGCTTTTTTGTTACACTTTTTACTTTAATCCCTGTTTAGTCTGCGCTTTGCCTAATAATTACAGGCTCATCCCCATCTTGTATCTCAGCATAAGTCCACGACGATAACCATATAGTTATTTAAGTATTGATGGTATAATACTGTTTAGAGGTGATATTATGAAACTACATAATTTAGTTGTTGGTATTAGCGCTGGTATCGCTCTGGGCTTAGGATTCAGTGCGACAGTTAACACATTTGGAACTACATCCTACGCAGCTAAAGCTACGTATCGCAAGAACGGACACACTTGGTACAAAGCGAAGAACAAGTCATATGATGCAGAAGTCATGCCTGGCGTGTACAAATACAATGCCGATACCGGTAAAAATAATATTCCTAAGAATAAGACTAAACATATAAAGTTGTATACGGTCTCTAACATTCCAGTTTTACCTAGTAATTACAAAAACACGAATGTCCCCATAAGTATTGGTGGTTGGGATTCTCTTGTAAATAGCACAGAGCAGCAGAGTGTTGATTATAAAAAACAACAGAGGAAATTTCCTAAACAACTTCGTGGTCACAACTTCACCTGGTTTAATGTTCAAAAGAATGTCTATCTTCGAGTTAACGGATCTCCTTATGTCTATCCTAAAAAGACAGAGTCACTGGGCACATATAGTGGAACCCTGTACCACGTGTACTATGATGACTACTCAGGTATTGATGTTGTCTTGCCCAATGGTGTAAAACCAACGGATAAGGATGCCGCGCCGTTGTCATTTAGTCTGCCAACTGGAAAGGGACTATCTAAAGCGTCGCGTATTTACTACTTTGGGGGAGAGCTTAATAAAAATGGTATGACCATCAGTAATAACAATCATGGTCGGATTGGTTTTGATTATGATGATTACACTGACGGCCGACCAACTCTTGCAATTCCACATCATCAGAGTAAAAATATCAAGGCTGTTCTTGAAGCAAACGATGCGTATTTAGATCCAATGACGGCTGGAACTTACACCTATAAGTTGAAATATGATACCGACAACTTTCAATCGGATCATCCCGTCAAGTCACTACACCAGACTGTAAAAATTAAAATAAAGGAGGACCCGAAGAGATACACGTTGTCCCAGCAACAGGTTGATAATTTACAACCAAATATTTATTAAAAGGTTGTCTCTTTGAGAATAAAGTACCCCCTCGAATTGGAGTAAATCCAATTCGAGGGCTTTTTAGGCAGGACTGATTAAATTAGTTAGAAGCATCCCCAAGAATTGTCGTGAACATATCCCCAGTTCTTCATTCTGTCTACAAATATCTTTATCTAAAAAACGGCCCATTTCATTATTTTATTTATCGTAAGACACATCCATATCTAAAATTGAGCAGAAAAATGGTAAGATGGGGTAGCTGGTCAAATCGGCATTCTTTTTAGTGACAGATAATTCGCCACGTTCTTTACTAATAAACACTTAATCATAGTGCTCACTAGTAAAGCATTGCCATGTGTTTTAAAACACTTAACTCGATAACTTAATCATTAAAATCAACTATGCTTCACTATCAAAAGGAGAAAATATAATGACTGTAATACAATGGTTCCCCGGCCATATGGCGAAGGCCATTCGGCAAATGGAAGAAAATATTCACCTGGTCGACATCGTGTTTGAGCTCGTCGACGCCCGAATTCCCGCCGCATCCCGGAACCCTGAAGTGGTCCGGATTGCCAAGGACAAGCCACATTTGATCATCATGACCAAGAAAGACCTGGCTGACCCGCAGCAAACGGCGGCCTGGTTAAACTACTACCGTGCCCAGAAACAACCGGCCATCGCCATCGATTCCCGGGCCAACGTGACCCCTAAGCAGATTACCAAGATTGCCGCCAGCATTTTGGCCGACAAGCTCGCTGCCGAAAAGGAAAAGGGCCTGAAGGAACGGCCAATGCGGGCCATGACCGTTGGGGTCCCTAACGTGGGAAAGTCCACGCTGCTCAACCACTTGGTCCAACGCAAGGCCGCCCAAGTCGGCGATACCCCCGGTGTCACTAAGGGCCAACAGTGGTTGCGTTCCAGCAAGCACCTGGAATTACTCGATACCCCGGGAATCCTGTGGCCTAAATTCAAGGACCAGGAAACCGCGCAGAAGTTAGCGTTGACCGGGGCCATCAAGGACAAGCTCTACGCCAGTGATGACGTGGCACTCTTTGCCCTGAACTTCTTCCGCCAATACCACGAAAAGGCCTTACTGGACCGTTACCACTTGGCTGCCAGCGACCTGGAACTCAGTGACGTGGACTTACTGCTCAAGATTACGCAAAAAATCGGCATGCGCGACGACTACGACCGGGCCAGCGAACGGCTGATCCTCGATGCCCGTCGGAAAAAGATTGGCGGCTTCACGCTTGACCGCGCGCCCCAAGCTGGTGATCCTAGCCATGACTAAGCAACCCAGTCTGGCCAGTCTCAAGGCCGAGCTGGCTGATGTAACGACCCCCGACGACCCCCGTTTAGCGTCATTAGCGGCCGATTCACGGAAAGGGGCCCAGTTACTCCTGAAACAGATTCAACGCCGACTAGCGAAGGCTGAGGCCGCTGAGCAGGCCTTTCAACACCGCTTACACTACGAGCGGCCGTTCTGGGAACGGGGCGAACTAGTCGCTGGTATCGATGAGGTCGGGCGGGGGCCCTTAGCCGGACCGGTCGTCACCAGTGCCGTCATCTTGCCCCAGGACTTTGATATTCCGCTGGTCAACGACTCCAAACAGCTGACCCCCAAGGAACGCGAGCGCCTGTACCCCCTGATTTTGGCGCAGGCCGAAGCCGTTAGTATTGGTGTCGGCAGTCCCCAATTGATTGACCAAATCAACATTTATCAGGCCACACGGGTCGCCATGCAGCGGGCCGTGCTCGGTCTTGGGCGGGTACCGCAACAGTTAATCGTGGATGCCATGCAGATTCCGGTGGCCGTTCCCCAGACGCGGCTGATCAAGGGGGACGCCAAGAGTGCCAGTGTGGCCGCGGCTAGTATCGTCGCCAAGGTCTATCGGGACCATTTGATGGCGACCTACGATGTCCTGTATCCGGGCTACGGGTTTGCCAAAAATGCCGGCTATGGCACGGCGGAACACTTGGCTGGTCTGGACGAACGCGGGGTCACCCCCATTCATCGAAAAACTTTTTCGCCCGTACAAAAAATAATTGCGAACCAATCACGGAGTTAACCCTAAAGGGGAAAAGGAGGTTGCTAACCATGCAACTGACACTTCGTGATTTTTTCATGCGCTTACCATTGATTTCGGGCATCGGCCTCAAAACGACAACGACCTGCTGGCGGTGGGTCGAGGCCCAGCCGGAACTGACCACCATAACCGCCGCCACCGTCGCCCGACTGTGCCGCGAAATGGCGATACCGACAGCCAAGGCCGCGCAGCTTCAGCACCAGCTTTTTTCGTCGGCGATTGCCGCGCAGGTGACCACCAACCTGACCCATACCGGCTGTTTGACGATTGTGGACGCTGCATACCCGGACCAGCTTCGTGAGACCTTTGCGCCACCGGTTGCGCTCTACTTCTTGGGTGACGTGCGGTTACTGCAAGCCCCACAGCTAGCGGTCGTCGGCTCGCGGCATCCCAGCCCATACGCCTTAGCAGCCATGCGGTTGTTACTACCAAATGTGGTCCAACACCACATCTGTCTCGTTTCGGGGTTGGCGCAGGGGGTGGACACGCTAGCCCATCAAGCCGCCTTGGCGTACCGGGGCCACACCATTGCCGTGATTGGCACCGGGCTCGATTACTGTTACCCAGCAACCAACCGGGCCTTGATGACGGAGTTGATTCGCAGTCAACTGATTTTCTCCGAGTATCCGTGGGGAACCCCCGGAGCGCGGCACCATTTTCCAGAACGCAATCGCATTATTGCCGGGCTGACGCGCAGTACGCTGGTGGTCGAGGCGGCTCATCATTCGGGGAGTCTGATCACCGCCAATATCGCTCTGCAAGAAAATCGTAATGTTTTGGCAATTCCGGGGGCACTTGACAACCCAAACTCGGTTGGTACCAACGAGTTGATCCTCGCCGGCGCTAAACCAATCTTGAAACCTGAACATATAATAGAAGAAGTTTTAGTTGACAACCTGCCCTAAGTTGAAATAAGATGTGTGGGATTATAGTGAAAAATTTAGCGAACTTTTTGTTCGTCGTAAAAACAAGTCGATAGGAACCGGCAAGCCCGCTAGCTAGGGCCCGGTTGCCTATCAAACGAGGGAGTAATGTGCTTTGCCGACTACATCAAAAGCAAAATCAACGACAAAAAAGCGGCGCAAACCGCAAAAAAAATTAGTCATCGTTGAATCACCTGCGAAGGCTAAGACCATTGAAAAGTATTTAGGCCGGACGTTTAAGGTCATGCCTAGCCTGGGTCACGTGCGCGATCTACCGAAAAGTTCGATGGGGGTCGATACTGAAAATAACTACGATCCGCACTACATTTCTATTCGTGGTAAGGGTGACGTCATCAAAGGTTTACGGGCCGAGGCCAAGAAGGCCAAAGCCGTTTACCTCGCATCTGACCCTGACCGTGAAGGGGAATCCATTGCCTGGCATTTAGCCCACGTCTTGAACTTGGACGTGACCGACAAGAACCGGGTCACCTTTAACGAAATCACCAAAGATGCCGTTAAAGAGGCGTTCAAGACACCGCGGACCATCGACATGAACCTGGTGGACGCCCAACAAGCCCGCCGGATTTTGGACCGGTTGGTGGGGTATTCCATCTCACCACTGCTCTGGAAAAAGGTCAAGAAGGGCCTGAGTGCCGGCCGGGTGCAATCCATTGCATTGTCCCTGATTATCGAACGGGAAAAGGAGATCAAAGCCTTCATCCCCGAAGAGTACTGGACCATCGACGCCGACTTCAAGAAGGCCCGCCACACGTTTGGCGCCAGCTTCTATGGCCTGAACGGCAAGAAGGCTAGCTTGAAGGACAACACCGCCGTTCAAGAAGTCTTGGGCAAGCTCGACAAGACCGGTGACTTTAACATCACCAACGTGGTTCGGAAGGAACGGAAACGCTCACCGCAACCACCATTTACCACCAGTTCCATGCAACAGGATGCCAACCGGAAGCTGAACTTCAGAACCCGGAAGACCATGATGGCCGCCCAACAGCTTTACGAAGGAATCAACCTGGGTAAGGAAGGGACGCAGGGACTCATTACCTATATGCGGACCGACTCCACGCGGATTTCCAGCATCGCCAAGCACGAGGCCTCCACCTTTATTCATGAAAAATACGGGGCCGAATACGCCGCAACGAAACCCATCAAGGGTAAGCTGCCTGAAGGGGCTCAAGACGCCCATGAAGCCATCCGGCCAACCTCTGTGTTCCGGACGCCAGCTAGCCTGAAGGAACGCCTCAACAAGGACCAATTTCGGCTGTACCAATTGATCTGGAACCGCTTCGTGGCCAGTCAAATGACCAATGCCCTCATGGATACCATGGCCGTGACGCTTGAACAAAACGGCGTGACGTTCCGTTCCAACGGGTCCAAGATGAAGTTCGAAGGGTTCTTAAAGATTTACAAGGACAACAAGGAAAAGGATAACCTCCTGCCCGAACTCAGCATCGGTGACCAAGTCAACCTGGCCAAGACGGATCCGGCCCAACACTTTACCCAGCCACCTGCACGTTATTCTGAAGCCAACCTGATCAAGGCGCTGGAAGAAAACGGTGTGGGTCGGCCATCGACCTATGCGCCAACGTTGGACACGATTCAACGCCGGTACTACGTCAAATTGGTCGGTCGGCGGTTTGAACCCACTGAACTGGGTGAAATCGTTGATGGCATCATCAATGAATACTTCCCAGACGTGGTCAACGTCGACTTCACCGCCAACTTGGAACACGAATTGGATGGGATCGAAGAGGGCCAACAGGACTGGGTCAAGGTCATTGACACCTTCTACAAGCCATTCTCGACCGAGGTGGCTCACGCGGAAGACGCCATCGAAAAAATTCAGATCCGTGACGAACCCGCGGGCTTTGACTGTGATATCTGTGGCGCCCCAATGGTCATCAAGATGGGCCGCTACGGCAAGTTCTACGCCTGCTCGCGCTTCCCAGATTGCCGCAACACCAAGCCAATCGTGAAGGAAATCGGTGTGACCTGTCCCGTTTGTCATAAGGGTGAGGTCATCGAACGCAAGTCCAAGAAGAACCGGATTTTCTACGGTTGTTCACGCTACCCCGACTGTGACTTTGTCTCATGGGACAAGCCAGTCGGCCGCGATTGCCCGAAGGATGGTCACTACTTGGTTGCCAAGAAGATTCGTGGCGGCGTGCAAATCGTCTGTCCCAACGGCGACTACGAAGAAGCCCCACAAAAATAAACAGTCCGACCGCCTCCAGAGGATTAAACCGTCTGCCTGTGGGGCAACCTCCTGAAGCCAAAAAGCGGTCTTCAGGAGCAGCTTGAAGCTTTACCCAACCCGTAAATCTTCAAGCACGACCCGTGGACTAAGGCCGGCAAGTACCCGACCTAAGTCCACCGACACAGGGAGACGGTTTATCCTCTTCCGGCTAACGTCAAACTGTTTATTTTGCGAATCTACTTCATGCCTAACTGAAATTTTCATTACTACAGGTTTGTTAGATGTTTTCCACCAAGTTGTGGAGATGTCTTACAAGCCTGTTTGCGTTAACACGATTATCATTTGAATCTGGTGCAGCCTCGTATGGGACACAATGACAACAAAAAACGCAAACCACCGTCTACGGGCTGAACCAGTGTTAGCCGCAGGGAGGGTGAAAATGAGCTTAGCCGTGGGAGTTACCTTAGCGGGTTTCCCGCTTAGGCAACTGCTATCTTTGAGACGTGGTCTTCGGCTCAAAGTAAGCCTGGAGACCGCTTTTTGACTCCAGGCGGCGCCCACAGCGTTCCGGCTCAGTTTTCACCCTCCCGGAGGCGAGTGACCTGGTTCGTCCCCACAGCAGGTGGAACCCCTGAAATCCGGCGGCGGTCAAAACACAACCAAACTAGTCAGCAACGAAAAGCCTGATGAGTTAGTTGTGTTTTTTCGGTGCGTTTGCTAGCATTGAGAACAGGTAGCAGGGAGGTGTTCACGTGGACCAGGCCATCACAGCGTTCTTAACGTATTTACAGGGTGAGCGGCAATATTCACCGGAAACGGTCAAAGCTTACCGCGAAGACCTTGAGGAGTTTACGCAGTTCCTCGCGGACAACGGGGGAACCAAGGCGTGGACGGCGATTGACCAGCTAGACGTCGAGGTTTATCTGAGTGATCTGTACGACCGGCATTATGCCCGGACGACGATCGCCCGGAAGCTCTCCACGCTGCGGTCACTGTACAACTTCTTGATGAGTAACGGGCAGGCCAAGGATGATCCCTTTGCCTACGTCCAGCTCAAGCATCACCAGAATCATTTACCCCGGTTCTTCTACGAACGGGAAATGACCGCGTTGTTTGCGGCCGCGGGGGCCAACCCGAATGAGCAGTTGGCCACTCGTGATTCGGCGTTGCTAGAAGTCCTGTATGGCACCGGCATCCGGGTCAGCGAATGTGTGAACCTAACAGTCCCCGACATTGATTTTGACAACCGGATTATGTTGATTCATGGGAAGGGCAACAAGGAACGCTACGTCCCGTTTGGCCACTACGCCAGTGACGCCCTGCAGCAGTATTTTACCGCCGCTCGGACGCCCATCATGACGCAGCATCAGGAGACGCACGCGTTTGTCTTCATCAATCACCGGGGCCAACAGTTGACTACTGCCGGTGTGACGTACCTGCTGAATCAGATTATCAAACGCAGTACGCTGACCACGGAGATCCATCCCCACATGTTGCGGCACACGTTTGCCACACACCTGTTAAATCGAGGGGCCGACTTGCGGTCGGTTCAAGAGTTATTGGGCCACAGTAGTCTCTCGACCACGCAAATTTACACCCATGTGACCCGCGAGCATTTACAACGCGATTATCGCCAGTTCTTCCCGCGAGCCACCGAAGATAAATCTAAAGAAACCAAGCCATGATAAGGAGATCGATTAAACTATGCCAGTAAAATTTGAAGCCACGACCATCTGTGCCGTTCGGCATAATGGCCACAACGCCATGGCCGGTGACGGGCAAGTCACCATGGGCGAAAAAGTTATCATGAAGGGGACCGCCCACAAGATTCGCCGGATCTACAACAACCAAGTCGTCGTTGGGTTCGCCGGTAGTGTGGCGGACGCCTTCAATTTGGAAGAAAAGTTCGAAGCCCAACTGACCGAATACAGCGGGAACCTCCAACGGGCCGCCGTTGAACTCGCCAAGCAGTGGCGTTCCGACCAAGCGTTACAAAAGTTGGAAGCCTTACTGATTGTCATGGACAAGGACGAAATGTTATTAGTTTCCGGTTCCGGTGAAGTCATCGCCCCTGATGACGACATCCTAGCCATCGGTTCTGGTGGGAACTTTGCCTTAGCCGCAGCCACGGCCTTACACCACCACAACCAGGAAATGAGCGCCAAAGAAATTGCCGAAAGTGCCATCCACATTGCTGGGGGCATCGATATCTTTACCAACGATCACGTTATTTCAGAAGAACTTTAATTGAACGGAGGAACCAAAGTGGACGCCATTAATAAAACGCCTAAAGAAGTTGTCGGCCTATTAGATCAATACGTTATCGGTCAGGACGACGCCAAAAAAGCCATCGCGATTGCCTTGCGTAACCGTTACCGGCGCATGCAGTTAGACGCTGCCATGCAAGAAGAAATTTCACCTAAGAACATGTTGATGATTGGACCGACCGGGGTCGGGAAAACTGAAATTGCCCGCCGGTTAGCTAAAATCGTTCACGCACCGTTTACCAAGGTCGAAGCCAGCAAGTTTACGGAAGTCGGCTACGTTGGGCGTGACGTGGAATCCATGGTCCGCGACCTGGTTGAAGTGTCCGTGACGATGGAAAAGCAAGACCAATTTAAGAATGTGCGTAGCGATGCCATCCAGGCCGCCAACAAGCGCCTGGTCAAGCTGTTAGCACCCGCCAAGCAAAAAGAAAATAAGAACAACAACGACTTTGCGAACATGATGAACATGTTTAGCCAAATGCAAAACGGCCAAACACCAACGGCCCCTAGCGACACGGAAGAAGTCACCGATGACGTGCGCAACGAACGGCTCTCCATTGCCGATCAACTGAACAAGGGCCTGTTAGAAGACCACATGGTTGAAATCGAAATGGACGACCCGCAACAAGCTAACGCGACCGACAACAACATGATGGGCCAAATGGGTATCGACCTGAGCGACACCTTAGGGTCAATCATGCCTAAGAAGCGCATCAAGCGGACAGTCACTGTCGCCGAAGCACGCGAAATCTTGGTCGCCGAAGAATCCGAAAAATTGGTCAACAACGCCGACATCAACCACGATGCCATCAAGCGGGCCGAGAACACCGGGATCATCTTCCTCGATGAAATTGATAAGATTGCCAAGGGCAGTAGCCAAAACAGCGGCGACGTTTCCCGTGAAGGGGTCCAACGCGATATCTTACCAATCGTCGAGGGGACGCAGGTCAAGACCAAGTACGGCACGATCGACACCGACCACATTCTCTTCATCGCGGCCGGGGCCTTCGCGGAATCCAAGCCAAGCGATTTGATTGCTGAACTGCAAGGTCGTTTCCCAATCCGGGTCGAATTAAACGACCTGAGCAAGGCCGACTTTGTCCGGATTCTGACCGAACCGAACAACGCGCTGATCAAGCAATACATCGCCTTGATTGGGACCGATAACGTCAAAGTCACGTTTACCATGGAAGCCATCGAACGCATTGCTGAGCTGGCCTTCGAGTTGAACCATGAGAACCAAAACATCGGGGCTCGGCGATTACAAACCGTTCTGGAAAAACTCCTGGAAGACCTGCTCTACGAAGGACCAGACATGGGTTCGGGCGATGTGACCATCACCGAAAACTACGTCAACGATAAGATTGGGGACATCGTGCAAAACAAGGACCTGTCCCGTTACATTCTCTAAACATGCAAGGACTCAGACGACTGTCTGGGTCTTTTTGTGTCCACCGGAACTGGCAGGGTCCTGTGGCGAAAGCGTTTCCCAAAAAGTAAAATTGGACTAGACAACTAGGCCGATTTGGTCCATGATTAAGGAAAGACAAGTTAGTTGGAGGTTGTACGACAATGCTTACACTCAAAAATGATTTCTTAACGGTTAAGATCAACCCGCTCGGGGCCGAGCTGACTAGCGTGCAGGACAACGAGAGCCACCTGGAATACATGTGGCAGGCGGATAAGACCTACTGGGGTCGCCACGCGCCAATCCTATTCCCCATCGTTGGGCGCCTGCAGGACAATCAGTACCGGCTTGACGGTAAGACCTATCACATGACGCAGCACGGCTTTGCCCGCGACCGCAACTTCACCGTGGTTGAACAGGCTGAGGACCACGTGGTTTTGCGGCTAACGGCCGACGACCGGACCAAGGAACTGTTTCCTTCAGACTTTAGCCTGACCGTGCAGTACACGCTGGTGGCACATCAGTTGAGCTTTGCGGCGACCGTGGACAATCCCGCCGATACGCCGTTAACGTTCTCCCTGGGGGCGCATCCCGGCTTTAACGTGCCGTTGGGCGACCCCACGGCTGATTTCACGGACTACCAGGTCACGGTCTCACCCAAGCAGGTGTACCAACGCGTGCCATTGGTGGGGCCCTACAGCGATACCCAGCACAGTGTTCCCATGGATCTGACGAAACCTATGGCGTTGGATCACGACCTCTTCGACCACGACGCCAAGGTCTTAACGCTCAACAACCACGAGACGACGCTGATGCTAAGCAGTCACGTCAACGACCACGGGGTTGCCTTGACCTTAGCCGCGCCTTACGTGGGCATCTGGTCGCCGTACCCCAAGCAAGCGCCATTCGTCTGCTTCGAGCCCTGGTGGGGCTTAGCCGACGACGTGCAAGCCACTGGTGATTTAGAGACCAAGGTCGCCATTCACCATCTAGCTGCTCACGAAAGTTTCCAAGCCGCTTATCAGATTACTTATTTTTAAACGAAAAAACGGGCTCCCAACGACGATTGTCGGTGAGAGCCCGTTAACTATTTCTAAATAAGTGCTAAATTACTTTTCGGCTTGCCGCTTATGATAGCCGTGACCAAAGGGAACCAGGGATTCCGTCCCGGCCTTGATGCGCTTGATATTCGTCCGGTGCCGGTAGAACACGAAAATCGTTAAGACCAGGGCGATACCTGTCAGATACCAATCCTGAATGCCTAGCGAGATCAGCGTGATCAGGCTAAAGGCAATCATGCTGGCCAGACTGACCATGCTGGTCCAGTAGATCAAGCTGACCCACAAGCCCGCCGCAATCACGAACATAATAGGGTTATAGGCCAGCAGCATCCCCGCTGAGGTGGCCACGGCCTTGCCACCTTTGAAGTGGTCAAAGACAGAAACCGTGTGACCCAGTACGGCAAATAGCCCAAATAATAAGGGCGTGGCTGTTCCCAGGATGGTCGTGACGTGGAACAGGGTAGGGAGTAGCGTGGCCACTGAGCCCTTCGCAATGTCTAACACCATGACCGCGGTGCCGGCGTACGGTCCGAGGACCCGATACGTGTTGGTCGTCCCAATGTTCCCGGACCCCGACTGCCGAATATCCGTCTGGAAAAAGGCCTTGCCGACCCAGACGCCGTTGGGAATGGCCCCCAGCAGGTAGGCCACGATGAGTAAACCAATTAATTTCACAAGTTATTCCTCCGCTCTTTCTTGCAACGGGAGCCGCCATAGCTGGGACTCGCCGCAGATAAGCTGGACTATATTTTAGCATGTTTTCACGAGAACGCCAATTATCTCGAGAAGTCTAGCCAGATTTTGGCTTCCTGTGGTATGATTATGAAGTTACTGGATACCTACCCGTGGGCGTTTGACCAGTTTATTTGAACATACGTTCGTATTAGAGTAAAATGTAGGTATGCCATTTTTTAGACAAAAGTAAAAGTAAAGGGGATTTACGCATGGCGAAAGCAAAAGCAAAATATGACGATTCCTCCATCCAAGTGTTGGAGGGGTTGGAAGCTGTTCGTAAACGTCCTGGTATGTATATCGGGTCAACCGACGGCCGTGGCTTACACCACTTGGTCTACGAAATCGTAGATAACGCCGTCGATGAAGCGTTGGCTGGTTACGGTAAGGAAATTAACGTGACGATTCACCAGGATAACAGCATTACCGTCGTCGATCACGGCCGGGGTATGCCCGTGGGTATGCACGCGTCCGGGATTCCAACGCCAGAAGTTATTCTGACCGTCCTACATGCCGGGGGTAAATTCGGCCAAGGCGGTTACAAGACGTCCGGTGGGCTGCATGGGGTCGGGGCATCCGTTGTGAACGCCCTCTCCAGTGCGCTCACGGTCACCATTGTCCGTGATGGCGTGCGTTACCAAGAAAAATTTGCTAAGGGGGGCCATCCACAAGGCACCCTGAAGAAACTCGGCAACACACGTGCCCACAACGGGACCACGATTGATTTCAAACCAGACAAAGAGATTTTCACCACGACCGTTTATAACTTCGGGACCCTGTCCGAGCGGCTCCGAGAATCCGCGTTCCTGCTCAAGGGCGTCAAGATTACTCTGACCGACGAACGCGAAGGCCAAGAACGCGCCGAAGAATACCATTTTGAAGACGGTATCAAGGAGTTTGTGGGTTACCTTAACGAAGACAAGGACACCCTGGGCGACGTCATGTACTTTGACGGCAAGAAGGATGGCATTGAAGTCGAGGTCGCCGCGCAATACAACGACGGCTACACGGAAAACCTGTTGTCATTCGTCAACAACGTCCGGACCAAGGATGGGGGAACCCACGAAGCTGGTATGCGCAGTGGCTGGACCAAGGCCTTTAACGAATACGCCCGGAAGACCGGCCTCTTAAAGGACCGCGACAAGAACCTGGAAGGAACCGACGTCCGTGAAGGGCTGTCCGCCGTAATTTCCTTACGCGTGCCCGAAAACCTGCTACAATTTGAAGGCCAAACGAAGGAAAAACTGGGGACCCCCGAAGCCCGGACCATCGTGGACAGCGTCATCAGTGAGCAGCTGGGCTACTACCTGATGGAAAACGGGGACTTTGGAAAGATGTTGATCAAGAAGTCGACCCAGGCCCGTTCCGCCAGAGAAGCCGCCCGGAAGGCCCGTGACGAGAGTCGTAATGGCAAGCGTCACAAGAAACACGAGCGCCTGTTATCTGGGAAGCTCACCCCCGCGCAATCCAAGAACGCCGCCAAGAACGAACTGTTCCTGGTCGAAGGGGATTCCGCCGGTGGATCTGCTAAGCAGGGCCGTAACCGCAAGTTCCAAGCCATTCTGCCTTTACGGGGGAAGGTCTTGAACACGGAAAAGGCCAAGCTACCAGACATCATGAAGAACGAAGAAATCAGTACCATGATCTACACCATTGGTGCTGGGGTCGGCACTGAATTTAACATCGAAGACGCCAACTACGACAAGATCATTATCATGACCGATGCCGATGATGATGGCGCCCATATCCAGATTCTACTGTTGACGTTCTTTTACAAGTACATGCGGCCCATGATTGATGCCGGCCGGGTCTACATTGCCCTGCCACCGTTGTACCAAATCAAGACGACCGGTAAGAAGCCGACCATCGATTACGCCTGGACCAACGATGAACTGAATGGTAAGACCAAGAAAATTGCCAACCACGGCTACCACCTCCAGCGGTTCAAAGGGTTAGGGGAAATGGACGCGGAACAACTGTGGGCCACGACCATGGATCCTGACAACCGGACGCTGATTCGCGTTCAAATCGACGATGCCGCGTTGGCTGAACGCCGTGTCACCACGCTAATGGGGGACAAAGTCGAACCCCGCCGGAAGTGGATTGAAAGCAATGTCCAATTTACATTGGAAGAAGACGACACTAGCCTATTGGAAAACGATAAAGCTTCCAAGTCTGACGACTAGCGAACCGGCGAAAGGAGTAAACATCTGTGAGTGAAGGACAAAAAATTCAAGAACTAACCTTGGAAGAAGTTATGGGCGACCGCTTTGGTCGTTACTCCAAGTCAATCATTCAGGAACGGGCGTTACCCGACATTCGTGACGGGTTAAAGCCGGTTCAACGCCGCATTTTATTCTCGATGAATAAGGACGGCAACACCTACGAAAAGGGCTTTCGGAAGTCCGCGAAATCTGTCGGAAATGTCATGGGTAATTTTCACCCCCATGGTGACAGCTCCATTTACGAAGCGCTGACCCGGATGAGTCAGGACTGGAAGGTCCGCGAACCCCTGGTTGAAATGCACGGGAACAACGGGTCCATGGACGGGGACCCGGCCGCTGCCATGCGGTATACCGAAGCCCGGTTAAGCAAATTAGCCGGTGAAATGTTGCGGGATATCGATAAAGACACGGTCGACATGGTGTTGAACTTTGATGATACCGAGTACGAACCAACCGTGTTGCCCGCCCGAATTCCTAATTTGTTAGTCAACGGCTCCACCGGGATCTCTGCCGGTTATGCCACGGAGATTCCACCGCACAACTTGGGCGAGGTCGTGGATGCCCTGATCTACCTTCTCAGCCATCCCAAGGCCAAACTGGAAGAACTGATGACCTTTGTTCAAGGCCCCGATTTTCCAACTGGGGGGATCATTCAAGGGAAAGATGGTATCGTTAAGGCGTATGAAACGGGACGCGGTCGCGTTGTGGTTCGGTCTAAAACGGCCATTGAGCCTCTGCGTGGGAACAAGAACCAGATCACGGTCACCGAGATTCCTTACGAAGTCAACAAGGCCCAATTGGTCAAGAAGATTGATGAAATCCGCTTGAACAAGAAGGTTGAAGGCCTGGCCGAAGTCCGGGACGAAACCGACCGAGACGGCCTGCGGATCGCCATCGAGCTTAAGCGTGACGCCGATGCGCAAGGGGTCCTGAACTACCTGTTCAAGAACACCGAGTTACAAATCACCTACAACTTTAACATGGTGGCCATCAACCACATGCGCCCAGAGCACGTGGGCCTTAAGACCATTTTGACAGCGTACCTGGAGCACCAACGCGACGTCATTACGCGACGGACCCAGTACAATCTGACTAAGGCCCAGGACCGGCAACACATCGTGATTGGGCTGATCAAGGCCTTGTCGATCTTGGACCAAGTCATCAAGACGATTCGGGCCAGCAAAGACCGGCGTGACGCGCGTGACAACTTAGTTTCGGCCTATGATTTCTCTGAAAAACAAGCCGACGCTATCGTGGCCTTACAGTTGTACCGGTTAACCAATACCGACGTGACTCAGTTAGAAGCCGAATCAGCCAAACTGAGTGCCGCCATCGAAGAGTATCACCAGATTTTGGCAGAACCTAAGACATTAAACGCCGTGCTCCGCAAAGAGCTCAAGGCCATTGCCAAGGAATATCGGAACCCTCGGCGGACTGAGATTCAAGACCAAATTGAGGACTTGAAGATCAAGACCACGGTCACGGTTGCCGATGAAGAGGTTGTGGTGCTGGTCAGTCATGACGGCTACTTAAAGCGGTCTGGCGTCCGGTCATACACGGCCTCCGATCCTGCCGATAATGGGCTGAAGGACGAAGATTACCCAATTTTCTTAGAAAAACTCAGCACGTTGAATCACCTGATGATGTTTACCAGCAAGGGGAACCTCATCTACCGGCCCGTCCACGAAATCAGTGATGTGAAGTGGAAGGAGACCGGGGAACACATTTCGCAAACGATTGGGCTCGCTCCCGACGAAGAAATCGTGGCCACCTTTGCCTTTAAGACGCTGAAGGAACCCGGGCGCTTCCTGATTGCCACCAGCGATGGCTACATCAAGCAAACGGCCTTCACCGACCTGACACCTGGTCGGACCTACAAGAGTCGGGCCGCCACCTATGAGAAGCTCAAGACGCCTGATTCACGGGTCGTGGCGGTCAAGTACCTCACGGAACCCATCGAACAAGGCATCATGCTGGTTTCTAAGAACGGTTACGCCTTGCGCTACGCCATTGATGAGGTTTCTGTCAACGGGGCCCGCACGACCGGGGTCAGGTCCATGGACCTGCGTGATGACGACGAGGTCGTTAACCTGGCCCTGGTCACCGACAGTGATACCATTGCCATGGTCACGACTCGCGGGGCTTTCAAACGCTTAGCCATGAAGGAAATCTCCGTGACTAGCCGGGCTCGTCGAGGTGTCATCGTCTTACGAGAACTGAAACGTGATCCGCACCAAATCGTCGACTTCATGACGATTCCTAGCGGTAATCCCGCCCTGGAAATCATTACGAGTCGTGAGCGGACCCACGACGTCATGCCCACGGATCATCCGCTGAGTGGCCGTTACTCCAACGGGTCATTCGTGGTCGACACGGACGTTGAGGGCCAACCGGTTCGGTTACGGGTTAAACCAACCGAGTTAGTTCTTGATTAGAATTCAAGGATAGTCGGGGATTTGCGAGGAGAAATCGTTGCGCTTTTTCTGGAAACGGCCTATTATATAGATTAATAGTAACCATTAGGTTGACCTGGTACGATTGTGGTGCGAGGCCGATCATAAGGAGAAAAAACGGATGAAGACGAAACAGGAAAGTATCTTTTCTTCTAAAACCTTAACGTATTTCTTACAGCTGGCAGAAACCATGAATTACACGCAGGCCGCCCAGATTTTGGGCATCACGCAACCCGCCTTGACCCAGCAGATCAAGAAGCTGGAACGCACGGTGGGCGCACCCTTATTCTATTCGGTCGGCAAAAAATTGCGGTTGTCTGATGCGGGTTATACCATGTTAGACGCCACCCACAAGATTTATGGAATCTTAAACACGGCTACGGACGAGATTCAACAGTCCACGAGTGCGACTCAGGGGGAAATCAACATTGGTTTGTTGGCTTCCATGGAAGACGCTGTCTTTGAAGACTTCGCGATTTTATCGTACCAGAACAATCCCGACCTCAAAATTTCCTTCCACATGTTAACCCGGAAGGAAATTTGGGAACGCCTTGAAAACAACAAGATTGACCTGGCCATCATGTACCTGCCAGATGATTCAATCAAGAACTGGAAGCCTTACGAATCCAAGAAGATTATCTCGGATGACTTACTGTTCATTCACCATGATGAACAGCTGGCTAAGAAGCGGCGGATCAAGTTTAAAGACACGACCGCTGACGTTTGGGCGATGTATCCGGACGGGTACTACCTGAACCAAGCGCTGCATGAAGCCTACAAGAACCAGCTGGCTGATTTTCCCAAGAGCGTTGCGAACTTCACGACGCCAACCCAGCTCTTGCATTTCTCCATGCAGACGCAGGCGTCAACGGCCTTGCCAAATTCCTTTATGATTGGCCAAGAAGAGTTGCCCAACACTTGGACGGCACACTTCGACCCCAACATTCGCTTCGACTTAGCCTTTGTCTTCCGCAAGGGTAAGGCAGAAATTCCGCGAATCAGCCATTTCTTGGCGCAGTTCGACCGGTACTTGCATACGGACGACTACATTTCGCGGCTTAAACAACTTCGGAACCAATAAATTTAAAACTAATTTGCTAAAGGAGTTTTATCTCATGAGTAAAGCATTAATTTTCGGTCACCAAAATCCAGATACGGATGCCATCGTTGCAGCCAAGGCCTTTGCCTACTTCCAAAGTCAAAAGGGCTTGGATGTTGAAGCCGTTGCCTTAGGCGAACCCAACATGGAAACCAACTTCGTGTTGAACCACTTCGACGAACCCGCTCCTCGCGTGGTTAAGACGGTGGCTAACGAAGTCGACCAAGTTATGTTAGTCGACCACAACGAAGCCCAACAAAGTGTTGCTGACCTGGACAAGGTGACGGTTAGCCACGTCATCGATCACCACCGGATTGCCAACTTTGAAACGAGCCTGCCACTGTACTACCGCGCAGAACCCGTTGGTTGCACGAGCACGATTTTGACCGAAATGTTTGACGAAGAAAAGATTGAAATTCCTGCTAAGTTAGCTGGTTTGATGCTTTCCGCTATCATCTCAGACACCTTGTTATTACAATCCCCAACCACGACTGACAAGGACCGCGAAGCCGTTCGGGCCTTGGCTGAAATCGCCGATGTCGACGTGCAAAGCTACGGTATCGAGATGTTAAAGGCTGGGACTAACCTGGCTGCCAAGAGCGACAAGGAACTGATCGATGGCGACGCTAAGTCCTTCGACATGGCTGGCAAGAGCGTTCGGATCGGCCAAATCAACACGGTCGACTTGAACGAAGTCTTGGACCGTCAAGCCGGTTTGGAAAAGGAAATGCAAGCTGAAATGGCCGCTGACGGCTACGACTTGTTCATTACCTTAGCCACCAATGTCTTGAACAGCGACTCCGAACTCATCGTTGCCGGTGAACCTAAGAGCGTTGTCGAAAAGGCCTTCAACACCAAGCTGGACAACAACCGGGCAAGTTTGCCAGGCGTTGTTTCCCGGAAGAAGCAAGTGGTGCCACCATTGACCGCTGCTTTCGACGCTTAATTAGCTAAATTTACATTTAAGAGACGCCCAACCACGATTTTTTCAGCGTGATTGGGCGTTTTTAGTCGTCTTTTTTGACCGAGCCAGGCTATAATACGGGTCGATGGTAGCCGCCAGGCATCCTCCTTTAAGAGAGAGGGACTTGGTATGTTGAGAAGTTGGTACCGAGGAGTTCTAACCATCGTAACGACGGTTTTGTTGTTTATTACGCAAATTGGGGGCAGCATTGCCTTAGCGGCTGGCGTGACCCCATTTGGTCCGGAACGATTTGCGGAAAACCAAGCGACTTACGTGATCACCACGAAGTCTAACTACTACCGCAAGATTTGGGAATCAGCGATTTCTGCTTGGAATCACACGGGCGCCTTTCATTTCAAGGCGGGCACTAAGGGAAATGCCCAAATTGACCTGACGACCGCCTCAGTTGCCCAAGCCAAGACCTTGGGCGAGGACGTTGGACTGACCGAATACACGGCCAACCGCGACTATCTGCGTAAGGTTTCGGCAACGTTGAACCCAACACTGCTAACGGCCTACGGCTACTCACGTTCAGATGACCTGCATGTGGCGGAGCACGAACTCGGCCACACCATGGGACTCGCGCACAACCCGTCCAAGAAGAGCGTGATGTACTACCGGAACCGGGCTGTTGGCATTCAGAAGGTCGACATTGAGGGCGTTGAGTTACGTTACAAGACCCCGGCCGGACAATCCGCGGAATAGGAACAATTTAGACAATAAACCGGTTCACAGTGAAGTGGTCAGTCCCGTCAGAAATGGCGGCTGACCACTTTTTAGGTTCACTATTAGAAAACGATTAGACAAATTACTTGCGTTTAACGGTAAAAGTTTTAGACTGATAGTAGACCAAATAAGTTGCACACAATTGATTGGAGGAATTCAGTATGGCAGAAGAAAAAGAGAGTCAAGCCGATTTAAAGCAACGCTTAACCGCTGAGGAGTATGCGGTGACCCAACACGCAGCCACTGAGGCAGCGTTCACTGGTAAGTATGATGCCTTTTATGAACCAGGCATCTACGTGGACGTGGTGAGTGGTCAACCGCTATTCAGCTCAACGGATAAGTACGACGCGGGCTGTGGGTGGCCATCCTTCACCAAGCCCATCGACGCCAGTCACGTGACCGAAAACACGGACCATTCGTTTGGCATGTCGCGCCAGGAAGTTCGGAGCACGGACGCGGGTTCGCACCTGGGCCACGTCTTTACCGACGGACCAGAGGACCAGGGTGGTTTGCGTTACTGCATCAATTCAGCTGCCCTGAAGTTCATTCCAGCTGACCAATTAGAAGCTAAGGGCTATCACAACTTTGCCCAACTCTTTGACAAATAACTACACGGGAGGTTCCCACATGGCACAAACAGAAACTGCAATTTTTGCGGGCGGCTGCTTCTGGTGTATGGTTCAGCCATTTGACACCCAACCAGGAATCCAGTCGGTCGTTTCTGGCTTTACCGGCGGCCACACGGTCAATCCCACGTATGCCGAGGTCGCCAGTCATACCACTGGTCACACTGAAGCCGTGAAGATTACCTTTGACCCAGCCATCATCAGCTACGCGGACTTGGTCGAAATCTATTGGCGCCAAACGGACCCGACCGACGCCAGCGGCCAGTTCCAGGACCGGGGCGATAGTTATCGTCCCGTAATTTTCGTCGATGGCCCGGCGCAACGCCAAGCGGCTGAAGCCTCTAAAGCGGCCTTAGCCAGCAGCGGGCGGTTTGACGAGCCCATCGTGACACAGATTGAAGACGTCCAGCCATTCTATCCGGCCGAAGAGGAACACCAAGACTTCTACCGAAAGAATCCGTTCCGTTACCAGATTGAGGAAATGGGCGGCCGTCAGAACTTTATTCAGAATAAATGGCGTTAAAACGCTTTTTGTTAAATACAAATAGAGGTTGGTGAAGACGGGTGGGTTATGTATTAAATTTACGTCAACAAGTCGGCGCCGAACCGTTGATCGTGGTTGGTGCCGCGGCGGTCGTCCAACGGCAGCAATCACTTTTGTTAGTCAAACGAACGGACAATCGCGCTTGGGGCTTGCCAGCCGGATCCAAGGAATTAAATGAAAGCACGCTGACCACGGCCAAACGTGAATTGCATGAAGAAACGGGCCTGGTGGCACAATCAGCAAATTTGTTGACGGTCGTGAGCGGCGCTGGCATGCAATATCAATATCCCAATGGTGACCAGATAGATTCGGTCACGGTCGTGTATAAGCTGACAGCAACTGGTGAACCCAGCGGCGACGATGATGAAACCAGTGCCGCTAAGTTTTTTGATTGGGAAGCATTGCCGGCGAACTTAACGCCAATCACGCAACAAATTTTAAAAGAATTAGCAGTAGAGAAACGTTAACTAAAAATCAGGTGGTGAAAAGTCATTAGACAATTTGCCAGCTGATTTTTTTAATTTGACTCTAGGGCGGGATTTTTCGATTGAATCACTACTTTCGATAATATATATTATGTAAAGTAGAATAGTTTTTCGATTTGGACATGAAGACTGGCCATGCCCTTTCTTTGATGTGCGTCAATATTTTTTTGCAATGCTACTTATGGACTTGCTGTTACTGATTTAAAAAAACATGTTAGCCAAGTTGAACAGCAAGTCGCTGACGACATCTGTGTGGCTACCGATCATGATGCTCGGCAGATTGCTTGCGTCACCGCTAACTTAAACTAACTTGCAAACTTACTGACCGTAATCCAGCTGTTCGCAGCTAAATCGGTTTAATTTCACTTAAGTACTGCCGCCACGACTGCATGCTGTCCGCAAACCTATTCACCAGCTAAGACCAGCCAAAATCGTCAAATTACAGGCGGATTCTCCGTTAATTTCATGGTCAGGTCTCCGTCTAAAGTCTGAACGTGTGCTTAGAATCAACGTCCAAAATTCCGTTTTGACAGTCGATTCCAATAGCACTTGGTCCTGTAAGATTGCTGCCGATTCTTAAGCTAAAGTGCCAGATGAACATGGATTACTAGTCAGTGATTAGAAAGTACTTGCTGTCTGGCTCGGTGATGGCAGTTGAGATGATCTACATGGTCTGTCTAACGGATACACGTAGACATTGCTGATGATTTTCATCGCTGGCGTGGGAATCAGCGACTGGTTAGTTGGGCTTTGTTCCCGAATAAATACAGTTCCCAGTTGGTGTTCAGATGACGTTTTCTTCCTAGGCATGCTGATGCATGCGTGACGTGTTATAGGCCTAAAGCGCCGTTGCTACAGCGATTACGGCTTATGCTGATTGTCAATTTCATGCGATATTGCTAGCACATGATTAGCAACTTGAGCTCCCAGCGAATGCTGATATATCAGCATTTATCGACCATCTGTCAACTTTAAAAGTACCATAAATAATAATTTCTCTACAACATAAAATATAGCCCAAATTCCGTCAAAAAGCCTATACAACAGGCATCACAGGCATTCTACAACTAAAAAAAGCTAAACTAGTTCCTCAGGTCATGCCAGTGCCATGCCAACGACTACTTTCATTAAAACAAATATTTTAAAGATAGTAGTAGCTAAAAATAAGGCGGGGGACTTGCTAATTTAGTCATTCACCGGTATCATATAAAATATGAGAACATATGTTTGGAGGCCACTTCTATGGAGAAGCAACATTATTTAAAATTAATTAACGAAGAACTGGCCACCGCGCCCTGGTACGTCCAGGAATACTACCAGGCCAAGGCGACCGTGCCCCTGTCCCCAGCCACCCTCTATCAATATCTGACCGAGTACCGGCGCTTCTTCAACTGGCTGATCAGTGAAGGCTTGACGCCGGCCAACCACCCCGCCGATATTGATATTCAGGTGCTGGCTACCTTAAAGAAGGAAACCGTCGAGCTATACAAGTCCGCCCTGCTGAACCAAACCAAGCTTACAGGCGCCCCTGGTAGCCGAACCCATCCAACCATCAATCGCTCGTTAAACGCCCTCTCGTCGCTCTTCAAGTACCTGACGGAAGACACCGAAGACGAGCATGGCGAAGCCTACTTCGACCGTAACGTGATGCACAAGATTGCCCTGGTGCGAACTAGCGAGACCTACGCGACCCGGGCAGCCAACTTGAAAACCAAGCTCATGCTGGGCAACACGGATCATGATTACCTAGCCTTTATCGACGAAAAATATGAAGGCCTGTTGTCACCGGCTAAGAAACGGTATTTTCACCGGGATAAGCAGCGTGATCTGGCCATCAACGCCCTCCTGTTGGGCAGCGGCTTACGGGTCTCGGAGGCCGCCAACGCTGACCTGCGCCACCTAAACCTGAAGACGGGCACGATTGGCGTAGTCCGTAAGGGTGGTCAACGGGATACCGTGCCAATCGCGCCTTGGACGTTGCCCTACATCCAAGACTACGTTGACCACCGAACGGCAATCTATCACGCTACCAGTAGCGACCGGGCCCTGTTCCTCAGTAGTTATCGCGGTCAGGCCTCGCGCATGCAGGCCAACTCCATGGAAAAGATGGTGGCCAAGTACTCCAGCGCGTTTAAGGTCCGTATCACACCGCATAAGCTCCGTCACACGTTAGCCTCAAAACTCTACCTCGCCACCAAGAATGAACAGCTCGTGGCCACCCAGTTGGGCCAAAACTCAACTAGTGCGACCGGACTGTACACCCATATCATTGATGAGGAACAGCGACATGGGCTGGAGAAAATGTAAAATAATTGGTCCTAAATTTCCCATAAGTAAAAAATTTTTTCGAGCTTTTTGGCCAAAAATGAACTTTATATCCGTTATAAGTAAATTTTATTAAATGCAGCTTTTCTACAGAAAATGAACTTTAAAAAAAACAGCGAGCTAAATTTTCATATTGCTCGCTGCTTTTTTGCCCGAAACTTTTTGGGACATTTATCTGTTTATGTTAAATAAAGTGCCTTCTTTTTCTATTTTTTCCTTTACAATATGGACAAACTTTCATATGACGTTTTTTATAATAAAGGATTCTTTTTACAGGCATTCGGAATTTATGGTCGCGGTTGTCTGAGCAATACCACCAAACTGGTGTTGTTGAATTATCTAATATTTCATTTGGTTGGACCAAATAAATATTCGCAACAAAGTCCCAATATTCAATCAAGTCAGGGTGTTTATCTTGAAAGGAGTTCAAACCCGGCAAAGCTCGCCTATTATTACAGTATGGACAATTTGTACTGCCAAATGTATGGTTATTAATTACATCTAAATATTCACCAGAACAAGTTGAACAAATCCATTTCACAGCATATGTTGATGTATACACATAATCATGAGGAGTTAATTCATTATTTGGGCTCCATTCTTTGATTAATTCAGTTTTTTGTTAAATCCTTGAAGTGGCCGTCTATTATCACAATATGGGCATTCATCCATATTGCCCTTCCTATTTCGGATAGTCTCAGCGTATTCTCCTCCACAGGTTGAACAGTTCCAAAGAACACGCCAGGCGGAACAATAAGTATACTCACTTGGTCGCCTATCGTTCTTAACGCTCCACTCTTTTATCAACTCAGACTTTATGTCCTCAACAGTATTCCAGCCTATCATTGGTCTTCTGTTAGTACAGAATGGGCAACAGTCATCACCAACATGCCGATCTTTAATCTTTGCTGAAAATTCACTATTACATGTTGAAAAGATCCAGTAAACCATTCTTGTTGATGTGGAAACAAAATCAGTCGGTAATTGGTCGTTTTGTGGACTCCATTCCATTACCAATTCTGGTATTACGTCCTGAACTGTATTTAAACCAACCAGTGGCGTTCTATTATTACAGAATGGACAACTGCATCATATTCTCGCCGCCTAATTGAATATTGATATTCATTATTACATTTTGGGCAATCCCAATCATTTGGCTCAAGTCCTCTAGTTCGACGTTAAAGAATAACAAGTCGCCACCGGGAATTTTTTCGTTGACCTTGATACTGTCAAAATAATCCAACGCAAATTTTTCCGTCAGTTTTTGAAAATCTTCACGCCCATTCCAAAACTGTTCGAGCATCGGAATCCGTGATAGCGCTAGCTCCACATATTCACTTTTTTCAAATTTATCAATCACTTTTTCAACGTACTTAGAAATTTCAAGGTTATCCTTAGCAATCTCTTTTTGCGACAATACAACGTTGCCGGAGTCCTTATCCAAGATATGGTCAATCACATTTAGAATTCGCATTAATTTTCCCTTCACCAGCATACCGGTATTGCAATACGGTTTAGTTGCTGGTAAAAAATATCTAATATCATTATATCTAGTGTTGATTACGAAAGCTATCACCACCGGCCATCCTTATTCTGTCTAAACAAAGTGACCAAACAAGCGTATACTGATGAAAACAAAATTAGGGGTGCTTTCCATGGAAGATAATTGTCTCATTTGTCAACGCATCGCAATGATTAAAGCCAATCTGAATCCGTACTTTGTTAAAGAACTCTCAACTGGTTACGTGGTGTTAGCCGACAGTCAATATTTTCGTGGCTATACGTTATTTTTAGCCAAGGAACACGTTACCGAGCTCCATCTCATGTCGCCAGCCACCAAGACCCAGTTCATGTTAGAAATGAGCTGGGTCGCCGAAGCCTGCGCAAAGGTGTTTCACGCGGACAAAATGAACGTTGAAATGCTAGGCAACGGCGATTCCCACGCACACTGGCACATCATTCCCCGGCACAATGGCGACACGCCGACTCCGGGTCCCATTTGGTGGGTCAAGCCTGAAATCATGTACGCTGACGATACCGCACCCACCCCTGAGGATCTGACTGCCATGAAATCTAAATTGAACACGGCGCTTGAGACTGTCATCAGTCACTACCGCTAATTAAAATGAGGTGAATCATTTGATCACAACACGCTTCTTTAAACCGACCGACGCTAAAAAGGTCGCAACCATGATTGCGACCACTTTACGAACATCTAATTGTCAGGACTATTCCAGCGACTACCTAGAGGCTTTAATCGCTGAAATGCCACCCGCTTTTTTCATAGCCAAAGCGCAACAAACGCACTTTTACGTTTTTGAAAGCGATGGACAAATCGTTGGCACTGGTGCCATTGGGTCCTATTGGGGTAAAGCAACTGAATTCAGTCTATTCGACATCTTTGCGTTGCCATCCTTTCAAGGACGCGGACTGGGCCGCAAAATCATCGAAACCCTTGAAGCCGACGACTACTTTAAGCAAGCTACCCGGGTAGAGATTCCAGCTTCCATTACCGCGTTAGGCTTTTATCAACACATGGGTTACACGTTCAAAGCTGATCACGATACCCTGGATGATGAACAATTGTACCGTCTAGAAAAATTTCCGACACACCTGCACTAAACTGAGTACAAGTACACATTTTTCCTCTAAAACTTTTAAATTGTTTTTAATATAATTGAGATTATGTAACAAGACCCAAGATGTACTTTATTTAGGACAAATGGTAATTAATTATGTGGTCAGATTTATTGTATTTTGGACTTTATTATGGCTAAAAATATAATACAATATTGGATAAAGTCTATTTTTAAAAATATGTACTTTAAGGCTAAAACACTCACTATGATTTAGGTACAGCTTTTTAAAATAAAGTTCAAAAAAATTCACTTTAATACCTTATTTTTGGATTTAATTTAAAATCAGCGACCTAATTTTAGAAAGAGCCAGATCTCCTTTCATAAGGAAATCTGGCTTTTAGTCTGACGTCAATTTGGATAGTTATGGCATTTTTCATGCCAAGTTATTTATATCATTTCTAATCTCATCAGTCGTGTTCACTTTAGAAAACGGTCATACACGGGCATCAAAGCCATATTGACCAAGTTATGAAAACGTTGCTTAGTTATTGGCTCATCATCAAATAAAGCGTCGAGTGTTAGTAAAATGGGAATGTTATAAAACTGTTGGGGCATTTCAGCCTTCAAATCACCGCGAACTCGTGCCTGATCAAATATTTTTTTAACAATCTGCGTCAGATAATTATCCCGGTTAAGCTTGTCAAAGTATTCGCCAAGGGTAATCCCCCCCAGCCGTTCTTTAGCAAGCCCAATCATATTTTGATAATTCATTTGAGACATTGCGTTTACTATTTCATCAAACAACTTGATTAAGTCCTTTTTTACACTACCCGTATCGGGAATTTCTAAATTGAATTTTCCTATCTGCGTTCGCAATGCTGCCAAGACAATGTCTGCTTTAGAATTCCACCGACGATACAGGACATTTTTATTCGTACTGGCATTCTTCGCAATCATATCCATGGTTAAATCTTCATATTTGGTTGTCGCAATTAACTCTAACGTAGCTGCCAAAATATCGTTTTCGAGTTGTTGCCCCCGTCGCCGCTTCTGCACCATATCATAAACTCCTATCCTAATCTCTTATTAACTGTACCACTAAATTGTTTAATATTTAACACGGAATTATTGCTATGAGCAATCATCAAACGCAAAAAACTTGACGAAAATCACCTTTAGGCTTAAGATACCGTAGTACCTTAAACTAGGTACTACGGTATCTTAAAAGTGGAGGCATCAAAATGAAAGAACAAAAATTACCACGAAACATCTTAAATCAAGCCTGGATCATCGTTTTAGGTGCCATCGCACCGCTTCTTGATTCAACGATGGTCAATATTGCCCTCAATCATTTAGTTAAGAGCTTCAATACCTCATTGAGTACCGTTCAGTGGGTTGTCACTGGTTATCTGTTAGCTATGGTAGTCGCTGTCCCATTCACCGGTTGGCTCACCGATAAATTTGGTGGCAAAAATGTTTTCTTAGGGGCTGAGCTGTTATTTGGTATGATGTCACTTGCTGCCGGTCTTTCAGGAAATATCAACGTCTTGATTGGTTTTCGTTTTGTTCAGGGTTTCAGTGCTGGACTGATCACGCCACTGCTAACGACGTTACTGGTTGATATTGCTGGTACCAGTATGATGGGTCGTTTGATGGCTGTCGTTGGTCTGCCAGTCTTACTGGGACCAATTTTAGGACCCGTCTTTGGTGGTGTCATTGTGCAATACCTAAATTGGCGATGGATTTTCTTCGTGAATATTCCAGTAACTATTATTGCTGCGCTCTTTATTTGGTTAAAGCTGCCACATACGGCACCTAAGAACATCCATGCCAAATTCGATTGGCTCGGGGTCACTTTACTTGCAGGGATGTCGGCCAGCATTGTCTATGGTGTTGTCCAAGCGAGTTCCAAAGCTAATTTTACCAATAGCACCACGATTACTTACCTGATCATCGGTGCAATTGCAGGTGTTCTGTATGTCATCTATGCCGCATTGAAAAAAGAACAGGCCATCGTGCCACTCTCCCTATTCAAACATGGGAACTTTAACGGTTCGGTGATTGGCCTGTTTTTAGCCGGCGTCGCAACTAATGGTCCAATGCTATTGTTGCCACTGTTTTTCCAAAATTTGCGTGGTCAATCAGTTGCAATGGCTGGACTATCACTGTTACCACAAGGCATTGGTATGTTGCTTGCGCGACCAATTATTGGCCGTTTGATTGATAGTATCGGTGCACGCTTTGTCATGCTTGGTGGACTAGTGATTACACTGATTGGCTCAATCCCGTTCACCTACTTTAACCAACAATCTGCTTATTGGCTGTTGATGGTGGTCCTTTTCATTCGAGGAATTGGGGCTGGGGCGATCATTAGCCCGCTTATGACCGATTCTTTCATCGGCATTGACCCGAAACTATCTGGTCAAGTTTCAATCACAACTCGGATCATGCAAAATGTTGGCGGTGCCTTTGGGTCTGCTTTATTAGCCACCATCGTTGTGAATTATCAGACTAATCATAGTCATCTTCTGGGACTGAGCATGATTGCCTCAAGTTACCAACAAGGATTTTTATGGGCCGTCATCTTCACGGCATTACTAGCAATTCCAGCGATGTTGTTGACCAACCGATTAGGGCATCATAAACAAAATTCGTAGACTATTTCGTAATCCTTAATCGACGTTTTAAGATAACAACTATTAAAATATCTGCTGTAATAGACAAGTCTTAATGTCTATAAACAGCAGATATTTTAGTGATCTTGTACAATTTTAGCAAAATCGTTAGCTTAGTCTCGGCGACGTCTTCTTCTGTCACGGTCATGATGCCGCTCAGCTTGAAGTTCGGCGTTGGCGCGCATTTCCGTTGGATATTTCCGGCTAGCTAACCACCAGACACATCCGCGTTGCACCAACAGGGTGACACCCAAATAGAGCAATAACGTGACCGAGCTACCAGTCCATAACCGATCAACACCCAAGTGGCCGGCAATCCCGACGACCCACCAGACCAACGTTACCCAATTTCCCTGACGTATTACCAGCCCATTATTATCCACCCAGAAACGATAGGACCAGGCCCGTAATAAGGCAAAAATAATCGCACTAGCCAAGCTCAATCCGCCAAAGACAACTGCCTGTGAAGGACTTATCTGTAAATGCTGTTTATTGAAGGCATCTCCGATTGATGCGGCGCCCAACAGCGTGACCAGTACGAAAAATGCCATTTTGAATCGAACTACTTTGGGGGCAAGCTGCCGTTTAATCACGACGAAAAGTAACCACGCACCCAACACCAAATTGGTTAAATCTAGATTTTGCATCTCAAACTCCCCTAAGCTGTTTATTTAAGTTATAAAAACTATTTCTGTAGTATACACCTTAAACCTAAAAAATGGTCAATCCACATTGGGGTTGACCACTTTTTAGGTTTAAAAACGATCGAATCTATGGCAACACGACAACCTTGCCAAGCCCCTCACTAGTCGCCAGATACTCATGAGCGGCTCGCGTTTCAGCTAACCTAAAGACGTGATCTGGGGTCACATCAACCTGGTGCTCCGCGATGAAGTCGAATAAGGCTTGGATACGTTCAGCATCCACGTGACCCGAATAGAATCCCGTCAGATAACGATTGTTGGGGATGTCCATGATGGGATCGAAGCCATCCAGCGTCCAGACGCCACCGAGCTCCCCGGTCGCACTGACGATGCCCCATTCGGCCGTGTGCTGTAGGGAATCCCGTACGGCTGAGGGACCCATCAAATCCACAATCTTGTCGAATTCCCCGGCTTCTGCCGGTAAGACGTTGGCGTCAGGCGTGTGCAGGACCGTATCAATCCCCAGCTGCTTCAGAGCGCTATCCTTACGCGTCGAGCGCGAGGTTCCCGTAACTGTCAGATTCAAGCCGGATGCTTTCATTAATTTCAGCACCGCGACGCCCACGCCACTAGTGGCGGCACGAATCAACACGCGGTCACCCGCCTGCAAGCGTAAGCTCTGATAGATGCCAAACGCCGTATAGAAGGTCTCGGGCACCGCTGCCAGTTGAGCCCAGTCCAACTTAGTCTTAATCGGATAGACCTGGTCGTTAGGCAACAGAACATATTCAGCATAGCTACCATCAAAGGCCCGACCCATTTCGCCCATTAAGGAAACAACGGTTTGACCAATTTGAAATTGATCTGGTGCACTGGTTTCATCCACCGTACCAACAACTTCAATCCCTAATATGCGGGGAAACTGCACAGAAGGTGACTTGCCCTCTCGCGTAAAAACCTCTGAATGATTGATGCCAAATCCCCGAACCTTAACCCGTGTCCAGCCCGGTCGAACCGCGGGGGTTGGGACCTCCGTGTATTCCAAAACTTCTGGCCCACCTGGCCGATTAACGACTACCGCATGCATGGTGTGATCTTCCCTTCATTTTGCAAAAACTGAACTGATTCGTATTCATCATACCATTATTAATCAGTCAGCTGATAACTTGCATCAACAAGTTTCCGCAAAACCTCTTTGGACGGCACCTGACTGATATCCAGGGTAATCCAGTTTTGCTTCGTAAAATGCTGCCCCGGGAGGATGTAAGGCATCGTGTTGACCAACTCATCAATCCTTGCAGGCGCACATTTCAAATCAAGGTACAGGGTGTCATTTTTCTCGTAGGCCAACCCAAATATTTTCTTGCTGGCCGCGTGTCGTAACGCGTCAAAGACAATCCGATTGCGGTGTCCCGGAGCGTTAAACGGCTCATCAACACTAACTTTTTTGTCCTCACTGCTGAATGCAATGAGGGTTTCTTTTGTCATTTCCATAGGTACGTCTTTCCTTCACTAACACAAATAATATTGGCCGTTGGTTCTCAACAGAATCAGGAGTAACCAAGATAAGATCACCTATTTATTTCCCAGCAAAAATTTGATTAACAGCCGATCCACCTGCACATTGTCATGTAGTTTGCTGTGCTGTGCTTGGGCACCAATAATTTTACGCTCCTGATAAGACTTCGCTCGACCAGCAACCAGATATCGTAAGGATTGGGACGACGCATTGCTGACGGAACCATCCGAGTGCGAACCATCATCCTTGTCGCCGTAAATGTTAAGCACCGCCGCTTGCTTTGGGTAGGTCTGCCGGAGTGGTAACAGGGCGCGATACTCGGGCTGCATGTTAGTTGGCTTGCCATTGGCTCGGAGCTTCATCCGGTTGGGTTCATCGTTCATACCCAGAATTCCGTTAAAATGACCGGCGATGTCGACTTGCTTCTGTAGCTTGGGCATTTTGGCTGAATTTCCCAGCAAGCCATACATAATGGCCATATTCCCCATTGAATGACCAACCACGTTAAACCTTTTGATGTGATACTGGTGTTGAAGCTTCACAACCGTTGCCCGGGCCCAGCGTCCCCACTGCTGCGGACTGCTATTCCGGCTGTCTTGAAAGCCGACTTCTACAATGGGGTGATCATCAGCCTCGTGGAAGCGGCCATTCAGCGTGACCTTACCCTGCTTCGAAACGGTTGCCCGCATAATGGTCTTCGTCAGACCGGCATTGACGAGCGCGTGCGCCATCTGTTCCTCAGCGTGATAACTGCTTCCCCAACCGTGGAAAAACAGCGTGGGCTCATATTTACTAGCATTCGGTAAATTTGATGCAGTTGACTGACTACTGGTCGTGCCACAAGCCGCCAGACCTAAAACAAGTAGTCCGATTACCAGAAATAGTAACAATCTTCTTTTCATATCACATTTTCTCCCCGTTTGTAGCGACAAAATTTCTGTCACTTGATTTATCGGACCAAGTATAAACCTTGATGTGGACTCTAAGGCAAGACTTATTTAAAAGGATCAGGTTCTGATTCAAGGCAAGCTGAATCAAAACCTGATCCCTTTAGCGAACAACCGCGTTGCCTTCCCAATGAGCTGTTATTCTTCGTGCATCCATTTATCAAAATTTGGCGATTTTACAGGGTCATAGCGACCATCCTGCTCAACCGTCACTTGTTCAACTTGAATATCAGCGATAAGTTTTTTCCAATCAGAATTGGACGGCAGTTTTTCAAGGATCAGTCGTCCATCATCGCTCAACGTCATTTCCAGCTGGTCACCGGTTGAAAGATGCATTCTTTTTCTAAAGTCCAACGGAATAACCACGCGCCCCCTGCTGGAAACTTTGAGTGTCTTGTTGTCTCTTATCATAGTCATAATCATCCTTCACTATTATTAAAAATAGTTCTTCCCCGTTCGGTTAGATAGGGATAGATAGCACTGATGCTTAGAGCCGCCGTATCACTTGTTGGGTTAAACTCACGCTTAGGCGAATACCTTAGTTCCCACGCATAATCCATTGTCAGCAACGCTAATACCAGGCAATCATACTGTTGGGATGAAATATCTTTACGAAAAACCCCAAGCTTGACCAGCTTAGCAAAACATTGTTGATAGGCCTGATATAATCGTTTGCGAAAAGCCTGAACTGATTTTCTAAGCGTTGGGTTATCGCTAATGATGGCATCGAAATCCGTAAAAAAGAAGCTATTGTGTGCCTTTAACTCTGCAGATTTATTAAAAATCATAATTAGTTCATTCAGAGCCGCCTCACCAGTCTCAGAAGAATCATCCGCAAAATTAACAAAGTCTAACTCGATTTTTTTTTGGATGGCAACCAGCAAGTCTTCTTTATGATGAAAATGGTAGGTTAGGTTGCCAATCGTCGTTCCGGCTGCGTCGGCAATATCACGCAAAGAAATTGCCGCATAGCCACTCTTATTAAAAAGCGCGATTGCTGTTTCGACGATTCGTTCCTTAGTTTTACTCATCCATCGTTCACCCCATTTGTCCCAAGTATAGCATATCCGAAGATACTTGACGCCATTTACAGTACGGTGTACTGTAAAAGACGTAACAACCACAGGAGATGCAAAATATGACTGAATATAAGTACGATACGCAATGTTTAATCGAGGGCCAAGATTTAGATGAAGACAAAATCAACGCCTATTTTCAACAAAATTTCGACGGGGATTCTCTCATTGCTGTTGGGGATGAAACGTTGATCAAGATTCATTTTCACACGAACAAGCCCTGGGAAGTGCTTGAATACTGTGCTTCTTTAGGTGAAATGTTTGACGTTGTTGTAGAAGACATGGACCGTCAGTCGCGCGGCTTGAAGGGCTAGGCGGAATATTTACATGATAATAAAAAGACCAGAATCTTCGAGATTCTGATCTTTTTTAATCAAAGCCTTTACATCACCGCCGGATCCGTTCGGTGCCAGTAAAAGTATGCCAACGTCCCTAAACTAAAGACGACCGCAATTCCGGCCAGAATCCAGCTGATTCCCGCAATCGAACCGCCTAGCGAAATCGTATGCCGCAATCCAGCCATTGCAACGGTCATCGGCAAGTATGGATGAACGGCGCGGTAGAACGGATTGGTCAATTCAATCGGATACGTTCCACCCGACGCACCAATTTGAAAAAGCATGAATAGTAACATTAACCACGCCCCGGTCAGACCAAACCATAACCGGAAACAGGTCACCAGGCTGAAGAATGCCAAGACAATCAACAGGCACAGCAGATACGTTTTTCCCGGCTCCAGCGGTCGCAGCCCAATGATGTACCACACGCCTAGCCACATGGCCGATGCCGCCAATACCACGAAACCCCAGAGAAATCCCATTTTATCCAGCCAGGCTAACGCAAAGTTTCGGTAGTTGCCGTGACGCTTGCGGGCGTCGTAAATGATATTCAGCGTGATGCACCCCACAAACAAGGAAATGGCCATGAAGTACGGCGCCATGCCGGTACCATTGTTGGCGACGGCCACCACGTCATGCTGCATCAACTTCACGGGCATGGCCAATTGCTTCAATTGATCCGCTCGCTGGACTGCGCTGAGCTGAACACCCGCTTGCGTTAACCCGTTCACAATTTTCTGCGTGGCCGCGGCGAGCTGTGTCGCTGGTAAGCCGGCCGTGCTAGCCTGCTGTAGCTGACCCAATTGTTTCGCCGTCAACGTTAACCGTTTGCCGACATGCTGAGCCGCCGCTTGACTGGCTTGTAACTCGGCTTGAACCGTTGCCTGATTCAGCGTTGTCTGTAGCTTCTGCATCGCGGTCGCGCCCATCTTTGCCGCTACCGTGCTCTGACCGGCATTGGTGTCATAGGTCACCTTCAACTGCGTAGGTGCCGTTGCCAAATGACTCAGTGTTTGCGACGCGTTGGCCGGGATCCTTAAGACTAGAAATAGCCGACCGTCCTTCAATTCCCGCTGAGCCTTCGCCGCCGTCATTCGGTGAAACTGCAGTGACTTGCTCTTAACCAACTTCCGGGACACCGTTCGTCCCCAGTCCAATGTCCGTGTGGCCCGGTCCTGATTGACGACGGCCATGGGTAAATGATGCAATTCCCCGTATGGATTCCAAACGGACGCCAGGAATAATCCGGCATAAAATAGCGGAATCACTAAGATACCTAATAGGATTCGCCAAAGTGCTGGATGATGCTTGAGGTAGACCCATTCTCGAGATTTCATGTGACTTTCCCCCTTTTACGAATGAACGAATCATTCATTCGATTGCTACCCAGTCTAAACACTCCCGGGAAAATTGCCATTTTTGGCGGCGATTCACGGTGCCTTTGACCGGTTAGCTAATTAAGGGGCTCACTGATAGCTCCGCCGCAACATGTCGCGGACGACGGCCAGCATTTGCTCGTCATCACTACGCGCCATCTCCGTTTCAAAGCTGTCGTAGCGCTTGTGGGCGCACCACCAGAACACCAGGTCCACCACGATTACCCCGTTACGTTGCGGGTCAGCCAGGTTGAGTCGTTGTCGTTGAAAAAAGTCGCCCACCCGTTGATAAATTTCTTGCCGTTGCTGCCGGTATAGCGCCGTCAGGGCCGGATTGACCGTGGGATTGTGCTCAAGAATTAAGAAGTAACGCGCGTATCGCTTGAACGCCTTGAATAGCGCCGTTAGTAGCTGATCAAAGTCGGTGGCCTGCTGCCCGGCCAATTGATGATTCCAGCCGGCATACGCGGCCTCCGTACGCCGAACCAGTTCTCTCGGATCAACGGGCTGTAAGGGAAACGTTTGCGGGCGGTCCACGGTCGTCGGTAGCGTTGTCAGGAAGACGTAGTCCAGCAGGGCCTCCTTGCCGCTAAACAGGCGATACAGGGTACCCACGGCCATCTGCGACCGTTGCGCAATCATTTGCATCTGTGTCTCATGATAGCCCGGTTGAATGAACAATTCACTCGCCGCCGCGTAAATGCGTTGCAATTTTTCTTCGTCAGTCATCGGTGAATCACTCCTCTCCGTCTCCATTAAAGTCTAAATCCCCGCAAAGTGCTGACATGTTTACGCTTCTGAGTCGGTTAACTTACAAACCCCTGCCGGCGATAAAAAAATAAGCCCAAGGACTGTTTCCCTTGAACTTATTTTTTAAGTACCTGACTGACCGCGGTGACCACATAGGGAATGAGCCGATGATTTTCCGTCAGCTGGTCCAGTGAGGTCAGGTACTGAAGGCGATCATGTTCAGCGAGGTCTAACCGAATGTTTTGCCCATTCCCAAGGTCAACCTCATCCGCCAAGTAAATTAGCCTGGTGAACAAGGTCGCCTTAGCCGCATCGACGTTCGAGGTTTCCAGAATAATTCGCTGAATCGTGACCCGCAGGCCAATTTCTTCCGCACATTCCCTTACCGCCGCTGCCTGTGGAAATTCGCCGTCGCTGGTTAAGCCACCCGGCAGGTCCCACCAACCGGGAAAAACATTTGTCTCTCCCCGTTCAATCTGCGTTCGTCGAAGCACCACGATGCCCTTGTTAGTGGGGACAATAACGTGGGCAATTAACCGATTCAACATTTTTTTCAACATTTTGGCCTCCAATCGTCTGGTTTACTGCTAGTAAACGCCAACTGGCCAATAAATGATACACATATGACTGCCTTGAGAATATCCAGTTACAAACACCTTATCAACCAAAAAGCCCAGACCGGAAATTACCATCTGGACTTCAAAATCTATTAAAGTCTTCGCTTAATCAACACTATGGGTGCAAATACAATTAAAACAAAGCAGTAAAATTGACGAATCAACCACGCCCCCCATCCAGTACTAGGCATGGTAGTCCTGATGGGCAAATAAGAAACACGGGTATGCGCAACGCGCCAGTTAGACCCCCGGTCATAGTTAGCCAAATCGCTATTGTGAAACCTCATAGCGATATTCGCTTGATTTCGCCCCAAATGTTTAAGCCACGTTGGGCTTTGACGGGCAATGAATGGATAGGCGATTAACCATGACAAAACGAAATAAATGGTAAAAATACTGTGATCAAGAATAATCGTTGTTCCAACCGTCCGTGAAACTAAAATTAGATAAAGGCCTACTGGAAACAAACTCTGTAAATAAATTTTTAAGATTCTACCCACCTTGATACAGACCATCACCAAAATCGCCATCATCCGGAAAGCTCCCTTCAGGTAACCAGTAAGCTGATTGGCGAACCTGTGAATTAACCACAGCTTTGGTAATCACCGGGCCAGCAATTCCCAGTGTTGCCAATGTCAAAATTAAAATCACCAACTTTTTAATAATTGTCACCTAAATTTGAGTTGATGGTACAACCTAGAGCTATTACGCACAACAACAAAATTACTTACTAGGCCTACTTTGTAAAATCAACCAAACAATCGAGTAAAGAATCTGTACACAAAATCCATGGCAGAAAATTATTTGCTGCCGTGAACCTTTGTTCAAAAATTTCAATCACGCTCATTTAGTTGTGTAGACCCAATCATACCCAGCAGTGAAATCACGGCCGCCCCAATCATCGCTGCCTGAAAGCCACTAACAAATCCCGACTGGTGAAACTGATAGAAAACCATCACTGAAATTGCCGTCCCCAACGCCCCACCCAACAATCGAAAGACGTTATAGATGCCAGACGCCTTGCCGATCATGACGTTAGGCACCGCCCCCAGCACCGCTTTCTGTAATGCCGGTCCTGCCATTGATAATCCAACGCCAGCCAGCATTAGTGGCAAGATTAACCAAGCATAAGTTTGATGGACGAACGCTGCCAACAATAAGTACCCCAACCCTTGGAACAGTAAGCCCAGCGTTGCGACTCCCCGCTCGCCAAAGCGGTCGACAGCTCTTCCCGCGAATGGTGCCACTAAGACCAACGTTCCCGTCCACGGCAGTAATTCCAGCCCAGCCGTTAACGCTGTTGCCCGTGGCCCGGTCTGCAGATACTGGGGCAGGAAGAAAACGACCCCGTACATTGATCCGTAGAGGCAAGCCGTTGCGAGATTGCCGCCCGTAAAGGTTACCTCACGGAAAAGGGTCAGTGGCACCATGGGCACCGCTTCCCGAGTTTGCCGGACAAGGAACCAGCCCGCCGCCCCGACACTGAGTCCCCCAATACCCAAGATGAGATTTAGGTTGCCGCCAGTGGTCGCTGCGGACAGTGCCCAAATGATTCCCGCCATGGCAATAATGATCAACGCATTATCAAGGAGACTAATCAGTTCCCGTTGCCCCTGACTCTCTGGTAAGTAGTGCCGCGACAATAGGATACCCAAGAGGCCAACGGGCACGTTGATCCAGAAAATCCATTGCCAAGTCAGTTGGGCCACGATGAATCCACCCAAAGACGGGCCGACAATCAAGGCCAAGCCACCGATTCCACTCCAAATTCCTAGCGCACGACCCCGTTGGTTAGCGGGCATGGCATTGGTCAGAATAGCCATCGACATAGGCGTCATGACCGAGGCCCCCAGTCCCTCAACGACCCGCGCCAGAATGAGCCAGCTAATATTGGTCGCCAGCGCACAGAATACCGAACCAATGGTGAAAACCAAGATTCCCCATAAATAGATGCGGCGCCGGCCCCAGCGCTCACCCAAGGCGACGCCGAGCAATAGAATCGCCGCAATGGTAATATTGTAGGCATTTAGCGCCCACTGTAGCGTCCCCACAGGAATCTGAAAGTCCGTGCGAATAGCCGTCGATGCCGTTGTCACAATCATCGCGTCCATCATGGCCATGAAAAATCCTAACGAGGTTAACCCCAGAATCCATTTCAATCGATACGTTTCCCCTGTCATTGCCCCATCTCCTAAGATTGCTTAATAGTTCAAAAGCTTTTGAACTATGTAACCATAGCATGCCCCTTGTCAGCTGACAAGCACCAAAATTAAAAAGAGCCGCTCCCGGGGGAACGACTCTGCAATGGTCTAATGCGCTAAAGATTCTGCCAGAAATGGATCAAGTAGTGGTCAAACGTCGAACGGTCTAGCTGGACATATTTTTCACGGCCGACCTTGTTTACGGAGATCAATCCCGCTTCCTGGAGAATTTTAAAATGATACGACCCGGAAGTCTTACTGATGTGCATGGCACGACCGACCTCGCCACAAGCCACCTTGTGGTCCAACTGATTCAGATGCTGAATGATGGCCAGGCGAATGGGATCGGCCAGGGCCTTGAAAATTTGGACAGACGCATTGCTTCTTTGTGATTGATTTAGCATTTCACTCATCCTAGACTTAATTTTTGAATGACGCTATTTTCCTATGAGCCGGCCAATGCGGCAACCTTTTCAACGGTCGGTTCCGTTCTCATTAATGTCGGAATATTGGCCGTAATCCAGGTAATATCACGGTCCCACCAGGCCAACTTTTCTAATGCCTGGATGACCTCTGAACTAAATCGGGGGCGAATCAGCCGAATTGGATTGCCACCGACGATGGTGTAGGGTGCCACGTCCTTGGTCACCACGCTATTGGCGCCAATGATTGCGCCGTCACCAATCGTCACGCCCGGCAAAACCGTGACGTTCTGGCCGAACCAGACGTCGTTACCCACGACCGTATCGCCTTTTAAGGGCAAATCGGTCAGGTCCGGCGTAAACTTTTGCCAGTCACCACCCAAAATGTTAAAGGGATACGTTGATAGGCCTTGCATCTGATGATTGGCGCCGTTCATCACAAACTCAATGCCACTGGCAATGGCACAGAACTTACCAATAATCAGATTATCACCTAAAAATTCGTAATGATGCGTCACGTGGGCCTCAAAGTCAGTCGGGGCCACCGGGTCATCGTAGTAAGTGTAATCACCGACCTTAATATTTGGACGGTGAATCACATTTTTGACAAAGACGACCTCTTTGATGGCTGGATTGGGATAGACGGCTGTTGCGGATGGAATTGTCATGGCTTTACTCCTTTTTGACACAATTTAGGCTGACTTTCACGATTTATGCTTGGCCCGTTGCTTCAACGCCTGATTGATCTGACTGACACGAAGGTGCTGGTTCAACATCACAACGGCCCAAATGACAACGTAGATCACGACAAACTCAACCCAGAAGAAAATGCCAATGGACCAGTTATTATAGAACATCAGCCCTAATATCAGTGCGGCCGTCCCGACAAAATGAATGCCAAACGCCAATGGCCAAGCCACTTCTTCATGGTCACTGTCAAAAATCATGCTGAGAACACCAATTGCTCCACTCACCAAAAGCAGGCTGACCACATTTTTCGGGAAGACGTTGGTGGGGGCCACGCTAAAGGCAATCAGCAGGAGGTAGGCAACAGCGCCATAACCCACACCTCTGATGGCGTACTTGAGTATTTTAGTCATAGCTTCCCCTCCTACAAGCCCAGTTTGCTCATTAAGTCTTTAACGTATTTACGACTCACAGCGGTCTTAAGCTGATTCGTTAAAATCGCCGTCATGTTGCCTGAGAAGCTATCCTCCAAGGACTGCAAGTGGTCTAAATTTAAGACGCCATGCTTGGAGACCTGGACAAAATTGGGGTTGGCTAAGCGCTGGATCAGGTGCCGCAACGTTTCGTGTGTGGTAATCGTATCGGTGGTAGTATACAGCATCAGCGTCTCGTGCTGGACATCGGCGAGAATAATCGTGGCCGCCTTGACCATCACCAACCGATCAGGCGTTTTCACGGGAATAATCCCCGCATGTGCCACCTGGTAGTTCCCCAGATAGGTCATAATCGCCGCTGTCTCGGGACTCTCGGCGGCTGCTTCCACCACTACTAAGGGATCAGCCGGATCAATCGTCTCGTTCTGTTCAAATTTATGCCGCACGCTGATCCCCCCCATTTTAACTTACCGTTCGCGTAGGTACTGGCGTCGGCGCTGAATCTGCAGCCATTTCAGCCCAAACACCAGCGCCACGGTACCGCTAAAGATTAATCCCATTATGAGGTAAGTTTCCTGTTGGGTCAACAAGGTCGACCAGTTTAGTCGGATACCCATCAATCGTTCAAAGGTATGGCGGGTTGCTAGATGGCCAGCAAAGGCTGATTTCAGCTTGTCGTCCATCAGAAATTGCCGATAGAGCGCCGCCACGTAACTGCCGGGGATGAATTTGACCATACTCTGCGCGAAACTAGGCAAGGCCCCAATGGGGATGTACTTGCCCACCAGGAACCCGGCCGCGGTCCCGATGATCGTCCCCAGTTTGCCTAAACTGTCCACCGTGTGAATGCCTTGGACGATGGCCGCATTCACCACCACTGCCAACAAAGAGCTTGTGACCATGAGCCCCAGCGTGTTCAGAACCGCCGTACCCGACAGCGTCAGGCCATCCGTCAGGTAAAAGCCACCCCACATAATGCCAAACATCGCCAGCTGCGTCAGCGTGCCAATCACCGCGGCACTAATCAGGTAGCTGGTGAATAGGCGCAATGGACCGGCGTCGGTCAACGTCAAGTCGTCCGCAATGTGTTTTTCTTTATCCGTGACCATCAATGCCAGACTAGTGAGGGTCGTGGTAATGCTGGTAATCGCCAGCGTGCCCCCAATTAACCACGTGTCGAGCAAGGGCTTGGCGTCCGGCATCTGGTGCCAACTCGTCAACATATTTTGCTTAAGAAAGACCAGGTATAGCACAAACGAGATGAGCGCCCCCAAGAGTGAGAAGAAAACGCCACTGTGATCCCGAAAGTACAGCAATAAGTTACGTTTGATCATGGCTAGCATGTTACCGCATCTCCTTTCCCGTTAAGGCCAGGAAGGCATCATCCATGGTGCCCGGCCGGAATTCAAAATTGCTGATCAATGGCCGATTGGCCGTTAAAATATCGAGTGCCGCCTGCATTGTTGGTAGGCTAAAAACTAATTGGTTGGCAGTGCGCCGGATTGGCTGCCGAGCCACTCGAGCTGCCAGTTGCGCCACATCCGGGGAGGTTAGCGTTAACCGGTCCGCCGCGTAGCGAGTCTTGATATCAGCCGCCGTACCCTGAGCTAGGATTCGGCCATGATCAATCACGATAACGTTGTCTGCCGAGTCGGCCTCATCCAGGTAGTGTGTGGTCAGGATGACGGTCAGCTGCTTCTCTCGCTGTAACCGTTGAATCAGCGTCCAGATGGCCAGCCGCGTCTGAATATCCAGCCCGGTCGTGGGTTCATCCAGAAATAAAATGTCTGGCTCGTTGATCAGGGCCCGGGCAATATCGACACGCCGTCGTTGCCCACCGGATAAGGTGCCGTAGCGTTGGGCCATAAACGCGGTGAGTCCCAGTTGTTGGCTCAAAACGGTGACCCGGTCTGCGGGGACGTGCCGGTACTGGCCAGCGCGAATCTGTAAATTTTCCCGGACCGTTAAGATATCGTCCAGCACGCTGCCCTGAAAGACCACGCCCAGCTTAGGGGTATGGTCATAAGTCACCTGGCCGGCAGTCGGTTGTAGCAGGCCAATCAACATGTTCATGGTCGTCGACTTGCCCGCCCCATTTGGTCCTAGCAACGCGGTGAAACTGCCCTTTTCAATCTGTAGGTCGACCGCGTTAACAGCAATGTGTTCCCCAAAAGTCTTGGTTAAGTGGTGCGCTTCTAATAGCATCTGCCTCATCTCCTATGTCAGGAGAATACACCGTAAGCGCGCGTGGCGTCTCGGTGATTGGGGTAAGTGGCGATTTTTGCTGGGTAAGTGGTAAACTGGGGCGGGTAAAAGAGTTTGGTTAGAAGACGCTGTGTTAAACCTATTCACCTGAGGAGTGATAATGCTATGGAAACAACCATTCGTAAATTTGGTCATTCGTATTGGCGACCGGTATCAAATTACTAACAATGGGGATAGTTTGGTCCTGACGCCGTTACGCAATCAGCTGTTTTCTAACGAGAATGACTGGACTGGCTTCCGTGACAGTATTTCTAAAGCGGATGCTGACTGGGACCGTGACTAAATTCCTTGATTTTCTCTCCCAATTGATTCCGAAAAAGGCTAGGACACCGTGGTTGCATCACGCGTGCTCTAGCCTTTTAATTCTCCAAAATAAAAAAGCACCGCCACCTCTCGGATGACCGATGCTTTACTCCCCTTACTTCAGTGACCATTCTTAACGCGTAAAACCCATTCCCCAATTAGTCAGCGTTCTTGAATTGTCCACTGGTTAAGGCACTCTTCAAGACCCAGCCTTGGCCCTTAACGTAGCTAAACGTTTGGATCTTCTTGGCTGAGTTCTTTAACTTTAATTGCTTCGTTACTTTATAAGTCGTGCCGGCCTTTAATTGCCCCTTGACCGTCAACTTAGCGGTTGGCCGGTCAGCGGCGATGGCTGCCTTGTAAACAACTGGCTTGGCATCCTTGGTGTGCACCGTCTTGGCTTGCTTGAAGAAGCTGGATGACACGATGGTGTAACTCACAGACTTGATCTTCACACCGTCAGCGGCCTTAAACTTGCCGGCCGTTAACTTGCTGGCAACGACCCAGCCCTGCCCCTTAACGTAGCTGTAGGTCTGATTTTTCTTGGCGTTTAATTTCAGTGTGGCTTGCTTCGTAACTTTGTAAGTGGTGCCTGACTTCAGCTTCCCCTTAGCCGTCAACGTCATGGTTGGCCGATCAGCGGCGATGCTGGCCTTGTAAACGACCGGTTTGGCATCCTTGGTGTGCACCGTCTTGGCCTGCTTGAAGAAGTTAGATGAAGCGATGGTATAGGTCTTACTTTGCTTAGCCGTTGCCGCAGTGGCAACAGCTGTTGTACTCTTAGCAGAAGCTGGTACGGCCAATGCCAATGGCGCAACCATTCCTAAAACAGTCATCAATACTAAAGATTTTTTCATATATTCCCACTCCTCTTCCAAAGATTAAAGCTAGTATAGGCAGGTTACAGGAATGTGTCAATGGTATTTCAATCGTAATATATTAAGATGTTCTAAAGGTGCAATCTTTTAGGGGAGTGACCACTTGCTCACAAAACGCCTGCCACCCTGCAAGCCACCCATGGTCACAGATTTCGACCCTTTAACGCCAGAATAACAGACAAGTTTGCCTAGCGCCACTATCTATCCTGCGACAACCCACAAAACCTGGTAAACTTAACCTAATTGCAGACAATTCATAAAAGTAAAATATTTGCATTGATATATTTTACTTTTTAGATTATAATGGGGACTATAAATATGACAACTAAACGAGAATTAAATGCGCAGCACCATCAACAGGTTATTCTGGCCACTGCCGCTAAATACTTTAAACGTGACGGCGTTCAAGCAACCAGCATCACCGCTATTGCCAAGCAGGCCAAGGTTTCCACGCGAACCCTCTATAAGTATTTTCCCAACAAGAATGAGTTGGCTCACGCCGTCTATCTGGCTGACATCGACAATGGCATTGCGACGAACCTAGCCATTCTCCACGACTCACAATTGGATTTTCAGGCTAAACTGACGAAAATGATGACGAAGCAGCTCGACTTGAGTCAACAGCTCAATCCCGACTATCTACGGTATGCAGCTGATGATTTTCAAGGAAAAACCGGTCATCCGGAGACCGGTCCCAACTACTTAGCCAAATTGGATGCCTTTTGGTCGGAACTGATTGATCTAGGTGTCAGCAGCGGTGGTATTAAGCAACAGCACTCGCCAGCGGCCCTGCGCATTTACATTCAAGCCTTCTTTAATTTAGGCCAGACGACCATCACTGATCAACGAGTGCTAACAGACTTAATTCAGTTATTCTTTAACGGGTTGAATGGTCAGACTAACGGTTAGTTGTCAATTTAAATCTAACCTTTCGAGGTGGTTATGATGATAACCCTTAACCAAATTCAAAAACATTATCCCAACTTCACTTTAGATTTAACCCTGAACATTCCTGCGGGTAAGATAACCGGTATTCTGGGCCCCAACGGTGCTGGTAAATCAACGCTGTTCAAACTCTTACTAAACCTAGATCAACCGGATCACGGGCAGCTAAGTATCGCCAATCAGCCCTTAGTTACTTGGATAACGGCCCATCGTGAGGCTGTCAGCACCACTTTTCCCGACAGCGGCTTCAACGAAAGTCTCACAATTACCGAAATCAATCGCCTGCTAACGGCCTTTTACCCAACGACGATGACGGCCGACTTCTTGGCCAACTGTCACCGCTTAGACTTACCACTTTCACAACGCCTAAAAAACTTTTCGACGGGGATGCAGGCCAAATTAAAACTGTTGGTATCCCTCTCACACGCCGCAACCTTAGTGATTCTAGACGAACCGACCACGGGTCTCGACGTTACCGTGCGCCAGACACTCATTCAGATGATTCAGGACTATCATCGCCATTATCCACTGGCAACCATTTTAATTAGCTCACACATTGCGAGTGATATTGATGCTTTAGCCGAAAATATTATCCTCATTACGGCTGGCCGACTCCGACTACAGACAGACGCCCAACACTTACGCGACCAGTACGGCCTGTTTACCGTCTCGAAACAAAAATTTGCACAACTCGACCACACGCTCCTTAGCCAGTATTGGGTTCGTAACAATCAAATGACCTGTTTGACACCCAATCGACTGGCCTTCACCACGATTCCGGGCATTCAGGTACCGACTGTGGATGAGCTTCTCCTGAACTTTACTGAACCAGCTGAGGAGGTGCCAGTCGCATGAAAGGACTTTGGCTGCAAGACTATTATCTGTTTAAGCGGCAACGACTGGCGGTTGGCCTCACCTGGGGCCTAACAACCCTCTGTCTGTTATGGTTCGGTCAATGGGGTATTGAAATTGGTATGGGCATCTTTGCTGTTATGCTCAGCATGCTAACGCTATCGTTGCTGAGCGCCAATCAACAGAATCACGGGCTGAAATTTCTACTGACACTGCCCATCACCAAGCAAACGTATCTTCACCAGAAATATTTGCTACTATTTGGCAGCGTTGGCAGTGCCGTTTTGATTATGACCGGGACGACCTGGGTAATTGCCCGCTGGCAACGGTGGCAGCTGACGTTAGCGGCCATTTTTCAACAAGCCTATCTCGTCGGCATCCTGATCCTGGCAGTGCTCGTCATTATCGTGCCGTACCAGCTCAAACATGGGCCAGAGGCAACGCAAACCTTCATGTCGGTGGTTGGTGCTGCTATTGGGGCAATTGTTGGCGGTAGCTATCTCTGTGTGCAGCGCACCGCTTTCGGGCAAAATATTTTCAACCAGATTGCCGCAATTGTCACGCAACACGGGTTGGCTAGCCTACTCCTAACTATCACGGGGCTGGTTGTTATCTTGCTGGGATATTCTTATTATCGCAGCATGATTGGTTTTCATCCGAGTGACGCCTAAAAATAAAGGAACATCGCACTTACCATAACAGGTTAAGGCGATGTTCCTTTATTTTTAATTCTCAATTAAGAACAGGTTTTTCGTTCCCAACGGACGGGGTCAGTAGCAAAACCACTGACAGAAGTTATCTGGATTTTTTGTCTTCAGCAGACGGGGCTAGTAGCAGAACCGCTAGCAAAAATTATCTGGTTTTTAGGTTGCCTGACCAACCAGAAGCTAAAATTTGCCCTTTGCTTCTGTCTACAATATACAGTGTTTTATTCAAAAAGCAAATAGAGTTACGTTTCTGTCCTGAGGCTGTAGTCGCTTTTGCTCTTTTTCGCTGGACTCACTCATCAATGCTAAACAAAAGCTTGTATCGATTAATCATATCAGTTAATTCACTTTTGGATACCCGATCAACAATAAGATTCTCTGTAACCCCTCGAGCAAGTAAATCAAGCGCAATTGTTTGATCCAATAATACTTTTCCATACACCTGTCGACTACTGCTTAACTGATAATACATCGGGAAATTACGCTTGGTACTACTGATGGGGGCAACAATAGTCATATGACTCGTCTGAAAAACTAGGTCGTTGCTTAATGCTATCGCAGGTCGTCGATTCATCTGTTCATGACCACGACTGGGATTAAAATCTATGAAAAATATATCACCTTGGCTTACCATGGTAATTCATGACCTTCCGCTTTTCCCCAGTCTAATTCCTGATCACGCTTGCCGTCATCCTTCCAATCTGCAAACAACTCATGAATATTGGATGGCCGTTTCTTAACTGGTGTTAGAACAATTGAATCATCTTGAACTCTGACAGTCAGTTCCTGATCATCGGCTAAATTTAATTGCTTAATAATCTTACTAGGAATTCTAGCTGCTTTTGAGTTTCCCCATTTGGCCAAATGAATTTGCTCTTCAGTAGTTGCCACGTTAATCTCCTCCAATCACTGGTTTCAGAAAGTATATACCATGTAGATACATTAATCAATGCATTCGCTCTACCCACAACACAACTTTAATTTTTCAGCTTGTCACTAGCATTCCCTGCCCAAACCAGGTAAATTAGACCTAATCACTCATCCAAGGGGGAATCGCCATGTCACTCGGAACCACGCTTAAGCAAGTTCGCCAGCACCAGCACCGCTCACAAAAGACCGTTGCGGCCGGCATCTGTGCCCAGTCCATGTTGTCAGCCATCGAAAATGATCGGTACACGCCCAATGCTAAGCTCTTGCTGGCGCTCTGTCACCGTCTAGACATTTCGCTCGATGAAATCAGCCTGGCGACCGACTTTGCCATTAGTGGGGATGATCAGTTGAACGCCCACATGCAGCGGCTCTGTAATCAGCACCGCTACCAGGAGCTGGCCGACTTTTTAACGGCTCCCAGTACCCAAGACGCCGTGACCACCGCCCAACAGACACAGGCCTATTACTACTATCTGGGCGTGGCGCAACTCCACGTCGACCCGTCACTCACTGCCGCCGAGCAGAATCTCCAGTTCGCCACGTCCATGACCGAGAAACGGACGCCGACTACCCTGACGCGACTGGCTTTGGCCTCGCTCGCCACCGTGCACGCCAAACAACAGCTACCCGAGAGTGCAGCGCAGTTAATCACGCAGGCGCTCGCCAACCTCGACCAAAGCCCCTACGAAGAAAATAACAATATCCTCTTCTACCTGGCCGCCCTGACTGCCTATTTTTTGCAGGATACCACGGTCGCTACAGAACGCCTCCTAGCAGGAATCACCTACATCACCGACCATGACTCGCACTACATGCTAGCCAACAGTTACCGCCTGCTGGCAGAACTGGCCGAGCAGGCTGGTCACGCCAACGATGCCGAAGCCGCTCGGCAGAAACAACAATTTTTATCGGACCTGTTTCACGAAAAGGTGCCCGAAAAATTTTAGACTATCAGTATTCTGATTTTTAACTGGCGGATAAAACGCTTAAAGTAAGACCATCCAATCAAGGGAGGCCTTTTTTCAATGTCAGAAAACTTATTTCAAAACGTCATCAGCACTCATGCTCGGCCCGACCGTTTACGCGAGATTCTCGTCCACCCGGAAAATTTACCCCTGTGGGACGAAGAGATCATCCAAGTCGTTCCAACCGTCGCAACCGAATTTCAGCTTACCCGTCAACCGCCCGCTCTCAATGAACATGAAGACCTATCCGTCACGGCAACTGCCGACCAAATTATCTACCACAGTCAGGGCGGCCGCTTGGCCTATGACCTCGTCTTCAGCCTAGCCACAGAAGCGACCACCATCCTCACCGAAGAACTCCGCGTCACCAGCACCGGCGGCCTGCCCCTACCTTTACGCCTATTGGCACCCATCGCTCAACAGGCCTTTGCCCAGAAACTCCACCACCTAATCGCCCTCGCCGAATCCTCTCGGGAGGTGCTCAGCTAATGCAAGCTATCGTGCAAGACTCCTACAACGGCATTGACGCGTTGACCCTTGTGACGAAGCCCACGCCAAAATTGCTGAATCCACTCGCCGTCAGAGTCGATACTCATTTCACCCCGGTCATGCCCTACGACGTACTCACCGAGACCGGTCAACTGAAACAACGCCGCCCGGTCAAACTCCCCATCGTGGTCGGTTATGGGTTTGGCGGCATTGTCCGCGAGGTTGGTCAGTTGCGAAACGCCCGCTTTCGTAACCAACCCGTGATTGGCATTCAACTGGCCGGCAGCCACCAGGAACAACTGCTCTCGGCCTTACCGCCACTCCTGGTTCCGGTCCCTCAAGGCGTGTCCTTGGCCGATGCCACAACGGTGATTGGTGGCGCCGATGCCGCTTACTTCGCCTTGAAAAAGTCCCGGTTGACCGCGGGTGAAACGGTACTCATCACCGGCGCCACCGGGAGTGTCGGTACCTACCTGGTCCAGTTGGCCCGGTTGGCGGGCTGTCACGTCATTGCCGTGGGACATTCCAGCCGCCACGCCTTATTAACTGATTTAGGCGCCGAACACGTACTGGACTACGACCGACCACTAGAAGAACAACTGACAACGACTAATGTCGACCAACTCATTGATTTAGCTGGCAATACATCACTACTAGATCATTTAAGCGCTGAACTGGGACCGGCAAATATCTTGTCACTAGCGTTACCGGATTATCGACCAGCTTTTCCGGAACAATCATTTACCTTTGCTAGTGGGGCCATTACCCCCGGTAACTACCGGTGGTTGCTCAACCAGCTGGCTACGGGCGCGCTCACCGCCGTGATTCAAGAACGGTTGCCGTTTACCGCCGTCAAGACCGCCCAACATCACCTGATGACGAAACACTCAGCCGGTCGCATTCTCTTAACCTATCAACAGGAGGCTACTAACTATGTTCATGAACTTAACGATTGATTGGACCCATTTATTACCACAACTCTTAACACTCTGGCTAATTGGCTGGGGAATTCGGGCTCTCCTGGTTGGCTGTATTCTCGGCGGCCTGCTGTGGCTCTTTAAGCGCTCCCACTAAAATTTCCACATAAAAAGGCGCCTCGGCTGACAACTGTCCAGCTCAAGGCGCCTTTAGAATGACATTAAATTATGTGATTACGCTTCTCGCATCGTGACAAAGCGCTTATCCCAAATGCCCTCAAAGAAGGCAATGGTCTGTTCAGCCGTCATGAATTGGTTGTCCACGGTCGTTGTTAACCCCCGCGTCATTTCCAGGTCATACCCGATACCGTGAGCCACCTTAACCGTGGTGTCGACACAGTACTCCGTTTGGGCCCCACAAATTTCCAAGGACTCTGCGGCAAATCCGGTCAGGACACGTCGTAAATTGGTGTGGTAAAAAGCATTGGCATGCGTTTTACTTACAACGGGATCCGTGTCTCGGTAGTCCAGTTCGGGAATAAATTCCCAGTCGTGCGTGCCTTGAACCAGGTCTGCGTCCGTGTGTTGGACGAAAACGATGGGCTTTTTCGCTTGCCGGTACGCCGCAATTCGTGCGTTAACACCCGCGATAACTTGGGGCAAGTTCACAGCGGTTTGGTCGCCGTCACAAACACCATTTTGAAGATCTATGACTAATAAGACATCTGCCATGTTGATGGCCTCCTTCAGGGATCTTTTGCTCACTGTCTATCATAGCGTATTCGACCCCGCAAGTCTCTAAAAATTTATACAGGCAACAGAAATATTATTCATAACAATTAAATCAACAAATTGCCCACAGCCTAGACCATCAACTCCAAAATTTTTTAGACCGCAGCCTCATTTTCCTCATTCAATTTATCACAGTCAATAATCAACTGACAGACTTCCTTGTCCGGCGTCAGCTTCATCGAGTATTTCCGGCCAAACTCGATCATGGTGTGGTGGGCGCGATGTAACTCTTCCGGTTGGAGCACGCTCACGATTTTATTTTCGACCTGTAAGGGGGATGCCGATTGGTCCACAAAATGCAGCCGCTTGGAGATAGCCGAAACGTGGGTGTCCACCGCAAAGGTTGGCTGAGCAAAGACGTCGCTCAAGACCACGTTGGCCGTCTTCCGCCCCGCCCCTGGCAAGGCCATGATTCCCTTTCGGTCGGTTGGCACCACGTCGTTGAGCTCCTCGTGCACGATGCGCGCCGTCTTGATGATGTTGCGTGCCTTGTTGTGAAAAAGCCCAACACTCTTGATAATCAATTCAACGTCGGTCACGTTGGCTGCCATTAAATCTTTGGGTTCGGGATACTTGGCAAACAGCGTGGGGGTGACCTTATTCACCGACACATCGGTCGCCTGCGCACTCAGAATTACTGAGACTAAATATTGAAAGGGTGTCCGCGAATCCAGGGATGGCCCAACTGGTCCCATTTCCTCTTCCATTTGGTGAATGGCCCACACAATCTGTTTGTCCGTTAACATACGACTCCCTCGATTTCTTCAACGTATTTGGTGTTTACTTGCTGACTTAAGTTTACCGCAAAATAAGAGCTGGACCGACTAATTCGATGGAAATCTAGTGGTGAGCCAATGCGCGTAAAAAATTGGTCTCAGAAATCGTCAAATTTCTAAGGCCAATTTTTGTTTTTCAATGTAGCCCTGTACTAACCAATTTCAACCTGCAAAAATTTGATTTTATCATCTTGATCAAACTCATAGCGATCAAACCCGTGATAGGCAAACAGCTGGCCACTACGCTTACGGCCCGCGACGACCCATTCAGCCTTGTAAACGCCTTGGTCCATCACAACATGACAAAGATGGTGTAGCTCTTGATTGTCTTGAAAGAAATGCGTAAAGAAACTCGCGATTGTTACTGGCGTATTGGCGACAAAACCGTTGGCACCCTTAACAACGGCTTTAGCTGAAAAGAGCCCAATTATTTCACTCAGAGCATGCTCATCAGCCGATGCTAAATCCAAAAGCTCAAAATACTTACGGATGATGACTGCTTTCTTGTCCATAGTGGTTCCCTCCTCAATCAATTGTTTAGTCTAAGCGATACCATTGAGAAACAAAACAATCTAATCCCCAGAAATCACAAATAGTTCAGTCAACGACCTATGCCATTGACTGAACTATTGTTTCGAGCTTATCTATTTACCGACACCCGTTAAAAAACAATCGGCAAGATCACCTTCCAACCCAGGACACCAACTAACAGAAAGACTATCAGAACAACCCAAAATAAGTGGAAAAATAATCTGAACATCAGTAATCCCATTCGCAACAAAAATAAAGGTAACTCTAGCAAAAATAGCATTTTCTTTGCCTCCCATCAATCGATTCTGATCAATCGAATGTCCTGCTGCCCCCAATGCCTCTTTTCCGGAACCAGTTTATAATCAATCGTATCCATTTTCATGGCATACCGGCCCCTAAGACGGCCACTTCTGATGCTTAACACCTGATTATAATCGTCAACTGAATAGTGATAGTGACGACTAGAATGGGCGTCGGTGATTTCCATCATTGACTTAGAAAACTTAGCAATTCCGACAGAACCCTGTTTCGTGTTTATATGCCAACTGAATCGTTGCAAAATTTGCTGAGTCGTTAAATGATGTGGCATCCGGGCTATCTTGACGGTTTCAACACCTAAGAACACAATAATTAGGACGGCGATTAACCCCTTCACCAAAACCTTATACTTACTCATCTACTGATATCTCCCCTATAATTCTTTACGCTGCAACATCATCGCTGAAGCCCCACCTGCAACGATAATAATGACCAGACACACGACCAAGTACGGAACCAGACTGGTGATCTTCAACGTTCCCAAGGCAATCTTCTGAACGACATCGGTAAAATCAATGTATGTCAGCCACCGCCAACCCAACATGTCCGAACAGGTCGCCATCAGAACCGGCCACAGTGTAATAAATAGCGCGGCGGTCACGATTGAATCCGTCAACATCAAGATGATAACGCCCATGCTGAGAATGGCATCAATAAAAAGTAAAATCGTCAATAACATCATACCCAATGTCTGTATCAACGTGAGTAGTGGTGCCCCTGCCGACCAACCGGTCAATTCGCCAACCAGAATAACAACGCCGTAGTAACTAGCTGTCAGGACAATCACATCAATCAGCAGCGTCATCAACTTGCTAGTCATAAAGGCTAGTCGTGAAATCCCCGAGACTAAGGTATTCTTATAAACCTTTTTAGAAAATTCCTGACCCATCACCAGCACAAACAAGGCAATCGCTAGGTACAGTAGAATCGTTGCCGACAACGTCGCACTCCTCAGGCCGGTCAGCGCCGACCAATTGGCTGCCCCCAGGCGACGCATGGTGGTCGAGCTGACCATAATGCCGTAGAAACTACCATTAAGCGTAATCATGCCACCTAAGAGGATAGCGGCCGCAAGTGTGAAATAACTCCCCCGACTATGAATTTGACGATAAGCATCCGCCTTAATCTGATTCAACATCCGCCTGGTCCTCCTCAGCAATCAATTTGGTATAGTACTGTTCCAACGAGCTTTCACGCTGAACGACTGCCGAAACGGCAACCCCATTTTCGACCAGTTCCCGGTTAATCGCTGCGGCCGACAGTGTAGTTTGCTGGACGATGAGATGATGATCATCGAGAATCACAAATTTGCCGATGGCCGCCTGGTCTAAGACCTGTCCTGCGAGTGTTACCCGGTCTACCGTCATCTCCAGACCAGACTGATTGATCACGTCTAACTCCGTCTTGGTCAGCTCCTTGATCAATCGGCCGTGATGAATAATCCCAAATCGGTTAGCGACCTGATACAATTCCGACAAGATATGACTCGCCATCAGGATAGTTGTGTGACGCTCTTCATTCAGCCGCTTGATTAATTGACGGAATTCGATAATCCCGTTTGGATCAAGACCATTGATGGGCTCGTCCAGAATCAAAAAATCCGGGCGAGGTAGGATGGCTAGGGCAAGTCCCAGTCGTTGTCGTTGCCCCAGTGATAATTGGTTGGCCTTGGTCGCCTGTTTAGCCGTAAGGTCCACGAACTCTAGGGCTTCCGGAATCAATTGCGGTTCGGCAAGGCCGTGTTGAATCGCACACAGCTTCAAATTTTGCTTAACGGTCAGATTGGGAAAGGCAACGGGATTCTCAATGATGGCCCCCGTTCGCCGCAGCGCATGGCAATAGTGACCCACTGATTCGCCCAACAGGGTAATTTTTCCCGCGGTTAAATGAGATAACCCAGTGATCAGCCGCATCAACGTGGTCTTTCCCGCCCCATTTTCGCCAATTAAACCGTAAATATCCCCCGCCTTGACGGTCATGCTAATGTCAGTCAGCGCCTGGAATTCCCCGAATTTCTTACTGACATGTTTGACGACTAAAACGTTCTCACTAATAATGAATTCCCCCCTCAGCGTTCTCAACACTGATTAATGTACGGCAGCTTTCTAAAGCCCCGGTATAAATAAACCTTAATTTAACCTAAATTGTGACGATGAACCGATTCGACTATAATTGAAACGTACCTTAAGGAGACTTTTAAAACGATGCAAAAAATTCTAATCGTGGAAGACCATACCGATATTCAGGACCTCCTGCACGATGTCCTCAGTCCCACCTACCAAATTTTAACTGCCTTAGATGGCATCAGTGCCTTACAAATTTTTAATGATCAGCAACCTGACTTAATCATTCTAGACTTGATGTTGCCGAACATTACTGGCGAAAGCGTCCTGAAGACGATCCGTAAAACCTCCAGTGTGCCCATCCTGGTTCTGACCGCCATTCAGTCGAAGACCAAAACAGTTGCTTTACTTCAAGCAGGGGCCAACGATTACCTGACCAAACCGTTCGACATTGATGAACTGTTGGCCCGTATTCAAGTTCAACTACGCGCGTTGCCCTCGACGATTCAGCCAGCACCTGACGTCCTAAAGTTTAACGAAATTTGCTTGGATAGCAACACCCATCATATCACGGTTGCTAACCAGCCCTTAGTCTTACCTAAAAAGGAATTCAACCTACTGAAGCTACTCCTCAAGGAACCCCACCAGGTCTTTGAAAAGGCTCAGCTGTACGAATCGGTCTGGGGTGAACCTTATCAAAATGCCGAGAACACCCTCAACGTTCATCTTAGTAATCTTCGGATCAAACTAAATGAGTTGGCTGAACAGCCACACTATATCGTCTCCGTCTGGGGAATCGGCGTCCGACTGGCTTGATAAGGAGGGACTCATGTTAACTTTTATCATCGGCATCTTAGTCTTGGTGGTCCTGGCTCTTGTGATTATCCTGAGTCAACTGCTCAGCGCACTACATCGCATCACAACGGATCTCACCTATATCAATACCCACACCACCAACGCAGGCATCACAAGTAATTTTCATTTCGGCGGCCTTCAACGCCTGGCCTTGGCCCTGAACCACATGCTTAGCCAGACTCAGAATCTCCAGCAAACGGAGTACCAGCGCGAACATCACCTGGAGCAAATGCTGCTTAACCTCACGCACGACATCAAGACACCGCTGACCGTGGCCACTGGCTACGTCCAGTTGATTCAGCAAAAACCAACGGCCGCCACGCCAACTAACCTGCAACGCGTGCTAGACAACCTGGCGTCCGTCAACTACTACTTACGCTACTTGATGGATTTTAATTTAGTGCGTACCAAAGCGAATCATTTAAATCTGGAATCGGTGAACGTGTCCCATTTTCTGGAGCAGGAACTGTTTGGCTTCTTTGATGATTTGACTGCAAAACAGATTACTGTGACTCCCCAGATTACACCTAATATCACACTCACGACCGACCAGCTTTTACTCCAAAGAATCGTTCAAAATCTGGTCGGTAACTGGCTCAAATACGCACAGAACTCAGCCACTGTCAGCCTAAAACCGCTGGATGATCAGCATATCTGTCTCGAATTTCAAAATGAAACCGCGGTAACTTCAGTGGAAAATTCCATGACGACTGAGCAGTTCTACACCACCGATGATCACTCCACAGAAAGTCTCGGGTTGGGATTGAACATTGTGCAATCCCTGGTGACTACCTTGGGCGGGAAACTAGCCATCAAGACCGACAACCAGCAGTTTACGGTGCGCTTAACTTTCAGGACAACCCGCCCACTAGACTAATTTCCACAGCAAAAGACGGCAACCAGCTCATAGCGGTTACCGCCTTTTTTCGTGATTTTTACTGAGCTTCCTTCGCTGCGAGTCGCTGCCGGGTGTCGGCCAGAATAGCTGGGGACAAGCCCAACCGTTCGGCTAGCCACACGGCCTCACTCGCCCCCACCTGGTTAAGTAACAGGTGATACGTGGGCTCCAGCGTTTTTGGATCAAAGGCCATGGTGGCCGTCATAAACGTTGGACAGTCCACCGCGTATTCCTTGATGGCACTGAAGTGGGTCGTCGCAATGATCGTTGCCTTTTTCTGGCGAAGATACTCGATGATAGAAATGCTCAGGGCAGAACCCTCTTCCGGATCGGTCCCGCTCCCAATTTCATCGAGCAAGACTAAAGCGTTGTCCTGAATGTGATCGGTCATGTCGACCAGCGTCGTCATCTCGGCGGCAAAGGTACTGAGCTGCGCCGTGATGCTTTGGTTATCGCCGATGTCGACCCAAAACTGGCTGAAGACGGGCATCTGTGTCCCAGCATCAACCGGCAATTCCAAGCCAAATTGGATCATCAGGGCAAATAGCGCAATCGTCTTCAAAACGACCGTCTTGCCCCCGGAGTTGGCACCGGTGATCATCAGGCCCTGTTGCGGCGTCAATTCGATATCGAGGGGCACCGCGTGTTTTAACAAGGGATGGCGGCCGGCGACAATCTTCACGTGCTGGTCCGTATTGAGTGCGGGCAACTGACTGCCGGTTTCCAAACCGTACTGGCCCCGCGCCATAATCTGATCAAAGCGACTGAGGAGCGTTTGGTTCTCGGTCAGGGCGTCCCAGTTATCCAAGACATCTCCGGTTAAGGTCACCAGTAATTGATAAACCTCGGCGCTCTCGTCCGCAATCACCCCCGCGAGGACGGCACCCTTCTTCGCCACCGTTGCCGGTTCGAAGAAGACCGTTGAGCCGGTCGAGGACTGGTCAATGATTTGGCCCTTAAACTTGTTCTTCTCGCCAGCCTTCAACTGGACACAAACCCGGTCGTTGCGGGTAATCAGGCGTTTGCTTTGGACGGAATGGGGATGCTTCTGGACAAATTGGGTCAAGGTCGTCTGGACCTGTTGCCGTTGCTTGACAATTTTTTGGCGAATCTCAGCCAATTCAGGCGTGGCATCATCCGCCACCTGGCCGTGCACGATGACGTGTTCCAAACGTTGTTGTAGCCCGGTGAGCTGAGTCGATGACGCCAGCAGGTCTGTTAGGTGAGTGGCCTGTTGCTGATTAGCCTGCAGGGTCGTTTTCAAGCGACGTAGGTTAATCAAAAAGTGATTGACGAGGTCCAATTGTGGCGCGTTTAACATCAGCCCTTGATCCAGCTTTGTCTGTAGGGCATCCATCTGGTCCAGGTCAAAGTAGGTAAAGACCACGTTATTGGCCAATAACTGGTGGGCTTCCGTCGTCAGTGCCAGTTCTTTGCGAACGCTAGCGATGTCGGTCTGATTGGTCGCGGTTTGAATGGCCGTGGCCGCCCGAGTACTGTGAGTAAACGAGGCGACCTTTGCCAAGATTTGATCTAATTGGGTAATTTCTTTTAAATTCATTTTCTCTCCTTGCAGCGAACAGCCTGGCGGAACGCTTCATAAGGTTCATTGAACTGTTGGTCGTGCTGCTTGCTAATCTGTGTACGAATTATTGCCGGACATTTCACGGCAATCTACCACACTCATTAACGTCACTCCTCATTTTTCCGTAGACTCTAACCGTAACATACGGGGTGGCTTTGAGCAAACTCAGGCCGGCCAATAGCCCCCGGGAAGGTCTGGGTACACTTCCTGAGGGCTATTTTAAAATCTACTCTGCCGTTTCTCCCAACCGCTGCAAGCCAGCCATCAGTAATGTAGCCATTTCCGCTGGTGACTCTGGCTGGTCCTTGACTAGCCATTGACTCAAGACATTCCAAAAGCCCCCAACTGCAAAGCTCATGATGTAAGCGATTTCGGTCGGTGACCCCGCAATGTGCCACGGAGCTGGGAAGACCCGGTAAACTTCGTTGGCCATTGGGGTAATCTTGGCCAGCATCCGACCGAATAGTCCCTGTTCCATCAGCAACCGAAGCTGTTTTCGTTCCTGCCACCAGAAGTCAAAGAAGTACGTCAACACATCTTTAAATACCATCTTCTGCGGCGCAATCTGTTGTAGCGCGGTCAGGTAGCGCTGACCTACTTCACGGTTATACGCATCCAGTAGGTCATCCTTATCTCGGAATGCTCGGTAAAAGGTTCGGCGAGAGAGCTGTGCCTGTTCCGCAATTTGTTTAACGGTAATCGTCTCGTAAGGTTGCTCGGCTAATAAATCAAAGAGCGCGGCAATCAACCACGCCTTAGACTGCTGTGCCAGTCTTTCTTGTCCATTCATGCTGTTCCGACCTCCTGTCACAAATTCCCGACTTGTGTAGCACTTGTTGTCATTAGCGCCGCACAGCTTGTCTCCCTCAGTATACGCTGTTAGAGTCAAGGTGTCACAGATGAGACACACCGACTCAGATGTGTCAGCTAAAGGGGGAGAAGCATATGAACAAATTAAAAGGTGTCTTACCCGTTTTACTCTTAGGTAACTTACTGTGTATGATGGACGTCTCCATTATGACCATCGTGTTACCCGAGATTCAGTCGGCTTTTGGGGAAAGCCTCACGGAACTCTCGTGGGCACTGAACGTCTACACAATCATCTTCGCCACGTTAATTATTCCGTTTGGCCGGTTGGCGGAACGCTTCGGTCAGAATAAATTTGTCTTCGCTGGACTGGTAGTCTTTGGGACCGGCTCACTTCTGACCGGCATGGCGCCTAACCTTACCTGGATGCTGATTGCTCGGGCCATCCAAAGTATTGGCGCCGCAGCCATCATTCCAACCAGCATGGTCATTGGCTTAGACCTCAGCTCCATGGCTAACCGTAACCGCGTCGTGGCTGCTCTGGCAGGTGTTCAGGGGTTGGCCGTTGCCTTAGGACCAACCATCGGTGGTATCGTCGCCCAATACTTTGGCTGGCGGTGGGTCTTCTTTATCAACGTGCCCTTGGTCGTCCTGGACTTACTGGTGTTTGGCTTTGTCTTACCCCTCCGCCACGAAAAAACAACCCACGTTAAAATTGACTGGCTTGGTGCCACTCTCAGCATGATCATGCTCTTCAGTCTCTCGTTGGGCTTGATCAAGGGAAATGATTGGGGCTGGCAGTCTCCCGTCATTCTCAGTCTATTTGCTCTCGCCCTCATCGGTTTTCTTCTTTTTCTTTTCTGGGAACGTCACACGAAAGTGCCAATGGTCGACCTACAACTGTTCCGGAGCCGCAACTTTAACGGCTCAAGTCTGGCGCTGGTCCTCTGCAATTTCTTCTTAGGTGGCATGGCCGTCCTCTTGCCCACATTTCTAACGCGGGTCCATGGCACTAGCGAGCTCAAGGCCGCGCTGTTAATGACACCCTACTCGGTCACCGTAATGATTACGGTCATCTTGACCTCACTCGTGATCAAGCGCATCAATAACAAAGTCATTGTCGCCGCTGGTTTTCTCTTGATGGGCGTGAGCTACCTACTGCTGAGCACCGTTCCCATGGGGTCAAACTACCACCAGCTGATTCTCGCAGACGTTCTATTGGGCCTAGGCTATGGCTTAGTCGCCGCAACAGCTAATATTCTAGCGGTAGCCGACTTCCACGGTTCACGGTTAACCAGCTCGCAAAGCGTCGCAAACGTTCTGCGGCAAGTGGGGATGGTCCTGGCGATTGCAGTCTTCACGACCCTGCTGACCAGCAACGTGACCCAAGCAAAGCGAAACACGTTAGCCGATGCTCAGACGCAAGTGAGTCGATTGGCCAACGTCACCACTGCCCAGAAAAACACGTTGACTCGTAAGCTACGGCGGAAGCTCAATCCGAACAGCACCACCGTGACCGCGACGGCCGCAACTGTGACGTCTCCAACCGTGACTATCTCAGAGGCAACCCGCCAACAGAAGGCAACGGTGGCCTATCGCCAAGCCATCCAGCAACTCGCCACGGTCAAACAAGTTTCCCCGTCCCTGATTCCCCAGGTCACGAAGCAGCAGATTCACCACACCATTACGCTAGCCGTTAACCGCAAGATTACCCAAAAAGTCCAGCAACTTAATCAGGAGCTGGCTAATCTAGTCCACACGATTCGGCAGGCGCTGAAGCACCATTTGAACCACGCTTTCTTAAATGTCTTTGGTAGCCTAAGCTGGTTACCGTTTGCAGCCCTGCTGATTGTGCCAGTTTTCAAGTTCCGTCGTGAAGACTAAGATGAAGTAAAGGTGCCCATCCTCTCAATAAATTCTGAGAAGATGGACACCTTTTTAACGTAAGTTCCCAATTGCACCACTTTTTCGAAAGACTATACTATTTTTCTTAGGTGTAATTTACTCTCCAAAGCGATCATCTAACGCCGCCAGCTTGTACGCACGAGTAGTTGTATCTTCAAACAAGGTTTTGTAGAAGTGGCGTACTTTTGATTTCGCAACGCCAGCTTCGGTCACACAGTAAACACAAAAATCTTCAGCCGAGTTTTGGGCAATCAGATGTTGCGCCCCATCCACATCAATGTAAGAATATTGCTCTTGTCTAACAACCGTTTGAATATCCGCGTCATCGCTACAAATAAGCTGAGCGTCCTCGAGTAAGCAAACGGCTAACGTGGCAATTTCACCAATATCAGCGGTATTCTTCGCCCGTTTTCCTTGAGCCGCACGCTTTAAGTTCATTTGGCGAAAAGCATTTTTAATTTCAGCCACATAACTGGCGTAAATAACCTTTTCGTTTGCGGTTAGCTTGCTGGTGTCAAAGATCTGCCAATTACGCTGCCGTATTTCACGTTCCACAATTGCTCGACCTTGTAATAACTCTGCTAGCACATCCATGTGGATCCAGACGTTGCCGTACAGTAACTCAATCTATTCAAAAACATTTTCCTTGTGGTACTGCATAGCAAAAATCAACATATTTGTGTCGATAAATACACGTGCTTTTCGTCTATTCACGCATTGTCCTCACTGAGTCGGTCAACTTGTTCTTGCCGTCTATTCAAAAGGTCAACCGCCAACTGAGGTTCAGTATGTGCCGCTAAGCTCGAAGCTTCCGTCAAGGTGATTTGCTGTTTCGCCACTAACTGGTTAATGAGTTCAGCCATTCCAGCAAATTTTTTAAAATGGACAGCCTGATCTAAGGAACTGGGTGGAAAATTTGAGTGGCAGACGTAATCACGCCAGTCACTTTCCGACAAGTTCACTAAGCTTTTACTTAAGAGGAGTCCTAACTCTTTCAACCGCCGAGTGACCGCCACATAAGGCATTGATGAAATGTTTGCGATACGCACAATAGCGGCTTGAGCAACTTGTTTATCCGTTGATGGTTGTAACCCCACATATTTTGACCAGGTTGCCAGCATGGCTTCCTTAGGCATCATCACTGCAGCAGCAAAATGATCCGCTGCACGTTCCATATCAAATAAGGGTAATTGGACCTGTGCCATAATTTTTTTATTCTCAGGACCAAAGAGTTCCGCTTTCAGGGCTAAGTGCCACAACTCGTGAGCCGCACTATAATACCGTGCACGTAATGGCTGCCAAGTATTTAAGACAACAAAATTTTGCTGACGAAACGAAACTGCTGCACCAGAATATTCTGAATCGTCAACGTCCTGATAAATTACCCAGGCTCTAGCTGATAGGACACTTTCAATATCGGCACCCATGAAGATATCTAGACCAAAGTTCTCCGTAAGAAACGCATTGGCCGCAATCTCAGCAATATTTTCAGAAAACACGGTCTTAACATCATCTGCCATTAGCACTCTCCTCTAGTTCAACGTAGCGTTCGATATCCCAAAGTAACTGATCAAAGGCTTGCTTCGAGTTTTCATTTGACAACGATCCCCGCAACTTATAGCTAGGTGTCTGCAAGGTTTGTTCTGCCTGGCTCATGGTCAGCTCCTCAAAAGGAACATTAATGACGCTCGCAATGTTAATGAGTTGTTTCGTCTGTAGCTTGCGCTTACCACTAAAAATTTGACTCATTAATCCTGGGGTAACGGCAATTTGCTCGGCCAACCACTTCTGTGACCGGTTATTAGCCTTTAGCCAGCCTTGAACATTATTAATCACGACAGCGTTATTCATTTGAATTCCTCCGTAAATGTCTTCTAACAGTTAGATTCATTTTAACAGATTTGTAAATATTAACAAGAAAAGAATTTTATTTGTTAATTTAGAATTTTAATCGTAACGTTCAGGCCCTGCCAAACAAAGGTGCCTATCCTCTCAAACATTTCTGAGAAGATGGGCACCTTTTGCTTGGTATTTAACCACCGATGTTTCAAATGGCGGTGGTTCCTATCACGTTAATATTTAAGCTTAAGATCTTTAGCCTCACTAGTCCACCCGTTGCCCAATCGCAAACGCGTAGAACTTTTCTGCATTCGGACCATTATCGATAGAAGGTTTTCCCTTAACATTTTCCTCGATGTTTAAGCCAATCTCATAGTGCCTAAGCTTTCCCAGTTTGGCAGCCGTATAGCCGTAGTCGTTGGCCAAAATCTGCTTAACCTTTTTGACCCGCTTCGTCGTGCTGACGGCGTTACTCGTTGCCAGATATTCAGTCACCTTAGGGAAATAGGTCACGTGCTGATACTTATTTGGCTTCAGCACACTCTTCTTAACCATTGGCAGGGCTGGATCCTCGTTACCCAGTTTCTGCCCAAATTCGTACGCCGCAATATTGGTTAAATCATAGGTTAATTTCATGTTAGGTAATGCTTTTGCTATCGCCCGGGTAATGCCCTGAGTTGGCGAGAGCTTGAGGTAGTCTTGGTAGTCCCGATTGTTTGTGAACCACCCCATTGGGACGTAGCGACTCTTTAGCCGGTCCAGCGCCAACCCCTGCGTCACATACCCCCGCCAAACGTAGCCGGCCGTCGCCTTCGGATGGGCCTTGGTCCCACCCGCAACGAGGTAGTAGTAAACGGCTTTCGTCTGACCGTGTTTTAAGACCACGGTTGAGGCCCGAGAAAAGGTTGTATTCGGCCTATCCGTCAAGTAACCGTGCCGCTTCGTGTGTTTCTTATTCCACATGGTCACCTTTTTATTAGGATATTTCGCCCGATAAGTTGGCCGCTGAGTCGGCCACTTTTCTGAAACCACCGTGTACTTCTGCGAAGCCTGCGCGGTCTGAGCCGAAGCTAGCCCCAGTGTCACGCCGACGGTTAACCCCAAGACGATCCCGACTGTTTGTCGTAATTTCATGGTTTCCACCCCTTTGGCACCATCATATCATAGATCACTGCTTTTTTTAAGCGCTTACACAACAAGATGGTGATCACCCTCGTAGACTCACTCGGTGACCCCCAACAACTGTTGTGGCGACAGACTTCTGGTCTGCTTGAAAAGTGTGTAAGCCTGCTCCGACGATGGCACGGGCTCCTGCCCTAACCAATTACCCACAAAATCAAGAATGCCTTGCGCCACCAATTCGCGCGCGATAGCTGGTGAAATGGGCGAGGCCGTGGCTGGACCAATGACGGTCAAAATCAGCGTCTTGACCCGCCCACGCAACTGCGAAGCCGGGCTATTTAACAGAACCACGGCCAACTGCCGCTGACGGTACAGGTAGGTAAACAGCTTCCCAAAAGCATCCGTCGTGGTTGCCCCCGTCCCTGGCTTGGGGTACCGCTGGAAGATTTCTTGGACCTGTGCCACCAGGTCATTTTCCAAATGAGTTAACAAGTCGTACTTGTCTAAGTAGTGGAGGTAGAAAGTCCCCCGATTAATGTGCGCCGTCTGACTCAACTTCTGAACGGTCAGCCGATCAAACCCAACTGTCGTCACCAACTGGATAAAGGCCCGCTGAATTTTGACCTCCGTGGCCAATCTTTTCGCATCCGTTTCCATGATGCACCTCCCTGAACAGATTGTTTAGTCGGCTCCCATTAAAAAACTTTTGAACGTCACAGTCAAACAACATCACCGGCCACAGTGTCGCTGGTTAAGTCAGCTGATTTGATAAGGTTTCGCAAAGAAACGACAGTCACCCGCTGGTCTGAGCAACTCAACAATTGGTACCAAGATGTTGATTGTCTGAACATTTTCGTGCTGTTATGCTAGCCCCGTTCAATCAACAAGCTGTTAATTTGAAAGGGGCGGTTGCTCATGCTCAAAGCCGAATGGACCTACCTACGCCAACACAAAATGATGTTGGTCGTCTTGTTAATGATTGCGTTGATTCCCGCAATTTACTGTTACTTTTACCTCTCCTCTATGTGGAACACGTACGGCCACTCGGCTGATATCCCGGTTGCCGTGGTCAATCACGACCAACCCGTTACCGATCAGGGGCACCGCGTCGCTATTGGCCAGCAGCTGACCCGTAACTTGGACAAGTCCACAGCGTTAGACTTTCACCACCTGAGCGCTACCACGGCGCACCACCGGCTCAAGGCGGGCAAACTTTACCTGGTCATCACGATTCCTGCCAACTTTTCCCACAACGCGACGACGCTTCTGACCGACGCGCCCCAGCAACTCCAGCTACACTATGACCTGAACTCAGGCACCAACTTCATCGTCTCAAAAATGACGACCGGCGCGGCCAATGCCATCACGGCGACCGTCAGCCGTAACGTCACGCAACTAGAGACTCAGGTGTTATTGCAGGCACTCCATGGTGCCGCTGCCGGAATGACGCGGGCAGCAGCAGGGAGTCGGCTGCTCACTAGCGGCACCCAGCGCCTGCAAGCAGGCAACCGTTCCCTGCAAGTCGCCACACAAACGGTCAAGCAACCCGCCCTGATTGCTGGCTTAACCACCACGCAACAAGGCCTGACGCAACTTCACACCGGCAGTCAATCGCTAGGAACCAGCTTGGCTGTTGGAGGTCAACGGCTGGCGACCCTGGCAACCCGGCCCGCTAACGCTCGGGTCCTCGCTCAACCCGTAATTGCTCACAGCCATGATGTAGCGAGTGTACCCAACAACGGCACTGGTATGGCGCCATTTGCGATTGCCATCGGGCTCTACGTCGGTGGCATTGCCCTCGGTACCATGTACGACGGCCGCCGAACCTACCGTCGGCCACGTAACGCCCTCACCTGGTGGGCCAGCAAGGCCGTCATCATCGGTACGGTCGCCCTGGGGCAAAGTGGTCTGCTCTACGCGACCCTGCGCCAGGCCAACACCTTAACCGTCCAGTCCCGCCTGATGCTCTTCAGCGCCATTCTCATCGGGTCGCTGCTCTTTCTATCCCTCATTTTCTGCTTACGACTCCTACTAGGCGGCTTCGGAACCTGGCTGATTTCCATCGTCCTGGTCCTGCAGCTGGCCAGTTCCGGTGGTCTTTACCCGCTCCCCTTAGTGAGTCCGCTGGCCCAAGCCCTCAATCCCTGGTTACCGATGACCTACCTGATTCAGGTGCTCCGGTCGGCCATTTCTACCAATCTGGCTTTACCTGGCGCCTGGTGGACGATGTTGCTGATGATCATCGGGTTAAATGGCCTGATTATTGTGCGGTTCCAGTTGGATTTGAAACGAAACGCACTCGCTGACTGAATTCTAAAACGACTACCCCCACCGGTAGCCGTTTTTTAGTCCCCAGCGCTAACCACAAATCCCCGAAAAACTGTGATGTTTCTTTGACCAAGTCCTTACGATTTTCCTAAAGGCCCCAAGAAACCTTAAAACTCCGGTCGAAAGTCCCCGTAACCGCGAATTCTGTTGTAGTCTAGGAACATGTTAACGGACACGACAGACACACAAAAATTCACGGAGGTGGTTCGATGCGTTGGGAACCCTTATTACTCATTATCTTAATGGCTGGACTAAGCGGCCTGCTCATCGTCGCAACCGGTGGTAAACATCGCTGGTTCGCCCTCTTAGTGCTAAGCTACTTAACGGGTTTAGCCGCCATTCTTTTCACCCCGATTTCATTTGATGGCACTGGCATTTACATCATGCCGATTGGCATCGGGCGGGTCAATCTGACCAACCTAGACGTCTTCAACCTCGGATTCTTGGAAAATATTATCTTAACGATTCCACTGGGGCTCCTGTTGAAATGGGCGCTCCCTAAGCTGTCCCTCTTCGGCGTCGGCTTCTGCGGGCTCTTCGTTGGCAGCAGTGTCGAGACCATCCAATACGTGCTCTCCCATCACTGGCTGATCAATCGGAGCAGCGACATCAACGACGTCCTGGCCAATGCGCTGGGCATCGTCATCGGTGGCCTGGCCGTCGCCGCCTTTTACCGACTCACGGCTAGTCATCGACAACGCCCGGAACGGGTTGCGGCTTAATTATTTAAAATGCACACACAAACAAGGCACCACTGCTATCCACGAGAGATAACAGCGGTGCCTTGTTTTGTCCTGATTAATGCTAAGACTCTAGCTAATAGATTCAGTCCTGTTCGTTTACTGAAGACGCTTTGTTTTTCTTAAACACGAACCATTTACTAAAGAAGTAATTCGCCAGCACGACCACCACTTGGTCGACCAGTTTCGTCAGCATTTCATTTTGCTGCAGCAATGAAACCCCCAGCCACATGATAGCCATGTCCATGATCAACGTCGCCCCTCTGGCCAGGAAAAACGAGACGACCTCGTTGACTAAGGCCTTGAACGTCGTGAAGTGGGAATGGAAGACCCACACCCGATTGGTCAGGTAGGCAAATAACACGGATAGGAACCAGGCCCAGACGTTGCCGACCTGGTAGTTCCAGCCCCACAAAGTCGCCGTGACGTAGAAAACGACCAAGTTGACCAGTGTCGTCAGGCCCCCGAAAATCAGGTACGCCAAGATATCCTGATATTTAGTATAGAGTTGTAATAGTCGTTTCACGTTGTTCGTCCTCCCTGAATTCTGCTCATCTTATCTTCTCCCGTTATAGTCGAAATCGGTTACTGGCGCAAGCACCCACCCCGATTTCATAGAAAAAGTTAAGGGTTGGGCCGGTGACCTGATTTTTTCGCTAGTGACGGGTGCTGTTTATTAATTGGTTTGTGTGATGTTGTGGTAGTGGTGGTCAGGTTTGTTACTATAAGTTAAAGTAATTAGTTTATTGTCCTCACCATAACGGCATTTAAAAACACCGTCCTGGATTTAACCAAAACGGTGCTCAGATCACTATCGATTTAAACGTTCCTGAATCGTTTGAATCACGCGACTCTGCAACAACAGGTAAACTAACACAATTTGGATTGGTGTCACGATCAGTTGCTTAACCAGCCGAACCGGCAGTAAGCCCCAGAATGGTGTGTGGTACATGATGGTTACCCACAAGGTGTTCAACAAGGCGTTGACCAACAAGGAGATAAGCACCGAGGCCAGAATCACCCGGGTCCATGTCACTGGCTTCTGGTAGAGAAAGACCGCGTAGATCAGCGACCCTAGGATTGCTGACACGGTAAAGCCGATAAAGAACGGCCCACCCGTCATTAGGGTCCCCACAACGTCGACGACAGCTGCCGTCATCATCCCCCACCAGGGACCAAACCATTTGGCCAACAACGCCACGATCAGAAAGGTAAAACTGACCTTGATAAAACTGTTGCCGACCGAGAACCGACTGATCACCAGTTGTAAAGCCATCAGTAGTCCCATCGTTACCAAACTCAAAGTGTCCAGCTTTGGCAGCTGGGTTTTTGCCATCGTCTTCAATTCAGACATCTCCTAAGGGAGTTGCCACATTGCTGCGGTCAATGCGGAAATAAGATCGCGGGACACATTCCCTTCGTCCGGTGTTCACATTGCGTTCCACCAGCACTTGACGCCTTACTTCCTACTCCGTAAATTTAATTACAGAAGATAGCATACCATATTCATTACCGACTTGCACGACTTATGCGCGATCAAAATCCTTGATCCAGGCTAAGGCCAAGGCCTTCTCCCCTAAGTGCGCGCCAATCACGGGACCGAAGTAAGATTGCTCGACCGGAATTTCCGGATACTGCGTCGCAATCTTGGTGGCCCAGGTCTGACCACCCTCGGGATCGTTGGCGTTGATGACCAAGGCCCGTAATGGGTAATCCACCTGGGCTTGCGCCTCAACGAAGAGGTCCTCGACCCGGGCCAACGCCTTCTTACGGGACCGGACCTTTTCAAAGGCCACGATTTCGTGAGTCTCATCATCAAACGTCAGTAACGGCTTGATCCGTAAGACGCTGCCAATGAATCCGGACGCATTAGACAACCGCCCACCTCGCACCAAGTTCTGGAGGTCATCGACAACGAAGTATTCGCCAATCGTGGACCGCAAGTCGTCTAAGCGTGAGATGATGGCTTCGGGGGTACTTCCCTCAGCGGCCATCCGGGAGGCCTCAATGGCCAAATAGCCCATCAATTTAACGGTGATTTGGGAGTCGTACGGAATCACCCGGATATTTTCAATCGTGGGGGCGATATTTTTCAATTGGTTCACAAAGCCAGAAATGGTGCTGGCCAGATGAATACTGATGACGGCGTCGTAGCCCTCATCGGCTAATTGGTTATATAAATTGATCATTTCGCCCAGCGGCGGTTGTGACGTGCTGGGGAATGATTTAGAATTGCGTAACTTCTCGTAGAATTCACTGGTGGAGATATCAACATCTTCATCGTAGGAGCGACCATCCATGATCACCGGAATCGGGACAACGTGAATGTGATACCGCTCAACTTCTTCTGCGGACAAATAGCTGGTACTATCGGTGACCACAGCAATCTTCATCTTTACACCTACTTTATCTTTTCATTCGTTTACCTAGAATAACATTTTTCCGGAACGATGGAAACCAACGATTCTAAAAAGCCCCACCAACGGGCATTCTTAAAATTCCCTTAACCGCCTGTTCGTCACGGACGATACCATTTAAAAAGGCCGGTGCATCCCCACAAAATGAGGCTGACCGACCCAAAGACGCATCTATTTTGAATTTTCAGTCGCTGATTTAGGAATCGCCCAGAAAATAGCGAGCCCCAGGATAAACAGAATCGACAACGAGGCCGCCCCAATGCGCGACTGCCCGGTCCACTGCGTCACGACCCCCACTAAGATGGGACCCAAGACGGCGGAGAACTTGCCTAAAATGTTGTAGAAGCCAAAGAACTCACTCGAACGTTCCTTGGGGACTAGTCGACCAAAGTACGACCGGGAAAGCGCCTGAATGCCCCCCTGACTGGTCCCCACCAACACGGCCAGCAACCAGAAGCTACCGACCGTCTTCAAGTTGAGAGCGGCCACACAGATCAACAGGTACATCACAATGGCAATCAGAATGCCCAAGCGCGTACTGGTCTTCTCCGCTAACCACCCATAGAGAATCGAGAACGGAAAGGCCACCAGCTGGACCACCAGGAGCACCACAATCAAGGTGGTACTGGTAATCCCGATGTCTAAGCCGATCGAGGTCGCCATGGTAAAGATGGTATCGACCCCATCGATGTAGCAGAAGTAGGCCACCAGAAACCAGGCCAGGTACTTGTGCTGGCGAATGTGACTGAGCGTGACCCATACGCGCTGCCAACTCTGCTTGAGTGGTGCCTGGGTCACGGCCAGGGCGTGGCGCTGGTGGACGTTGCGTTGAATCGGAATGAAGAAGACGACCCACCAGACGGCGGCCAGGACAAAGCCCCACCGGGCCACGGCCGTACTCGACAGCTGACCGAAACCATGGGTCAGTTGCAGGATCATAAATAGAATAAAGGCGATGACACCACCCAGATAGCCAAAGCCATAGCCGACACTGGAGATGCGGTCCATTTGCTGGTCGTCACTCACATCCGTCAGGAAACTATCGTAGAAGAGATTGCCCCCGGAATAGCCCAACACGGAGAGAATATAGATGACTAACAGCCACTGCCACTGGGTTGCGGGCAAGAGCGCTAGCCCCACCGTCATCAGCATCCCCAGCGAGGCAAACCCCGTCAGTAACCGTTTCTTAAATCCCTGGTAATCCGCTAGGGCTCCCAGAAATGGGGCTAAGACGGCCACGAGCAACGTCCCCAGGCTATTGGTATAACCCCAGTAGGCCGTGGCATTGGCCGCCGTGACCCCACTGGCCTCCGTAATGCCCTTGAAGTAGATGGGCAAGACGGCGGTTGTGACAATGATACCGTAACCGGAGTTGGCCCAATCGTAGAAGACCCAGCTCCATTGTTCCTTATTTAGCCGACGCATCGGGAACCCCCTTAAAGGCCGCCGTCAATGCGTGACCGGGCAAGGGTTCGGGGAACTGGAGCCCCAACAGTTTGGCAAACGTCGGCGCCTCATCGATCAACCGCGCTTGGTCGATTGTCTGATTTTCTTTCACGGCCGGTCCGTTTAAGACCAGCGTGGTGAAGTAATCCGGCTTGTCGGGATCGTACCCGTGCACGCCATGGTACCGGTCGGGTTGGCCCAGACTAGCCGGGTCCACGGCCTCGACCACAGCGGGCCGGTTGGTCTCATCGGTAAAGTAATACCCGGCTTGTGCCTCGACCATGAAGCGACAATGCGGGTCGGCCCCGCGTTCGGTAGCCTGTTGCCCATCAATCACGGCCGTGACCCCAGGGGTTGCTGCTAACAGCTCCCGTAAGTTCTTCGTGTCCGCAAAATTGCGGGTATACACATAGGTACTCCCATCACAAGACTTGGCCAAAACGTGCCAATCATTCTTGACGGTCCCATTCGCGGTCGGCGTTAACCAACCTCGCTGGACAAAGGCCTGATTCAGGTGAATCATGTGGTCGACGTTGATCTGGTAATGGTCCCCCAGAATGGCAAAGTTCGTTTCGGCAAAGGTTCCCGCCGCAATCGTCGCATCAATCAGCTGACCGACCCGTTTATCCAGTCGCTTTAGCGCCGCCATGGCCTCAGCCGAGCGCACGCCGTAGCGGTGCCGCATGCTGTCCATGTCGACCAGGTGAATCAGCGTTAACCACGGTTGCTTGTGGGTCAGTGTGTCGACCGCACAGGCCGTGATGAAGTCGTCGAGCTCAGGCTGTTGAATACCCCGACGTAAATGCCCGTACTTCTGATTCATCCGCAACAGAAAGGCCGGACTACTAGCTTTGAGTGAGACCAGCACTTGATTGGTCCAGATCCGGTTGGGAAAGATCTCTGCTAAATTATAGGTAATCTTACTGCCGGCCGTCACGGGCCACAGGAAGGCCGCCGTCTGCTTATGCTGTTGGCGAACCAGGTCGTACAACGTGGGCACCTTCACATCACGCTGGTACCAGTACCAGTCCGGTGACTGCCGTTGCGGCTGTAATTTGGTATTGTTGACGATGCCGTGGACCCGCGGGTACTGGCCCGTGATAATGGTCGTGTGCGAGGGATACGTCAGCGTGGGGTAGATGCCCCGCACCTGGCGGACCCGGGTCCCGGTGACGACCAGCCGGTGTAAATTAGGCAGCTCATCTAAATGCTCATCCAAATCGCGACTGCCCAGCGCGTCCAAAGAAATAACCACTAATCTCTGTTGAATAATCACTCACTCCTTAGTTCTCGACCGTCCGACGACGATCCATACTTTTATCTAACCGGTTCAATAAAATCTGTAATAAATTACGCTCATCCGTGGACCAGTGTTCAAAGACCTGGTCGGATAAGGCCTCAAAGGCCGTGTTGATCTCTTCGGCGGTATCCTCGCCCTGCTGCGTTATTGTATATACCAACTGACGTTTGTCCCGACCAATGGCTTTCTTGGTCACCATTTCCTTAGCCACCAGTCCCTTGAGCTGGCGACTCAGAGTCGAGGTATCCAGCTTGGTTTGTTGCGCCAAAATTTCTTGGGTGTTCTCCCCGCCACCAATGTGGTCGAGTAACTGCCATTCGGAAACGGTCAGGTGATGTTGCTTGGTCATCCGTTGGAGCAACGTTTGTTGAACTTTGTTGATTGCCATCAACGCTGCTAGACTTGATTTCATAAGACCCTCACTCCTTTTGATTGTATTGTACAACGATTTGGTTGGTGACCACAAGGCCCAGTTGTGGGAAAATTTGCCACCTCCCGAATAATTCCGAACAATCTTCTTTGCACTTCGGCGGCGAGGCCGTTATACTTTAACTTGTGCCGTTTTTTCGAATTCAAAAATAAATTTATTTAATAGAAAGGTGTGTGCCGCAATGTCTTTTGATGGTTCATTCACCCACGCCATGGTCCACGAGTTGAGTCAGACGCTCACGACCGGTCGCGTTAGTAAAATCAATCAGCCCTACGCCAACGAAATTGTCCTGACGATTCGGGCCAACAGCCACAACTATCCCATCCTTTTGTCGGCCAATCCGACCTACGCGCGGATTCAAGTGACGCAGATTCCTTACGTCAATCCCCCCGTACCCACCAACTTTACCATGATCCTGCGGAAGTACCTGCAAGGCGCTATCCTAAAGGACGTCAGCCAAGTCGCTAACGACCGGGTCGTCCACCTGCACTTCACCTCCCGTAACGAATTGGGTGACCAACAGGAACTGCTCTTAATCATTGAAATCATGGCCCGTCACAGTAACGTCATCTTAGTCGACGGCGCCTCCATGAAAATTTTAGACGCCATCAAGCACGTCGGTTCCGACCAAAACCGTTACCGGCTCCTACTGCCGGGGGCGCAGTACATCATGCCGCCAAAGCAGGACTTAGATGATCCGTTTGCCGGCGTCCGCGATGATCTAGACCAAACGATTCGGGATTACCCGAACCAGGAAGTCCTCGCCCAAACACTCCAGCACCAGTATCAGGGGCTGGGCAAAGATACGGCAGCGGCTCTGGCGGCGACGCTTCACGAAACGGGCGATCACGCCGAACAGTTCCAACAGTTCTTTGCTGGCTTCGATAACCCGCAACCAACTCTGGAGATCTCACCGAAGAACAAGACCAGCTTCACGGCCTTTCCGTACCCCACGGCGGGCACGCAACAGTCTTCGGCCACGCTTAGCGAACTACTCGACACCTACTACCAGGACAAGGCCGAACGTGACCGGGTCCAGCAACAAGGCAGTGTCCTGATTCGCGTCGTCCGCAACGAGTTGAAGAAGAACCGCACCAAGCTCAAGAAGCTCCAACGGACCTTAGCTGAGACCGAAAACGCCGACGAATACCGGATCAAGGGAGAAATCCTCACGACCTACCTGAACCAGGTCACCCGTGGCGAGACCGCGGTCACCCTGCCGAACTTCTACGACGAGAACCGGGACCTAAAGATTCAACTATCAAACCAGTTGTCCCCTAACCAAAACGCCCAGAAGTACTTCAAACGGTACCAAAAGGCCAAGAACGCGGTCATCTACGTCAATGAACAGTTGAAGATCACCCAGACCGATGTGGACTACTTTACCAATATCATGGCCCAAATCGAACTGGCCGCACCCAAGGACCTGATCGACATCCGCCTGGAACTTCAACAAGGTGGCTATCTCAGAGACCACGATCACCAAAAGAAGAGCAAGAAGCAAAAACGGCAAAAGGTCAGCAAGCCAGACCGCTTCACGGCAAGCGACGGCACCAAGATCTCCGTCGGGAAGAATAACTTGCAAAACGACCAACTCAGCCTCCACACGGCCAAACGCACCGATATTTGGCTTCACGTGAAGGACATGCCGGGCTCTCACGTGATCATTCACGCGGAACACCCGAGTGACGAGACCATTATGGAGGCCGCTAACCTAGCTGCCTACTTCTCTAAGGGCCGTGAGTCCAGCAACGTGCCAGTAGACTACCTGCCCGTTAAACGGCTGCACAAGCCAAATGGGGCCAAACCAGGGTACGTTATCTTCACGGGTCAGCGGACGGTCTACGTCACGCCCCAAAGCGACCTCGTAGAAAAACTGGCTGACTAAGGGGTTACCCGGATGTTGCCAGCGCCTTACCGAGTGGTCAAAATACCTCGGAACGCTGTGGGCGGACACCCGAAGCCAAAGAGCGGTCTTCGGGCTCGCTTTGAACCGCCCAACCCGCGTTTCAAAGTCGCCAATGGTCTAAGTAGCTACCGCTACTAAGGCCATTCCCACGGCTGAAGGTATTTTGCCCACCCGGACGGCTGACATCCAGATAACCTGTTAGCTTGCCTGCAGGTATTCTACTCATGCTCCGTGTAACTAGCGCATCTCTTACACGGAGCCGCTCAATTGCCTGCACCAACTAATGCGTAACACGAGTCAAAGTATGATTCAGCAACTAATTGCTAATAACAACTAGTTCAAAACGCAAAAAGGCGTCACACCAAATCGTTGGTGTGACGCCTTTTTGCTGTATACATTATTTGATCAATCTAAAATTCAGCAAATTCTAAGACCCCGTCGACCAAATCCATTCACCGAACCCAGTCGACCGGCGGGTTAAACCAGTGTCAGCCGCAGGGCTGGTGAAAATGGGCTCAGCCGTGGGATGACCTGAGGGTTTCCCTCAGGTCATGGTGACTTTGAGACGCGCTCTTCGCGGCTCAAAGCAAGTCCCGAGACCGCCCTTTGGCTCGGGGCGTCCTCCCCACAGCGTCACGGCCCAGTTTTCACCAGCCCGGAGGCGATGACAACGACAGTGTAACCAGCCAATGGTCAGATGGTGCGGTTGATGATTTGGTCGAGCTCGGAGGTGTCGCTGAGGTTCGTCAGCGTCAGCGCCTCGCTAGACCCAAACGCAATCGTCGCCCCAACTTCTTGATCCGTGGTCCCCGGCCGGTTTAACACGTGTAACTGCCGGAACGGGAAGGCCGCGTTCATCAAGGCGACCCGGGTGCTGTTCAGATCAATGCTGATTTTGGCCAGCTCCCCTTCGTCCAGCGTGCCAATGTGTTGCCGCGTCAGCATGCGGACCCAGTTGACCCCGGTAACCTTACTCAGAAAGGCCATCTCGGTCAACCGCGTCGGCCGCACGCCAACGACGACTAGCTGTTGTGAGTCATCGCTCTTGGGGGCAAAGAGAACTTGGATCATCCCCGTGACCTGCCGTTCACTCACGGCCTCCTTGGCCTGTTCGACCAGGTTGACGCGCTTGGCCTTGGGCAGTTCCGCCGGCATCCGGAAGGCCGTGACCTGAGCCAACGACTTGTTAATGCCGGGGGCAATCATGTCCATGACGCCGACCGCAATCTTCTGTTGCTTATGCACAAACAGGCTGACGCCAATCGTCGCCATTTCCGGAGCGGGTTCGCCCGTTTCTTGGTCGGGTGGTAGGACGTGCAGGTTTATTGGCAATTTGCCCAACTCGCGGGTCAGGTAGTGCCGGTTCCCCGGGACGATGACGATGTCGGGGTGCTCGACCTGAATCACGTTGAGCACATCCCCCAGTTGAATCGGGTCGACGTACTGTTTCTCGGTAAATTCCGGTGCCACGCCCACGGCATTCGGGTTGGTATTCATCAAAATAGTATGGTACCCGGCGCGCTTCAGTTGTTTGAGCATTTCCGTCGTGAAGTATTCCGCCGCGGAGTTGGGGCCTAACTGATTCCCGCCCCGACCCAAGACCAGCGCGGTCCGGTCGCCCAGGGGCTGACTCTCATTTTCGTACTCGAAGGTACTGTAGTAGCCACTGAGATTCTCGGGAAATTCCCCGGCGGTCGGTTCGATCATCTTGTAGGTCGGCGTGATCTTGGCCTGTGCTGAGAGATGGCGAATCGTGGCCGTATCCGTTTGCCAGATACGGGCGATCATCCCGTCCCCGAACCCGTAGTACCGGGCCCGTTTTAGGATGGCAACGTCTAAGGGGTTGTCTTGAATTTCTTTTTCAATCGTTAACAAATGGCGGAGTTTCACGAAATAGTAGTTATCAATTTTCGTTAATTCGCTCAACTCTTCTGGCGCGTATCCCCGCCGCAAGGCTTCAATTAACACCAGAATTCGGTTCGCCAACGGATGGATCAGTTGCCGAATCATTTCCCCGTCGGTCAGATTGCTGACGGAGGGCAAGACATCTCGTGGCGAGAACTGCGAGCTCCGCACGGCCTTTAACATGGCCTCTTCGACCGAACGACCCACGCCGACGGTCGAGCCCACGGCCTTCATGACGGTATTCAGATGCTGGTCGGCATCGGGGACCTCTTGAAAGGGCCAAATGGGAATCCGTACGCTCACGTGGTCGATGGTTGGCTCCATGATGGCGGTCTGTTTGACGTACTGGCTCGGCAGCTTGACGTCGACCAGCTTCTGGCCCAGCAGCAAGGCACCATTGACCAGGGCAATCGGATAGCCGGTCGTCCGAGCCGCCAATGCCACGCCCCGCGAGAAGTATGGCGCAATCTTGGTCACGTAGAAGTGTTGGTTCGCCGGGTTCAGGGCAAAGTGCAGGTGTAAGACCCCGACGATGCCCAGCTCGGTCGCAATCCGAAACGTGGCGTCCCGCAAGTCTTGATACTCACGGTCGTTGAGCGTTTGGGGTGGCGTTACCAGAATGGAGTCGCCGGAGTGAATCCCAATCGTATCGACGTTTTCCAAGCCGGCAATCAGGACCTCGGTGTCGGCGACGTCTCTGACGGCCACCATTTCGATTTCCTTGTACCCGATCACGCTGCGTTCCAGGGTGCACTGGTCAAAACGGGACTGTTGGAAGCCCTGCGTCAACGCGTTAAACATGTCATCCACGTTGTCACAGACGGTCCGGTTGGTGTCCAGTCTGGGCGCTACCGGCTTCACAATCAGGGGGAACCCAATCTTTTCGACCAGGCCCCGCGCCTCGTCGAGGGTACCCACGACTTGGGCCTCAATCACGGGCTCATGAATTTCCTTGAGCGTGGCGTTCAAGTCGGCCGGATTGTTGATCTGCTGCAAGGTCGTGGTGGGCATCCCCAGCAGGCGCACGTCAAAGTTGGCCAGGTCGCCATTTTCAACCAGTTCCTGGGCAATTCGAATGCCTAGCAGGCCACCCAGTGTCGGCAAAATCGCATCGGGCCGGTCTTTTTCAATAATGTGACGGACATTAGCGGTTGTGACCGCCTGCACGTACATGTTGGTCGGCTGAATCTCTTCCAACGCGACGGAGAACGGGTTGTTGTCAATGATCAGGGTCCGCACCCCGTGCTTCTTAAAGCTGGTAATGATCTGGACCGTGGCACTATCGAGTTCCGTTTCGTGACCGATCTCGGTTGGCCCGCCGCCGATGATCAAAACTTTTTGAATGTTATCCAAGTTTGGCAAGCTTATCCCTCCCGGCGTGCTGTCATGGCTTCCATAAATTCATCAAATAAATCGCGACTCTCGTGAGGACCCGGGGCGCCGTCCGCAAAGAATTGCACCGAAAAAGCCGGAAAGTCCCGGTGGCGTAACCCTTGGACGGTCCCGTTGATCAGGTCCACGTAGGTGGTGATCAGGCGGTCGCGGTCGATTGACTTGGCAACCACCGCGTACCCCTGACCCTGTGTCGCATAAATAATATCGTTGGTAATGATTCGGCGAATAGGATGACTGCTGCCGTGATATTCAACCGGTAGCATGGTCAGCTCCGCCCCGTTGGCCAGGGCAAAGAGCTCGTGACCCAGGCCAATCGCAAAGAGTGGAATCTCCGCTTGGACCTCGCGAATCATGTCGAGGACTCCTTCGCCGAGGTCGAGTGGTGAGCCGGGCCCGGTGGAGAGTAAGACCCCGTCCGGATCCAGGTTCAAGACGTCCTGGGCGCTGGCCGTCCACGGCAAGACCGTGACGTTACAGCGGCGCTCGGATAACTGCCGCAAAATCCCATGCTTCAGACCGAAGTCAATGACGACCACGTTTTTCCCCGTATCCGGGTTCGGATAGGGCTTAGGCGTGGCCACCTGGTCGACTTGCCGGTTCGTCAGCACCGTGGCGTTCAGCTGATCAAAGGCATGGGCATCGGCCACATCCACGATACTGCCCTTCATCGGCCCGTCTTCTTGGCGGAGCTTCCGGATCAGGTGGCGCGTATCAATGCCACTGATGCCGGGAATGTTGTGCTGCTGGAGAAATTCGTCAAGGGACAGCCGGGATAAACGGTTGGTCGAGATGTTCGTGACGTCTCGAACCACCATCCCCTTGGCCGTGGGCAAAATCGACTCGTAGCTATCGTGGTTGATGCCAACGTTACCAATGGCTGGCTGGGCAAAGATAATAATTTGGTTGTGGTAGATTTGATCGGTAATCGTTTCCTGATAGCCTAATAGATTTAAATTGGAGATAACCTCTCCGCTCGTCGTGGCACCGGCACCGAAGCCTTCACCGGCGTAGGCCGAGCCGTCTTCTAAAATCAAATAGCGTTTTGCCATGTAAAATCGACCCCCTTGCCCCTTATGCCTGTTGAATCTCCACGGCGTCACGGTCGTCAATTTCACTGACAGAGACCTTGATCCGTTCGCGCTGGGAGCTCGGAATATTTTTGCCAACGAAGTCCGCCCGAATCGGGAGTTCCCGGTGGCCCCGGTCGACTAAAACGGCCAAATTGATGCTCTTGGGCCGGCCCAAGTCCATGACGGCACTCATGGCTGCACGAATGGTGCGACCGGTGTACAAGACGTCGTCCACCAGGATCACCTTTTTACCAGCGACCGAGAAATCCATGTTGGTCGCCGTAACTTCGGGTTCGCCCTGAGCATCGTGCTCGATGTCGTCGCGGTACGGCGTGACATCCAGATCACCCACGGGAACCGTGACGTTTTCTAGTTGTTGCAAGCGACTAGCAATCCGTCGCGCGAGGTAAACGCCCCGCGTTTTAATGCCTAAAATGACGAGATCATCGACCCCTTTATTGCGTTCGATAATTTCGTAAGTAATCCGGGTCAGGGCCCGTTGCATTGCCATTGCGTCCACAACTACCTTTGCCATCTGTATTTCCTCCTTAAAAGTTTCACGGCGTTAGCGTAAGTGCAGGAAACGGGCGCATTTCTTCGGCAAAATGGTGAAGAAACCCGCCCGCCTGATTCGGCAAACCCGTTTATCTGATTAGTGCTAGCTTAAGAAAACTAAATTGCTTTGTCAACCGGTAACCCCGCCTGCTGGCGCAAGTGGCGCACGGCCTTGGCGAAGTTTTCGGGAACCGGCGCGGTGAAGTCTAACTGTTCACCGGTCGTGGGTTGCTTAAAGCCCAATTCACGGGCGTGTAGGAACTGGCCCGCCCCCTTTAGCGTGTGCTTGGGGCCGTACAACGGGTCACCCGCAACGGGATGGTTGATGTAGGCCATGTGGACGCGGATCTGATGGGTCCGGCCAGTTTCCAAGCGACAAGCGACCAGGGAATAATTCCCATAACGCTCCAGCACCCGGAAATGGGTCACGGCTGGCCGCCCGTCAGCGACGATGGCCTGCTTCTTGCGGTCCTTCGGTGACCGGCCCAGGGGCGCGTTGATGGTCCCGTTCTCTTCCTTGAAGTTGCCGTGCACGATGGCCACGTACTCTCGCAGATTGGTCTTGGCCTGTAACTGGGCCGACAAACTCTGATGGGCGTGATCATTCTTGGCCACCATCAACAGGCCCGAGGTGTCCTTGTCGATGCGGTGGACGATGCCGGGCCGCAGGGTGCCGTTAATGCTCGACAACGGGCTGTGGTACAGCAGCGCGTTAACCAGCGTATGGTCCGGGTGCCCGGGGGCGGGATGGACGACCATCCCCTGGGGCTTGTTGACCACGATAACATCGTCATCTTCGTAAACAATGTCGAGGGGAATATTTTCGGGGGTCAAATCCAAAGGAACGGGGTCTGGCAGTGCAATGTGCACCGTCGCGCCGACCTTGGGCTTGGCCTTAGGCTTGACTGGCTGGCCGTCGACCGTGATTTGGCCGGCCTCGATGGCATTTTTCGCCTGTGAGCGGGAAATCGTGTCCACGTTATCCGCCACCAATTTATCCAGCCGGTCTGAAGTCGTTACTTGAAAATCTGTTTCTTGCATCACTGTGCCTCCCGTCGATCGGCTAAGAACACGCCAATCGCGATTAAGATGACGCCGACCGTTAAACAGCTGTCGGCGAAGTTAAAGATTGGAAAATTAATAAAATCGAGTTGGAACATGTCGACCACGTAGCCTTGCAGCAGGCGATCAATAAAGTTACCAATCGTGCCCGCCATCATCAGAGTCAGGCCGAGTTCCTCTACCCAGTGTTCTTTCTGATTGCGGTACTGCCAGAAAAAGTAGCCCATGATGCCTAACGCCACAATGGCGATGACCGTAAAGAACCACATTTGGCCCTGTAAAATACTCCAGGCGGCCCCGTCGTTACGCAGGTGCGTGAGCGACAGGAAGCCGGGGATGAGTGGGTGCTCGCCACCAAGGGCGATGTTGACCACTACCGCGTGCTTGATCCACTGGTCAATGACCACCAGTAGCACGATTAAGATTGTATCTGCAATCAGCATAAAATCCGGAACACCTTTCCTATAAGTCGTTACCGAAAAGTATACCAGAAAATGGCCCCCCGCGCCCTTCTCCACACTAGAAAATTCCCACTTTGTCTGAATCCTTCCGCCGCCGACCAGCGGGGCGACTACCTGTGGGGACCAGGTGAAGCCAAAGAGCGGTCTTCACCTTCGCCTCAAAGCCCCGAAACCCGCGGATCTTTCAGGTCGTCCCGGGCTGTAAGACCGGAAGTCCACCGGTCAAACACCCCCGACACAGGTAGTCACCCCACTGGTCTCTGGCTCCAGGATTCAAGCAAAGTTGCCTGTTTCCCTACCTCAGACTTTGATGACTTCACCAACGTTCAGGTTCCCGCCCACTCAAATTCCCCAGCTGGGCCAGTTTGACCACCCGCACGGCTGACGTTGGCGCGCTGGTTTCAAGGAGCACTGTCATTTTCTGATTACGTTTAGTTTATTTACCTAAAGGTTGAAAGTTAAATTGTACAGTAAAGGCCCGGCATGCCGGGCCTTTACTGTACAAAAATAGACATGGATTACTCCATGCTTGTATATTTGAGTCGTCTAAAAAAGTATACAAGGAGAATCTATGCCCATGTCTAATATGCATCATTCAGCCTCTGATTTTCACCCGCAAGAGATCATTCAAATGTATGCTCGTCGCTGGCAGATTGAAGGCTATTTCAAAGTTGCCAAACAATATCTTCAATTCGATAAAGCCCAGATTCAAAGCTACGACGGACTTTGCGGCCACATGGCACTGGTCCTAATAGGTTATGATATTTTGGCCTTAGCGCAACGAGAGAACCAGGATGATCGACCCTTACCAGAAATTGCATTCACTAATGCTTTGGATCGGTTGTTGAAAGCCCTAACTGGTATAGCTAAAAAGCTTGATATGAGTGAATCGATATTGAACACAATTCTCGGTCAATTGCCCCTGAATTAATTCAGAGGCTTGTCGCTCACGTGTCTGGCGACACAGTAGTCCAACATGCCGGTTAGGCACTCCTACTCGTAGTGGCAACATCATCGGGTAATTGACAGCTACCCGTTTAACTATCAGGATCTACCCAACAGTTGTTAGCTTTTTAATCTTTGGTTTCTTGACACCACTCAACCATTCTTGGCCCAACATCTCAATATTCATTGCCCCTAATCTGTCATCGTTACAACGATACTGGCATTGAGCACACCAATACTCGTGAGTTTCGTGATGACGATTAGTCTTCTCAACTAGGCCACACTTCGGACATCTCTGTGAAGTGAATGCTGGATTCACTTTTACGACGGTGCTCTGAATAGCCTGAGCCTTGTACGTTAAGAATGATTCTAGCTGGAAGAAAGACCAGGAACGATGGCTGTTTCGTAAGGACTTAGGCAGATCATCGGTGTTGAATGTTACGTTGGTTAAGTCTTCCAGGACAAAAAGTGTGTGTGAGCCATATCGTGTAACGAGTGTCTTAGCTAACCAATGATTCACATCGGTCATCCAGCGGTTCTCTCGTTGCGCTAGCCGTTTCAACTTTTTCTTGGCAGATTTAGTACCTTTACTTTGTAGTTGCCGGCGAATCTCCAGGAACTTCTTTCGTCTAAGTAAGATTTTTTTACCCTCAAAGAATAGTGCCTTGCCTTCACTATCAAAGATAGTCGCTAGAAAGCGCAGGCCACGGTCAATACCCACAATTTGAGGGCTATCCTTGGGATTGAAATCACTACTTTCCTTTGTGATACCAATATGCAAAAACCACTTCCCCTGGGTGTGGACCAGCTTAGCGGTACCCAGTTTCCAATCCTCGGTGAAGTATTTCTCGAATCCTTTATCAGTGAATCCCAACTTAGTCCGTTTACCTAGAGTGGTTATCGAGATTTGTTGCATGCCTTCTACAAAAGAATAATTGCTATGGCGAACCAAATCCGCTTGGGGTCGCCGAAACTGGATGGGTTTCACCAACCAGTTCAGGTCTCTAGGAACTTGAATCCACTTGTGTTCTTCGTTCTTGTAACAGTAAGGATGCTGTTTCATCTGTTCCTGAACTGTCTTGTAACGAGCCACCACTGTCCGAAAGACAGACTGGACCATCTGACTATTGAGTGGTGATTCTTGCCTAAATATTTTGTACAGATGGTGATTGATCTTTAACCAACTTAACTGAAACTCGTGGTCAAAAATCCATTGACTAACAACATTAGCTAATCGTTGATACTCTTGACTCATTGTTAGAAATTGTTCTGCTTGATTCGTGTCTGGATAGAGTCTCAACTTAATTGTTCGCCCTAGTTTAACCAATGGATACCTCCCCTGTAGATTGGATTAAGTATACCATGTTTAGCCTTGCAGGGGAACATATGTTTCAAAAGATTATTAAGTTCTGGCATTCATCCCGCGATTAAAATCGCAGGTTTTCTGCTTAGTCTTTAATAAACATTTTCCATTTTATAAACTACTGCCATATATTCCATCTCCAATGTGTGCCATTATTGCATTCAGACCAACTACAACTCCATATACAGTCCCTACACGAACTGACATTTTAGTTATTATCATATAACTACAGAGACCAAAAATGACAATCTCAATCGTTACTCTCAAACGTAGGTCCACTCTGTTTGGTGATAAAGGAGCCATACAAACAGACCAAATCACATAAATTACAATTGGTACTAAAATCCCCATCAGTAAATTAAGTGGTAACTTATATTTTGTAAAACCTACAAAAGATAATGTTATTAGAGTTATCATTTCTATTAAAAATCTTAACAGCGCATTAATTTGAAAAAGAATATGCATTCAGCTCAACTCCTTCAAAAATTCAAGATTTGTTTTCTACCATTCTCGAATCCGCTTGATTCATGCATTTTTTTGGCGACCGCAATCGATTCATTTCTTGTTCGCCTTCATTTCTTATTGCTTATTTTTTTCGTATCCTGTTTTGTTTCAACTCACGCTTGCATCGTCAACTGACCATCCCGCAACTGGTACACGTGGTCGAACAACGGCCGGACTTCCGGTGGGATGTGGTGGTCGACCTCGATGATGGTCTTGGGCAAGCGCAGGATTGTTTGGTGAATGGCGATTGAGGTTTGCTCGTCCAGTGACGCCGTGCCTTCGTCAATGAAGATCAGTTCGCGGTCGAATAAAATGGCGCGAGCAATCTCTAGTCGCTTCACCTGCCCGCCCGACAGGTTCTGGCCCTCATCCCCGATTTGGTAGTCCAAGCCGTCGCGGTCGACCAGGTCCATGAGACCAGCCTCCTGACAGGCGTGGGTGACCGCTTCGTCCGTGAAGTCCAGGCCCAATGTCAAATTGAAACGCAGGGTGTCGTTAAACACAATTGGTGACTGATTGACCGTGCTCATCCCCGCGTACTGCTTGACGGGGCCGCCGTTGATGGCGACCTGCCCGCTGCTCGGCGCCAAGGCCCCATCAATCAGTCGCAGTAGCGTCGTCTTGCCACTGCCGGATTCCCCTTGAATCAGAATTTTTTCGCCCCGGGAAACGGCCAGATCGATATCGTGCAAGATAGGTGTTTCCTGTCGGTTAAAGCCGAGTTGCGTCAGGGTTAATTTTTCAAAACCAGCCGTGACCGCCGCCGGCTCATTGACCGGTTGGACCGCGTTCTTGATGCGCTGGCGAATCTTGCCGGTGCTGTTCAGCGTGTTAAAGCTGTTCACGACTTGACCGGCACTGTTGATGATCCAGTTCGACGAGTACTGAATCGCGACAAACTGGGACAAGCTAATGCGGCCTTGAATCGTGGCGTAGATCCCAATGCCGATGGGAATCAGCGTACAGACGTAGAAAATGGCTTCCACCACCGCGTTGGACAGGGCGATTTCATTTTTCATGGCGGCGTTGGCGTGCTCCACGTTTTGAATGGCCGCCGTCGTTTTTGGTTCGATTCCCGGTAACGCTCGGTATTGACGCAACGCCAGGGCACCCTTCAACACGTCCTTCAGCGTCCCCGACCACTGACTGTTACGCCGCGACCAGGCCTCACTGCGCACATTGATCCGGTTCCGGAATAAACGCGGAATCGCTGAGGGAAAAATCATGAAGACCATGAAGACCAGCGTCAGCTCAACGTTATTGGCTAGCGAATAGGCCAGGGTCACGACGCAGGTCACTAGCACGCTGATTAACGCAAACAGCTGGCGAATATAGTTGTCCTCCAGCAATTTCAAATCGTTCATGAAAAAGGACAGATTCGTCGCCACAAAATCCTTGGAATCCACGGTTCGCCGCTGTAACAGCCCCCGCAACAGCTGCGTCTTCAACCGCCGATTGACCGTGACCACATTTTTGTTGATCACGACCGTATTCAAGTACGTGGCCAGACTGAACCCAAAGTAGCCCAAAATAATGACAATCACAAACGGCACAATCCAACTAACGTGCTTGGTCTCAATGATATGAAAGATAAAGGCATACATTGCGGCATTAAACGGCGTCGACAACCCTGCCAGCACCGCGGTAAAAATCGCCAGCCCCACTAATTTCTTATTCACAAATTTCATTGGCTCACCCCTTTAAGCAGTATCTCAATTTTAATAATTCTCTCATATTATAATCATTCTATCATTTTTTTTGCTAACAACCACCCTTTTCGTTAATTATGCCAATCTCCCACCCAAAGAACAGCAAAAAGCGCTAGTTCCCAATCATTTAGAAAGGTAACTAACGCTTCTTCGATTATTAATTGCGCGAAATCACACACGCAATGTTTATTTTAATTTAAAACTGGATTCAACCACTGACAATTTAACAACTAGTGTCAGCTCGACTAGTTTGATTGGACAAACCATCCTGTCACATTGAAATCAGGCAAGAGCCATGGCAAAAATACGGCGTTGTGCCGGGCTAAATCCGTGTCAGCCGCAGGGCTGGGAAAACTGGGCCGGTCGTAGAAGTGACCAGAGGCGCGCCAAGGCGCACGGCTGGTTCTCACGGCAGCCCATAGACTTGCTATCGAAGCCAGCGAGACACCGCCTTCAGACATCGACGCCAACACATGCAGTCCAATCCTAAAATACTCTGGGAAAGGTCACGGCGTTGTGCCGGGCTAAATCCATGTTAGCCGCAGGGCTGGTGAAAATGGGCTCAGCCGTGGGAGTTACCTTAGCGGGTTTCCCGCTTAGGTAACTGCTATCTTTGAGACGCGCTCTCCGGCTCAAAGTAAGTCTGGAGACCGCTTCTCAGGCTCCAGACGTGCGCCCACAGCGCCACGGCCCATTTTCACCGGCCCGGAGGCGCTACCAACGACAGATTTAATCCTTAGAACAACCCAGTGATCTTGCCGTCTGCATCGATATCCATGTCCAGTGCGGCCGGGTGCTTTGGCAGCCCTGGCATCGTCAGCACGTTCCCCGTCATGGCAACCACAAACCCGGCCCCCAACCGTGGCGCAAACTCGCGCACGTGAATCGTGAAGTCCGTGGGTGCACCCAATTGGTGGGCATCGTCCGTCAGGGAGTATTGAGTCTTGGCCATGCAGACGGGCAACTTGTCCCAGCCGTGCTTGGCAAAGGTCTTCAACTGGCGAGCGGCCTTAGCCGACAACTCGACCTTGGCCCCACCGTAAATTTTCTGAGTGATGGCCGTCATTTGCGTCATCAGGTCCGTGCCAGCTGGTGCGAGTCGTTTGAAATGTTTAGGCTGTTGCGTGGCCGTGACGACCTTTTCGGCCAAATCAGTGGCACCGGCACCCCCATCGGCCCAAACGGTCGTGGTGGCGACGGGAACGCCCCAGGCGGTCACGTCAGCCGTTAAGGCCGCAATTTCGGCGTCCGTATCGCTGGTGAAACGGTTGATGGCGACCACGACCGGCACCCCGTATTGTTGCATGCTGGTGATGTGGCGCTTTAGGTTGGCACTCCCTTGTTGCAGGGCGTCGAGGTTTTCTGCTTCCAGGTCGGCGCGCTTGACCCCACCGTTATACTTGAGGGCCCGTACCGTGGCGACAATTACCACGGCATCTGGCGTTTGACCGAGCACGGGGGTCTTGATATCCATGAACTTTTCCCCACCGAGGTCGGCCCCAAAGCCGGCTTCCGTCACGGCAAAATCGCCGAGTTGCAGGGCCGTCTGGGTCGCGAGCACCGAGTTACAGCCGTGGGCGATGTTGGCAAATGGCCCACCGTGAATGATGGCCGGGTTGTGCGCCAGCGTTTGGACCAGGTTGGGCTTGATGGCGTCCTTCAACAGGAGTGTGATGGCCCCACCGACCTTCAAGTCGCCGACCGTCACCGGTTCCTTGTCATAAGTGTAGCCAATCAGGATGCGGTTGACCCGGCGCTTAAGGTCCGTCAGGTCTTCACTCAGACACAGCACGGCCATTAATTCACTGGCCACGGTAATGTCAAAGCCATCTTGCCGGGGCACCCCGGACGTCCGGCCACCCAGGCCAATAACGGTCTGGCGTAGCTCACGGTCGTTGATGTCCAAGACCCGTTTCCACACGATTTGGCGGGGGTCCAGGTTCAGCTCGTTGCCCTGTTGGATGTGATTATCGATCAGAGCGGCCAGGGTGTCATGCGCCTCGGTCAGCGCGTGCATGTCCCCGGTAAAATGGAGGTTGATGTCTTCCATGGGTACCACTTGGGCGTAGCCACCCCCGGTCGCGCCACCCTTCATCCCCATGACGGGGCCCATCGACGGTTCCCGCAAGGCCAAAACAGTTTGATGACCCAATAGGTTCAGGGCATCCCCCAACCCCACAACGACGGTCGACTTGCCTTCACCAGCGGGTGTGGGGTTGATCGAGGTGACCAGCACCAATTTACCCGGGGTATGGTTGCCCGTCAGTGGGAGGTTGATCTTGGCCTTGGTATGGCCGTAGGGTTCGATCTGGTCGGGGGTCAAGCCGACCTTGCCCGCGACCTGTTCAATGGGTTCTAACTGTGTTTTTTGTGAAATTTCAATATCGCTCACTAATTTTCCTCCTTCACGCCGTTGGCAACCATCGCATCCTGCAAGAGGCTGGCGAGTTCGATTGCCGAGTTCCGTGGTAATAAGAATTGATAAATCTTGCCCTGCGCCACAATGCCCAACCGGTACCGGGACTGTTGCACGCTGCGGACTTGATTCAACGGGATGACCAGGTGGTGGTGATTCAAGACGGTACTGACCGTCAAGACGCCATTGGCCATGGTGATATTTCTAAAATGAATCTCTAACCAGCACAAGAACGCAAAGGCCACGAAGAACCCCAGCGTATACCAGTTAAAATGGGTGACTTCGAGCCAGAAAATGGCCCCCATCAACAGGACGATGAGCGTCCAGCTCCAGTTGATAATGCTGCTGAGGGGATTCGGTTGATACAAAAATCGTCGTTCCTGGGTTATCATTGGTTTAAACACCTCACGAAAGAATTGGAGTGATTCCATGTTTTCTCTATATACGGATGCCGCGACACAACCCCAGACGGGTCTGAGTGCCGGGGGAATCCTGATCATTCACGACCACCAGCAGACGCAACTAAGTGCGCCCCTGACGGCCACGACCAACCACACCGCCGAGTTTGAAATTGCCCGGCTAGGCTTTGAAAAATTGGCCACGCTAGCGACCGACCCGGCGCACACGACCGTCCTGTTCTATACCGACAGTCAAATCGTCAACGATAGTGTCGCCAAGCATTACGCCAAACACTACCAACAGTTAGTCGATGACCTGTTGGCCGCACAGGCACCGTTTCAGCTGGTGCTCACGCAATGGGTTCCCGAAAAGCAGAACCGCGGCGCCCACACCCTAGCCAATCAGGCCCTTCATTCCGCCGAAGACGTTAAGTAAGTCGTCAGTGGCAGCTCGTATTCGCTCCAGTCTGGCGTACCGCCGTACAGCGCGGAGCCCGCTAACAACCGCCCGACTTGCGGCCCGGTCGTTAAGCCGGATGAGCCCAGTCCAGAGGCCACGAGAAATTTCTCCTGGTCCGGAATCGGTCCAAAGAATGGCGCGAAGTCGGCCGTGTAGGCCCGTGTCCCCACGCGAACACCCGTGATGTTGTCCGCGGTCACGTCAGCCATCAGCCGTTGGGCACTGGCCAATAGATCGGCGGTGACGGCCGGGTCGGCGGCCAAATTAAACTTCCCGTCGTCTTCGTGGGTCGCCCCGACAATCAATTTGCCATGGCCAAACGGCACGAAATCACGTTCACCTTCGGGCATGACGACGGGCATATTTTCATTCAACGGATAATCCTTGACGGCCAGCTCAATCAGCTGGCCCTTTTGTGGTCGCACGGCAGCGGTGATGCCTAGGGGTGCCACGAGCTCCTTGAGCCAGGCCCCGGCCGCGATGATGACACGGTCAAACTGCCGGGCCCCCAATGACGTCAGGACTTGGCCCTGTGCATCGAGACTGACGCGTTCGCGACGAATCGTCAGGTTCTTCTGGGTTGCCTTAGCCAGCAAACCACTGACCAAAGCCGCCCCATCGACCCGCGCCCCACCGGTGATGAAGACCCCGGGTTGGGCCCGCGACAGCAATGGCACCTTGGCCTGGACCTCGGCGGCATTTAACGTCGTCACGGTCCCCATAGTCGCGGCGTCTTGCCGGCGTTCCTGGGCCAAATCAAGCAGCGTTTCCAGGTCCGTTGGCACTTCACGGGTCACAATGGTCCCAGTCTGTTGATACACGTCGGTGCCCAATTGGGCGTCATGAATCAATTCGGGGAATAGATCTGCCCCGGCCTTAGCCAACCGGTACCAGCGTTGATTCCGGCGCTTAGACAGCCACGGCGAAATGATGCCCGCGGCGGCCGTGGTCGCCTGTCCGGTCCCGTCATCAAACAACGTGACCTTGGTCTGCTCGCTTCCGGGCAAGGTGCTTAAATAATACGCAGCGGTCGCACCCACGATACCGCCGCCAATAATGGCAATGCGTTTTTCCATAACGATACTGACCCCCTAATTGATGTTAGAAAGCACAAGCTAACGCCCCAACGTTAACTTAACTGGTCTGACCGTTCCCGGCGGCGAGTTCAGGAAGCCCTGCTGTGGGGAACGCTTCCAGCCTGAGGAGCGGTCTTCCAGCTCGCCTTGAAGCCTGGAAAGTTCCCAGTCTCCAAGGTCGTCCCATGGCCTAGGCTGAGTGAGAGACCTCAGCCAACGCCATCGACACAGCTGGTCATCCTGACTCGCCTCTGGTCACTGACATCGACCAACTAAGTTAACGTGGCCTTACTGCCTGGTAAATCCACCCAGATAGGCCGAACAAGCTTGAAATTCGGCGTCGGTCAAGGTCAAATCAGACAGTCCGTGTACGTGACCAGAGGCGGGCCAAGGTCCCCCGCTGTGTCGATGGTCTTAGCTGAGCGGTTTTTCTCAGCTTAGAGCATGGGACGGCCTTGGAAACGGGCGGTTTTTTGCCCGGTTTCAAGCCGAGGCGGAAGACCGCCCCTCAGGCTGGAGCCGACCCCACAGCTGGGGTCCTTGAGCCCGCCGGCGGGAACAACTGCCACGGACTCTCTGATTTTCACGTTGGCAAAGACCTGGTTGGGGCGCGTGATAGCACGCTTTCATTTTAGCATAACTCATCCCCTGAAAGCGGCCGCAAAGTTCCCCGTAACTGCAAAAGAACCCCGAACACGCGCTATGGCGTGGTCCGGGGTTCTCTTTTATTTTGGTTAAACTACTTGAAGACCATGAAGCGGTCGTCGTCATTCATGTAATCCTTAGGGTCAGCGGGACTTTCGATAGAACCGAAGTCCAGTTGGGCCCGTAAACGCCAGCTAGCTGGGACGTTGAAGGCTGCGCGCACTTCGTCATCGATCAGGGGGTTGTAGTGTTGTAAGTTGGCACCCAAGCCATTTTCAGCCAATGACGTCCAGACGGAGAATTGGGCGTTCCCCTGTGACTGTTCGGACCAGTCCTGGAAGTTGGCCGCGTAGAGTGGGAAGTTGTCTTCGAATTCCTTGACCGTCTTGGTTTCGGTAAAGAAGAGCACCGTCCCGAAGGCTGCCTTGAAGCTGTTGATCTTAGCGGTCGTCTTGGCGAAGGCTTCTTCGTTAGGCACCTCTTGCTTCAGGCGGTCAATCACGATGTCCCACAACTTTTCGTGAGAGGCGCCGTATAAAATGATGGCGCGCGTCGTTTGGTTGTTGAAAGATGACGGACCGTTCTTGATGTTGTCTTCAATCAAGGCTGTCAATTCGTCAGACGTTTGCTTAACGTTACGACCTAAGGCATAGATGCTACGGCGTTGCTTGGCTAGTTCAGTAAATTTCGTTTCCATATTGATAAGTGACCTCACTTTTTTAAGTTAGTTCCCCGTTTATGGGCAAGTAGTTTCCTGTTAAAACTTAAGTCCAAGTGTATCACTTACTTTTAGAAAGTAAAGTCATTAGTCCTGAACCTGATAAGCCACCTTGAACGTCCGGGTCATCCAGTCGAGCCAGTATTGTGGATTAAGCGACTCCCCAGTCACCTGCTGAACCAGCTCTTGTGGCGTCACGCTAGCGCCCAAGCGGAAAATATTTTCTCGCCGCCACTCGGTGATCGGAGCGTAGTCGCCGCTGGCTAAGATGTCCGCCACTGGGAGTGCCTGGCTCATCGTGTGGTAGAACTGCGCCGCGTAAATTTGTCCCAGCAAATACGTTGGAAAGTAGCCGAAGTCCCCACCCGGCCAGTGAATGTCCTGTAGAATGCCTTCGGTGTCGTTAGCCGGCGTGATGCCCAGGTATTCCTGATACTTCTGGCGCCACAGCGCTGGTAATTCCGCCACCGTGGTTTCCCCATTGAAGAGGGCCTTTTCCAATTCATAACGGACGATGATGTGTAACGGGTACGTCAACGGGTCGGCTTCGGTCCGGATCAGTGTCGGCTTGGTGGCCATGAATCCCTGGTAGAACGTGGGCTCATCGATATCCGTAAAGATATCGCCAGTGGCCGCCTGGAAACGCCCGTATGCCCCCTGCCAAAACGCCGGGTTGCGGCCGATGAAAATTTCGTTGAAGAGCGACTGCGACTCGTGCAGGCCCATCGATGGCGCGTTAGACAGTGGCGTGTAGTCAAAGTCCGGGTCAAAGTTTTGCATGTACAGGCCGTGCCCCGCCTCGTGAATCCCACCTAGCAACGACATTTGAAAGTCATGAAGGCCATACCGGTTGGTGATTCGGGCATCGTTACGGTTCAGCGGCACCGTGAACGGGTGAATGCTACGGGACAGGTCTCCCTTGTTGAAGTCGTAACCCAAGCGTTCAACCGTGGTGCGGACCACCCGCTCCTGAACGTCTTCGGGCACGGCACGGCTCATGAAGTCCACCCGCGGTTCGGTCCCGGTCGCAATGACCGCGCGAATGTGCTTGATACCCGCCTTTAACGTTTCCATGATGGGGTCTAACTGCGCGACCGTCATCCCCGGCTCGTACTGGTCGAGCAACACGTCGTAGGGCGTGGCCTGCCCATTTTGCCAGTAAGGAATGAATTGCTTTTGGTAGGCAACAATTTTTTCAATATACGGCTGGAGAACCGTAAAGTCCTGGGCCTCACGTGCCGTCTCCCACACCTGTTGGGCATCCGAAATGGTGCGCTGGTAAGCTGCATAGTCATCAGCCGGGATATCATGGTTCAGGTCGTACTCGCGCTTGACCAGCCGCAAGACCTGTTGGCCCTTGGCATCGAGTGCTTCGGGATGTGCCGCGAAGTAGGCGATAAATGCGCCCATCTCGGGTCCCGTGGTCAGTGCCATTTCTTTGGCGCCGATGTAAGCCGTCAGCTCGCCCCGAAAACTTGCCCCGTCCTTGGGTAGGTACGTCCGGGCGTCCCAGCCCACGAGGGATAAATTCATGTCTAACAAACTAATCTGCTTCACCAAAGCCAGGAAATCTGCTTCCGTTTTTGCCATGGTAACCGCCTCCAAATTTCAAGATGAATTTAGTGTAGCACGGTTACTTCTAAAAGGCCCGTGAATTTTCTCATTGTATTCTAATTGCCGAATTTGACTAAAATACCGGTTTGACGCGAATATTGTTTGCTTGTGATCGTTTCACTTAGTTTTACTATTTCTTGTGAATTATTAAACTATTTGCTTTAATCTGTTTCTCTACAGTAAGTGTGCAATCATCGTCACGACCCAGTCCGTAGTAACCTGATCCTGTGGGTATTGGACCAGGACGCCCACTAAGAACGTCCAAACTGCCTGCCCCATTTGCGGTGCGACAGTCGCTTGGCCTTTTTGAGCGGCATACAAAGTCAGCACAGTCGTTAAGCTGACCGGTGTTGGCAATGGTGCCGTCAAGGCAAAGGTCACGGCTTGGGGATGCTGATCCGCGTAAGCTAAAAGATTGCTGACCATGCGTTGAAGCATGGCTGTCGCATCAGCTGAATCCAGCACATTTTCACGTAAAGTGGCCGTTATTTCTGCCATGATTTCTGTTCGCAAAGCTGCCAATAAACTCGCCTTGTCCGGAAAATGGCGATAGACTGCGGCCGGTGTCACTGCCAAAAAGCGGGCGATTTGCCGCAGAGAAAGTTGCTCGGCCCCAGCCGTTTCGAGTTGCTGTCGGGCCTGTTGCTGAATTGCTGCTGCTAAATTCTCGCGATGGTAAGGTAATTTTGTCATAGGGGTGAATTCCTTTCGTAGTAACGTTTATAGCCTTATGTTAACACTGATTACTTTATATGTAAACAGCGTTAACATAAAGCATTTAGTGGTACTTACTCCTATTTTAACCAATCCTTACACATTTTTACGCCCCTTCTCACGGCTACTTGTCTTACAATAAAGTTAATGCGTCTATTCAAAGAAAAGAGTGTCGTCTATGTCTGAACCCGTCTCCAATCGTCGTCTTATTTTGCAATTTATCTGTTGTTGGTTCATCTGGCTCGCCGTTCAGGTCGGTCTCAACAGTCCCATCGAAAAATACCTGACCGGTTGGCCCCAAGAATTGGCGCTCGATGCCATTAAATTAGCCGTCTGGTTAGGGCTGGCCTGGTGGTTCATCCATCAAGCTGACCGCAACCATCAACGTCTCACCCTGAGCAATGCCAAGCAGTGGCAACCAGCATGGCGGTTTGCCGCCGGCTATGTCGTCTGGGGCATTATCATTGTTTATCTGCTGGGTGAATTTTGGTTGGCCCATCACGACCTGAACGTTAATCACACTTTCATCCCCCAATTCTGGGGTCGCTACTTCCTGGTCGTCGGCGTCAGTGAAGAGTTCCTGTTCCGGGGCTACTTCCTAAATGCCCTGTTACAGAAATTCTCGCTCACCACTGCCAACGTGATTCAGGCACTGGCCTTTGCCAGCATGCACATCCCCCGTTACCTGACGACGGTTCCCACCATGAGTCCCATGCTGTGGATCAGTAATCTGGTCTCCGTTTTCCTATTGGGCTTACTCTTCGGGTGGTTGTACGCCCGCAGTCATTCCCTGTGGCCCGGCATCGCTACGCACATGACCTGGGATATCTTGGTCACCCTCTTCGGGTAAAAAGAGTGGGCTTGGCGGTTATTCGCCTATTTTAGCCATACAGCATTAGAAATCAAAAGCGTCCGGGAATTTTTCATCCCAGACGCTTTTTTCGTGCAACCAGGCTAGGCCCGAACACGTTGTTTCAAGAACCCTAATAAAACACTTAAAAATGCAAACGGTAAAGCAAAGCTAAACAGAGCCGTGAGTAAGACCGGAGCCACCGTCAACGTTAAGACGACATCGGCGACGCCAACAATAACGCTCACACCTAGTAATAGCCGCCACCAACCACGACTGATACGTGGTTGGTACGTCAGCCCGTACACCAGTAACGTGAGGGCCGTCGTCAACAACAGTGCCCGATCAATCATTGGAATTGCCAGCAGGCCGGTCATCCCTAGGGCCACGACACTCAGCCCGATAAAGAAGTAACCGTACCAGCGTTGCGTTTGAACAGTTGATTTCACGATTATCGCTCCCTTTATCACAATCTTTACACCTTTAGTTTACCCGTTTTTGTAACCGCTTACAATAGATAAACGTTGCTTGATTGGTAAAAATATCAGGATAGTGCTCGCGAAACCGTCTTACCAATCTTCTAGCTAACTGGTGATTTCTCTAGTCGTTGGGCCGACGAAAAAAGTCGCCAACGTCTCTCGACATCAACGACTCTGCGTCTAGCTATTCTAAGCGACTAGCCCCTACGACTCGTCCTGAAGATCATCGACCAACGGCCCATTCCAGGCATCGCTAACCACGGCCGGGACCTCGCGATTGAAGACCCGCAACAGTGCCGCCATACTCTCGGCACTCTTTGCCGGGGTCATTTCGCTAAGCGGCAACCAGCCGACCCAGCCCTCATCGCTAGCCTTTAATTCACCGGTAAATGTATCCCCGCGGTACAGCAAGCCCAGCTTCCGTTTTTGCCGAGACGTGTCGAACCACTCACACGTCCCACAGAAGTCAACCGTCGCCAACTGCAGGCCGGTTTCCTCGAACACTTCCCTGACAGCCGCCTGAGCGCAGGCTTCGCCGACTTCCACGTGGCCGCCGGGAAAACTGTGTCCCGCCTTCCAGGGCACGTTCACTTTATCTTCCACCAAAACGCGTTTCGTCTGGGGGTCCGTCACCATAATCATCGTGACCAGCTCAACCGGTTGGGTCCTATCGGGTGTTGTCATTTTGCCACCGTTCCTTTCATCCATTGCCAAATCCTATGTATGCCGTACGCCGTCGCAAACGACCAGGCCCAGGTCAATAGGTAACTCACCAAAATACCGCTCACGGGATGGGCCGCCGTTAACGTCTGACCGCCGAAGCGCCAAATCAGTGCCAGCCAAAAGACGTTGGCCAAGTAGGCGCGGTACGCATAGGTCGCTAGCCAGTGAATCACCACTAGCCCCCGAGCACGTTGCCGTTGTTGCCACGCGGCCAAACTCACCAGCAAGCCAATCACACACAGGCCGTAGAAAACCGTTGCCGGTGCGTAGTAGCTACTGCGGGCCAACGTGATTGGCCGACCCGTGGCCAGCAGGTCGTGAACTTGCCAGACCAATGTCGCCAGTGCGCCAACCAGTAGCGGTACCCACGTCCACCGCCACTGCCAAATGTGTGACCAAGCCAGCCAGAGCAGGATGCCCAAGACCGCGTAGAGGGCAAAGCCCCAGAAGACCCGGTCGAGCAAATACCAGTGACCGACCCGTGCGGCGGGCGTGATCAGCTGGTGATAGCTGACTACCCAACCGAACATCCAGGCGCCACTCAAGCCCGCAGTCCACCAGAAACGGCGCCGCGTCGTGACCTGTCGCCGAATCGCCCACCACAGGGGCATCAGCAGAATGATCTGCAGCATCATGGTGTTGTACCACAAGTGTGGCGCGGCATTTCCGTTAATCAGCTGCCAGCCAAACTGGCCCAGTGTTGTAAACGGCCGATGTTGTTGCAGTTGGGGTTGCAGGAGCAAGTACGCCAGCGACCACCACACCGTCGGCACCCCTAACGCCGACCACTGTTGACGCAGATACTGGCCATAGGTCGGCTGCGTCACGTCCGTGGTCCGAATCGTGGTGAAGAGAATGCCACAGATGAAGGCCGGCGCCGTAAATTTCACAGTCAGGTAGACCCAAGCGAGGCTAACCTGCATCGACTGCCCGGACGTCGTGGTTATCGCCCAGCTCAAAACTGTCTGCAACATGACCGCTGTGCAGGCAAACGCCTTGAGGTAGTCGCCGGCATCCGCTACCGACGTTGTTTGTTGTTCTGTCACTTTTCGCTCATCGCCTTTACCTCCTCATTCTAGCAAGCCGAGGTGGGCCCTGTAAAGACGCAAACAAGCACGTTCTTTCGACACGACAAAAAAGACGGCTCACTGGCCGTCTTTATTTTTTCGATTCTCTTCAGATTTAAGCTTCGCGATTGTTTTTCTTTGTTAGCTTGGTCATCAAATCTTCGATCCCGTAGCATGCCAGTCCTAAACCAGCGAACGCTACTGGAAAACCGAAGGCCCACATCGGTGACTTCATGAGTAGGAGCACCAGGCTCAGCCCACAAACCGCTAACACAACTAAGGCAATCAGTGCCCATTGATCTTTATTCATCATAATCCCCCCAAGGTTGTTCAAACGTGTGTCCCCTAAACACACCCTTAGTTTAGCAAGTTCGGGGGCAAACGGCAATCATCTAGGGCAACCTTAAGAAAGTCACTAACTTTACTGAGTGGGCTGTGTTGCAGGAGTTTTGAATCCGCCATCGGGAGCGGCCAACCACCAGCTCATTTTTGCAGGTGTTGGAGCTGCCCCTTGAACTCGGGTGCATACAGTTCCTGATCCGGCCGATAATCCGTGAGCCTTTCACTGAGCCCAACCGTGTAGTCGACCTGCTCACCATGTTCCCCCTGATCCAGGCCCATGGCCTCTTCGGCCGCATCGACCCGCATCGGTGTCAACCGGCGCAAGAGTAAAATCAAGCCGCTGCCCATCGCGGCAACCAGGACAATCGTCAAGCCCGTTGCCAAGAGTTGAATCCCCAGCAAGTGCCAACCGCCACCATAAATCAACCCATTTTGGGTGACCGCCGGATTCACAGCCTTACTGGCGAACACTCCCGTTAGGATACTGCCAACGATTCCGCTCACCCCGTGACAGCCAAAGGCATCCAGAGCATCGTCGACTCCCAGCTTGGGTTTTAAAAGCGCGATGAAGCCGTAGCTGGCTAAGGTCGCCAAGGTGCCAATCGCCACGGACCCCATCACGGTCACGTAACCGGCCGCTGGGGTAATGGCGACGAGTCCGCAAAGCGTGCCGGTACAGACACCGACCAACGTGGGTTTGCCATTCGTCCAAATATCCAGGAACATCCAGACCACCATCGCCGTGGCCGTGGCTACCGTACTGGTAATCGCCGCCTGAACGGCCACGCCATTGACGGCAAGGGCGCTGCCGGCATTGAAGCCGTACCAGCCAACCCACAAGATGGCCGTCCCCAACAGGACCCACGGTAAGTTATAGTGTTGCCCGGGATGATCCTTGGCCAACCGCGGTCCTAACCAGGCCGACAATACTAAGGCCGTCACCCCAGCATTGATGTGCACCACGGTCCCGCCGGCAAAGTCCAAGACACCCAATTTAGCCAGCCACCCTGCCGGACTCCAAACCAGATGCACCATCGGGTAGTAAATGCAGACGGACCACGCCAGCAGAAATAGCAAAAGAAATTTAAACCGAATCCGTCCAACCACGGCCCCAACGAATAAAGCTGGGGTAATAATGGCAAACATCATTTGAAACAGCGAATACACGCCGACCGGAATATGACTGGCGGTCAGGCTAGCCAAATTGACGCCGGTCATGAAAGCATGGCGCAAATTGCCCACGACGCCGAGCACATTGCCTGAAAAGGACAGCGAGTAGCCGACGAACACCCACAGCAAAATGGCCACGCCAGTCATAATAAAGACCGACAACATCGTGTTGACCACGTTTTTCTCGGAGACCAGGCCCCCGTAGAAAAAAGCCAATCCCGGAGTCATAAACAAGACTAAAATGCTGGCAATCAACACGAATGCTGTATTTGCAAGATTCATTAGCGGCGCCCTCTTTACGTTTGATGTAAGAAATCCTAACACTCATTTTGATGAAAGTCACGAGTGAATTTTCAAAAGTAACGGGTTGGCTGGGACGTTTAACGAACTAATCTTACTAGTACCAGTCGTTTTCATGAAATTATTAAGATTTGAAAATAGGTGATATTTTCTGACATTGCCTGCATTTTTCCTACCAAATTGATACTGACAACAAGAAAAAGCCCAAGTCCTGGTAAGCTGGCGTCATACCCGCTTACCAGGACTCAGACTATGAGTCGCTAGGCGACATCCACCTAATAGGACATCGTTTATTTCAAGTTCAGTTTTTGTCGACCATCATAAATACCATTAACGACCTTATCAGCCTTGGGGCCTTCGTAAGCCAACGTCGCAAAGGATAGCTCGATCTTACCAACCTTAGTGACCTTTTTTCTGGAATACAGCAGCATCTCAAATTGACTCTTCTGATGAGGTTTCAAATACGACGACGCTGAATTGGGACCGGCCGTGATTCCCTGCTTGGGGGTCACGTTAACTAACATGTGCTTGCTCTTACTATTCTTGGCCGAAAAGATAAAGTTGCTGGTCATGGTGTTCTCGAACCCCACAAGATTATAATTGGAGATTCCGCCCATCACGTTTCTGCCGAACCGGTAAAAGCCATCATCACTATTATTGTAGGCAGTTCCCGTGACCTTTGCCCAGGTCGCGTACTTCGCCTTTTTACTGGCAACCTGATACACATACAAATTATTCAATCTAATCTTATACGCTGAATTTTTGAAGGTGAACGTTTTCTTGAGTGGGTAGGCTTTCTTACTCGAGTAGGCCTTATGCGTCTTCTGGGCACCATAATTCTGGTACAAATTAAAAACTTTTTGCTTTGCCTGGGCCTGCGTGGCCATGCCTAATGTCCCCATTGCCACAATCCCTGCCAGTAGTAAACTCCGCCATTTCATCATAAAAAACCCTTTTCCGTTAAGCTCAGTATACAGGGTTAGCCGTTACTTTACAAAATAGTCCAACAAAAAACGAATCCAGACCGTGAAGTCCAAATTCGTTTCGTCAATTTCTATTTTCGTTTCAACCGACTCAAGCCCTGAACGGCCCGCGGAATCATCTTGCGGATGCCGCCCCGCGGATCCTTGACGTCCCCTTCGTACCGGGGAATCAGGTGAATGTGGGCGTGCATGACCGTTTGACCGGCGGCCGACGCCACGTTGATGCCAATGTTATACCCGGCCGGCTGAAATTTTTCATCCAGCAAGGCCTTGGCCTCAAAGGTCAACGCATCCATCGCCGCTCGCGTTTCGGCTGGCACATCAAAGTAGGTCGCGTAGTGTTGCTTGGGCACGATCAACAGGTGACCGCGGCGCACGGGATGATTGTCCCAAAACGCCTTGGCCAAGTCATTTTCTAAGACGATACTGCTTTTCTGGCAAAAGACACAATCCGTCTTAATCATGGCTTAACCCTGGTGCCGTGGCTTGCGCTTGCCCCAGAACTGGAAGTAGTCGGTCCGCAAAGCCCCGTTATACAGCTTCCGCGTCTTCGTGGCCTTTTGACCATAGAAGTGTTCAAATTCCAGATCAGCCGTTAAAATATACTTCGACCAATCAGTCAATGGCTTGAATACTTGTCCCATTTGTTTGTAAAGTTCACGAACGGAGGCCTGATCACTCAGACGTTCCCCGTATGGTGGGTTGGCGACGATGACCCCATCTTCCATGTCCGTCTTAAAGTCCTGGACGGCTAATTGGCTAAACGTGATGTCTTGTGACAAGCCGGCCTCTTGGGCGTTACGCTTGGCAATAGCCACCATGTTCTCATCAATATCGGTCCCAAAGATCTGTAGTGGCGTATCGTAGTCGGCCTTGGCATCGGCTTCGTCACGCAACTTATCACTCAGCTCTTGAGGCACCCAATCCCAAGTCTCGCAGGTGAAGTCCCGGTTAAACCCAGGGGCCAGGTTGCGGCCAATCATGGCTGCTTCGATAGGAATGGTCCCAGACCCACACACGGGATCCCAGAATGGCATGTTCTTGTGCCAACTGGTCAGGGCAATCAAGGCAGCGGCCATGTTTTCCTTCAGTGGCGCGCTACCCTTGCCGACCCGGTAGCCCCGCTTGAACAGACTTGAACCGGTGGTGTCCAGCGTCAGCATGACGTGGTCCTTATCGATCATGACTTCCAAGGGGTAAGTGGCGCCGGTTTCAGGCATCCGCGTCCGCCGGTGATAAACGGCCGCCAATTTAGTGGCAACGGCCTTTTTCACGATGGCTTGGGCGTCGGGCACACTGTGGAGCTGGGACTTCTTCGAACGGCCTTCCACTGGGAAAGCGGCGTCCATGGGGAGCAGTTCGTCCCAGGCCACGGCCTTAGTGGCTTCAAACAATTCGTCGAAGGTCACGGCATCAAATTCTGCCACGATGATCCGAACCCGGTCCGCGGTCCGTAACCACAGGTTCGCCCGCAGTACGTCTTCAATCGTCCCGTCAAACCGGACCCGGCCATTTTCAACCTGGGTATCGTACCCGAGGTCTCGTAACTCACGACCGGCAATGGCTTCGATTCCACTGGCAGTGGCCGCGTATAAATGAAATTTCTTCATAACGTCCTCCTTACTTCACTTTACTGGGTTGCTAATTTTTACACTGTTCTTGGGCATTTAACCCGATTATAACCATAAAAAAAGGCGGGAGCAAGCTCCCACCCACCTGACATGGTGCAAATCCCTGTAAGCCATGTTTTGTACCACCCAACCGTTTCAGGCAAACGATTGACTGGCAGTAATCATCTATCTCGAGAGTTTCCTCTCCCCCCACATTTCGTTCATTTCCATATGTGAAGCGCCCCTACCAAAAGTTTGGGTTGCCCGCTCGAGGGGTTTACCGCGTTCCACCGCCTAAGTTTCCTTAGACGTATCGTCACTGTGGCACTTTTCAGGGATACTAGGGCATAGCCGAAGCCGTAGCCGTGTTTTCCCGCCGTTACGTTATTGCTAACGTCCCCCGGCTTATTTTTTCACCGAGCACGAACACTACAGACATCTCAGTCTGTGCGAGCATGGACTTTCCTCAGCCGACATAAGCCGACCGCGATTACTCAGGATTTACACCAGTCTTTATAATTCTACAAACGATGTGACTCGTTTGGATCATTATCTAATTGTGAACCGAAAACGTGCCGTTCCAAATTGGAGAGCCGCTTCAAAATGTCCATGTTAGTGACACTTGAAGTGGATTGGCTGGTTGTCGTTGCTGCTGGTTGACTTGCACCTACTTGCACTTGGCGAGTGAGTTCGTCGACCTTAGCCAACAACCGTTCGTTTTCTTCTTGAAGCCGTTGATTCTCCTTCACAAAAGTATCGTAGTCCTTGATCACATTATCCAAGAAACTGTCGACATCGTCGGGATCATACCCGCGCATCTTTTGACGAAATTGCTTTTGCAAAATCTCTTTAGGAGTAAAATTAACGTTTTCCATTGATCATTACACCTCGTTATCCTAATCAAACCGGCGATATCTATAATACCAGTTTTTACTCAAATTGGGAACCATTATTTTTATTTTCTTGATATTCGTTGGCACTTTCTTGTAACCAATCCATATCTATCAGCGTTAGGGGGTAAGCATGTTGCTCTTGAAACCGCGTCACAGCGCGATAATCATACTTAGGTTTCCCTTCAACCTCTAAATCATAAACCATTGCGGCCTCATCTGTATGGGATAACATAAATTCTTGATAGTTTCTTAACTGTTGGGGCCCATGATAGGGTTGTTCACTAACTGACTGGTGAAAATCAACCTGGCTCGCCAGCTGCGCATACAGGCCACGGTTATTCTCATTCCAGTTACCGCCAAACTCAGCAAATGGCGTCATCATCGCAATTTTCAATTCCGGATAGTCCGGCTTTAACGCCAGGCCCACCTCAATCGACCACTGCTCGACCCCTAGCTGACCACCCGTGATCAACCAGTCAGTCCCATCTTCAATCTTACCGATCAGCATTTTTCTCAATGCATCCTTGATGACCAGGAGCTTCGGGTCTTGATTGCCAAAAACACCCAGTTCATAACTGCGGTAGCCCGTCAACCATAACCGACTCATCTCGCGGCCTCCTTTACCGGTACCTTACCAGTGTAGCGAAAAAATCCGGCCGACGCAATGAAAAAAGCAGATAGTTGGTAAAACAAGTTTTTTGTAGCGCCTCCGGGCTGGTGAAAACTGGGCCGTGACGCTGTGGGCGCGCGTCCGAAGCCTGAGGTGCGGTCTTCGGACTTACTTTGAGCCTCATAACCCGAGTCTCAAAGATAGCAGTTGCCTAAGCGGGTTTCCCGCTTAGGCAACTCCCACGGCTGAGCCCATTTTCACCAGCCCTGCGGCTTACACTTGTTTAGCCCGCAACTATCTGCTTTTTTCTTGCAGTCGACTTGTTAGCTATTTTTTCTAATTCATTGATCTTAGCCGTAAACACTGACTAAACTCAGACGGTCTTAGACCAGATCTCCATTCTATCTTCCTTACACCCGCTAACCTGATAGCTCAGCTAAGACCGTCGACACAGCTGGGCACCTTGCACCTCTGGTCACTGACATCATCCTCGCCAGCTCACTTTCACCAGCCCTGCAGCTTCCACTTGTTTGGTCCGCACCTATCTGCCCTTTTCTTGTCGCCAGCATGTTCCAGTTACATTATCCAATCGCTTTGATTCATTAGTCTTGAACGCATATACTGACTCAATTCAGACTGTCTTAGCCCCAAATAATATTTTGTCTTCCGTTCACACTCATCTAGTTTCATTTTTAATGCTGGATTAACGTCATCATTCAACTTTGCTTCCACAAGTTCAAATCGTCCGCGATTTCCAATCCGAGTAAGAATTAAATTTCGTTTAGCGTTCTACACTTAAGAAGAACTTCATCACCACTGACCCGCAATTCTCATTTAGAGCGTAACCAGTTTTTTCTTACGGCGATTCCCTAAAACTACACAGCTTACTTCTATAGAAGTTTGATTTGACTCAATGCTTATCGGGTGAGTCAGAACTACTTAGCCCCCCCCGCTCTTCATCAATTCAACCCACACTTCAAAGAAAAATAATAACCGCCTCACCACAAACATCATTTTTACGCTGTCTTCCCCAACCAAATCCCACCTAAATCAGTCCACCCCGCAACCATTCACTTAAGTTCCGTTTAAGTTCGGTCGTTTTGACCATTTATAGACCAGTTAGAGTTTTTATTTCTGGGTCAGCTTGGTATAATATCAATAACTGGGCCACAATCCCATTCGACCAGTTGCTTAAAAATATCACGCCCGCCTTCACGCGTTGACTAACCTACTATGTCATAACAAAGTACAGGCTTAGTCGTTACCAGCCCACGCAGCTGACGGCCAACACGATGTCAGCCGCAGAGCTAGTGAAAATGTGCCCGTTGTGGGAGTGACCAGAGGTGCGCCAAGGTCCCCGGCTGTGTCGGTGCTCTTAGCTGAGTGAACTTCTCAGGTTAGTGCACGGGACAACCTTTGAGACCGCTTCTCAGGCTCAAAGTTGAGGTGGAAGCCCGCCTTTCAGGCTGGAACCGGCCCCATAGCCGGGGACCTTGAGCGCACCGTCGGGAACGGACGCAACGCGGCTCATTTTCACCAACCCGGAGGCGCTGTAAAGAACCAATTTAAAAGTCAACTGCGAATGGGTGGTTGCAAGGCAAGGAGGGTGAGGAGTCAATGACTATTCGGTATCCCAATGGGAATGCCTACCAGGCACCAGCAGCAAAGACGGGGCCCAAGTTCCCCAGCACCTACACCAACTACGGTAAGCGAGGCATGACGCTGGAAGAGGAGCTTAACGAAAGCAATACCTACTATGAAACCACCGGGGTTGCCGTCGTTCATAAGAAGCCCACGCCCATCAAAATCGTCAAGGTCGATTACCCCAAGCGTAGCGCGGCCGTCATCAAGGAAGCCTACTTCAGTACGGCCTCCACGACCGACTACAACGGGGTCTACCAGGGCCACTACCTGGACTTTGACGCCAAGGAAACGCGCAATCAGTCGTCGTTTCCCTTGAAAAACTTTCATCAACATCAGATCGATCACATGCGGGCTTGTACCGCTCAAGGCGGCATCTGTTTTGCCATTATTAAATTTGTCACCCGCCATGAGGTTTACTTGTACCGTGGGACCGACCTGTATGATTTCTGGGACGCACAGTTAAAGGGCGGCCGTAAATCCATCCCCTACGCAGAAATTGCGGCGAACGGGATTCAGATTACCGCCGAGCTCCAACTGCCGATTCCCTATCTCAAAGCCGTGGATCAGCTTCTCTAATCGTTTCATCCGAGCTGACCACGTTTAAACACAAAGGAGATTACCATGTCTAGTAACAATACCCCTCGACAGACGCGTATGAGTCGTAACGCCGAGCGTAAGCCAAGCGGTCCCAAGAAACCGCATACTGGCTGGCGGACCTTCCGCCGAATTCTCTTCGTCATCGTCGCCATTGGCGTGTTTGCCATTCTGGCCGGCGCTGGCCTGTTCTTCTTCTATGCGCAGAGTGCGCCCAAGATTTCCGAGGGTGCCCTGTCCAGTGACACCTCGACGCGAGTCTATGATGCCAACGGTACCGTGATTTCGCGGCTGGGCGCTCAGAACCGGAACTACGTGAAGACCAAGAACATCCCCGACACCTTGAAAAATGCCGTCGTTTCTACTGAAGACCGGCGTTTCTACAAGAACAACGGGGTCGACCCCATCCGGATCATCGGGGCCGCCTTCGCCAACGTCAGTGGGTCTTCCCTGGGGATGCAAGGGGGCAGTACCTTGACGCAACAACTGGTCAAGCTGTCTGTCTTCTCCACCGCCGCCTCCGACCGAACGCTGAAACGTAAGGCCCAGGAAGCCTGGTTAGCCCTCAAGGTCGACCACGACTACTCCAAGGACCAAATTTTGGAATACTACATCAACAAGGTTTACATGGGCAACGGGGTCTACGGGATGCAGACGGCCGCCCAGTACTACTACGGCAAGACGCTAAAGGGCTTGGATCTCGCCCAATTGGCCCTCTTAGCCGGCATGCCACAGTCCCCAACCAATTACGACCCCACCACGTATCCGGCCTTAGCGAAGAAACGGCGGGACCTGGTGTTGGAGGCCATGGCCAAGAACAACGCCATCACCTCTGCTCAGGCACAACAAGCCGAGGCGACCAGTATTACCACCGGCTTGGTCAAGTCGCACAAATCGACCAGTACCAGTGCCAAGACGACCAAGGTCATCGACGCCTACCTCAAGCAGGTTTACGCCGAACTGAAGTCTAAGGGCTACAACACCACGACCGGTGGGTTGAAAGTTTACACCAACCTGGACATGGGCGCCCAAAAGCAACTGTACAACATCGTCAACGGGACGGCCTACGTGGCCTTCCCGTCCGATAAGTTCCAAGTGGGTTCCACGATCGTTAACCCGAACAACGGGAAGGTCGTCGCCATGATTGGTGGCCGGAAGACCGGGAACGTCACGTTTGGCCTGAACCGAGCCGTCCAAAAGGACCGGTCCAGTGCTTCGACGGCTAAGCCACTGATGGATTACGGTCCCGCCATCGAGCACCTCTACTACCCAACTTACGAACCCGTGAAGGATACCGCCTTTACCTACCCAGGCACGACGCGGAACCTTTACGACTGGGACCGCAAGTACCAAGGGACCATTACCATGCGTAAGGCCTTGGTTGAATCACGGAACATCCCCGCCGTCCGGACGCTGCAAAACGTCGGTATCAAACGGGCCACCTCCTTCCTGAGTGGTTTAGGGATGGACTTTGATAAGACCCTGACCCTGCAAAATGGGATTGGCCTGTACATCTCCTCCGAACAAGAAGCCGCGGCCTACGCTGCCTTCGCGAACGGCGGGAACTACTACAAGCCATACCTGGTCTCCAAGGTCGTCACGCAGGATGGGAAGGCCCACAAGTATTCCGCCACGCCTAAGCGAGCCATGTCGGCCGCGACGGCGTTCATGCTGACGGATATGATGAAGGGCGTCATGACCAATGAAAATGGGTCCGGGCGTTCAGCGGCCATTTCCGGGCTGTATCAGGCCGGAAAGACCGGGACCGACTCCTACCCTGACGATTACGCGGACAAGGTGCCTGACGGCGCAACCATGGACTCCTGGTTCACCGGTTACACCAAGAACTACGCCATCTCCGTTTGGACCGGATACGACAAGCAATTCCAGACCGGCCACTACGTGAGTGAAACGCAGACCACCATTGCCCAAGAAATCTACAAGTATGAAATGTCCTACCTGGCCAGCAAGTCGACGAACTCCGACTGGACGGCCCCAAGCACCGTGACCGAGACAACTCAAAATGGGAGTAAAGAATACTACATTACGGGTCACGCCGGGACGGTCGCGGACACCACGGCTACCAGCCAATACGGCTCAACCAACACGACGAGCTCATCGGCCTACAGCAACAACAGTCAGGTCACAACCAACAACAATACCACACAGGCCAGTTCTTCCACGACGGAATCCAGCACCAGTAAGGAATCCTCGAGCACGGAACAGACGCCTGGTGGCGATGGCAACGATGACGGGGATGATACGGGAACCACGTCAACCGAATCATCGTCGGCAACGACCACTGAGAAGAGCAACTCAACGGCCAAGACCACTGACGATAACAAATAGCCTCAGTGAACACGAAGCGCCCCACCGAATTTTTCGGTGAGGCGCTTTTTAAGTCCCATTTATTTAGCGGCACAACAACAGGTCGGCCGTGACGGGCACGCTGGCCACTCGCCCCGTCGCCGCCAGGTCAAAGGCCGCGGCCCCGATTTGACGAAAATGGTGGTCGATTGTGGGTAACCCCAGAAGTTGGCCCGACACCTGATTCTCCTGACCCATCAAGGCCGGTGCTGTTCGGTGCTGATCCAGGTACCCCTGCCGAATGCCGGTGGCGATGTCATCCCCGTTGCTAAAAATATAATCTAAGTCTGGGGTTTTGGCCAGGTCAGCGGCGACGCGGTAGCCGTCCTGATAGGTGGTCACGTTCGTTTCGACGATAGTGGGAACACAGCCAAAGACCCGTTTAAAGGCCGCCAGGGTCGCCCGACTCGTAGCGCTCAGGGAAGCGTCACGACTCAGCGTCAGGGCAATGTGCTGGTAGCCCTGCCCCTTCAGCCAACGAAACGCTTGTAGATAGGCCGCTTCACGCTGGGAATAGGCCGCCGCCAAGGGCTGGGTCCCCGGATCTTCGCAACAGACCACGGCGCCGTATTGCTGAGCCGCCACCAGGTCCGTCAACGGAATCGCTCGTGACGTGAAAATCAAGGCGTCAAAGGCCTTGCGGTGCAGTTGGGACAGGTAAGTCCGTTCTAGGGCCGCGTCGTACTTGGACTGGAGCAGAACCACGTTATAGTCGGCCGCAAACGCCGCACCGGAAATACCGTTCACAATTTCCGTGAAGAATGGCGCATTCAAATGGGGCACCACCACGCCAACGTTGGCCGTGCGTCCCTGACTCAGGTCCCGGGCAATGTCATTGGGCACGTAATCCAACTGGGCGATGACCGCCTGAATCTTGGCCGCGGCGGTCGCCGACACGTACCCGCTGTGATTGAGGGTCCGTGAGACCGTCGCGGGTGAATACCCGGCCTGCCGGGCAATGTCCCGAATATTTGCCATGATCATTGCTCCCTTCCGTCCGAGTTAATCCGCTAATTTCAGGTAATGCCGCATCCCGTACACGACGCCATCCTCATCATTGGTCTTGGTGACGTAGCGGCCGGCTTCCTGAATCTCGGCGATGGCGTTGCCCATCACGACGGGCGTCCCAACTGCCTGGAGCATGGGCAGGTCGTTGTGACCGTCACCAAATGCCGCGGCATCCGTCGCGTCAAGTTGCTGTTGGGCTAACAGATAGACCACGCCTTGCGACTTTAAGGCCCGCTGACTGGTGATTTCCAGGTAGGCCTCGCCGGACTGTTGGATGTTAACGGGTAAGCCTAACGCCGTTAATTGCTGCGCTAACTCTAGCCTAACCGCTGGTGCGCTGACAATCAACATAATTTTCATCAGCTGCCGGCTCTGGGCGAGTTCGGCCAATGACTGGCGCACCACCACCGGACTCTGATGCGTCAGCGATTGCTCGTGTAAAATCCCCGCGTCCACTCGCTGCGTATACCAGGTCGTCTGGTCGTAAACACTGACGCTGACCGCTGGAAACGTCCGTTCAATCAGTGTGAGCAACTGTACGCTAGCCGCCACTGGCAAGGCGTGCTGAACCAAGGCCACTCCAGTCACCGGGTCAAAGATCAGGCCCCCGTTAAACGCAATCTGTGGGGCCGTCAACTCCAACTGCTGAATCGCCGTGGCCATTTCCAGTGGGGCCCGGGCCGAGACCAGGGTGACCGGGACGGGGCTGGTGCGCACCGCCGCAATCGTGCCCTCACTCAGCTCGCCCGTACTGGTTAATAGCGTTCCGTCCATGTCCGAAAAAATTTGTTTGATCACGTCGTCCACTCCTCTAATTTTCTAACTGGCTCTAGCTTACCGTGTGGAACGCGTTTCATAGCAAGTGCCAAAAGAAAAAAGTTTAGACCAGCCCAATTGCGGGCAAGTCTAAACTCTCTTCTTTTGCCTAGTTCTTAACCTTTAACCCACCACTTCAAAAAATTAATAGGTGGGTTTTTGTAGGTCATCATCATCCGAATCAGTGCCAGGAGCGCCAGGCTTCCAATCAAGAGATTGAAAAACCAATCATATTGAAACGCTGGTTCTGTAAAAGCAGCTTTAAGTTTGAAGGCAAACAAAACCAGAACCCAAAACCTAACTGACTTGAACATACTAGGACCTCCCTCCAAATCAAGTGACGATAACACAGGGTGTGTTCAAACGACCTACGCTATAAATACCACCAATTTGAAGAATTTGTTAGAGAAACATAAAAAGAATCACCTGATGATTAATTGACTTTACTTTAGTCACAAAAGCCTTACCCAACAACCTAATCCGGTTGCTGGGTAAGGCATTTAGTGAGGTATAAAATCTATTTTAACTTGTTCGCTGCAAGTCCCCCAAGGAATGAGGTCCATTGGCAAACTTGCACCTTTTCGTTAGCTAAATTTCCCCAACACGTCTTCAGACTTAATTATCCGTCAACTTAAAGATTGGCACATCGGGGATCCCCCCGTCCGGTTGCCCATTGGTCGTTGGTTTGGCCGTGTGTCGGGGTTCCTGCCGTTCCTTTTCCCGTTGGACCTGGGCGGCCGTCTTCAGATTCTTCCGTTCCCAGCTCAACAGGATGCGGTCCATGTATTTCAGACTGTAGGCCTGACTGAGGACGGCTTCCTTCAAGGCGAGCTGAATCAGCTCTGGGCGATAATGGTCCTGGTCCAACCACTGGGTAATGCTTTCCATTTCCAGGGGCGATAGCGGCCGGCCAAATTCCGTTTCAATCTGATTGAATACGGCGGAACGGTCATTACTGACGGGGGCCTTGGCCGCCTGCTGGGTGGTCTGAGCCGCTAATTGACTCAGTTTTTCCGTTAACAATCGAAAGTCGTAGGCGTCCTGCTTCTGGCCGTCGGCACCAATCACGGTCGTAATCGTCATCAATTTGTGACTGATCATTTCGTGTAGCAATTGGTAAACCTTTTGCTTATCCCAGCCTAAATGAGCCGCCATCTCATCGGCGTCCGGCAGCTTGGTGCCCTGGTCCATGTAACGCCGCAACTGGAGGAAGACCAGGAGTTGGTCCGTGGTCATCCCCACCTCGCGAAAGTGATCGAGCAGGTAGTTGGCCACACTGGTCTGACCCGCCTGCACGTAACGTTGGATAAATTCATCCATGTCGAAGCCTCCTGAAATTTTAGAATGAAAACGACCGAACCCAGCAGTTGCGGTTCGATCGTCAGTTTAAGTCAAATTAACGTGTCATAAAGTCTTTGAGTCGCGCCATCGCCGTTTCCAACGACTGTAAATCCGTGGCGTAACTCAGCCGAACGTGACTCGGCAGGCCAAACGCCTTCCCGGTCACCAAGGCCACGTGCGCCTGGTCCAGGATGGCGGCAACCAACTCATCGGTCGAGGCCAAGCCCTTTAGCTGCACGGCCTCACTCACGTCGGGAAATAGGTAAAAGGCCCCCTGGGGTTTGTGGTCCAGTTTGAACCCGGGAATGGCCGTCAGCAACGGATAAATCGTGTCTAACCGTTCCTGGAAGGCGGCGCGCATCTCGGCAACCGGCGCTTGGTCCCCGGTTAAGGCGGCCAATGCGGCGGCTTGGCTCACGGCGGCAGCGTTACCCGTCATGTGGGACAACACCGTCTTCAACGCGTCGATGATCCAGGTTGGCCCAACGGCATAGCCAATCCGCCAACCGGTCATGGCGTAGGTCTTGGAGACCCCGTTGACCAGCACGGTGTGGTCGGCCACCGCCGCGCCCAGCGTCAGCATGGACGGTGAGGGGTTAGGCCCCGCATAGATCAAGTCGCCGTAAATTTCATCGGCCACAATGATCAGGTCGTGGGCCACCGCCCAGTCGCCAATTGCCTTCAGCTCAGCCTTGGTGTAGACCAGACCACTGGGATTTTGTGGCGAATTTAACACAATCGCCTTGGTAGCCGGCGTCACGGCGGCTTCTAACTGTGCCGGGGTGACCTTCAGACTGGCCGTCGGGGCTACCTCAATCGGGTGACCACCGGCCAGCTTGACCTGTTCGCTATAGCTGACCCAGTAAGGCGCCGGCAACAAGACATCGTCACCGGGATTCAAGAGGATTTGAAAGAGGGCATACAGCGCCATCTTGGCCCCCGTCGTGATGACGACTTGGTCGGCCGTCACCGTGACGTGTTGGGTCGCTAACAAATGGTCGGCCACCGCTTGGCGCAGGGGCAAGACCCCCGCCGTCGCCGTGTAGCCATCCACCTGATTGGCCCGAATGGCTGCGATGGTCGCGTCCTTAATGGCTTGGGGCGTCGGGAAGTCCGGCTGACCCACACTTAAATTGATCACATCGACCCCGGCGTCGCGAAGCTCTTGGGCCCGCTGGCCGGTCTTCAAAGTTGCGGACGGTTGAACCGCCTGCGCCCGATTTGCTAATTGCATCCACGCACACTCCTCACCACAAACTTAAATATTTGAAATCTGTTGGAGCACCTTCCCGTTAGAATACTGGAAGGTGATGTAGCACAATTTACCACTCTTATTTAAATAGCTGACCTGCCAAGCGGGCTTGCCGTTAAAGACACACATTGCTGCGGACAAGACCTTCTTGGGGTTCTTGTTCCAGACCTGTTGCAACACCGTGTTCCGTGAAAGACCGGCACTCTTCTTAAGCACCGTCACGTCCTTACCGGTCTTCGGCACGATGGCGTACACGTCCTGGTTGGCCTTGTTCTTACCGGCAACCGTGTAGTACGTGGTGTCCAGGTTCGTCCAGTAAAACTGGCTGGTACTGGTCAAATGACCGGATTTTTTAGCGACAGATTCCGCGTAAGCCTGGTTCTGACTCAGCGGCTTGGTGGCCTTGTTCACCATGTAAGCCCCCGTAATCAGAATAACCAGAATCACGAGCAGAATGCTCAGCAATACCCAATGATGGGGTCGCTGGCGTCGTTGATACTGTTGTCTCATCAATTTTCCATCGGTCTCCCTTGTCTAATTTCACTCTTTTTCAATTATATCAAACTTCGGGTGGCGTCACGGGATTGTCCGGTTTATTTTCGAAAAAATTAACTAAACCTTGCGCAATGGCGCTGGCATCCCCCGTCGTCTGCGGCAGTTCGGCCGGCAACGCCCGTAAAATACTTTGCCCGTAATGTTTCTCGAGCAACCGTTGATCCAAAATGACCACGGCCCCGCGGTCATGCGGCGTCCGAATCAGCCGGCCAATTCCTTGGCGCAGCTTCAACGTCGCTGCTGGCAGGGCGGCACTATAGAATGGATTCTTCCCGGCCGCCTCGAGCCGCGCGTAATTGGCCTTGACGAAGACCCGGTCAGGCGAGTCAAATGGCAGGCGCGTCACGATCAACAATTCCAGTTGTTCCGCCGGCAGGTCGATACCCTCCCAAAAGCTGGCTGCCCCCAGGAGAATGGCGCCGTGACTGGTGGCAAACCGTTTGGCGATCCGTTCACGACTGCCGCTGATGCCCTGCGCAAAGATTTCGCGCTTGGCAAATTCCGGCTGCGCACAGAGTTGTTGGTAGACCTGTTCGATCACGCTGAGCGAGTTGAACAGCACTAACGTCTGCTTATCCACCGCCCCCGCTAGCTGGCTAATCGCCGCCGTCAGGTAGGTCACGTAATCGGCCGGGGCAATGCGACTCAGGTTCGGGCCGGCATCGCTGATAAAGAGTTCCGCCTGGTTCGCGTAGTCAAAGCTGGAGCGCATCCGGTGCGTCACCGTTTTCTCGCGGTCCAGGTCAAATTGGTCGAGGACGTACTGCGACCGGCCGGAGGAGAACAACGTCCCCCCGGTCAGGAGAACTGGTTGGAAGCCGGCGTATAAATGGTTGCGCAGGAACCCTTCCGTGGCTAACAGGCCACTCGCCAGTTGGAGACTGTTGCGGTCACCCACGTGGTTGATGGTCAGCCAGAAGAGACTGGCCGGGGCCTGCTCGACCACCTGCCGTAGAATCATTAACAGCCGACTCATTTGGTCGTCAAATAAGTGAATCCGGGTGTCGACCTGTTCAAACAGGTAACGTTCGGACGCCGCAAACCGTTCGCTCTGTTGGTCAAAGCGGTGACGCAGGTCATTCAGGGCTGCCAACAAGTCGTCGGTCGCCGTGGTGGCGGTGGCCATGGCCGACCCCTTAGCCAGCTCATCGGCCAGGTCCGCCGCTGGAATCAGCTCTTCAATAATTTGATTGTGATTGTTGGGGCGTTTAGCCGCTAAAAACCGCAAGAACAGGTGGTTGACTAACTCATTCAACGCTGTTTCTAGAGTCTCGCTGGCGGCCAAAATACCGTGCAGCGTGCCCACGGCCCCGGCATCTCCGGCAAATAAATCGAGGAGGCTCGGACCGGTCTCACGACTAATATCGCGGTCGATATGGTGCAGTTCATTAATCAATTGGGCAAATTTCACCTGGGTCCGCCGCTGTTTCAGCGTGCTGTCCGGTAAATGTTGGGCCTCATCGACCACCAAGTATGGCCGGTGCAGGCGTTCGCCCAGGTCCAGCGCATGCTCACTCAAGTAAGCGTGATTGACAATGACAAACTGGGCCTGTTCCATGCGTTGGTCCCGACGCCGCAAGAAATCATCCGCGTAAAATGGATTGTCCGCGGTGACCGACCCCTCGTGGATAATTTCCTGAAAGTATGGCGCCCGGTACGTGGCCAGGTGTAATTCGTCTAGATCTCCGGTCGTGGTCATGGTCAACCACACCAGCAGGCGTAGCTTCAAGAGTTGCGTTTGCTTGGACACCTCGGCCACCTTTAACGTGGTTGCGAAGCGCTGGAGGTCCAGGTAGTGGCGACTCCCCTTGACCAGCACGGCGTTCACGGGGAACGGCACGATGGACTTTAGGAGTGGCAGCGTTTGGTCAAGCAACTGTTCTTGTAACAGCGTCGTGGCCGTACTAATGACCACGGGCCGTCCCGTTTGCCCCAAATAGGCCATGGGCAGCATGTAGCCGAGACTCTTTCCGATACCGGTCGGCGCCTCAACGATCATCTGCTTGACGGGGTGGCGGTCACCCTCGGCGTAGTTGTTGTAAATGTAGTTCATCATCTTGGCTTGTTCCGGCCGCCATTCCAGGTTGTCCGGCATCAGCTTTTGTTTTTGCTTCTTAGTCTTCGGATACTTGCTGGGCTCGGCCAGCGTGGTCGGGGCATCACTCCCCGGTTTACGCAGAGCCAAGCCGTTTTTCACGTAAAGATAATCCGGCAACTTGCGCGGCTGTTGTTCATTCAGTCCCCGTGCCACGTCAAAAAGAGCCGCCGTTTGTAGCGGTAGTTCCGGATGCAGATCAATCATGCGTTGCAGCGTCACCTGTGGCAGTGCCCGCAACCGCCGAAACAGAAAAATAAAAAGTTCCGCCGTGGCACTGGCATCGCTGTCCGCAGAGTGCGGATTATCGTGTTCAATGTTAAACAAGCCACTCAGGTCTCGCAGCCGAAAACTAGCGGCCGTGGGCAAGAGAATTTGACTCAGGGACACCGTGTCCAACGCTTCAATCGTCAGCTCTGGATAGCCGACGCGACTGAATTCTGCGTTAATAAAGGGTAAATCAAAATTGACGTTGTGGGCCACGAAGACCGTGTTCGTCAACAGACTGTAAAGGGTCCCGGCCACGTCGTCAAACAGCGGCGCGTGTCGAACCCGGCGATTCGTGATTCCCGTCAAGCGGGTAATGGCTTGGGGAATCTCTCTGAGCGGATTCACGTCCGTCTCAAAATGATTAATAATTTGATTATGCTGGACGAAGACGCACCCAATCTGGATAATGCGGTCGCCATCTGTCACACTGGTTCCGGTCGTCTCAATATCGACTACCGCGTAAACCGTGTCTTTATCCATATATGCTCACCAATTTCTGCACAATTTGCGATAATAACTGGCACTATGATACACCACTTACGCCGCCAACGCCACGACTGACTGCGCCATTGGCTAAATTTTCGTGAAATGTTTACTTTGGTGGTTCTGGCGCCTCCGGAATAGAAAAAATGAAAAGCAACTAATTGTTGACAGGCCGTTCCCGCCGGTGGGATCAAGGTGCCCTGCTGTGGGGTCGGTTCCAGCCTGAGAAACGGGCTTCCACCTCGACTTTGAGCCTGAAATTCACAGTCTCAAAGGTCGTCCCATGCTCTAAGCTGAGAAAAACCACTCAGCTAAGACCATCGACACAGCTGGTCACCTTGGCCCACCTCTGGTCACTCTACATAGATCATTCATTTTCTCCATCCCTACGGCGAACATCCTCGGTAACCATTACGCAAATTTCCCCACCGACTGCTGTCAGTCTATCAGGTTTCTATTCTCTAGCTGGACAAAACGTTTGGGTTGCATTCAACGTGACCTAATGGAAATTAACGCGATAGCTGGTGGTCTCTCAGGATGCCGGCGCCCCGTCCATCATGGTCCATTCTGGAGGCACTAGCAACGACCAATTTCTAAGTAACTGGATTAGCAGGCAAACTTTCTATAGAAAGGGTTAATTTTTCGTCGATTTCCGGATTTTGACTGCCAAAGCTAGCGCAACGCCAATCAGTAGAGTATGATATTTTTTGGTAAGTAAATTCGATGCAGAAAGTGAGCGAGATAACTTGGGTAGAACGGCAATCGGTAAAAGTAATGCCAAAATTATTCTCATTGGGGACCATAGCGTGGTGTACGGCCAGCCGGCCATTGCGTTACCCCTGCCCTCAGTCACGACTCAGGTGGTCATGCGTACTGCCAACAACGGCCAGACCATTACCAGTCGTTACTTTGACGGGCCCATCGCTCAAATGGGACAAAACTTAGCGGGCGTGGCGGCCCTGATCACGACGTTGCTCGACCGGTTCGACGGTCAAACGACCCCATTTACCATGGCCATCACCAGTGATCTCCCCGCCGAACGCGGGATGGGGTCCTCCGCTGCCGTGGCCGTGGCCATCACGCGCGCCATGTACCGCTTCTTCCAGCGCCCCCTCAACCGCGAGCTATTGCTGAGCACGGTTGATATCGCTGAAAAAATTACGCACGGGAATCCCAGCGGCATTGACGCCGCCACCGTCAGCTCCGACGTGCCCATCTGGTTCGTCCCCCGCCAGGAAACGTTACAGATTCCCTTTACCCTGCGCGGCTACCTGGTCATCGCCGACAGCGGCATCAAGGGTCAAACGGGTCAGGCCGTGGCCGCAGTTGCCCGGCGGAAGATGGCCTTCCCCCAGGAGACTACGCAACAGATTCAACGTCTCGGCGAACTCAGCCACCAGGCCCGCATTGCCTTAGCCACCCCCGATTTGATGCATCTCGGTCAGATCATGACGGACGCGCAACGGCAATTAAAGGGACTAGGCGTCAGTTCACCTGAGCTAGACAAGTTGACCCAAGTGGCTTGCCAAAACGGCGCCTTAGGGGCAAAATTGACCGGTGGCGGTATGGGTGGCTGCTTGATTGCCCTCTGTCCCGATTTAGCCACGACCCACCAAGTTGAAGATCACCTACGAGCTGCCGGCGCCACGGAAACGTGGACGGAGGCTTTTAACCTTGAGGAGGAACACCAATGACAGCGGTCACCGCAAGAGCGCACACCAACATCGCCCTGGTCAAATATTGGGGCAAGGCCGACACCAAGCTGATGCTGCCGCAAACCAGCAGTCTATCGCTAACACTGGACCAATTCTACACGGATACGACGGTCGACTTTGTGAGCGACCTGACCGCTGACGAAGTGGTGTTAAATGGCCAGGTACTGACCCCCACGGCCAGTCAAAAGGTCCGCCACGTGCTGGACCTGGTTCGCCAACAAAGCGGTGAGACGCGGTTTGCACGGGTCAACTCGACCAATCACGTGCCAACCGCGGCCGGTTTAGCTAGCTCTGCCTCCGCCTTTGCGGCCTTGGCCGGCGCAGCTAGCCGCGCGGCAGGCCTCACGCTGTCACGCACGGACCTGTCCCGGTTGGCCCGGCGTGGCTCTGGTTCTGCGACCCGGTCCGTCTTTGGGGGTTTCGTGGAGTGGCAAGCCGGCACCGACGACGCGACCTCGTTGGCTGTACCGTTTCAGGAACAGGTCGACTGGCCGATTGCCATGGTCGCCCTGGTTTTGGACCCACGCCATAAGAAGGTCAGCTCCACGCAGGGGATGCAAAGTAGTGTGACCACGTCGCCCTACTATCCGGCCTGGAAAACGGTGGTGGCCGATGACTTAGCGGCCATCAAGCCGGCTATCTTGGCCCAAGACTTCACCACGACTGGTGAGATTCTGGAAGCTAACGCCATGCGGATGCACGCCCTGACGTTGAGTGCCAACCCACCGTTCAGCTACTTTAACGGCGAGAGCCTAGCCACCATGCAAACGGTCCGTGATCTGCGGGCCAGCGGCGTACCCTGTTACTACACGCTGGATGCCGGCCCCAACGTAAAGGTCTTCTGCCAAGAAGCCGACCTCCCCGCCGTCACGACGCGCTTGGCCGCCCAATTTGGCGCCGACCAGGTCATCGTGGCCCATCCCGGACCCGGCATTGCTTTTCTTTAAAGTCATTTAGACAGGGCTGAGTGTTAGAATTCCGTTCAAGATCAGCCACCAGCTAAATGCATACTTAATTAATACTGAGATTTAATCATAGTACCCAGAACATGTTGCACTACTTTTCACCAGCCCGGAGGCACTGACTCCCTCACATTAAAAACCTGATTCACCTAAAAGATTTGTCACAGAAGGGACCTGATTTTTTTGATTTCCGCGCAAGCACCCGGAAAACTTTATATCGCTGGCGAATACGCCGTGGTCGAACCTGGTTACCCGGCAATTATTGTTGCCCTCAATCAGTTCGTCACCGTCACCATTACCCCCAGCCAGGACTACGGGCGGATCGCGTCCAAACAGTACCAGGAAAACTCGTTGTACTGGCAGCGTCAAGGCAGCGAACTCGTCTTTGACAACCGCGATAACCCGTTTCATTACATCCTTTCGGCCATTCGGTTGACCGAACAGTACGCTCAAGCGCTGGGCAAGCCGCTGGCAATGTATCACCTGAACGTCAACAGCGACCTCGACAGCGCCGACGGCAAGAAGTACGGCCTCGGTTCCTCCGCTGCCGTTACCGTCGCCACCGTTAAGGCCCTCTGCCAATTTTACGATATTCAAATGAGCAAGGACCGCCTCTTCAAACTGGCCGCCATTGCCCATTTAGACGTGCAAGGCAACGGCTCCTTGGGGGACATTGCGGCTTCCGTTTACGGCGGCTGGATTGCCTACCAGGCCTTCGACCGCGACTGGTTAGCCTCCGCACGACGCGAGCTCACCCTGGAACAGTTGCTCGACACCGACTGGCCCGGCTTGCAAATTGAACTCCTGACGCCACCAGAATCGCTACGACTGATGATTGGCTGGACCGGGACCCCCGCCTCGACCTCCCATCTAGTCGACAAGATTGCCCTGTTCAAGGCGACCCGCCGCAAGGACTACCATGCCTTTCTTCGTGAAAGTCGCGAGTGCCTGCAGCGGATGATTCAAGGGTTCCACGACCAAGACCTCGATGCCATTCAACACGAAATCGCCGTTAACCGCGATTTGTTAAACCGCTTGGCCTGCCTGAGTCACGTCACGATCGAAACCACCCTGCTGAAGACCATGTGTGACATCGCCGTGCATATCGGTGGTGCCGCCAAGTCTTCTGGTGCCGGTGGTGGAGACTGCGGCATCGTCATCATCAACGCCGCCAAAGACCTCGCCCGGTTACTCAAGGAATGGGAAACGCGCGGCATCGAGCCGCTGAAGCTGAACGTCCACCACGTTATCGAATAAGGAGCACACACTTATGGACCTCACCCGTCACGCCCACCGCAAGGACGAGCACCTGTCGTTAGCGGAAAAATTTTATCAACCCGTTGCGGCTAGTCAGTTCGACCAGCTGCGGTTCGTGCACCAGAGCTTACCAGAAATGGCCAAGGCCGACGTGGACTTACAAACGCAGTTAGGCCCGCTGACGCTACCGGTGCCGCTCATGATCGAGGCCATGACCGGTGGCAGTCCCCGCACGGGTCAGGTCAACGCCCAACTCGGACGGATTGCCGCGGCCACGGGGATGCCCGTCGCTAGCGGCTCACAGAGCATCGCGCTCCAGGATGCCAGCACGGCCAACACCTTCACACCGTTGCGGGAGAACAATCCGGACGGCCTGGTCTTCGCCAATATCGGCGCGGGCCACACGGTCGCCCAGGCCCAGACCGCCGTGGACATGCTAGCTGCTAACGCCTTGGAAATTCACGTCAATACGGCGCAAGAAATTGTGATGCCCGAGGGCGACCGGTCCTTCCACTGGCTGGACAGCATTGGTGAGACCGTGGCGGCGCTCGACGTCCCCGTTATCGTCAAGGAAGTCGGCTTTGGCATGGCTCACGAAACGCTCGACCAGTTGGCCGGCGTTGGCGTCCAGCTAGTCGACCTGGGTGGTCGTGGCGGCACCAATTTCGTCCAAATCGAAAACTTCCGCCGCCCCGCCAAGGAACTCAGCTACCTGGACGGTTGGGGTCAAAGCACCGTTGAATCCCTGCTGGAAGCGCGGCAGGTCCCTCAACTCCAAGCAATTGCCACAGGGGGCATCCGGCAACCGCTGGACGCCGCCAAGGCCCTCGCATTGGGGGCCCGGGTCGTGGGAAGCGCGGGTCAGATTCTCCACAGTCTGATTAAAACGGATGAGGAAACGACCACCCAGCTGTTGCTGGGCTGGCAAGACGGCCTCCGAGACATTTTGACGTTACTTGGGTGCCACAATTTGGCGGCACTCCGGCAACAACAGCTTCTGCTGAGTCCTGAACTAATGAGCTATTGTCAGCAGCGACACCTCACGAACTAGCACTTATTCTCTAAATCACACAACTTAAAGACATTGTTTTAACGCTAATTGTATAGTCCAATTAAAAAAGGCGCTTGGGAATTTTCCCAAACGCCTTTTTGCCAGTCAAATTCGACTGGTTTTCCTTACATTTCATTATCGTAAACGGTGAACCGCAACCCCTTGGGGAAGAAATTCTTCACGGTCGTACCCACGACCTTACCGAACCCAACCGGTTGACTGGCGCACGTTAACAGGTACCAGCCCTTCTGCGGGGCCGTTGCCAACGTGAACGTCTCGCCGTGAACCCAGGCACGCCACTGCTCAGCCGTAATGGCCAAGGTTTGCGTCACCTGTTGTGGGTCACTGGCCAGGGCCAAAGCATAGGCCGGTTCGAAGCGATTCTTCTTGAACGTTCCCAGGTGTAACCCGGGCCGAAAGACGTGGCACTTCTTCAGGTTAGGCAGGCCTGCTGGCACGGCGAAGAGTTGGTCCTTGACCGTGACCAAATCGTTAAAGTCATTGCTGCCCAACACCTGTTGCGCAAAGTCTTGCCAGAGCTTCCGTTGGTCGCCCGTCAATGGTGTGCCCAACTTGGCCGCCCCGTGTAATGGGGCGGCTTCCCCAGCATCCCGTTCTAATTTAGCGACGAAATGGCCTTCACCCTTCATCAGATGGGGGAACAGGCGCGCCGCCTTCTTGAGTTCTGGATTGCCGTCGGCCCACTCTGGCTTGGCATCCACCACGCCACCAACCTTAGTGATCGGTGCTAAATGAAAGTCCGGATAGTTTTCCAAGACCCAGGCCATCATCTGCTCGTCTTCCTCGGGGGCAAACGTACAAGTGGAGTAGATCAACTGACCACCGGGCTTGACCATCTTCAAGGCTTCCGTCATGATCTCCCGTTGCCGGGTCGCACACTCCTGCACGTAATCCAGTGACCAGTAAGACATGGCATCGGGGTCCTTGCGGAACATGCCCTCACCAGAGCACGGTGCATCCACCAGAACCTTGTCGAAGTAATCGGGAAACACGGGACTCAGCCGGTCCGGCGACTCGTTTAAAATGATAGCGGACCGCACGCCAAACCGTTCCACGTTTTCGGCTAAGACCTTCACCCGTTTCCGGTTGATCTCGTTGGTTACCAGCAGGCCCGTGCCTTGGAGGTAACTGGCTAGATGGGTCGTCTTCCCCCCGGGGGCCGCACACAGATCCAAGACCTTATCGCCCGGTTGGGGAGCCGCCGTGGCACCGACAAACATGGCACTGGGTTCTTGACTGTAGACCGCACCACTCTGGTGCATCAACGTCCGGCCACCAACGGTTCCGAAATGGCCCAACGGTTCATAGGGGACCGTCTCCGGCGCTGTTAGTTCGGCTGGCAGGTCGTGATGGGCGGGATTGACCCGGTAGCCACTGAGGCTGGGCGTGTCAAAACTGGCAAAGAAATCGGCCGCTGCCGGTCCCAAGAGCCGTTGGTACTTCGTAATAAAATCGTCAGGTAAATTCACCGTTATTCCTCCATTTTGCTAGATACAACTAATTGTTTGCTATATAACGCGTAGTGCTAGTCGTGTAATATTTGCTGGATAGAATCTTGAATCAAATCAAATAGTATGCAAAAAGCCCGC
>NZ_BOLM01000006.1 GCF_016861605.1 Levilactobacillus wangkuiensis
GCGGGCTTTTTGCATACTATTTGATTTGATTCAAGATTCTATCCAGCAAATATTACACGACTAGCACTACGCGTTATCTAGTCTGTTCACCTCTCTAAACAATCCAGTTGGTGATTCGTGGATAACTTCTGCATCCAAAGTTAATTGGATACCTTTCCCACTTTGTAAAAATCCAAAGGGGGTATTTATTTGAATGGGCTTTAAATCACTACGACTTGCATTTGCATGTAGCCCCACCATGATTCGTTGCAAGATAACCTTTTGACCAACCTGAACAATTTTCCCTTTCTCATCCACTTGATTCTCTCTTGGCAAGCCAACAAAGTTGTCACGATGATCCACTAGTGATTGACGGAATTTATTACGGTCATAAAGAGAAAAGTATCCCATAGCCTGAGTACAAATCTCATCATAGACTTTCACCAATTCATCACTCGAAGATCTCGGGCTAAGGAGAACTTGTTGACTACCCAACGGCAAAACTAGTTGCTGTAAGTTTCGGTAATATGTGTTCGTTCCCAAAGCAAATTCATGCTTTTTTCCATAAACAACATCACGAATTCTCTGATGCAAGTATATGTGGGAGTCCAACATCTCAAAATCCGTAGTTTTACCTGATTTCTTAGTAAACTCAGGCAAGAATATCTTTTTCAGCAAATCCTTCTCTGCTTGTTTTCCTTGCTGCCGGGCAGCTTTTAAATCCGTTAAGCAGCGAATTGGGACACCCATGACTTTCAAGTAATCTGTCTTTTCATGGACTTTAACAATAGCCAGGTAAGCAATATTTTGACCTGAATACCCACCATAAATCTCAGTTGGTCGATTCTGCTTGGCCGGTAACAACTTTCGTTTGCCACCTACATTACTGTTGTCTTCCTTAGCCTTATAGATTGTCTGGTTAAACAAAGCCCCACGATTCTCAAGCACTTCATGTGTAACCAAGAGATGCTTCAGACTAAGAAAGTGCTTCATGTAATTGATATCCTTAGACCGGTCCCATAAAATTTCACCAGTTTCTTGGTTCACAATTCTATCCTGCTTACCGGCAACTAAATCATGAATAAAGTTAAACTGTCGCAAATTTAATTGCGGGGCAACCTTGTACTGACCAAAGACAAAGAATCGTTCCAACTTTGGATAACGCTTTAACAAATAAGTTCCAATTCGAGCTGCTAAGAAAGCATCAAACGCATGATGATAATCATTAAGATTTCGCAGTTTAGGTAATTTCAGCTCTTGCCGCAACTGGTGAGACAGCCCCGCTTTAACCGAAATAAGTTTCGTTTTCTGTGGGTCGTATTCCGTGCTCAAAATATCCGTCACTAACTTAATCACTTGCCGTGTCTCAACTAATTGGCGATTAACAAACCCGGTAGCATACTTATCAATCTCATCAGGCCGCATTAGTAAATGCTTAAGCTTACGGGCGCTGATCATCCCTGCAGAACGCCAAACATTCCAGGTTCCACGCATACTGTTCGCATATAACTCAGAGGCGAAGACATCATTTTTTTCACGATTGATTCTTTGATTAACCAATACTCGGTTATCCAGAGAATCATCTTTAATCAACGATTGTGGCAAGATATGGTCAATATCGTACATTGATAATCGATCAATATCTATCCGGTCGCCTGTATACATATCTCGACCATTCTGTAAGAAATACAGCATCAACCGATCCGTAAACGCTGCCTTATCATCAATCTTACTTTTCAGCTCGTCGACAACCGTGTCATCAACGATTGCCTTGGCACGGTCAGCAAATAAGTCTGATAATTGTTTCTGCCGTTGACGAGAACGTTGTGGATTTTGGTCTGCACCCCTGGCCGCTTCAATGAATATGCGACTCGGCGCCTGTCCATGATGAGCCTTCTGAATATCCCGTACAACTAACAAAATCTGCCGTAAGGCCTTTTTATTTTGTGGTGACGTATACATCTCGTTGATAGTGTCGAAGACGTCTTGCTTAGCCATCCCCGCAGCATTAACCTTCTCGACGGCTTTAGCATAGTCTGGTTCATGAACAATTTGCATGAAGTTATGTTGTGTTCGCCACAGCTGGTCCATGATTGACAAACCTTGTTCATCTTTAATTTCCGTCAACAGACGCTGTGACAACCGTCCCCAGCCACGATAACGCTTGTTACTAATCCGTTGTCGTTGATTATCGGTTAGCCACGAAATTTCTTGTAGCTTTGCTTTAAAGATTTCAGCGTCTTCAAAAATCGTCGACCAGTTGATAATCTTTTCAATGTCTGCGCGACGGTCTTCTCGGTCAATATCTTTCGGTAAAAACTTCCGAAAGTCACGATACGTGGTCAATGCACTATTGAAATGCTTCGGGTCTGCAAGGCCTTCAATCTTTGGGGTCGTTGCAACGTCGCTATTGTCTATCAAGTTGTCCTGTAAGGCCTTCACACTAACTGTGCCATGTCCTTTAAATACTTGATTATAGATTCGTTGTTTTTGGTCACGACTAAGTAATGCCTCATTGACTCGAACATTATTCAACTCATTTAGGACCATAAACCGTTGGTACGTTAGGCTCTGCAAGGGTAAAACGTCTTCCCCAATTAAATACGTATCTGTTGTCTTCATACGTTGGATAAAGTTGGTAGCTGAAGCCGTTCGGTCAACCTTATCATCGAAATTCCAAGGCGTAATCTCACCGGTATCTTCGGTATCTTTTCTGACCATCCAGGAGAACTTGCCTTCTGTTGTTTGGTCACTAGCCGTCACCATTGGCCCCACGTAATAGGGAACACGGAAACTCACCAATTCATCTAACTGATACCGTTGCGTTTTCAGATGAGCTGTTACCGGATTTTTTGTTCCTAAAAACGAGTAGTATTCTTTTTGATTATTAATAATTAAATCCAGTTCCTGTTGATGTACCTGGTACGGAATGACACCATTTCCCTTAGTCCGTTGTTTGGGCATGAAATGTTCCAAGTCAATCTCACGACTAATCTTAGTCGCTAATTCCGATGAATCTCCTTTTAAGACTTTATTCAAATCTTTATAGAAATCAGCTGCAGTCTCAGCTTTGCCCTTCTCATTAACTGTAACGTAATGATCATAAGCCAGCCGAATCGCCTGTTTTTTCTTGTCATCGGTCTGTTGCTTAGCGTAGTCCTTCAACCATTGCAAGTGCTTGGCATGGGTCTCATAACTTTGAACCATACTCTGTGAGAAATACTGACCACTGGGCATAATTTCAGTCAGCTGAACGGCGGCCTGTAGATCAACCAGTTTCTCAATCAGTACTAGACTAGTATCATCGAACGCCGCTTCTAAATCCGCGCGATGATCTTCGATATCATTTAAGCTAAAGGTCCAAGTCTTCTCGTCTGCCTTAGCGACTTCATTACCCGTCAGTAAGAACAACTTAGTCTTTAAACCAAGAATAGCTTTAGCAACTTCTGTCAGATATGGCTTCCAAGCTTGATGTTCATCTGTTGCGGCCATCAACAATTTCACCAATTTCCGTTGACGGTCCAAGCGACTACGTGAAGTATCTAGCACTAGGGTTTCAATTTCGTTCAAATTATCCTTAGGTAGCTGTGGCGCAAGCTCGTGAAAAATAGCCCGCCAGCTCTCGTTAATTGCCGCAAACTGCTTGCCAAAATTCAAGTCACTTGGTTTGAACTTCTCTGGATTTCCTTTGCGTAAGAAATTCCCACGATATTTTACGATGTGGTGAACAGCCAAGTAAATTTCTCGCAAATCAAATTTTCTGTGCTCAGTCATCAATGCCCAACGTAAATGATAAATAGTCGGATATTTTGTATAAAACTCTTGGTCACTCAAATCGCTAAAGAGTTGGTAAGTGGCTCTAAATCGCTGATCCTTTGGTGAGAGGTTTGAGGCCTTTTGCCGCGCAAAGAAGTTGGGGTCAAGACTTGAAATTGGTTCATCGAAAATTTCTCGCAATAACCGTAACCGCCAACGACGGCGACTCAAGCGACGACGAGTGGTTCGGAACCCCCGACGTTCTTCTGCGGCTTGACCTTCTTCAAATAGACGGACACCCAATCCCGTCTGTCCTTTCACACGAGAAATATACCCGTCCATGTCGGTATTGGCCCACCCTAAGGAACTGGTCCCGATATCTAACCCAATGGCATATGGTTCATTTTTCACGGCGATAACGCCTCCTTGTGTAGTCACTGATGGCTTCTATTCCTAGACTCAAACTGAGCTAGCTTTCCCATCAGTTGTCCTCATTCTATGCTGACTTATGCACAATGTCCATGGCTTTTCTGCCAGTTAATTATTTATAAAAAGTACCAAAATAACTCTATTCAAGTACCACGTTTTACCTCGCATAAATACCCAAAACTCAAAATGTGAAATCCATGATAAAAATAATTATATTTACCAACCACTCAACTCCATTTCTTCTATATACCTCCACAATCCCCGTCACCACGCCTTTAAATTAATTGAATTTCCCCTGTTGACAAACCATCCCCAGCTCGTTATTATTAGAGCCATATTAGAAATACACGAACGCATCACCAGGAAGAGTAGCCGTTCCCGCTAAGTTCAGAGACCACCGGTAGCTGAAAAGGTGGCTTACAACGGAGCAGCGAAGATGAGCCTGGTAGCTGATAATTAGTGAAAGCTGATTGTCCGAGTTGAAGCCCGTTACCGCTTCCGACTTTTGGCAACAGAAGTTACGGAGATGGTGGATGTGAGTCCCCCATAAAACAAGGTGGTACCGCGAGTGAAATCGTCCTTATGTAGCAATTACATAAGGACGATTTTTATTTTGAGGAGATGTTTGGAATGAAGAAAAAGGGAACGATCTTAACGGTGGCGGCTTTGAGCCTCTTAACATTAGCAGGGTGTGGCAGTCAGTCCAGCTCCAGCAGCAGTAACGGCAGCAATAAGTACGCGGACAAGCAGGAACTGAACTGGACGGAATCCTCCGAACTGGCGACCAACGATTTAGCCAAGGCCACGGATACCCTGAGTTTCACAGTCCTGCAGAACACGCAGGAAGGTCTGTACCGTCTGAACAGCAAGGGCACGCCAGCCAACGCGCTGACCACCAAGACCGAGCTGACCAACGGCGGCAAGACCTACACGTTTAACCTCCGTAAGGGGGCCAAGTGGTCCAACGGCGACGAGGTCACGGCCAAGGACTTCGTTTATTCCTGGCAACGGACGCTCGATCCCAAGACCGCTTCGCAAGACGCCTTTTACTTCTTCCAAGTGAAGAACGCCGAGGCCGTCAACAGTGGCAAGAAGCCGCTCAGCTCTCTGGGAATCAAGGCCGATGGCAAATACAAGCTGACGGTGCACCTCACCAAGCCCGTTTCCTACTTTAAGAAACTCCTCGCTTGGCCCCTCTTCTACCCGGTTAACCAAAAGGCCGTCCAAAAATACGGCAAGAAATACGGCACCACGTCCGCCACGACCGTTTACAACGGGCCATTCCGTCTGACCAAGTGGAACGGGACCAGCACCACCTGGACGTTGGCCAAGAACAAGACGTACTGGGACAAGCAAGCCGTGCATCTCGACAAGATCAACGAAGTCGTGACCAAGAGCACCACGACCAGCTACAATTTATTTAATGCCAAAAAGACCGACGAGACCTTACTCGACGGCCAACAAGTGAAGAACAACAAGAACAATGAAAACTTTGTTAAACGCCTCCCAACCGGGACGCAACGTCTGAGCTTGAACCAAAAGACCGTTCCCGCCTTTAAGAACGTGAACGTCCGCAAGGCCTTCTCCCTGGCCATCGACCGGAAACAACTGGTCAACGACGTGCTCCAAGATGGCTCAACGGTTTCCAAAGGCTTCGTACCAGCCGGCATGGGCAACAATCCTAAGACTGGCGAAGGTTTCGACAAAGAAGCTGAAGTAAAATCCGCCGTTTCCTACAACTTGAAGGAAGCCAAGGCGCTGCTGGCCAAGGGCTTCAAACAGACCGGTAAGAAGTCGCTCGACGTTTCCCTGTTAGTTTCCGACACCGACGCCAGCAAGCAAACGGCCGAATTCCTCCAGAGTTCGCTGCAGAAGCTGCCAAACGTGAAGGTCTCCATCAACACGATTCCTTACGTTCAACTGATTACGCGTCAACACAACAAGAACTACGACCTGACCTTGAGCGGCTGGCAATCCGTCTTCGCCGACCCCATCAACTTCCTCGACGTTTACGAATCCAACTCCAGCTACAACACGTCCAGCTGGTCCAACAAGCAATACGACCAACTGCTCGACGAATCCGAAAACAAGGATGGGAACCAAGCATCCAAGCGTTGGAGCAAGCTGGTCGAAGCCGAAAAGGTCTTGATGAACGATCAAGGGACGATTCCCCTGTACCAAGCTGCGAAGTCCCAACTGTTGCGCAAGAACGTGAAGAACATCAACTACAACCCAGCTGGTGTGCCTTACGACTTCAAGACGACCTACATTGCTAAATAACGATTGCTTAATTCCTAGTCCAACCAAGCCACGACCCCCCTCGTAGCTTGGTTGGCAGGCCTCATCAGCCAGCACCACCTGTCAGACTTATCTATGTCTCCTTTATATAGTAGAAACAGGTTCCAACCGGCGTTTGAAGTGCGCCCCGGTTGGAACCTGTTTTTGCGTTTATTGTAATCTGTAAAAATCTGTTGGATGGCTGGCAACCGTGTGACGAAAGGGGGTCATCCCCGTGATCATTTTTTCATCACGCTTCGACTCCTGTTTAATCAAGGACCTTATTCCAATTACTAATAACGCTCTAGTATCACTCTTTAGAAATCAAAATATCCGGTTGAAAACCGTGCTCTTGGTTTACGAAAACCAATGGCATGAACGTAATCAAACTTTTCATCATAAGAGTAGTTACCAGGCATCAATTTCATCTTCAAAGCGACAACACGACGACCATTAATCTTAACTGTTGTCCGTTTCAACGTCCCTAAATTGCTTTTATCCCAAAACATCTTGTAACCACCCGTTGATAATTTCTTGTAAGCAACCGGTGAGCCTTCAGCAAACCATCTTTTCAGTGATTTCAACGATTTGTTCTTCGCTTTAAAATCCATCGTATGGGTTTGATCTTGTTGAAAGTCAAAACGTTTAACGCTGTAGAAATGCTTACTATATCGTTTGATGTACCCATTATAAACGTACCAATAACCAGCATATGTATCTGGTAATGTGACTGACTTATTAGCTGCCTGCGCCGTAGCCACATTACTAAAAAATACTAACCCTAAACTAGCTAAAAATAACGCTAAACCTGTAAATAATTTATGCATCATTACCTCATCCTTTCTACTAATCATCAATTGACCTCAATAGTTCCTAAAGGTAACCACCTTAAAGATATACCAGATACACTAAGGTAGCAAGGTCCTTTAATTAATAAAAAATTCAAGAATAACTAATGAATGCCCAATTATAAGTAACTCAAAATTGGCCAAGCCGGAACAGCTAGATAGTAAGTATCTACATTAACATTAGCTCACTTGAACTCTCAATATATGTTCCCCAGGCTTCAGCTCGCTTCGGCGTTTTAAATGCATAAACTTCATCTGAATGATCCCATGAAATAACGGGTGTCTCAATGCCTTTAAGCTTAATCGTCGTTAACTTAAATTCACCAGTATCATATCCATCAGGAATTGACCGCGATTTATAGTAAACCCGCTGCTTCTTAGAAACTTTTTTCTGATAGGTCACAAAAGCCTTTTTGGTTGCCACTGAGGTTACGTGCGTTAAATCCGCATGCGTCGTGATACCAAGATTAAGTTCAAACCTATCCTTAAACAACGTTAACTTACACGTGTAGTAATAGCGAACATGATGCCGACGTGCACTACCCAGATAACCATACCATGCCCGCTGATAGCTGGCTGGTAGGTCATCAATAGTCGTATCGGCCTTTGCTGTTTGTACTGTCGTCACCATACCCAGCCCTAATACCGTCAATGCCAATACCAGTCTACGAATAATTATTTTCATTACATCACCTCGTTCTCAAACACACCAATAGTAAATTTCCCAGGGAGCACGACGGACTGGCGTTCTAAAGGCATATACTGGATCATCGCCAGCATCTGGGCCCCAAGACAGCGCAGTCTTTGGGACACCCTTTACCTTAACCGTTGCTAGCCTCAAAACACCCATCAATAAGTTATCCTTTTTACGTATCACATTGTAACTTACCCGACCACGCTTATTAACCCGTCGCTGGTAGGTCACTTGCTCTTGCATTTCCGATTGTGGCGTAATATCCGTTAATTTCGAACTGGTCGTAATCCCCAAAACCGTTGATACTTTTTTGGCCGAATAGGCTACCTGACACGTATAGTAGTAGTTAACATGGTGATGCGGTGTAGTTCCTAAGTAACCATACCAGGTTCCGCGATAGGCTGACGGTAGCGCTGTCCTACTAGCAGCTTGCGCACTAACAGGTGTACCCATTCCCACGAATCCAAGACTAACTAAGAATAAGGCCAACGTCAGCCAAAATTTCATTTTCATATCTAAATCCCTCTCTGACCAGTCTACTCCAACAAGTCACCAACGGAATGACTAGGTAGTGGTTGGCGGAAGGCGTAAAATTTTGTTCCAGATATTTTAACCTGCAAAGCCTGCACCTTTTTGCCCAAAATTTTGACCTTAACCTTGGTCTTGCTTAACGTGATTGCCGGCGTGCCGGACGTCATGCGCAGAACCATCCGATAACTAACCTTGTGGGTCTTCTTGGCAACCTTTTTCGTGTAGATCAGGGGTGCCACAAAACTCACTTGCCAGGTTGGTTTCTTCAGAGTCGGTGCAGTCGAGGTGCAGATGCTATACGTCACTTTCTTAGGCGCCAATTTCACGCGCGCGTAGGAAAAGACGGGAGCTTTCTTTTTGCTGACGGCTTCTGCGCCACCATAGAGGTACCAGCTACCGCGGTAGCTCTTTGGTAAGGCAACCGCCTTGCTGGCAGCGTGTACGGGCACGGTGCTGGCCACGCCAAAGAAGCTGACGCTGGCTAAACTGACAATTAACCCTTTAACCCATTTGTTCATCAGAAAACATCCTCTCCGCTAGTCCATCATATCCCAGGACCGTGCCTTCGTAGCCTTACTAAAGGCATAGTTCGTGTCGCCATCCTGGTCCCAAGCCAATGCTGGGGTCTTCACACCCTTGACCTTGACCGATGTCAGCCGAAATTTCCCTAAATTACTCTGGTCGCCTAAAGCTCGGGCCTGATAGAAGGTTTGGTTGTGCTTCGTTTTGACACTGAATGTCACCTTGGCCTCGGAGGTTATAAATGACGTCAAATCTGACAGATCAGCGTTCTTAGTCGAACTGATGTCACTATCGATGCCAGAATCCGTTAACGCAATCTGCTCCACGTAGTAGTACTTCGTGTGATGATGACGCGCATTGCCCAGGTACCCATACCAATTTCCCTGCAGGTTATCTGGCAACGTCGCAGCGTGTGCCGTGGTACTCTGACTAGCCACTGCCCCAAACGCCACAACGGCCAACCCAGCGATGATTTCTTGAATAAGTTTTCGACTCATCTGAATCCCCTACTTTCTCCTCAAAATAGTTATTCCAACTAACTATCCTAAAGATAGTCCAACCGGGTTAATAATACAAGACGTTTTTGTTCTGTCATAAATATTAATGATGCATACTGCTGTTGAGCCAATTTATCAGGACTCACGATTTTTAACTCTTGTAACAAATTTTGCTAAAATGGATGTAAAAAAGACGCCGGAATTTTACTTTTCCGGCGCCACAATTCAACTTATTTATTCTGGACTCAGCATCCGCACACTCTGACGGTTGACTAACTTGATTGGCGTAATTTTCTGCGGCAACGTCTCGGTTGACCGCAATTGTTGAACGCCCGCAATCCCCATTTCATAGAAGTTTTGCGACACGCTGGTTAGTTGCGGTTGGACTAGGCTACACAGTTCCGTGCCGTCAATCGCCACGATGGAGAGGTCCACGGGCACCAACAGACCCAGGTCCCGTGCCTGATTCATCACGCCAATGGCCGCCATGTCACTAGCGCCCACAATGGCGGTCAGTTCGGTCTGCGCGCCGTACGCCTGCATCGCTGTCTGCCCGGCATCATAGCTGTAATTTCCCAGCTGAACCCACTCGTCCTCAGGTGTGATGCCAGCATCCTTCAAGGCTTGCGTATACCCGAGCACCCGTTGGCGGCCAGTATGAAAGTCACTATCGACGCCAGCCAAGCCAATTCGCCGATGCCCTTGTTTGATCAATGCTTGCGTCGCTTGGTAGCCGACCTGCCAGTCATCCGAGGTGATGTATGGCAAACGTTCCCCGTCAAACGAGATGGATAGGAAACAATACGGTACCTGTGAGCTTTGGAGTAGCGTCAAATTTTCCGGTGCCAAGTCGACAGATAGTAGTAGAATGCCCATCACCGGTCGCTCAATCACCGTCATCAATGCCCGCCGCTGCTGGACGGGATCAGCATCCCCCGCGTATAAAATAATCACGTTCAAATCATGTTGGTGGGCTTCTGCTTGAATGCCTTCAATGATTTGACTGGCAAAGTTGGTCTTGGTCGAATTGACCACGGCCGCAATCACATTGCTGTGGCGTGTCACCAACTCGGCCGCCGCCGTATTCTTCTGGTAGCCCAGCTCAGTCGCCGCCGCATGCACCTTGGTGGCCGTCGCTTCACTAAAAAACGCCGACTTGTTGGCCAAAACGCGCGACACGGTGGCCGTGGAGACCCCCGCTAATTTCGCAATATCCTTAATCGTTGCGGCCATCACGACCACCCACTTTCCTCTAATTTTCTACTACCAGCTCCGCCCGGTCGTTGCTCTATACCTGGCCTTTGCGTTTTCATATCTACGTCCTATTCTACCGTTAATAGCGTGAAATAACAAAGTCATTTGCCATGAATTCGGTAATTTTACACAAACGTTTGCTTTTCTTATTTAAAGCCATTGTAAACGTTTGTGTAAAGTGATAGAATTCATCTTGTAAGCGGTTACTTAATTAATTCAACCGATGATAGCAATTATTCAACTTTCATTTTTTAAGGAGGAATCACTATGGCTCAAAATACAGCCTTAGAAAGTGAGCAAGCCCCGACGACCGCAACCACGACCGCCAGTGAAAACTCACTACCGAAACTACCCTTGAAGACCATCTTCGCGATGACGTTTGGTTTCTTCGGGGTCAACATGGCCTTTTCCTTACAGTCCTCACAAATGGGCCGGATTTTCCAAACGATTGGGGCCGACCCAACCAAGCTGGGCTTCTTCTTCCTGTTGCCCCCACTGGCCGGCATGGTCGTCCAACCCTTGATTGGGAAGTATTCCGATATCACTTGGAACCGGTTCGGCCGGCGGATGCCCTACCTCATGATTGGGGCGCCCATCGCCGCATTGGTCATGATTCTATTGCCTAATGCCGGGTCGTTTGGCTTCGGTTACGCCTCACTTGCCGCCTTATTATTCGGCGCCATCGCCATTCTTTTCATGGACCTATCCTCTAACGTCTGCATGCAACCGTTCAAGATGATCATTGGGGACATGGTCAACGAAGACCAAAAGGATTTGGCCTGGTCTTGGCAACAATCCTACTCCAACTTGGGTGGGGTGCTGGCAACGATTTTCCCATTCGTGTTAACTTGGTTTGGGGTGTCCAACGTGGCTTCTAAAGGCACCGTGCCCCTGTCCGTACGGATGGCCTTCTACATTGGCGCCGCGATCCTTTTGTTAACCTCAATCTACACGATCGTTTCCGTTAAAGAATACGACCCCGAAACCTATAACCGGTTCCACCACGTCAAGGCTGAGACCAAGCAAAAGACGGCCAGCCTGTGGCACTTAGTGAAGACCGCACCACGGGCCTTCTGGGAAATTTCCTTCGTGCAGCTGTTTGACTGGTTTGCCATTCAATACTTATGGACTTATGGGACTGGTGCCATCGCCGACAACGTTTGGCACACGGCCAACGCCGCTTCCGCCGGTTACCAAGCTGCTGGGAACTGGTTCGGGATTCTTTCCTGCATCCAGTCACTAGCCGCCGTTGTTTGGGGCTTTGCCGTTCTGTCTCACACCAAGCCGAACCAACGGAAATTCTGGTTCCGGGTTAGCCTGATCATGGGTGGTCTTGGGATGATCTGGATCTACTTTATCCACTCTCAATGGCTGTTAATCTTGCCATTCTGCCTGATTGGGATCTGCTACCTGACCATGCAAACGCAAGCCATGTCCCTCTTCACCGAATCACTCAACGGGAAAAATGAAGGGGCCTACCTGGGACTCTTCAACTGCGGCATCTGCTTGCCACAAATCACCGCTTCCCTGGCCAGCTTCGCCATTTTCCCAGCCATCGGCCAATCCATGCCCGGCATGTTAGTCATCGCCGGCATCGCCTTTCTCTTAGGGGCCGTCGCTGTGAGTGTTATTCACCCTAAATTATCTGAAAATTCTGTAAACTAGAGTTAGCAATTTCTATAGGAGGTTTTATCTATGTCTAAGCAATGGTGGAAAAACGCCGTCGTCTATCAAGTTTACCCACGCAGTTACCAAGACAGTAACAACGATGGGATTGGGGATCTCCCCGGTCTGACCCAGCGCCTACCTTACATTAAAAAATTAGGCGCCGACGTCATTTGGCTGAACCCCATTTACAAGTCCCCCGACAAGGATAACGGTTACGACATCAGTGATTACCGCAATATCCAGGATGCTTATGGTACCATGGCCGACTTCGACAAATTATTAGCCAGTGCCCACCACCAAGACCTGAAGATTTTAATGGACTTAGTGGTCAACCACACGTCTGATCAACATGAGTGGTTCCAACAAAGTCGGCAGTCAAAGGACAATCCTTATTCTGACTACTACATTTGGCGTGACCCGGTTGATGGCCACGAGCCGAACAACTGGGGGTCCTACTTCAGTGGGTCCGCTTGGACGTTTGAACCCAAGCGTGGTCAGTACTACCTGCACCTCTTCGCACCTGGTCAACCCGATTTGAATTGGGAAAATCCAAAGGTTCGCCAAGAAATCTGGAGTCTCATGAAGTTCTGGCTGGACAAGGGGATCGATGGCTTCCGGATGGACGTTATCAACTTAATTTCCAAGCCAGCCGGCTTGCCGGATGCACCCCAAGCACCGGGTGCCCCTTACGGTAACGTGGAACCACTGGTCTCCGATGGCCCTAAGCTCAACGACTACCTGCGGGAAATGAACGACGAGGTCTTATCCCACTACGACGTCATGACGGTGGGCGAAATGCCCGGTTCCACGCCAGAAGACGCCATCACCTACACCGGGCTTGAAGCTAACGAATTGAACATGGTCTTCCAGTTCCAGCACGTCAGTCTATCCCCCAACACTGATCCTCGTCTGGGCAAGTGGAACGACGCCCCGGTCAAATTGACCGAATTAAAGGGCGCCCTCTCCCGTTGGCAAAAGGCCTTGGATGGCAAGGGTTGGAACAGCCTTTACTGGAACAACCACGACCAACCCCGTGCCGTTTCTCGTTTTGGTAATGATACGCCAGCCTACCGGGAACTCTCCGCGAAGATGCTGGGCACCACGCTCCACATGCTTCAAGGCACCCCTTACGTTTACGAGGGCGAAGAGCTAGGTGAAACCAACGTGCACTACACCTCACTCGACCAGTATGAAGACCTGGAAAGCCTGAACGCCTACCGGCAAAACGTCGAGGAAGAAAAGATCATCGACCAACCAACGATGTTGAAATACCTGTCCCACATGTCCCGGGATAATGCCCGGACACCCATGCAGTGGGATGATTCCAAGAACGCCGGTTTCTCCAAGGGTCAACCATGGTTCGCTTTAAACCCGAACTACACCAAGATCAACGCGGCAGCCGAAGTCGACGATGACCAATCCGTCTTCAACTACTACCGGCAGTTGATTGCCTTGCGCCACAGCAGTGACCTGATTGTTCACGGTACCTTTGAAGAATTAGACGCCGACGACGAGCAAGTCTTCGCCTACAAGCGTCACTATCAAGGGCAAACCCTGTTGGTCATCAGCAACTTCACCGACCAGACCGTCACCCGTGACTACGACCAGGCCAACGCCAGTGAAAAGCTCATCGGCAACTACGCCGACGACCAAGGCACCACGCTCCGGCCTTACGAATCCAAAGTTTACTTGTTCAAATAAAACCTCTGACTGACATCAAGGTAAATTAAAAACCACCTAGGTCCAATGACGACTGCGAGCGTTGTTGAACCTAGGTGGTTTTGTGTGTAATGAGGTTTTGTGTGTAATGAGATTTAATGTTAATTAAGTTTATTCCCAGATAGCTTGGACGACAACTGATAAATGGGTTAAACCCATATCAGCCGCAGGGAAGGTGAAAATGAGCCCAGCCGTGGGAATTGCCTTAGTGGCGTGAGCCGCTTAGGCAATTGATACCTTTGAGACTCGCTTTTCAGAGGCTCAAAGTAAGTCCGGAGACCGCTCTTTGGCTCCAGGCGTTCGCCCACAGCGGACCGGTCTCATTTTCACCTTCCCGGAGGCGCTGGCAAAAACAGTTTAACCCGTTTAATCGATGGGAAACAAGGGGAGCTTGGCCAAGTACTGAATGTCCGGCCGGTCCGCCGCAGCGCCCTCAGCCAAGATGGCCATCTGGCCCACAATGGTGGCGCCCGCCCGCTTCAATAGCTCCTGGGCGGCATTCAATGAACCCCCGCTGCTAATGACATCATCGACAATGACGACCTTCTTCGCCACCAGCCGGTCGGCATCGGTGCCATCCAGCACCAATTCCTGCGGTGCACTGGTCGTGATGGCCGTCACGGGGACCTTGAGGGGCGCACGCATGTAATCCTTGGTGGCCTTTCGCAGAACCACGAATTGCGGGTGATCGGTCAGCCGGCTAAGCTCCTGGGCCAACGGAATGCCCTTACTCTCTAACGTGACAAAATAATCGAACTTCTTAGGCACTAACTGAGCCAATTGTTCCGCAGCATAATCGGTTAACTCGGCATCCCCTAATAGCACAAATGAGGCAATCGCTAAATCTTGACTGATGGGCACCACGGGCAACTGCCGCGTGATGGGTCCCACTTTTAATTCATATGTTTTCAACATCGTTTAGACCCCCAGTCCAACTAGTAACAACCCTTTCAACAGGCCCCCGGTTAAGAGACCAGCAAACGGATCGGCCACGGCCGTCACCACCAAGGTAATCGCCGCCACGGTCGCGTCCTTCCCCTGCAAGGCCGTCGCCGCATCCGCCGGAAAGATCACGACGGCCCCCAAAATAAACAGGAAACCAGCAATCGAGGCGCTCGGCACGTATTTTCCCAGTCGGGGTAACCAACCCACCGCTAGAATCGCCGCCATGATCAGCATCATCAGAATCCCGGCAATGACCGGTTCAGGCGCACTGGCCGTCGCGGAAATAATCGTTTCAACCGGCGCGCCACCAAGCAGGCTGGTTCCCATATCGGCCAACGACTGCGTAATCGTCAGCAGGTTCAGGTTGACCGGATTGGGCTTAAGCCCCGTCATCTCCCCCGTAATCAGTCCATAGGAAATGTTGGCCCCAATGTTCAGACAGGCCAGGCTCAACGCCCCACGGACCACGCGGGGATTAATCGTCGGTTTCGTAAAGACAAATCGGCGAGCCGTCACGTGTTCCGGGAGTTCGGCACGGTAATGGGTCACAAAGACGGCGGCCAAACTCGACCCGACCACGGACAACACAATCGTCCAAACTAAGTCTTTGGTCACTAAATAGGTCACGGCGGCCAGCCCGACCGAGGTCCATCCCGTCAAGCGTTCCTGCTTAGCCATACTCAACGCAATCTTTGCCAGCATGACCCCCACACCGGCCATCATCCCCGCCATGATGCCGTTGCCTAGCAGTGCGACAATCTTGGTGAGGGTCCCGGTCACCCCAATCAGGAGCATGACCAGGGAACCCCCTAAGATAATCGACGTTCGCTCGCGTAAGTCCCTACCAAGCTTTCCCGTCAGCGCTAAGGATTCGGCCTGAAAGGATAAGGGGGCCACGGCGCCAAACGCCCCGTTGACCGCCGAAGCAAATAGAAACGAAAACATCGTCGGAAATATCGCGAAGCCTAGTGACATCGCCATGATTCCCTGAGGAATCCCATTTAACACGACTCCGATTGCCGCCAACAGATCCGCTACCCAATGCATCAGATGTCCACCCTCCACGGTTTCCTTGTTTGCTCTTCATTCTTCGTTTTCTTTCTACAGAATACGTTAATCAAACGAAATTGTCCACCTATTTTTCTGATTTTACGAACATTTGATATAAATACCGTTGTTATTTTCGTGTATATTTCAGGGAATAAAAAAGTGCGACCCACCATTCGTTGAGTCGCACAACCATTATTGCGTTAAGAATTTTTCAACTGCCGTTCCTCCACCGCAACTCGCAACAACCGCCACGAATCCGGTAACTGCAACGTCTCCAGCTGGCCATGCGCCAACGCCACCGCCTCCTGCACAAGTTGGCCCGCATGCGTGTCACAACCTGCTGGGGCGTAGGCATCGTACTGGCGATTCTGCGTGAGCAGTTGGGTCAGGAGTTTTCGCAAAATCGTGACCCCCGCCGGTAGGAGCAGTTGATGCGCCGTCACGCCGATCTCTTGTAACCAGCACTGCGCCTGACTGGCGATTCCCGCCAACCTGGCTGGCGTTGCTGGACCACCCGACTGTTGGACCACGACCAGCCCGACCAACGCGCCCATTGTCGCCAACACCGTGGCATGACTCACCTGAGTCAGGTCCAGCAATAGGTAATTGGCGACGGTCGGTTGCCACGCTGGCGGCGAAACTGGTAGTGCCGCTAACAGCTGATTGCCGAGACGGCCGTAGACGGAGCGCCCCAATTTTTCAATCAATTCTTCCAACGACACCTGGGGGACGATGGTGAGCTCGTCGGTTGCTGTATCCTGCAGTAACAGGTCGCGCGGCTCCGGTCCCAATAGCGCAGCCAGGCTGGCACTAGGGTCAATCGACCATGGTAACCGCGGCACAAAGTCCGCCCCCGCAGACTGAACATTAAATTGTCTCACACCATCACCCCTCCTCACCTACCAGCAGTGTACCCCCTTCGACCTACTTGAAGGCAACCCCTTTGTGCCTAAATTTTAAATCGAGGCAAACGCTTGCGCAAACGTCAGCAAACGTGTATGATTGAAAACATTGCTTAGAGTTAGTCGAACGCGAACCTTTTGAGGAGGGACCCAGATGTCTTATACCATCCACGAAGTTGCTCAGAAACTGGGCATTTCAACCTATAGTATTCGCTATTACCACGATCACGGCATGTTGCCCAACGTCAAACGGGACGCCAACAACAACCGCGTGTTTAACGACGTCGACTTGGAAGGGTTACATATCATCCTGTGCTTACGCGGGACGGGGATGCCCGTCGAACGAATTCAGCACTACCTCGATCTCGTCCAACAAGGGGAATGCACCGTGCCTGAACGCTACGAAATGATGCAAGCGCAACAGGAACGGACGCTCCGCGAAATCGCTGACCTTAAGAACCATCTGTCGACCATCAACTTCAAGGTTGATCACTACGCAGAAATTATGAAGACTCACCAGCCCGATAGTTTTGTGCCCGCAAGTATGCGCGACACGGCCACCAACCAAACGGCTTAAACTTGACCGGCTCCCACTAGCATTAACCACAGTTTCATCAACCAAATCAGCCATCTCTCACCGTTGTGTGCGAGGTGGTTTTTTGTTGAGTCAACTTTCTTGCACCCCCTTAACCAATATGCTACGCTTAACCACCTGTGAGCCATTTATTAAATATTTTATGAGGGGGGTCCGCTCCTTGGAAACCACACACTTGCCGCACTGGCGGCGCAACATCTATCTCTTCTTAACCAGTCAGTTCCTGTCGGGAATCACCAGCATGGTGGTCCAGTACGCCATCATCTGGTACTTGACCAAGCAAACGGGCTCGGCAACGGTCCTCAGCCTGGCGACGCTGCTGGGGATGCTCCCGATGGTGCTCCTCAGTCCTTTCGTGGGGCCATTCGTTGACCGTCTCAACAAGAAGGCCCTGCTGATTGTCCCAGACATCGTGGCCGCCATCTTCGCCATTATTTTATCGATTGCCGGTACGCTCCAGTCGACCTTTCCCCTGTGGCTGATTTTCATTTCGCTACTGGTCCGGTCGATTGCGCAGACCTTTCAGATGCCAACGATTCAGTCGATTCTGCCGACCATGGTGCCGACCGATGAGCTCACGCGCATCAACGGGCAGCTGGGGATGGTCCAGTCGGCCAACATGATTATTTCACCGGCGCTGGGCGCATTTCTCTTTGCCATCGTCCCCATGAATTTCTTAATTTTAATCGATGTGCTGGGCGCCATCATTGGGATTAGCCTGTTGACGTTCGTGCGGATTCCCGAGCATCCCGTGATTGACGAAAAGGTTCACGTTCTGGCCGATGCCAAATTTGGGCTGATGAAGCTCCGCAACACGCGGGGTCTCTGGGCTATCACCATGATTGGTGCGGCCTTCACGCTGATGTTCATGCCCGCCGCCAGCCTGTACCCGCTGATGACCATGGGCTACTTCCACGGCACGGTCGGCCAGGCTGGCCTGATCGAAGTCATTTACTCTGTCGGCATGCTCGCCGGGGGCGCCATCATTGGCCTCTTTGGTAATTGGCGCGACCGGATGAAACCCATCTTCTGGGCGACCGTCGCCATGGGCGTGACCTTCGGCGGTAGCGGCTTTCTGCCGGGCAACCAAACCGGCTTCGTCTGGTTCGTGGTCTTAAACGCCTTAGCCGGTGCCATGACGCCGTTCTATAGCACCCTGTTGATGGCGATGATCCAACAGAGTTTCCCCGCCGACCAACTCGGCCGCGTGCTGGGCGTGCTCAACTCCTTGACCAGTGTTGCTGGCCCAGTCGGCCTGATATTTGCGGGTCCCCTGGCCGACAGCCTTGGCGTCGAAAAACTGTTTATCATCGGCGGCCTCGGCTCCCTAATCTGTGGTCTCGCCATGTGGCTGTTGCCGAGCGCTCGCGCTTACGACCAACAGTTACAGGCGCGCCTAGCAACTGAGGCGTTAGCTCAACCCGATTTAGACGATTAATCCTAAGGACCTGTTTCCGGACAGGTCCTTTTTTACTTGACTTACTGAATGAATTAAATTAATATTCATTCAGTAAGTCAAGGAGGTCGCTTAATCTATGGATGACAAACAGCAACGCCTATTCACTGCCGCTCGGGACTTGTTCCTAGCACAGGGCTTCAAGGCCACTAGTATCGCGGATATCGCGGCCAAAGCGGATGTCGCGGTCGGGACCTTTTACAATTTCTATCAATCTAAAACAGCCATCTTTATCACCGTCTATAACCAAGAAAATGAGTGGATCAAGCAGGCTATCATTAGCCAAATTGACCTGACGGCGGACCCCGCAACGGTCGTCCAAGCTGTTCTCCAACAAATCTTCACCCAATCCACTAACAATCGCATTCTCCAGGAATGGTTTAGCAACCCCAAGCTCAACGCGATTATCGCTAAGACCAACCAGGACATTGCCGCCGATAGCGTGGTCTACGCGACCCTCATGGTGCTGATCACCGACTGGCAACAGCGCGGCTTACTCGCGCCCGGCATGACCCAGGACCGAATTCTCAGCCTGTTCAACGCCCTCACCGTGGTTGATTTTCACCAGAGTGAAGTCCAAACGGCCGACTATTTCCAACTGGTCAGCGACCTGATCACCGGTATTCTTCATGTCATTCTAAAATAGCCACAACGGTTATTTTTTTCAATCAAAATGAATGAATTAAAAATATATTCATTCAAAAAAGGAGCCCATTATGAAAAAAATTCTACTTACTTTGTTAGTTCTCATCATTGTCCTTGTCTTAATCCTAGGCGGCTTAGTTCTCTGGACCACCAGTACCAACCGGCGTTTCACCGTCAATTCATTGACCACCACGCCACTCACGACTAAATCCGTTGACCTAGACACGGTCCCCAAGAACCTGACGCTCACCCTCCGGACCGCCAAATTGATTATTAAACCCGGACAACAGAATCGTCTGACTCTTAGTAATGTCGCCACCAACCAGTACGTCATCTCGACGACCAACAATCAGCTAGACGTTAAAGAGTCTAACTTGTCCAGCCATCCCTTTGAAATTGGTCACTCGCCCGTCTTAATACTCAACCTAACCGACGCCCACGTGTTGCGGAATTTAACCATCGACCAATTCAACGGCACGCTCAAGTTGAACGACCTTACCACCCAGCACCTCAAAATCCATCACCACAATGGCACAACCATCGCGCACCACCTAACCGTCACGGCCGGTGGCACGCTGGTCAAGGATAATGGCAGTACCACCCTCAACCAGCTGTCCAGTGACGGTCTCCAGGTCGCCTTTAAGACCGGTCAAGTCCACGTGAACGGCAAAAAAGCCGCCCACAACAGCCACCACTACACCCAAGCGGGCCAGCATCCCCTGACCATCACCAGCGGGTCGGGCCAGGTCCGCATCACAAACTAAAAAGACACGGCCAAGGGGCAAACCTCCTGGCCGTGTCTTTACTTGCTAAAACAAGTATTTTCTATTCGCGAAATTAATAATTGGTGGGGCTACATCTTCTTTTCGAAACCTTCCATTGGGGCCGCTTCGTTTTGGTAATCGGCCGCAACAGCGGGGTCCGTGGTGAAGTGCATCACGGAGTAGAAGGCGCCCTTCAGGTAGTACTGCATAGCCACCGGAATCTTCAGTTCGGTCATTTCAGATGGTGAAAGTTGGTAACGGATGCTGGCTTCATCCCCGTCCAGCACCTTTTCCATCCATTGGGGTTCGCGAATCATTTCGCGGCCCATGGCCACCAAATCAGCCCCCATGGCGAGAACAGCATCGGCGTCAGCTGGCGTTTCCACGGAACCGACACCAATCAGTGGCTTGCGGCCAGCTAACTGGGCAACAAACTTCTTGATCAACGGTTCGTGGTCGCTCTTGTCGTTCAAAGACGTCCGTTGCGCAGAACCCATGGACATGTGCACGTAATCCACGTCGGAATCGCCTAACATATCCAGGAAGGCTAAGCTATCAGCTAAACGAATCCCTGGTGTTTCGATTTCCTCGGGTGAGATCCGGTAGCCCAACAGGAATGGGCGGTCGGCGTACTGGGTAATCGCCTCATGGGCGCTGGTGATCACGGCCTTGGCAAAGGCCATCCGGTCATCACGATTGCCACCCCACTTGTCCGTCCGACGATTTGAGTTAGGAGAGAAGAACTGCTGCAACAGGTAGGTGTTGGCCCCATGCAGTTCGACCCCGTCAAAACCAGCGGCAATGGCCCGCCGCGTGGCTTCGCCAAAGGCAACGATCAACTCATCAATTTCCGCCGCCGTCATTTCTCGAGGCGTCTGCGAATCGGCTGGAAAGGCGGCCTTGACGGCACTAGCACTGACTGGTTGGGTGCCACGGAGAATGCTGTCGTTAGACTTCCGGCCAGCGTGGAAAATCTGCAGGACGGCCTTGGTACCATTGCGCTTCATGGCGTTGGCCAAGCGACTCAATCCCTCGATGTCGGTATCATCGGCAATTGACAGTTCGCCTTCGAAGCCCTTGCCGCCAGCAATCACGTTGGCCACTTCACCAATGATCATGCCAACGCCACCGGCCCGAGCGCCGTAGAAGTCGATTTCATCGTTGGTCACGTGGCCGTCGTAGAAACTCGACATGGTCGTGGTTGGGGACATGATTACCCGGTTCTTTAACGTAATCCCGTTCTTAAAGCTAAAGTCCTGTTGAAAATTATAAGTCATCTGATTTTCCACCTTTCTGAATTGCGGTACATTTTTGAATTGCCGTTAAAATCGGTCGGAGGGTCTCGCCGGCTGGCGTCAGCGCCCAGCGCCGTTGTTTCACGTGAAACATCACGAGTTGGCAGCGCTGCAATCGCCACAAACCACACCAACAGCCCCACCGTTGCTTGCCATTTAGCCGCTGCCAGATCATCCCCATGGATTGGGAACCCTCTGCCAGCAACAGGAGTAGTTGCCACTGCACGGGTTGCGTGACCACCGTTTGGGTCGTCTGTAACCCGCGAATCGAATGCGCCATCGCGCCACCTCCTCAACGAAACCTAGCATAACCGCTTGCTGGGCAGAAAAAAAGAAGGCACTTAAAAGTACCTCCTGATTAATTTTCTAAAATATGGCTGAAGCCCCCGTGGTCGTTGGCAATTTCCATGTCGGGCACTTCACTGGCCCGACGTTCACCCCACACGGACATCTGTACCAAAATCTGGCCCAGAGAACGGCCCAGGTCGGTCAACGCGTAGGTGACTTTAAACGGTGCCCGCTCGCCAGAAATGTGGCGGACGATGATGCCGTCTTGTTCCAGCTCCCGCAGTTGTTGCGTCAGTACCTTTTGCGAGATGGCCGGCAACTCGCGGCGGAGGTCACACGTTCTTTGGGGCCGATTGCCCAAATGGCACAGCAGTTGTGGCTTCCATTTCCCACTAATAATGCCCAGCGTTGCCTCGACCCCATTGTTATACGACTTTTTCACGTGATGACCTCCTCAATAGTTTTACTCATTATAGCGCCTAAGTGACCTTTGGGGGAGTAGGCACCTTTTAGTAACCATGGAATTAATCTCCTTTTCCATCCTTAGAAGTGTAAAATGAGATTAATTTTAAATAGAGAGGTAAGTGTTTGTAATTGTATGATCTTAAATTTCGAATTCTAGCTAGTTGTATGGCGGTCGTGCCTACAGCAATCATCGGTGCAGAATGGTATATTAACTTATCAATGAATGAAACACCCTTAGAGTTTGCAGTTGCAATCCTATTGCTGGCTTGGGTTTGGCTAGCATCATTGGTTAGTAGCATAGTTCTTTTAAGACTGATTTCGATCTTCTTATATCAAAAATCAGTTCAACAGCTTTTAAAAACGCCTAATCTTAATTACATGCTAGAATCCAGAGATTTGCAGGATCTGTATAAAATTTTTCAAGCACTCGATTTCAGCTACTCTAGAAAACTCAGAAAGGTTGCGAAAAAAGAGAGTATGGATCAAAAACGTAAACGCTTAATCGAAGCCATTATCCATCGTAAAAGTTTACTGGAAATGGACGAGAATAAGTTGTAATTGCTAGAATTGATTCTATCGCGAACGTAATAGCACTGCAGAGAGACCAAGCAACCGTTTTTCGACGGGGCTTGGCCTCTTTGATTTGTCATGTATATTGTGCCATGGAGCCCACGGAACGTCGTGCAGATTCGGCCCGGCCATAACGTCAAACGGGATGGAAACTTACGGCAAAGAACCATCAAATTATTAATTAATAATCAAAAATAGTAATTATTAATAATTAAAGGAGCCGCCATATTAGCGACCCCTTTTTGTTCAAACAACTTGTTTTTTAGTTTTAAAAACTCATATCGCCTGAAAGGCCTAAGAAACACCGTGCTGGCTTCCAACGGGGTTAAACCCATGTCAGCCGCAGGGCTGGGAAAAATGAGCCAGTCGTGGAAGTGACCAGAGGCGAGCCAAGATGCCCGGCTGTGTCGATGGCCTTGGCTGGGGTACTTTCTCAGCCTAGCCCATGGGGCAACCTTTGAGACCGCCCTTTGGCTCAAAGTTGAGGTGGAAGCCCGCTTCTCAGGCTGGAACCGACCCCACAGCAGGGTATCTTGAGCGCGCCGCCGAGAACGAACGCGACCAGGCTCAGTTTTCACCGAAGTCAACATCAGTCTAACCCGCTGGGACAGCCATCACGTTGGTGTCGACGACGCCGAACTCGTGGCGCATCGCCGCCTCAATCTCCTCGCCCAACCGGTAACTATCCTGCACTTCCATGTGGGCGTCGACCGCAATCACCAGATCAACCGTGACCACGTTACCGTTGTAGTGGGCCTTGAGGTCTTCCACCCGTTTGACCCCGGCAAAGCCCGCGGCCATTTGCCGAAATTGTTCTTCAACTTCCGGGTCAAAGTAGTCGGCCAGGTTCAAGCTACTCTCACGGAAAATCTTGATGCCCGCCGTCAGAATATAGATACCGACCAACATACTGGCCACGCCATCAAGCCAGGTCAGTTTGAACGCCAGCGCACCACCAATCGCAATCATGGTCGCGATACTGGTCATGGCGTCGCTCAAACTATCCAGCGCGGCGGCCGTCAATGCAGCGTTCTTTAATTTTCGACCGGCCCGCCGGTTCAGCCACCACACCCCTAGCATGACGACCGTGGCGATGCCGGCCCCCAGAATCGTAATCGGTTGGGGCACCTCCTGGTCGGCGGGATTCATGAGACTCTTGATGCCGCTGTAGATGACGCTGGCGGCGATGGCAATCATCACGATCCCGGTCAGCATGGTGAAGACCGTTTCGTAGTGAAACCGCGTCAATTGAAGGCGTTGGCCGCTGTGGCTGTAGTCCTCCGGTAGCGGCTGACCCATCAAATCATCGTCGTGAATATCACGGGCGATGTAGATGCCAATTAATAACAAAATGGTGGAAATAATTCCGGATAAATTGTTAAACGCATCGGCCCGCAACGTTTGGGAGTGCCCGACAATGGCTAAGTAGAACTCGATCACGGAGATACTCAAGTAGGCCCCCACGTTTAAGTATAGGTGCCGCTGAGCGCCGCGTAACTTGGCCAACTCGGCCTGTTGCCGCGCCTGCCATTCGGCCTGTTCCTGTTGCCGATGCTTGTCTAATTCTTTCATACACAACCCCTCTTATCCGCTTAGATAGCTCCATTATAAGTCGTTTAACCGCTGCGTGATCAGTGAATTTCAGCGTTAACTAAGTAACGATTCCTAACCAAACACGACGGCATCAATCTGCTTCCCCAGTTGATTCATCGCCGGAACCTGCTGGGAGAGCTCGCCATTTTGCGATAGCGCCACGACCACCACGGCCTGCTTGCCCCGAGCAAAAATGGCCGCGTCATTTTCCACGCCGTAGGTATCGAACTCACCGGTCTTGTTATAAATTTGACGACTGGCTGGCACCAATTTGGGTAGCTTGGTGTGATTGGTATTAGCCGCCATCAACTTTAAAATCGCCGTATCGGCGGCGCGTGAAATCAGCTGGTGCCGCCAGATCTTCATTAACAGGTTTCCTAAATCGCGAGCAGAGGTTTCGTTGTCCCGTCCCGCTGCAAGCGCCTTTTGATCCATCATCTTTCGCCGAAGAACCGTTTGGGTGGCACCCAAGCGTTTAATCTCCTGATTGACGGCCGCCAAGCCCCCGACCTCGCGGATGATGATGTTGGTGGCGGTGTTATCGCTCACGGTCATCATGTCCTTTAGCAAGTCGCGATTGGTGACCCGCGTTCCGGCGGCTTGCGCCTGTAGATTCCCGGTACCACCTACCTTATCCGCCTCACGGAGCGTATAGGTCGCGGCCAAATCAAACTTGCCAGCCGCAACCTGACGATAGACTGTCGCCAAAATAAATAGTTTAATATCACTCGCAGCCTTCTGTGAGCGGTTGTGCCAACTCAGTGTCTGCCCCGCCGTCGTTTGAATATACACGGCATTTTGTCCCTTCAAGTGGCCCATCGTGCTCTGCGCAATTTGTTTGAATGGCGCGGTTTGAACCGGCTTGGTCGTTTGGGACTTAGCCGGTTTTGCTTTAGGTGTTTTTGGCTTGGTTACGCTAGAACTGGCCGATGCCGAGCGGCTAGATGTCATCTTTTTCGCCGCCTGATGGGCTTGGCCACGCGACTGACAGCCGACCAATCCCAAACTCGCGACACCGACCAGTAACCACAATCCCCATTTTTTCATCAAAATTCCTCCTGACCTAAAAATACACGGCGGCCGTCAGATGCGGGTTGCCGTGTATTGAAGATTCTGATTTACTGCATCCAGACTTCGTTCACTAAATCACCATCGTACGAGTTACCGTCCGTCAACACGATATCATCGTCGTAGGACGTGTAGCCGTAGTACGTTTCGTGCTCGCCGTTGCTCCAAACCACGTCGATTTCCACGTTAGCATCGATGGTCTTGGTATCGTTGGTGCCGGTCGTCACGTCATAGGACAAGACGCCGTGCGCGCCGGAATCCTTGATGGTCGCGGTCCCGTGGAAGGCAGAACCATCGTTGTTGTTCTGCACGACCGAGCCGTTATCGTGAATCGTCAACGTCTCCTGTTGCCGGTCGCCATCGTCGTCATTATAGAAATAATAGTCGCCAACGTACTTGCTGTACCCGTCAAAACTGTTGTTGGTAGTGGTCGTCGTGGTCGTGTTGCCCCCACTGGCCTGAGTCGTGGTCGCGCTATTGCCCTTGGACTGGGTCTTCTTCAACAGAAATTTGTCGTTGCTCTTTTGCAGACTGAAAAATTCCGTCTTCAGGGCGCCAAACCCCTTCTTGTTCAAGTCCGTCAGATTAATGCTGCTCAGCTTTTTGTTCGACTGCTTGTATTTGCCATCGGCATTCAGGGATTGCGCTGCCGCGATAATTGACTCATCTTTGGCCGTTTTCCCCGATCCCTGTTTACTGCTAGATTGGCTTTGCTTAAACGCATTCTTGGCCTGCCGACTACTCATATTAGACGTACATCCCGCCAAGCTCCCCGCTGCCAACAACGCAACAGCGACCGTTAGCCAGTGCTTTTTATGTGCCATTTTTCTGCCTCCGCAATTGATTTATGTACTTCTTATTGTCAATTTTAGGCCAACCCATCAACAACTACAATGGCTAACACTAAATAGTGATTTGTCGATTAATAATCAAGATAAACGACAATTGTTGTCGCAAATTATCGGCTTAAATACGCTGCTGATTCCCTATGTCTGTGGTAAATACCAGCCACAGTCAGGCCACGCTAACGGCAAGCCCCGTAACTATGGGCTAAACCAGTGTCCGCCGCCGTAGGGATGGCGGAAATTGTGCCATTCACATGCCAAGTTGAGTGACCAGAGGCGGATCAAAATGACCAGCTGTGTCGGTGGTCTTAGCTGAGTGCCTTATTCTCAGCTTAGAGCACGGGGCGACCTTTGAGACCGCATCTCAGGCTCAAAGTCGAGGTGGAAGACTGCTCTTTAGTCTGGAACCGACCCCACAGCAGGGCGTTTTGAATCCGCCGTCGGGAACGGGAACGCTCAGCCGCGGTTCAATTTCCGCCACCCGGAGTCCATGACAACGACCAGTTTAACCCGCCCCAGGGAAATGCGTCAGGGGGTTCACGACCCAGTGAAACCTGACGCAAGCAGTTGTCTCCCCCGAAATTCACAGCAAAATGAGAACAATTTGTTTATCTTTTCATTAACCCGTTTCCGTTATTGTAAGCGCTAAATAAATTTTCTTTGGGCATGATGAACACCGTCAAATCGGTGATACACCCTGGTTTTCTCGGACAACTAACAAACTTTTACCCGAAAGCAGTTGCAAACTGTAATTTTTTTAGTTATAATTGCTTTGTGAAATTGGTACCAATGATTTTCAAAACTTCCGAAAGAAGGCATTTGTATAATGGCTGAACGTAGTTATGACTTTCTTATGCCCAGTGTCAATTTCTTTGGCCCTGGCGTAATTAGCAAGATTGGTGACCGTGCAAAGATGTTAGGGATGAAGAAGCCCGTCATCGTAACGGATAAGTTCCTTGAAGGAATGGAAAACGGTGCGGTTGAACAGACCTTGAACTCCTTAAAGGCTGCTGGTGTTGACTACGTTGTTTACAACAACGTTGAACCGAACCCTAAGATTCGCAACATCAAAGAAGTTAAGAAACTTTACTTGGATTCAGGCGCTGACTCCATCATCACTGTTGGTGGGGGTTCTGCTCATGATACTGGTAAAGGTGCCGGCATTATCTTGACTAACGGTGATGACATCACCAAGTTAGCTGGGATCGAAACGCTCGACAAGGCTTTGCCACCACTGATTGCCGTTAACACGACTGCTGGGACGGGTTCAGAATTGACTCGTCACGCCGTTATCACGAACGAAGAAACCCACTTGAAGTTCGTTGTTGTTTCATGGCGGAACATTCCGTTGGTTTCCTACAACGACCCTACTTTGATGTTGGACGTTCCTAAGGGCTTAACCGCCGCTACTGGGATGGACGCTTTCGTTCAATCCATCGAACCATACGTTTCCGTTGACCACAACCCAATCACCGACTCACAATGTATCGAAGCCATCAAGTTGATTGAAACTTCCTTACGTGAAGCCGTTGCTAACGGCCACAACCTTGAAGCTCGGACCAAGATGGTCGAAGCTGAAATGTTAGCCGGGATGGCCTTCAACAACGCTAACTTAGGTTACGTTCACGCCATGGCTCACCAATTGGGTGGTCAATACGACGCTCCTCATGGTGTTTGCTGTGCTTTGCTCTTGCCTTACGTTGAAGAATACAACATCATTGCTTGCCCAGAACGTTTCGCTGAATTAGCTGAAATCATGGGTGAAAACACTGAAGGCTTATCAACGCGTGACGCTGCTGAATTGTCCATCAAGGCCATGAAGCAAATGTCACAAGACGTTGGTATTCCTAAGTCCATCAAGGAAATCGGTGCAAAGCCAGAAGACTTTGAACTGATGGCTGAAAACGCCTTGAAGGATGGGAACGCCTTCTCTAACCCTCGTGTAGGGACTAAAGAAGATATCATCAAGATTTTCCAAGCAGCTTACGACGCAAAATAGAGTGCGGAGAGAGCCGGTTAGACTCTGAGCATTAACGTAGCTAAGGGAATACCCCTGGTTTTGGGGTGTTTTCTTAGCTGGGTTAAGCGCAGGAGTCTGGCTCTCGGAGCACGTTTCAGAGGCCGCACGTCTCCGGAATCTAAAATGCGTAGTGTCAGTCCCACCGGTTCCAGGGTCCAACAAAGAGGCCAGTCCCTCTGCGACACACCACCCCAGTAACCGCCAACAACGTTCACAACCAGACAGCCCCCCGCTATCCAGCTTGTGAACCACGTTACGGACTGACAACTGTGATTGGTTAGGATTAACCGCCTAACCAATCAGAAAATTTCAGTGGCCACCTGGTTACCCCCTCTTGGTCACCACTAAAAATAGATTGATTGTGTATTACAGCTACGAAAAGCCACCTTTGCGGGTGGCTTTTTAGTTTGACTAAGGAAGTTCTTTTGATGGAAAAATTTCTAACCTTTGACTGTTATGGCACCCTGCTACGGGAGGAAGGCACCTACGCTGAAATCGTCCGGGCCGCGCTTCAGCTGGGCGTTGATGCCAAATTAGCCCGGCAACGGTTCATCACCTATCAGGGCGACCGCAACAACATGCATCCCTACCTGGACTATGATTTGCTGACCCGCAACAATTTACTCCACCTAGACGAACAATTTGGCCTCAAACATGGTTTCGAGCGCTACTATCCCGAGGTCTTAATGGCGCACCGTGCCCTGACACCGTTTCCCGAAGTCATTGCCACGCTCAAAACGCTACGTGAGCGCGGCTACCACCTGATTATGATGTCCAACTCCAGCTGGGACATCATCCCCGCCAATGCCGACAGCCTCCAGGTGCCCTTCGACATTTGGACTGCCGAGGACGTGCACGCCTACAAGCCGGATCACACCTTCTTCGATGCCGTGGGCAAGCATTACGGCTTCACCCCCGAGAATCACTGGCACATCGCGCAAGGCTATGCCAGTGACATCATCCCCGCTGATCAGCTTGGCTGGCGGTCGATTTGGGTCAACCGGGAAAACGTAAAACCCACAGCCACCGCTCGACCAACCCACACGGTGACCACCCTGGACAGCGTCCTACAGTGGCTCCCGTAATCTAATCGCATCAAAAAAGTCGTCCGACAAGTTGCCAGGCGACTTTTTGATTTACTTCGGTTGAACCCGGTAACGTAGCAGGGTTTTCGCCCTTTCCGGCGCGGTCCGACGGGCATCCGTCAGGTAAATTTCGCGGTGCCAGTAGTCACCCATGGTGGGGATGACCTGCAAGTTCTGCTCGGTCACGACCGTCTGGAGCTGGGCAAATGTGGCCGGCTCATCGTCAAACGGCCCCTGATGGATGGTCTGGAGCACCTGTCCCTCCGCGTAGGTTTCCCAGGTTAATTGGTCGAAGTAGGGATTGGTCTTCTTCGCTTGAACGGTAGCCAAGGCCTGGTCAAAATCCGTGGCCGTCAACCGGTCTGGCTGACGCAACATGATTTTATATTTCAAAGCCGCCTTGTTCAGGTCGGCCCCGCGTGAGCCATCAGTCGTCGTCCAGACGCCCTCCAGCGGGTAAACCGTATACTCGTAGGGTTCGCCCAGTTCACCGCGTTTCAGCGCCATTCGTAGCTGATAGGCCACCGGATACAGGGCGGCAACGTGCTCTCCGAAGTCCGGCTGATTGGGATCACCCTGCCCCTCAATCGTGATGAAATTCAATGCCGGCAACGTTAACAGCGTCGGTTGCTTGGATAAGTACCAGTCCTTCTCTGCCTTGCGCCATTCGTGTTTCATGGAAACCCCTCCTCGTTATTATCTCCATTATACAAAAAATCGTCAGCCACCTACACTGACGATTCACGAACCTATTTTTCGACTAAAGGAACCAGCATTTCGCCGTGAACACCGGCGTCATCGCTCCCGGTCACGTAAGACGTGTTGGGACCACCCACGTAGGCGTAGTCGGTCAATTGGGGTAAGATTTCGCCGAATGCGGAACCTTCGAGTGCGTTGTACAGCCCCATTTGATCCGCAGCCGTGCCGGTAATGACCAGGTATTTGCCAGCGGGAAATTCAATCAGCCGTTGGCCCGCTGCGGGCGTCGCAGCCGTCGTCACTTGTCGGCCGGCGTAGTAGTGAAATTCACCGTTGATGGCTTCGTTAACGGCGAAGGGATAATCGTTGATGCCGTCCAGCTTGGCCAGCGCTTGGTCCGCGTTGATTTTTTGCCAGAAGTTCGCCTTCTGCTGACCCATTTCGGGGAAGTTGCCGGTCAGCACCGTGTCGATGCCTAAAACAGTGAATGCGGGTTTCGTTTCAATCGTGTAATTTGCCATATTGTGATGGCCTCCTTTAGATGATAGACTCAGTATAGTCACTAATGGTTTCAAAAACTGACACTGTTGGGAGAAAATCATGACAAAAACGGAACGGGTCAATACCATGATGCGGTACATCAATAATCGCCAATTTTTTACGATTCGCGAATTGATGGCCCACTTTCGGGTATCGCGAAGCACGGTCATTCGTGATCTTGAAAATATTCAGGAGCTGGGGATGCCCCTGACGTCGAGCGTGGGTCGCGATGGCGGTTATGCCGTTCTCCAGAATACCCTGTTGCCCGCCGTCCAGTTCAACAACGACGAACTGAAGGCCCTATTTGTCAGTTTCCTGGCCACGCTAAATACCCAGCTTCCCTACCTGCAGAACCGCAATACCTTAACGGAGAAGCTCGTGGCCATCGCCTCGCAGACCCAGCAGGATGACCTTCTGACGCTACAGGAGCTGCTAGTTTTCAGTCACACCAATCCAGCTAACACCAAACTGACCGAGCTGACCGACTTTGCCCCACCCATGCTGCGTACACTACTAAATGACTGTCTGACCAGTCGCCAGCTCTATCTCAAACTGACGACGACCACCCGTACCGTTTGGGTTCGCCACGTCTACAATCGTCAGGCTATCTGGTACGTCGACGCCTGGGACCTGAATGCCAGTCGCTTCTACGAACTAAAAATCACGGACATCGTGGGAATCACCCCGGTCGCTCAGGAACAGACACTGGACCCGGACACCATCACCGCGGCTATCAAGGCAGCCCGGCCGCAGCCCAACGTTTGCTTGAAATTGACGACCGACGCCATTCAACAATTTAAACAGCATCCCCATCCCACGGCGCCGCTTCAGTACCGTGCCCAGTTCCATCAGAAGGCCATATTGGAATGCTACCTGGACCCAACCTCGCCAGAACAGCTCCAGGACTTTGCCCGCTGGTTTCTTTACCTGGGTCACGCAGCCACGCTTCAGACGGCACCAACCGAATTGATTGCTGCCATCCGCACTGAATGTCAGGAGCAGTTGGACCAACTACCTACAGAATAATTGTCGTCATCCACCGAATTTTGGTGGATTTTTTTGCTTTTCAGGGCATATGTAAAAAATTTTATCTTTTTTTAAATTGAGGTTAGCTTCTCCCAAAAATGACATTGATCAAAATTAAGCACCTATTGCCTTGGATTAAATTGCACTTGGATGCCTTCAAAACGCCGGTATAACGGCATTTACAAGCTTGCAAGTCTCTGTCTTCCGTGATAACCTTAATTCTGTTAACAAGTTACCACTTCAACGGCGCTGTTGAAAAATTATAAAAAATAAAATACGAAGAGGTTACAATGATGAACAATTTAAATGAAATCATTTTAGACATGTTAGCAAAATTTCAAGCCAAGCACCCCAACAGTACCGTTTCCCCTATTCGATTAATCAAACGGGCCATCTACAATTATGAAAACCGGCGTTGGTCCTACGACCACGAGTTTTTAGCCGCAGCCCTCGTCATGGTCGGGCCCCAAGCGTTTAACTTTGACGACCTGAAGCGGGTAGCCACGGACCTCTCCGGCGTGCAATATGAAGCCATTAATATCACGGCGGACCTCGATGCCTTCATTCGGGTCTGTGCGGATGTGTGTGGCGTCACGCCCACTGCCTTTGCGGCTCGGATGAGCAACTGTGATTTTGCCTTCGCTGACTTAGACCAAACCACCACCATTCCTATGCGTGACCGCGGTTACGATCACTACGCCAAGCAAACTGAAATCGTCTGTGGCCTGCTCAAGGGCAAGTCCCTGGCCGAGGTGCAAGCACTGATTGCCACCATTCTTAGCAAATAAGGCGGTGCCCAATGACCTTACACCTCCTGACCCCAGAAACCCTAACCGTTCTCACGCACCACAATGCCGATCCACAAACGACCTACATTGACGGACGAGCCGCCGCTAACTACGGCGTACGCCACCGGGTTTACCGACCGTGGACGTTTGATACCGACTTCCTCGTCGCAAGCCTGCTCTACTACGGCACACCGATTCTGCCGCCAGCGCTACTCAACCAGCGCGTTCGCCAGTTTACTAGCCAGCAACACGGTCGCTACTTTTTCACCAATCAAACCGACAACATCACGCAAGGGTGCGCCCAAATTGCCGGGGTCTCAAACGACGACTTTCACCTGCGACTGGCACAGGCCCGCCTCGCCTTCAAGGACCTAGAGTTGACTCCCAAATTTCCGCTGGACCCCGTCGCGGATGTGCGTTATCCCCAACAACTCTGGCTGCTCTGCCAGCTCGTTGCCGATGCCGACCGCGCTACTATTCAACAATTTATGACACTTCTCCTGGGTGGCCCCGACGCCGCCTAGGAGAACGAAAAGCCGTCTAACTCAGGCGGCTTTTTGACTGCTATTTTTTCAGCATATGATAACCAACATTTTCTATCTCTCATCCCAAACGAAAAAGGCTTGGACCAACGCCCAAACCTTCCTTAATTAACACGCTATTTATCTGACATTTCAGCTTTCTTATCATGATGCCGCAATTCCATTTCGATTTCTTCCAGTGACTTGCCCCGCGTTTCGGGAACTAAGTAGTGGACGAAGAACATGGATAAGACAGCGAACACGGCAAAGACGGCGAATGGGCCACCGACGTTGTTGTGGAAGTAGGCCAGCATGACCAGGAAGAACTGGGAAACCAAGAAGTTCCCAATCCAGTTGGCCGCGGACCCGATGGAAGAGCCGATTCCCCGGACACTCAATGGGAAGATTTCCCCAATCGTGACCCAGGCAATGGGCCCCCAAGAAATGGCGAACCCGAAGATGTAAATGGCAATCAGAATCATGGTTGGCACGGCCGTCGTGTGGATGTCCATGGTGAAGTTCATTACGGCCAAAATCCCTAAGGAAACGGCCATCACGATTGACCCAAACATCAGGAAGGTCTTCCGGTTGAACTTGTCCATAATAAACGTGGCCAGCACCGTGACCACAAAGTTCACGATCCCAATCCCCACGGAAATCCAGATGGCACTGCCTTCCGCGAAGCCAAATCCTTTAATGAAGACTTGGGGCAGGAAGTAAATCACGGAGTTGATCCCAACTAATTGTTGTAGCAACATGATACCGACCGCCACGACCACGGCTGGCCGGGCAATTGTGAACAGTTCCTTGACGCCACCCTTAGGTTGATGGGCAACGGTTTCAATTTCGGCCAATTCCTTTTCAGGATCATCGGTCGTATTCTTCCGTAACATTTTCAACACGCTTAAGGCTTGTTCGCTGTCACCCTTTTCGGCCAAGAACCGTGGGGATTCGGGTAACAACAGGCCACCGATCAACAGTAAGGCCGCTGGAATCAGAGCTGACCCCAACATCCACCGCCAGTCACGGATGCCCAACAGGTTGTGGTTCAAGAATCCCAGGTTAGACACGTAGGCCAACAGAATCCCTAAGGTGATCATCAATTGGAACAAGGTCCCCAGAGACCCCCGACGTTCAGCGGGAGCCAATTCGGCCAGGTAAGCTGGCGTCAAAGCGGACGCGGAACCCACGGCAAAACCCAAGATGATCCGGGCGATAACCATGGACCAGAAGCCCACGGCCACCATGGACAGCGATGACCCTAACAGAAACAGGATGGCGGCCAAAATCAGCAGCCGCTTCCGCCCGTATTTATCGGCCAACGGACCCACGCCCAGTGCCCCGACGGAAGACCCAATCAGCACGGACGACGTGATGAACCCCGTCTGCCCAATCCCTAAATTAAAGTTATTTTCGATCAGTGGTGAGGCCCCAGAAATAATACCTGTATCAAACCCGAATAAGAGGCCACCTAATGCACCGAATGTGAAAATAAAAAACGTACTCAAATGTCGATTCATATTAACTTTCCTCACCCTTCATAAATAATCAGCAAATACATGATACTGCTGGTTGGTTGTGTTGTAAACGCTTACTCCGGCGCTAAATCACTCTTTTGATGTTCACAAAGTCTGAAACTGCTCTAGACCAAATCCGCATCTAACCCAATAGAAAAAGGGCCGCCAGTCAGGCAGTCCTTCTCGATGGTGTAGACCAATTTTGCTTATCTTCGCACAAAATCCGTCTACCCTTTTATAAAAATATTTTTAAGCAAGAGTCATCCGCCCATCCATAATCGCGTAAGTCTTATCCGCAAACTCCTGGAGCCGCAAATCATGGGTCACGACCACGATGGCCTTGTTGTGCTGCTTGGCCAGGTCGTGGAGCAGTTGCCCAACCACCTTGACCCGGTCACTGTCGAGCGCCGCCGTGGGTTCGTCCGCTAAAATGATGTCGGGGTTCTGGTACAGTGCCCGCGCAATGGCGACCCGTTGCGTTTGACCACCGGACAGTTCACCCGGATACTGCTTCATCAGATTGGCAATGCCCAACTGATCCAACAGATTAGCGAGTTGTTCCGCCGTCAGGTTGCCGTGGGGCTTGACCCGGTCGACCAGGGTAAATTGGTCCTGAACCGACAGATACGGAATCAGGTTGTAGGCCTGTAAGATGAAGCCAATCTTGTTTAACCGCAGGGCATCCCGCGCCTTCCCGGCCAACTGCTGGAGTGACTGGTCCTGCACGTGAACCTCACCGGCCGTGGGCGTTTGAATGCCGCCCGCAATCGTCAAAAACGTGCTCTTCCCGGAACCCGAAGGCCCAATCACCAGACTGACCTGGCCGGCCTCCGCCTCGAAGTTCACGTCCTTTAAGACCGTGACCTGGTTGGTGTCGTGCCCAAATTGCTTACTTACGTGTGCTAACGTCAATGCTGGCATGGTTTAACCTCCAATCACGCTGACGGGGTCAACGTGTAAAATAATCCGAACGGGAATCAAGGCGCCTAGCACACCGGTCAGGAGAATTCCCCCGGTCACGCCGGCAAGCAGCGGCACGTTAAAGCTCATCGGCAACCCGGCTGGCAGGACCAGCACCGTCGCCACGGTCAAGGCGGCCCCGATAACCAGGCCGCCAACCACCAGGATCAGCGCCTGACTGATGGTCGTCGTGACCAACACCTTTGCCGGAATCCCCTGCGCCCGCAAAACCGCATAGTTGGGTAACTTTTGCATGGTTAAAATATAGAGGAACACGGCAATGACGACCATCGCAATCACCATCAAGAAGGCAATCATAAAGGTAAAGGTCGTGTTCTGGGCCGAATAACCCGGTAACTTATTAATGAACTGGCTCATAGTGAGGGTCTTCAGGTCGCTGGTCTTAGGCTTAAAATTAGACCGGTTCGACACAATCCCGCCAGCCTTAAAATCACTGGTGACGTGGCTCAACGTCCGCCAGGTCCTCAGCGTCCCGTAAATGACCGGGGCCACGCTCAGCTTGGCGTTGTGGGTGAACCCGACAATTTTAAATTTGCCGCCGGTGGCCCCTAAGCTCACCTGGTCGCCCAGGTGGTAGCCGTTGGTCTTGAAGCTATCGTCGACCAAGATTTGACGGGCCGTCGTCGGCTTGTGCCCGCTCGTTACGGCCAGTTTACGGTAAATAAACTGGTCGCGGTTGATTCCTAGGAATTGGGCGGACAGCTTCGGTTGGCCCTTGGCCTTGGCGACGACGCCCGCCTGGCCGATGTAGGCTTCATGGCTAGTCAGGGTCACCTTATTAGCCGTTTGCTTGGTCATCAGTGACTGGGCCAGGCTATCGTTGGCATCACTGGTCACCGCAATTTTCTGGGCGTCCCAGGTCGCAATCGCCTGCGTGTTTTGTTGGGCCAGGCCATACGCCAGGCCGCTCAACACGAAGACCAGGTAGCTGACCAGGACGACCATCCCGACGATTAGCCCGTAACGCAGCTTCTCGTGGCGAATCTCCTTGAGTGCTAAAAACATGGTGGTGCCTCCTATTCTGCCAGTAACTGTAGGGCTTGCTGGAAGCGCGTCAACGCCGCATCCTGGTTAGCTGGTCGTAACATAATTTCTTTGATTGTCGCGTGGCTCAGCACCATCGCCGCCCAATCCGCCGCCGGCAAACTCACGGGCACGGGATGGTCGGGCAACAGACTTTCATTTTCACTGTAGTGCCGTCGAATCAACTCATCATATTGACTATTATTGAACTGATCCACGAAGGCCACCACGGCATCATAATAGGTCGCCGGCGTAAACACCCCACTCGGCGTCGTCTCAACGTCCCGGTGAACGGCGGCCAAGGCCTCGTGATACACGGTTTGGTAGGCATCCGTCAGGTCATCAAAGTATTTATAAAAGGCTCCCCGGGCAATCCCAGCAGCCGTCACGATCCGTGCAACCTGCGCATCGGCCAAGCTATGATTAGAAAATTCCGTCAGTAAGGCCGCCATCACGCGCGCCTTTTTTTCAGGATTCAAATTTTTAAAAGTCGTGGAAGGCATGTAAAAGACTCCTTTCAAGTTAAAAGTGACACCGTGTCACCTTATTACGCGTATCAGCATACCATGCGGGTGACACGGTGTCAACTTTGTTGTAAAAAAAGAACTCGGCTAGGTTTCGCCGAGTTCTAACGCTTCTATATCTATAGCTAAGTTAACGGTTGCTAGAAAATAATTTCAGAAGACTACCCCTCGAATAAGTGAGTGGCGCTCGCCTAAATTAGCCAGACCAACTTGATGGCGGGCTAAACCCGTGTCAGCCGCAGGGATGGTGAAAATGGACCAAGCCGTGGGAGTTGCCTTAGCGGGTTCCCCGCTTAGGCAACTGCTATCTTTGAGACGCGTTTCTCAGCGGCTCAAAGTAAGTCTGGAGACCGCCCTTTGGCTCCAGACGCGCGCCCACAGCGTCACGGCCCATTTTCACCATCCCGGAGGCGATGTCAAAAACAAGTTTCCCCCGCCAATTCAAGCTAGTCGGTGGCTAATTTTTGCGGCTCGCCAATCACGAAGTGGCCCGCCACCGCAATAACCAGGAACACCAAAGCCACCAAGCAAACGCCCAGCCAGCCGGCGTGACTCCACGCCCAGGTGGCGGACAAGGTCCCAATCGACCCGCCCAAGAAATAGCTAAACATGAAGACGGAATTGTTCCGACTACTCTGTTGGCGATTCAACGACTGCACGATGGCCTGGCAGGACACCTGACTGAACTGGGTTCCCAAGTCGAGGAGAACGATGCCCACGATGAGCCCCAGTAGCCAGTGGCCAGCCAGCCAAAAGATCAGGAAGGCGACGCCGGAGAAGACCATCCCTAGGCCCACCGTCAACCGGGGTGACCGCTGATCGACCAGCGTGCCAATCATGGGCGCGGCCAACACCCCCGCGATTCCTAGCAGGCCAAGCAATCCGGCCACGCTACTGCCCAGGTGATACTGCGCAGCGAGGTAAAAGGCTAGCGTGGACCACAGGACGTTGGACATGCCAAACAGGCAAAAACCATTAATGGCCGCACCGCGTAACGGCTTTTGACTCACAAATAACTTGGGTAGCGTGCGAATGACCGGCCAGTATTTCAAATCCTGATGACCCCGTTCGTCGTGGGGCAACTGAAAATGCACGATGACCAGGAAAACCAGATCAATGGCCGCCGCTACCAGGTAGATGTCCTGCCAGGGCATGATGCTCCCTAGCAATCCGCTAAAGGACCGCGACAGGAGAATCCCCGTCAACAGGCCACTCAAGACGATGCCTAAAACTTTCCCCCGTTGAAGTCCCGGCGCCAAGTACCCGGCATACGGGATGATGATCTGGGGCGCCACTGAGGTGATGCCGACCAGCCCCGTGGCAATCGCAAAAACGCCGGCATTTGGCGCCCAATGCGCTAATAATAAGGAAAGAATGGATAACACCATCATGAATTGAATCAACCGATACCGGTCGAAAATGTCACCCAGTGGCACAATCAGTAATAGGCCAAAGGCATACCCCAGCTGCGTGACCATCGCCAGCATGCCGACGACTGCCTTGGACAGGTTGAAGTCCGCCGCAATTAGATTTTCAATCGGTTGAATGAAGTTCAGGTTGGCCACAATGACCCCCGTCACGACTGCCATCAACAAGATGGTCTTTTTTGACAACTTTGCTTGCTCTTTCACTCCGCAAAACCTCCTACGTAAAAGTTTAAAACTTTTGCGCGGAAAAGACCACCATCCCTCATATTCCCGGTTAATCAGCCATTCTGGTATAATAGGCGGTATCGGAGGGGATTATTTATGAACAAATTTATAACAGGAGCCATCGTTGTCTTGGGGCTAGCGCTCGGTTGCGGGGAAGCCACCATGGCGCAAGCTCAGGCCAAAGCCAAATGGACGCCCGGCACACCGAAACAACTGCGCGGTGTCTGGTACGCCAAGCCACGCGTGCAACACATGGGGCACGATACCACGGAGATCACAAACAACGCGATGATTTTGATTCCCAAGTGGTTGTATGTGATGTACGACTACGGCACCCACGATTATGGCGGCAATCGCCTGGCCTACAAGAAAGTCGGTCAGGCCTACCGCTTGCGGTCCTACGACAGCGTTGAGAAAACGTGGGCCTACACCAAACTCCAGCGTCAGGGGAAGACGTTGAAGCTACAAAAGTACGGGACGCGTAAGGCCGGGAAAGCCTTTAAGTCTCGCGCCGGCCACACCTATCAACTGCAATACAAACCAAAATTAAGTGTCAGCGTCTTAACCCGCAAGTAAGCGAAGGGGGCTGGGACAAAACTCCTAACTCATGTATTGAAAAGGACTGTTCCGAGAAATCAATGATTTCTCGGAACAGTCCTTTTTTGAATCTTATGTATACACAGAGAAGATAATCCCTGGTATTCTTTAGGTGCTGAACCCAAAACGAAAAGAGATTATTAACTCTATGTAAGTCAATTGCCCCTGAATGAATTCAGAGGCTTGTCGCTCACGTGTCTGGCGACACAGTAGTCCAACATGCCCTGTTAAGACACTCCTACTTGTAGTGGCAACATCATCGGGTAATTGACGGCTACCCGTTTAACTATCAGGATCTACCCAATAGCTGTTAGCTTCTTAATTTTTGGGTGCTTGACGCCACTCAACCACTCTTGACCCAACATCTCGATGTTCATTGCTCCTAATCGGTCATCGTTACAACGATACTGGCATTGTTGACACCAATACTCATGTGCATCGTGATGCCGGTTGGTTTTCTCAACCATCCCACACTTGGGACAACGTTGTGAGGTGAATGCTGGACTCACTTTTACAACTTTGTACCCATTTACTTGCCCTGAAGCTTATCCAATCGTGGCGCAATCACGGTCGACCACATGCTCTTCAGGAGCGCGTAGGCCAAGATAACCCCGACCAAGGCACTCATAAAGAAACTCGGTAGAAACAGCCAGACGGCCCCGGTCGTGCCCATCAACCAGGCGGCCACGGGATAGGCCACAAAGGCGCCAATCACGCCCGACCCCAGCAGTTCGCCGCAGACGCCGGCCAGGAGCTTTCCGGTTTTCTGGAAGAGCCAGCCGCTTAGAAACGCGCCAATCATACTGCCGGGAAAGGCCAGCACCGTGCCCGTCCCCATGATATTGCGAATCACCGAGGTCAAAAAGGCTTGGGCCAAGGCCCACCACGGCCCCAATAAGACGCCGGAGACCACGTCAATCAAATGCTGAACCGGGGCAACCTTGGCGACTCCAATCGTAAAGGAAAACACACTCCCGCCGATCACGGCCAACGCCACCAACATGGCGGTCAGCGTCATTGGATACACTTTCTTGGACATTCTCGTCACACTCCTACTGCAAATTCACCAAAAAAGCCCCGTTCCCCACGACGACAGCTCCCCTGGCATTTCCAGCAGACCGACCACTTTCCTACGCGAGTCTTAGCTCAACAGGTTCAAAGGGATTGGCACGTGTCCATCTCAGCCGACTGGCACCCCTAGTGTCTTTTTCAGTTAATCCCGACTATACCGGGTGTGAAATTTAAAAGCAACTCATAATATGCTGGACTGATTGAACGTTAATTGAATTATCTCTCACATCAAACGACAGACTGGTATACTAGGCAGTGGAGGGGATTATATGTTCAAAAAGATCGTTATCTTAACCGTTTTAACACTGTCTGCTATCCTACTATTGCCAACCGCGGCGCACGCGAGCCAGTACGTGACGACCGACAGCTACAGCCTGTCGCGGCCATCCTACTACCATAACCGGGATACCCAGACGCATTATTTGTGGAATCAACAGCACACGGCCAAACTACATAATACGAAATACTTTCCGCACACGACCTGGGTCGCCCAAAAGACGGCGCTACTCCAGCATGGCACCCACGTGGCCCGTTACTACTACGTGGTCAGTAAGAACAAACGGACCGCGGGCTGGATTTGGCACGGCTTTCTAAAGTCCGGAACTTACCGCAAGCAGGTGCTCACCACCGATGGACTCAGCCTCTCAACGGCCCTGAACGCCACCGACCAGAATCAGCTCGAGGTTTTTGCCATTAAGCAGTTGCAAAAGGATGGTTATGAAAACAATAACCACCTCGCAATGATGTACGATTACTACATGTCCAATCACCTGACGCCCGACCAGATGTCCATGGCTGCCGTCATCCAGCTTGTGCGGATCAAGAACTTAGACGCCGATAAAATTACGACGGTCAATCTCCCAGCTATCACAAATCTAGCAGCGGCGATTGACCCGCAGCACCACAACGCCAAATTGGAAACGATGGGCCAGGGCCAACTGGGCCTCAAAATTGTCGCCAACGTTGAGAAGGCGCTAGTTGCCAACCACGATACAACCTACGTTTTATACCCAACGGCTAGCGGTAACCTGACAAATGGCCAGATTTCCTTCACGCTATACCTTTACGAATAACGACTAACTAAACACACACAAGGCCTCGAGAAAATTCTCGGGGCCTTTACGTTTGTAAAAGATTCTAACCTTATTGACGTAACCTTCAGCAAATCAGCGACTGTCACCACTAGTCTAGGACTATACTCTTCGTAACCTAGATAACTGCAGCGGGGGATCTTTACATGAAACCAGTTAACATTTTTGACACCTACTCTAAATGGTTTAAGCTGCTAAACGCACTCTTTATCCCTTTTGCCATATTAGAGCTGGTAGCAATCAAGCTGAACATCTTAAGCCTAATCGCCTCAATACTCAGCGGCATTTACTTTAGTCTCTGGTTTGTGTCCCTTATTGGCGAGAGCATTTACAGAATCATTAAATATTTGATTCGGAATCGTCCTAAAAATTAAAGCGCACTCAGGCTCAAACCTGAACGCACTTTTTACATAGGTAGTTATTTTAAAATATTATTCTGTCTAATCCTACCAAACCAAAACCGACACCCTTAACCAGAACCACAAGTTTCAGTTCCAAACCCGTGTCAGCCGCAGGGCTGGGAAAACTGGACCGGTCGTGGGAGTGACCAGAGGCGTGCCAAGGTGCCCGGCTGTGGCGATGGTCTTGGCTGGAGTCTTTTCCCAGCCTAGCCCATGGGACAACCTTTGAGACCGCTCCTCAGGCTCAAAGTTGAGGTGGAAGCCCGCTCCTCGGCTGGAACCGACCCCACAGCAGGGCATCTTGAATCCGTGCTCAGTCTAACCTACACCATTAAAAAATCCCCAACCAGAGTAACCACCCTGATTGAGGATTTTGATAGACACATTTAATTGAAGCTACCAACACAAACGACAATCGTCAGTTTGTTCTAAAGCAGTGTCAGCCGCAGGACTGGTGAAAATGGACCAAGCGTGGTCAGTCTCAGTGACCAGAGGCGGATCAAGGTGACCAGCTGTGTCGATGGACTTGGCTGGGGTTCTTTCCCAGCCTAGTTCCATGGGACAACCTTTGAGACCGCCCTCAGGCTCAAAGTTGAGGTGGAAGCCCGCTTCTCAGGCTGGAACCGGCCCCACAGCAGGGCACCTTGAATCCGCCGCCGGGAACGACAACTGCCCACAGCGACCAGGCCCAGTTTTCACCAGCCCGGAGGCGCCAGAAACGCCTGTTTAGAACTCGATTAACTTGTGGTGGATGGCGTAGCGGACTAGCTCGACGTGCGACGTCAAATCTAATTTCCGCATAATACTAGCCTTATGTGCCTCCACCGTCTTGGTCGTGATATTCAGCTTAGCCGCCACTTCCTTGTTGGAGTAACCCAACGCCACCAGCGGCATGACTTCCCGCTCCCGTTTGGACAGCGGACTGTGGCCCCACAGATTGGTCTTATCCACGTCCGTGAGAATATTTTTGATGTCGGACTTTAGCAGAATCACGTTCTCATCCACGTAATGCCGGCCGTTCACGATGGTCGTGATGGCATTGATGATCTCGCTATCCGGCGAACTCTTCAGGACGTAGCCGGACGCGCCGTTCTTAATGGCCTGGTCCACGTAATCCTCTTCGCCGTGCATCGATAAAATTAAAATCCAAATTTTCGGGTACTGGCTGTGAATCCGTTTGGTCGTCACCAGGCCACTTTCACCCGGCGGCATGCTCAAATCCATGATAATCATATCAATATCGCCCTGACCGGCGCGCACAAAAGTATCATTACCATTGGCCGCCTCCGCGACGACTTGGTAATCCGGCTGATCATCCACGATAGCTTTCAGGCCCGACCGCACGATTGCGTGGTCGTCCGCTACTAAGACTTTATACATGTTGAAGGCTCCCCTTACTCGTGCAGACTGGAAACTTAACCGACACCGTGGTCCCCACGCCCGGCGTAGATTCCAACTGGAAAATCCCACTCAATGACTTGATGCGTTCGTGCATATCACTCAAGCCTAGGGAGTGACCGTTAAATTGCGAATGTTTAGCCACGTCAAATCCGTCCCCGTCATCAATAATTTGGAGGGTAATGAAGTGGTTATGCTCAACTAATAGGAGCATAATCTCCTGCGGGTTGGCATGCTTCACGGCATTGTTGATGGCCTCCTGGGCGACCCGGTACATGGCACTTTGAATCGCCGACGATAGCTGTTCCGGCTTAGCGTTGCCGCCAACCGAAATCGCAATGCCGGTCGTGCTCTGCAGGCGGGTAGCCAGCGACCGCAACGCGGCGAACAAGCCAAAGTCGTCCATGACTGACGGCCGCACCGCCAGCGCCATGTTCTTGACCTCGGCCAAGGTGGCCTGGAGTTGTTTAGTAATCGCTTCGGCCTGTTGTTGCCGTTCGGCCGGACTGAGGTCACAGTTGGCCAACCGTTTGACCCCGGTCGTCGCAAAGTACAAGCCTTGGGCCACGTTGTCGTGGAGGTCTGCCGAAATCTGATGACGGTCTTCCTCGTTGGCCTTGACCACGTAGCGACTGATTTCTTCATTTTGGGCCAGTCGGAGTCCCCGATTGACTGAACTACAGCTCTTTAACGTTAAGGAGGAGATATGTTGTCGCAGGTCCAAGGCCTTGTAAAACATCAAGTATCCCGCGTCCGCCGAGTCATCCTCAGCGGCCAGGACCGGCACCACGACTTCTCGTGCCTGTTTGGCGATTTCACAGGTTGGGCAATCCGTTACGGGTCGTCCCTGTTGATTGACCGCCGCGTGGCCAATTTCATATAAGTAATGTGGATCAAAATTCAATTTTTCTTTCAAACACCGCGCTGCCTGATTACACGCTAGCATCTCATCTTCTTGGAATAAAATAATGGCAACGGGGGCGTTTTCAAAGTAACGATCAATCCACTTTTCGTTCTCATTCAAAGCCCATCCTCCTTGTCCTATTTTGGTTCAATCTTTAAATTATGTTCACTGCTGTTAATTGGTCATGGTCACAATCATTTAGCAGGATACCTACTACAGTTGTAGTATAACATACTGTCAGTAAAGCGTTTTCAGTTTCCGGACAAACTTAATCTTCAGACACCAAAAAGGCCGACTTTTCGCAAAAAGTCGACCTTCCTTCGTTGGTTCTGACACCTAACCAACCCTATTTATTCTCCGCCAACTGCCGGTTGAATTGACACTTCAACGCCGCCAGCTTAACTTCGATGACTTCATTTTGATTGATGCGGGTGAAGGCCAGCGTCTCATCCATGAGGCGTTGAATCGTCGCCGGTTGCTTGCCTTGGTTGACCGCGTTTTGCGTGGCCAAGAACTTCAGGCGGGGCAGGTAATACGTGACCCGCTCGTCGGAACACAGCTGCACGCCGGTGTCGATCAGCTGATTGCTCAGCCGATACTTTTCCTGGCCCGCATAGAAGTCCGCCGTGAAGAAGATCAGCGTCAACATCCGCAGGTAATACCGGTTGGGTTCATCCAGATGGTCGTCCGGGTGGTACGCCTTGATGTGCTGATAGACCTTGTCAAAGTAGAAGTCCGCCTGCTGGGTCTCCTGGTGCCGCGCGTACATAATGCCCGATCCCAGAAAGGCTAGCTGGGTAAAAATCGTTTGGTGACGTTCGTCCAGGTCGTTTAAAATCTGCGCGAAGTCGAAGAGAATCTTGTCCGGTTGTTGATTGACCAGCGCATTCACACACCCACGCAGGTAACAGAACTGCATCTTTACGTTGATCTCATCAATTTGGTTGGGCTTGAATTTCGCCAACCGTTTCAAAACGCACTGATAATTCTCCATCATCAGTTCCTTTTCAATATTGTCCAGGTCGTGCCGCAACTGCACCGCAGTCTCCGCACTTTCCTGGTAGAGGTCATCCACCGTGAGCCCCAAGCGCACGCACAGCTTGCTGAGAATCGACAGCGACGGAACGCGGTTATTATTTTCAAATTTACTGAGCGTCGCCTGCGTGCAAATTCCCGTACACAGCTTGACCTGCGAAATCTTGAGGGCCTTGCGGCGAGCCACAAAGATGCCAATATTCATATCAACTCACCCTATTCATGAATGCCTAAAGCTACCTTGGCGTAGCGGGTCATCATGCCCATGTTCCACGCCGGTTCCCAAATCAACTTAATGTCACAGTGTTCGATACCTTCAACGGCCGTGACCACCTGAATAATCGCTGCATCCAGCGCGTTACTCAGCGGACAGCCCATCGTGGTCAACGTCATGTCGACCTCACAAGAATCGCCATCGACGTGCACGCCGTAGATCAAGCCTAGGTTGACCAAATCAATGCCCAGTTCTGGGTCGATCACCATTTCCAAGGCCTGCATGACGCTGACCTCAGCCGGTGACAGTTGTTTTGCTTCATCCATCTGTGGTGAACCTCCTTTGTTTGAGCTCCGGCCTAGCCGATAGCCCCTTCCATTTCAAAACTGATCAGGCGGTTCAATTCGACCGCGTATTCCATTGGTAATTGCTTGGTGAAGGGTTCCACGAAGCCCATGACGATCATTTCCGTCGCCTTGGCTTCCGAAATGCCCCGACTCATCAGGTAGTACAGCTGTTCCTCAGAAATCTTCGACACCTTGGCTTCGTGTTCCATGGAAACGTTGGCATTAGAAATTTCATTGTACGGAATCGTATCGGACGAGGACTGGTCATCCATGATGATCGTGTCACATTCCACGTGAGCCTTGGACCCATCGGAGTGGCGGCCAAAGCGCACCGTTCCGCGGTAATCGGTCGAGCCCCCGGTCTTGGAAATGGACTTGGAGACAATGGTACTAGACGTGTTCTTGGCGTTGTGAATCATCCGCGCCCCGGAGTCCTGGTGAATGTTGTTGCTGGCAACGGCGATGGATAACATCGTCCCGCGAGCACCCTCACCGTTCAGGTAAACGGAGGGGTATTTCATGGTGACCTTGGAGCCTAAGTTACCGTCGACCCATTCCATCGTGGCGTTCTCGGCAGCGGCGGCCCGCTTGGTTTCCAGGCTGTAGACGTTGTTTGACCAGTTCTGAATGGTGGTGTAGCGGCAGTAAGCATCCTTTTCCACGTTCACTTCAACGACCGCGGCGTGCAGGCTATCCGACGAGTAGTTCGGAGCGGTACAGCCTTCCACGTAGTCCACGCGAGCGCCGGGTTCAACGATGATCAAGGTCCGTTCAAATTGCCCGGAGTTTTCGGAGTTTAACCGGAAGTAGGACTGGATCGGCGTCTTCGTTTGCACACCCTTCGGCACGTAAATGAAGGAGCCACCGGACCAAACGGCGGCGTTCAAAGCGGCAAACTTGTTGTCGGTCGGCTTGACCAATTTGCCAAACCACTTCTTGAACAGTTCGGGGTATTCGCGCAAGGCCGTGTCGGTATCGGTGAAGATGATGCCGAGCTTGGCGAAGTCGTCGCGCATGTTGTGGTAGACCACTTCTGATTCGTACTGGGCAGAGGAGCCGGCCAGGTATTGGCGTTCGGCCTCGGGAACCCCTAACCGATCGAAGGTCTTTTTCAGGTCAGCGGGCACATCGTCCCAGTCCCGGTACTTCTTGTCGGTCATCTTTTGGTAGTACAGCATATCTTTCAAATCCAAGCCGGACAGGTCTGGCCCGTACTTGGGCATCGGCAGCTTCTTGTAGATCTCGTAAGCCTTCAGCCGGTAATCCAGCATCCACTTAGGTTCCTTTTTGGCAGCGGAAATGTCCCGCACGGTCTGTTCCGTCAGGCCCCGGCCCGTAGAATAGGCGGGCTTGATATCATCGTGGAATCCGAATTCATAGTCCTTATCATCGACCACTTCTTCTGGCATGTCTGACATTATGCTTCCTCCTCATCTGTGGGCGCGTCTTCTTCAAGTAATGCCCGTTGTAAGGCCCACCAAGCTAGCGTTGCGCACTTGATACGAGCCGGAAAACTCATGATACTGGATAAAATGGCGGCATCCCCTAGTTCATCGAGGTCTGCTTGCGGGTGCTTCGTGCCCATGACCATGTCGGAAAAGGTCTTGGCCATGCGCAGCGCGGTTTCTTTGTCCTTACCCATGACGGCGTCGGTCATCATGCTGGCGGACGATTGGCTAATGGTACAGCCGTCGCCGCTGAAACCGATGTCCGCGATTTGATCTTGGTCATCCAATTTGATGGAAAGATTGATCACGTCCCCACAAGTGGGATTTTTTAAGGTAATCGTATTCGTACTCGTCTGTAAATCGTGTTTGTGACGCGGATGATCCGCGTGATCCAGGATAACTTCCCGGTATAAACTGTTAAGCTTTGACAGCCCCATGGTTGAAGAACTCCTTTGTTTCGGCCAGGGCGACTAACAACCGGTCAGCGTCCTGCTGGGTATTGTAGAGATAGAAGCTAGCCCGGGCGGTCGCAACCAACCCGAGGTACGTCATCAACGGCTGTGCACAGTGGTGTCCGGCCCGAACGGCCACACCCTCCATGTCCAGCGCCGTAGCGATGTCGTGGGGATGAATGCCCTTCACGTTAAAGGCAATCACACCGGTATGTTTAGCGGGATCGTGGGGACCGTAAACCTCGAGGTCGGGGTCCGCCACTAATTTCGGTAATAAGTAATCGACAATGGCTTGTTCGTGGGCTTCGACGTTGGTCATGCCCACGCTCGTCAGGTAATCTACCGCGGTGCCTAGGCCCACGGCGCCGGCGATATTTTGCGTGCCGGCTTCAAATTTGTAGGGTAACTGCGCCCAGGTACTATCCTGTTGGTGCACGAAGTCAATCATTTCCCCACCGTATTGATAAGGTGGCATGGCTTCGAGCAGCGCCCGTTTGCCATACAAGGCCCCAATCCCGGTTGGGCCCATCATCTTGTGGCCGGAGAACGCGTAGAAATCCACGTCCAGGGCTTGAACATCGACGGGCACATGTGGGGCGGCTTGGGCCCCGTCACCCACTATAATGGCGCCGTGTTGGTGGGCCAATTTTGCCAGCTCGGCCAACGGATTGATCACGCCCATCACGTTGCTAGCGTGGGCGATGGCCACAATCTTGGTCTTGTCGGTAATCTGAGCGGCGGCATCGGCCATGTCGAGTTCGCCATCGGCCGTCAAGCCAATGTACTTCAGCGTGGCGTGTTTCTTGATGGCCAGCTGTTGCCACGGAATCAGGTTGCTATGATGCTCCATGATGGAAATCACGATTTCATCGCCTGCCTGAATGTTGGCCTCGCCATAGGTGCTGGCGACCAGGTTCAGGCCATCGGTCGTCCCCTTGGTGAAAATCACTTCTTCGGGTTCGGCGGCGTTGATAAATTTTTGCACCTTCCGCCGGGCATTTTCGTAGTCTTCCGTGGCCCGTTCGGCTAACGTGTGAACGCCACGGTGAACGTTGGCGTTGTCCGTTTGGTAGAAGTGCACCAGGCTATCGGTGACCGCCGTGGGGCGTTGGGCCGTCGCGGCATTGTCCAAATAAACCAGTTGTTCATCATTTACTTTTTGATCCAAGATGGGAAAATCTTGGCGTACATCTAAATTTTTAGCGGCCATTTTCAAGTTTCCTTTCAATGATATCAACTAACTGGCTCCGAACGGCCTTGGCCGGAATTGCGCTCAAGACGGCCCCCAGAAAGCCCCGGATAACCAAGCGTTCCGCGGTCTCCCGCCGAATGCCCCGACTCATCAAGTAGTAGAGTTGTTGTTCGTCGACCTGACCCACACTAGCGGCGTGGCCGGCCATGACGTCATTTTCATCGATCAAGAGAATCGGGTTGGCGTTCCCGTGGGCGTTGCTGGACATCATCAGTAAGCGATTTTCCTGTTCGGCTTCGGAGCCGGCAGCGCCGTGAATGATGTCGCCGATCCCGTTGTAAACCAATTCGGAATCTTCCAGGATGACCCCGCGTTGCAGGATATTCCCGTTGGTGTGCTTCCCGCGGTTGGTGATTTTGGTGTTCACACCCATCCGTTGGTCGTGGTCGGTGATGGCTATTACCTTGGCATCCGCGCGGGAACCGACACCGTTCAATTCGGTATCAAAGTTCCCAATCGTGTTGCCTTCGTTCATGAAGCCGACCGCCCAGTTAACGGACGCGTTGTCGGCGGCGTAGGCCCGACGTTCCACGTAGGCCATCGTCTTGCGTCCCAGTTCATCCAACGTGGCGACCGTGACGTGACTGTTCTCGTCGGCAATGACCTCCATCAGACAGTTGGCCAAGTTGGCGTTCTCACCAACTGTGGTCAGGTGTTGGCTGACGGAGACTTCCGTATTGCGGCCGGCAACGACCAGCACGTGCGAGTTCAACGGTTGGTCCAACGTGTTGTCTTGAATCAATTGGATGTCAATCGGTTCACTGATCACAACATTGTTGGGTACGTAGAGGAAGACCCCGGCGTTCAAGTAGGCCGTGTGGTAGCTGGCCAAGCGGTTTTCGTTAGCCTTCATGGCCTTGGTCATAAAGGCTTCCTGAACCAAGTCCGGGTAGTCCTTGACCGCCGTGAAGAAGTCGGTCAGCACCACGCCTTGTTCCTGGAGCTTCTCTGGTAAATTGACCCGCACCGTGGTCTGGCCCACCTGCACGATTTGAACGGGTCCGTCTGCGACTTGCGCGAGGTCCCGTTTGGAATCGGCCCACTGCAGGTTACCGGGCATCAATTCCCAGTCGCGGTAGTTGAACCGTTGGACCAATGGCATGGGTAAGTCGGCCATTTGGTCTAGTGCCGCCAACCGCTTGTTGATCAGCCAGCTGGGTTCATTGTGTTGCTGGGCAGCAGTTTGAACAGCCGTTGCCGCTTGCGTTTGCGTTTGCATGGTATCCAATCTTGCCACCCCCTAGTTTTCATCCACGAGTGCCACGTCAATGTCCAAGTCGTCCCGCAAACCGGCGTAGCCTTCCTTTTCCAACCGCTTAGCCAATGAGGCATCCCCGGTCTTAACGATGCGGCCACCCATCATGATGTGGACCACGTCAGGCACAATGTAGTTCAACAGGCGTTGGTAGTGGGTGATGATCATGGAACCGAAGTTGTCGCCGCGCATGGCGTTGACCCCTTTGGAAACGACCTTCAGGGCATCGATGTCCAGTCCGGAATCAATTTCATCCAGCAGGGCAAAGGATGGTTGAATCATCAAGAGTTGGAGAATTTCGTTCCGTTTCTTTTCCCCACCGGAGAAGCCTTCGTTCAAGTAACGTTCTGTCATGGCTTCACTCATGTCCAAAATCGCTAAGTTCTTATCTAACATCTTTAAGAAATCCATGACGGAAATCTGGTCGTCCTTGGCCCGCCGAGCGTTAACGGCGGCGCGCAGGAATTCAGCGTTCGTGACCCCTTGGATTTCAGCGGGGTATTGCATGCCTAAGAACAGGCCTTTACGTGCCCGCTCATCAACTGGCATGTCCACGATGCTCTCGCCGTTCAAGAGAATATCACCTTGGGTAACGTGGTAAGATGGCTGGCCCATGATTGTCTGAGACAACGTTGATTTCCCGGTACCGTTAGGCCCCATGATGGCGTGGATTTCACCAGTCTTCATGGTTAAGTTAACCCCTTTTAAGATTTCCTTAGCCGTTTGATTTTCTTCATCGGTCACTTCAACGTGTAAGTCTTTAATTTCTAGTGTTGCCATTATCCATCAACCTCCGTTAGTTATGAAATTCACTGTTGTGGCGTTTTTCATTGCGGTCTTGTGCGGTTTTCACAAATTATGCCCGCATATTCCGGAAAGTGTGCAATTTTATGCCTGGGGCTATTCCGCTTTAGACCGCCCTTTGTAAGCGCTTGACATTATTATAGGCAGAATATTCCTGGAATAATATTAGGAATTTCCCTAATATATGTGAAAGTGCTTACATGGTAAGCTAGACCCATCAAATGCATTAACCTGCTCTTGGTGTCTGGGTCAAAGTCTTTTAGCAGCGCCTCCGGGCTGGTGAAAATGGGCCGTGACGCTGTGGGCGCCCGTCCGGAGCCAAGAGGCGGTCTCCGAACTTACTTTGAGCCGCTGAGAACCGCGTCTCAAAGATAGCAATTGCCTAAGCGGCTAACGCCACTAAGGCAATTCCCACGGCTGAGCCCATTTTCACCAGCCCTGCGGCTAAGACTAGTTTGGCCCGTCACCAAGGCGGTTTCTGCAGTTGATGGGTAGCTGACCATTCCATTGGTTGGCCGTGTTCCTTCCTCTATCACTTAACTATTATTCCGGCTGTGCGCTTCTATCACATAATTTGATGGCAGCTTAACCATCGCGCAGCTGGTTACTTAAATGATGAAAAACATAAGCTTGCTGATTAAACCTGTCTCACCTATATGATTGCGGCAGAACCGGAAAAACAGTGGCAAACAAATGACACGCAACCCGGTGCTGGTTAAACCAGTGTTAGCCGCAGGCAGGGTGAAAATGGCTTCAGCCGTGGGAATGTTCTTAGCCGCGCTCTTTGCGGGTTAGAACATTGGTGTCTTTGAAACTCGCCCCTCAGAGGTTCAAAGCATCCCAGAGACCGCTCTTCGGCTCTGGGTGTCCGCCCACAGCGTTCCGAGCCAGCTTCAGCTTGTTGAAGGCGAAATCACTGGCACACCAGTATCAACCCGGTGCTGGTTAAACCAGTGTCAGCCGCAGGCAGGGTGAAAATGAGCTCAGCCGTGGGAGTTGCCTTAGCGGTTTACCGCTTAGGCAACTGATATCTTTGAGACTCGTACCTTGAGGCTCAAAGTAAGCCTGGATACCGCTCCCCAGGCTTCACGCGCTCGCCCACAGCGTCACGGCTCAGTTTTCACCCTGCCGGAGGCGAAACCAACGACAATATTTAACCAGCAAAACCCGTTTAAAGACTTAATTTGAAAGGCCTGATGATAATGCAACTCCGTTATTCAGAATCAGCCTATCCAATCGTAACTGTCGAACAGATGGCGACCCTTGATGGCCAGACCGCTCACCGACTACATAACCTCGGCATTCACCCTGGCAGCCAGCTGACCGTGCTCCGGCAATATCCGTTTCACGGCCCCGTCATCGTTGAATTCGATCAGCAGAAAGTTGGGATTCGCTACGTTGTTTTCGAAGCACTCTTAGGGGGGCACTAGCATGACAACCGTTGCCCTCTTAGGAAATCCAAATACTGGCAAGACCACGCTATTTAACGAACTGACCGATAAATATGCCTACGTTGGTAATTGGGAAGGGGTCACCGTTGATAAGAAGATGGGAAAGATTCGCCACTCTGAAATGGTGGTGGTCGACCTCCCCGGCATCTATTCCCTCACGCCAATCACCAAGGACGAGGCCGTCGCCTGCAACTATTTGCTAAACGACTCGCCCGACATGATTTTAAACGTCACCAACGCCAGTCAGCTGAAACGCAACCTGCTGCTCTCCATTGAGCTGTTGGAGTTCGGCCGCCCGGTGGTGCTCGCCTTAAACATGATTGATGATTTGAAAGCAAACGGGGTCACCTACGACTTCGACGAGCTGGCGAAACGCTTGGGCTGTCAGGTCCGCGCTACCAACGCTCGGAAGAAATCGGGGCTGGACCAACTCCGCCAAGAACTGTTGGCCACGCCGCCGGAAACGACCGCGCCGCTACACTTGGCCTATCCCGCCGCGGTTCAGGACGCCATCGCCACGGCCACCCAACAGCTGGTCGCCGACTATCAACTGACGCCGACCTTTGCCAACTGGCTGGCCATTCAGTTCATGAACCGTAACCAAATCGTCCGCCGCTACGCCAGCAAGCACCAACTCAAGCCACTCCTGACGCAACAGGACGCCTATGATAAACAGGACTTTGAGGAACAAATATTTCAAACGCGACTGGCCTTCATTGATGAAACGCTGACGGCCACGACCAAGTATCTACACGAGGTCTCCAACGCCAATTTGACGGCGAAGATTGACCGCATCGTTACCCATCCCCTGTTGGGGCTCCCCATTTTCGTGGGTATATTCCTGTTAATGTTCAAGCTGTCCTTCGACTGGATTGGAACGCCACTGTCGGACGTGATGGACGCCTTTATCTCCGGGCCACTGTCCGCGACCGCCAGTCACTTTCTGACCAGCGTTGGGGCGATGCCCTTTCTGAAATCCCTAATCGTTGACGGCATCATCGCCGGCGTTGGGGGCGTGCTCAGCTTCATTCCCCAAATTTTCGTGTTGTTCGCGTGCATTTCCATTCTGGAAGATTCTGGGTACATGGCCCGCGCCGCGCTGGTGACCGACCGGCTGATGCAACTGATTGGGCTCAACGGTAAGGCCTTCATTCCGCTGATTATCGGCTTCGGCTGTAATGTCACGGGCATCATGGCCGCGCGCACGATTGAGCAACCCAAGGAACGGCTGGTCACCACGCTGATTTCGCCGTTTATGAGTTGCTCGGCCCGGCTCCCCATCTATGGGCTGTTCGTCGCCGCCTTCTTCGACCGGAACCAGGCGCTAATCGTGCTCTCCCTCTATTTCCTGGGGATTGCGCTGGCGCTGTTCATGGCCAAGATTTATCAGTGGGTGTTCAAAGTTAAAGAAAATTCCGTCTTCATTATTGAATTGCCCAAGTACCACATGCCCCGGCCGGACATCATCGCCATGGGCACCTGGGAAAAGGGCAAGGGCTTCATCCGCAAGGCCGGCACCGTCATCTTTGGCGGGACCGTGCTCATCTGGCTGCTGTCCAACCTGGGACCGGCCGGCGTGGTGACCAACATCGACCAGAGTTTCTCCGCCATGATTGGCCGCTTCGTCCTGCCCGTCTTTGCCCCAATCGGCATCACCTCGTGGCAAACAATCAGCGCGCTCATGACTGGAATCCTGGCCAAGGAAGTCATCAGTTCCAGCATGATTGTGCTCTTTCATTTGAGTGGTCAAACCGGTTTGATCGCCACCTTCAGTTCCCTGTTCACCCCGTTGTCTGCCTACGCCGTCCTGGTCTTCATTCTGATTTACGCGCCCTGTTTCGCCACCTTGGCAACAATCAAGGCCGAAACCAATTCGACCAAGTGGGCCGTTTATTCCGTGGTCTCCAACACGGTGATTGCCTACCTGGTTGCGATGATCATCTTCCAGGTCGGGTCGCTATTCATTTAAAAAGGAGCGCTTGTCCATGTCAATCCTGATTAATAGCGTTATCGTCATTGCCATCATTGGTGGCGCCGGGTTCGTGTTGTACCGGCATTTGAAAAAGTCCAGCCAGGGCAGCTGCCCCGCGTGCGAGTACGATTGCCCCGCCAAACAACAACTGAAAAAGCACCAAGCCGAAAAACACATGTCGTAATACGCTCCGCCGGCGGACGACCGGTGCTCCCAGCCTATGGGGACCGCCCGAAGCCAGAGAAACGGTCTTCGCGCTCGCGCTAGAGCCTCAAAGTACGGAGTCTCCAGCACGTCCAGTGGCGTAAGCCGACCCAAAACGTCGACAAACGCCACGAACACAGGCTTCCGCACCGGTCGCCCGCCAGCTACGCTAACCCTAGTTTTTCGGTTGTGCCTTTTCATCGTTGGTGGTCAGTGCATTTGTGTTACTGTTATCATCACTTAATTTGTCTTCCTCCAAATAGTTATAGGTCGTGATTCCTAATCAAATGGAATTACGACCTATTTTTTTAATTATCTCCTGTGTGTAAGCGTTTCAAATCAAAAAATCGGCAATTTTTCAATAAACAGCTATGGTTTGACCCATATAAATCAAAAAATCCGCCTTTTTTCAATAAACAGCTACGGCTAGACCAATATAAATCAAAAAATCCGTCCTTTTTCAATAAACAGCTACAGTTAGACCCGCGTAAACCAAAATCAACCGTTTTTCCATTAATGCTACGATTAACCTGATACCCTATTTGACGACATTCTCCCAGACAGCAAAAGGTCGTGACCCCTAATTTTAGGGAATCACGACCTTTTCTGTTAGTAATCAACATTCACGTAAAGTTTCTGTTCACACAATCAGCCTAGAAAACTGCCGAACTAGCAAACACTTTGCGACCGGGCTAAATCCACGTCAGCCGCAGAGATGGTGAAAATGAGTTCAGCCGTGGGAGTGGTCTTAGCGGTTTCACCGCTTAGACCACTGATATCTTTGAGACGTGACCTTCGGCTCAAAGTAAGCCTGGAGACCGCTCCTTGGCTCCAGGCGTGCGCCCACAGCGTCACGACTCATTTTCACCATCTCGGAGGCGACTATTTAGCCTCGACCATTTAGCCGTTGGAGCTGCTGCTGGTAATTCAGGAATAAGCCGGTAAACTTACCGTCGCTGGCCGGGTCCCACGGCTTGGGCGTCCCGCAGTAATGCAGAATCACCGTATTGGCCATGACCCAGTGAATCTCGTGCTGATTCAGGCTGCGCGTCTGGTACATCAGGTATTTACGCGTGTCGTAGTTCCAGATTTCTTCGGAAATTTCCAAAATGTCTGGCCCATACAGGAAGTTCAAAATATCCTGATCCGGTAAAATTAGCTCGCTTTCATATTTTTCAATTGTTTGCGTGATGTCGCTCAGCTTAATTTTGGCCCGCGCTTGGTCCAAATCAATGACCAGCACACCCGAGTTGAAATAACTGGTCGTCGTGCCCAGCCGCAACTGATTGACGCTGTCCATGAGATTGGTCACGCCGCGGTGAACGGCCGCCGCTAACATGTGACCCGCTAAATCTAGCGTCCATAATGGCCGTAAATTGTTAATCACCAACAGGTCCGGGTCCAAATAGATGACCCGCTTCACTGATTTCGGCAAAATCTGACCGCTCAAAAGGCGGAAATACATTTCCCGCGGATAACGTTTGATCAAGGGCACCCCGGCCGTAAAGTCCGCCGTCACCCGTTCGGCGCTCAGCTCCCAGCCAAACGCCGTGGTCAGCTGCCGCACAGACGCCACCTCGTCAGGCGTCAGACTGGCATGCACCAACCACAAATGCATGCGCTCCCCAGGATTATTGGCGTGCGCCGAAAACAACATGACCTTTAAAGGCTCCAAGTATCCTGAATTGAGTGTGACCAGCAAATTAATTTCATCAGACAAAGCTTCCACCGACTTCCGTTTGATTTGGTTGATTCTATCTCCATTAAATCACGTTTACTGTCTATTTTTGATTCCGACGACTTACAAGTTACACGACAATCTGTGGTCGTAACTTATGACGCATAATTTTGCTCGGAACCCACCCACCACACCCGTGGCATAACTTGGGTTACGCGCCCTAACACAACCAAGCCGAGAGGGCGGTGAAAATGGGTTCAGCCATGGGAATTCTCTTAGTGGCGCTCTTTGCCGCTTAGAGAATTGGTGTCTTTGAAACTCGCTTCTCAGAGGTTCAAAGCATCCCGGAGACCGCCCTTCGGCTCCGGGTGTCCGCCCATAGCGTTCCGACCCATTTTCACCGCCCAGCAGACCCCCAACCATCAATACCCATGGCAAAATTGTGTTTGGGACTCGATCCATCCCAGCCGTGAGGGCGACAAAAAATGGGTTCAGCCGTGGGATTTACTGAGCGGTCAGCTCAGTAAATGGCGACTTTGAAACTCGGGCTGTGAGGTTCAAAGCGAGGTCGAAGACCGCTCCTCTCCTGCTACCCAATTTTACAAAACCAACACCCACCACACCCGTGGCATGACTTGGGTTACGCGACCTAACACAACCAAGCCGAGAGGGCGGTGAAAATGGGTTCAGCCATGGGAATTCCCTTAGTGGCGCTCTTTGCCGCTTAGAGAATTGGTGTCTTTGAAACTCGCTTCCAAGAGGTTCAAAGCATCCCGGAGACCGCCTTTTGGCTCCGGGTGTCCGCCCATAGCGTTCCGACCCATTTTCACCGCCCGGCAGGCACTGGCTTCCACTATCCTAGAGGAGCTAACCCAATTATGCCATCTGAGGGATTGGGGCGCATATTGGCGGGAATAATTTGCCGCCAGTATTTTATGCCAAAATAACATGGAAAAGTTTCGCCCCAGCACCATTAATTACCGCAATCGCTGGTAATTCACGTTTTCTCACCGTTTTCGCCACCCCAACTATTAGGCAAAACCCTCAATTATGCCAAATGGTGGGTGTTTTTCCTATATACAAATGTATATAGAAACCGCTCTCAAACACGAATATCGGCCAGAATTCCCGGGAATTTTTTACCGTCATCCCTGGACATGGTATTCTCTAGTTGTTCAAGACACGTGAAAGAAATAACAAGGTACATAACCAGACTTATACCGACCATCACGCGTCTCATCATTATAGCAATCAACCAAATCAAAAAAAGATAGTGAGGGTATCAGCATGACTAAAAAATACGAAACAGAAGCCCCAGGATACACTATGACTACGGTAATGGAAGAAGCAGCTCGTTGCTTGCTCTGCCACGACGCACCATGTTCCAAGGCCTGCCCCGCTGACACTGATCCAGCACGTTTCATCCGCAGCGTGCGCTTCAACAACGTTAAGGGTGCTGCCGAAACCATTCGGGAAAACAACGCCTTGGGTGCCATTTGTGCCCGGGTTTGCCCAACTGAAAAGTACTGTGAACTGGCTTGCTCACGGACTGGCATTGACTGCCCGATCGATATCGGTGGGATTCAACGTTACGTCACCGACTTCGAACAAGCTGCCAAGATGGACATCCTGAAGCAAGGCAAGTCCAACGGCAAGCACATTGCCATCGTTGGTAGCGGCCCTGCTGGCTTGCAAGTTGCCACGACCATGTTGACCAAGGGTTACGCCGTTGACATTTACGAAAAGAATGAAAAGGCCGGCGGTTACTTAACCTACGGCATCCCAGAATACCGTTTACCAAACGATATCGTGGAATACGAAATCAAGCGGATCATCAACTTGGGTGCTAACATTCACTACAACACCACGGTTGGCGATGACATCATGATGGACGACTTAAAGGCCAACAATGACGCCGTTGTCGTAGCCGTTGGTGCTAGCGAAAGTAAAGTTCTTCCTATGTTTGCTAACAACGAAAACGTTGAAACGGCCGTTGGTTTCCTGGCTCGCGTTAAAGAAGCCAAGGGGAACATCACCGACTTACCTGAAAACGCCGTTGTTATCGGTGGTGGGGACGTTGCGATGGATGTTGCTACGACGTTACGCCGCTTAGACGTGAAGAACGTGACCGACATGGCTTACGAAGAATTTGACGAATTCAAAGCTTCCAAGAAGGAACTCAAAGGCACTCGTGAAGCTGGCGTTACGATCGTTGATGGCTACGTGCCAACCGCTGTTAACGGCAATGAAGTCACTTTCAAGCACCGTCACATCGACAGCGAAATGACCATTAAGTCCAACAAGATCATCCTCGCCGTTGGGCAACGCGTTAACGCTGCTAACCTGAACATCACCATCGACAAGCACGAAGAAGTTCCTTACGCTGGTTACGGCACTGCCGATCCAAAGGTCTTCGTTACCGGTGATATCGCACAAGGCGACAAGACCGTTGTCTGGGCCGTTCGTAAAGGTAAAGAAGTCGCAGAACAAATCGACAAAATGATTATGGACAAAGACAAAGAAGCAGACTTGGTAGGAGGTAACGAATAATGATTAAAAAAGACTTATCCGTAGATTTCTTAGGCGTGCATTTTGAGAATCCTTTCCTCCTATCCTCTTCTCCCGTAGGCAACTGTTACGAAATGTGTGCCAAAGCCTTTGACGAAGGCTGGGCCGGCGTTGCCTTCAAGACGATTGGACCAAAGCACTTTAAAGTTGACGAAGTTTCGCCACGGTTTGATGAATTAACCAAGGAAGGCACCCCATTCGTTGGGTTCAAGAACATGGAACAAATTGCCGAACATCCCTTGGAACAAAACCTGCATGACTTAAAGAAGTTAAAGGAAAACTACCCAACCAAGATCATCATCGCCTCCATCATGGGGACCAACGAACAAGACTGGGAAGAATTAGCCCAATTAGTCACCGAAGCCAAAGCCGACATGATTGAAATGAACCTCTCTTGCCCACAGATGACCTCTCACGACATGGGTTCTGACGTTGGGACCAACCCTGAACTAGTTAAGAAGTACTGTGCCGCCGTTCGTCGCGGATCTGATTTACCAATCTTAGCGAAGATGACGCCAAACATCACCGACATGGTTCCTGCTGCTAAAGCCAGCATGGACGGTGGCGCTGACGGGATCGCCACGATCAACACGGTCAAGTCCATCGCCAACTTGGACATCGACCGCAAGACGGCCTTACCAACGGTTGACGGCAAGGGTTCCGTCTCCGGGTTCTCCGGGAAAGCCGTTAAGCCAATCGCCTTACGCTTCATTCAACAATTGCGTGAAGCCGCTGGCATGGAACAATTACCAATCTCTGGGATTGGTGGGATCGAAACTTGGCAAGACGCTGCCGAATTTCTCCTGTTAGGGGCAACCACCCTTCAAGTTACCACGTCCGTTATGCAATATGGTTACCGGATCGTTGAAGACATGAAGAACGGGTTAATGCACTACATGGAAGAACAAGGAATCGACCACCTGTCAGAAATCATCGGCGCTGCCAACAAGAGCATCGTACCCGTTGACTCTCTGAACCGGGACTACAAAGTTTACCCTAAGATTGACTGGGACAAGTGTATCGGTTGTGGCCGTTGCTACATTTCCTGCTTCGATGGTGCGCACCAAGCTATCCAATGGAATGAAGAAGCTCGCCGCCCAACAGTTGATATCGACAAGTGTGTCGGCTGCCACCTGTGCAACCTGGTCTGCCCGGTTGGCGCTATCTCGACTGGTGAAGTTGTGATGAAGCCTGGTCGGGAAGGTAATCCAGAAGACATTAAGATCGAGTCACCACGCTTGACTCATTTCTAAAAAATTAAGCGCGTCACGCCTGCTTGCCGGGGGATTTAAGAAAATGATTGAACGCGGGGCGTGACGAACCCCGAATGAGGCTGGGCCAAAACGTTATGTTTGGGTTCGGCCCCATTTTGGGTTTAAACGTTTTACCTAAAGTCCTTGCGCGGTTCTGCGTAATTCTGTACACTAGAGCAATACGTAGAATGGAAGCGCTAACTAGCAAAGGGGATTACACTCATGAAAATTAGTAAAAAAGTTTGGTTCGACTCCATTGGGGTCGGTGGCTTTACCATCGTTTACAGTCTAATCATGACGGGCTTTTCACTGTGGATGGGTGCGGCAGCCTTCATTGCCGTTTCCTATTTCTTCGGTGCCGGCTTCCCTAAGGATAAAATTTGGAATATTATGTTGAGCTTCTGCCTGGGTCTCATTTGGGGCCTGCTGGCGTTCTCACTGCTGCACGTGTCCTGGATTTCCGGCTTGGTCGCCTCCTCGGTAATGTTTGGGATTCTGACCTTCCTGGCACTCTTCCTGCAGGGAACCATCCTGCCATTCACGGAAGTCCCCGCTTGGCTGATTACTTGGGGAACGACCATGCTGATCATCTCCAACATCACCATCAAGAGCTGGCCAATGTTCTGCTTTGAACTGTTGGCATCCATGTTCATGGGAATCTTCGTGATTGGGTACGCGTCAGACTACTTTAACAAGATTATGTTCAAGTTCTTCCCGGAAAAGGAAGAGGACAAGAACGGTAAGCACCACGATGATACCGCGGATAAGAGTGAACCTGAAGACCAGATGGGTTAAGCTTAGATGCTCAGTTTCTGCAACGTAAGTGAATTAGCTTAGACAAAGAAGGCCTGAGAACGTGTGTCACGTTCCCGGACCTTCTTTTGTTTGTTCTCAACACTCTAGGAGACGTCCAGTCGATGGACAACCCGGCTAAATACGTGTCTCTGGGCGTCCATTTCGTTAGGTGATTCGTTAGATGGTTGCCACGCTGAACGCCTGAGGATGGCTCTCAATGGTTAGCATAACTGTCATCTTCAGACAACTCACTCCCCACTGCATGACCCGCAAACGCCTCTTTTTGTGAAAAATCGTGTGTTGCCACAAACTTAGAATCTAAAAATGGATTAGTTCCTTTGGGCGTATAAATAATCTGACCCTCTTGTCCTTCATAGACATCGTATTCAGATACCGTTTCAATATTACTGGGTACCGTCAAAATGGTGGTACCTTTTAACTTTCGCGTCTTAATGATCATGGTGACCACTCCTTCCGGCTTATATTTATCAATATAGCTATCAGCTGCTACTTTGCAAGCACTACGCTTCAGCTATCCATATTAACGACAAATTATTTAGACTATCTCTCTTGCTGTACGAAAAAAGCCGCCACCAACTGGCGACGACTTTCCTTAAATCTCATTCAATTTAACCCACCAACCGGCGAACACTGCCGTTGAACCGGCTCTTCCAGTGGCTATCGTTTAAGCTAGAAATTCCGACACCACCAGTATCTGAGCTTGGTGAGTCGTGCAGGAAGACCTTGTTGCCCAAGTAAATGGCAACGTGACAGTTAGGCCCTTCCTCCTTGTCGTTGAAGAAGAAGATGTCCCCACGCTTCATATCCTTTGGCTTAATCTTCCGGCCCATGTGGATCAGCGTGTAGGTCGTGCAGCTGGACGTTGGTCCTAAGCGCACGCCAGACTTAGCGTAGATCCAGTGAATAAAGGATGAGCAGTCAAAGCGACGAGCTGCGATGCTGGAGCTCGTCCGGCCGCCGCCCCACAAGTACTTGGACTGACCAACCAATGCGGAACCCGTCTTGATGGCCTTTTCAACCTTCTTGATGTTCCCCTTGAGGGCCTTTTGGTCCATGGTCATGTACTTGGCACGAATCCAGTAATTCTTGTCGCCAACGTTGATCCGGTAGTACCCGGACTTGGATGGCGTGGTGTTTAATTCGACCCGCTTATCCACGTGGTACCAGTGGCCGACGAGGTTCTTAGTGCTGGTACTCCCAGTCACTTTAGCACCCTTCAGTCCCTTAGGCTTATTGTAGAGCAAAATGTGTTTCTTGTTGACCTTCATGGTGTAATCCATTTTGTTGGAATAACGAACCCACTTGTAAAAGGCATCTTGGCGAATCCACCCCCGGTTAGTCTTGTAGAAGACCCCGTGACCGTTCTTAGCAATCCGGCTAACCTTGAAATGGTGCTTGTACTCGTATTTAGCCGAAGCGGATTTCTTCATCCCCGTCTTGTACATCTTCTTGTAGAAGCCGTACTTGGTGTGATACAACGTCTTGGTCTTGTTATAAACCTTGTTGTAAACGACTTTGTCCGCCGTATTGCTGGCTTGGGCTGTAACTGGTTGGGCCGCAAATCCCGTGACCATCAAGCCGAGCGCGAAGAAGCCGCTCAATATGTACTTCACTTTATGCACTGTGAATCCCTCCTGAATGGTTAACTATTTAGTTATGAAACGATGAATACAGGGTAATCCTACTAAATATTCGGGTTTCGGGGTAATGCGGTTTACCTTGCAGAAATCAGGTGGGAATGCACGGGCAGACTGATTGGTAACGTCCATTTAGTTCCGGTAAACTCAAGTTAGCTCAGGTTGTATCGCCTCCAAGGTGATGAACGATTATGGGCGACCAACTTACTTAGCGTTTTATATAAATTTAAAAAGCCGCCGACGAGTTCGCCAGCGACTCTAGGAGGATGATTTTATGCGGAAAATTACGAAACTAATGGCAGCAGGTTTAATCATTGCGACTGTTGGGGCAGGCATGCCTGGTATTTCAGCTCAGGCGGCTTATAAACCGATACCTAAGTCACTTCGTGGAACCTGGAAGACTAAGGGCACTGCCACGTATCGCCGGCAATTACATGTTAAAAGCCATTTTATTTACGAAACGTTTTCCTATAAAATTAGTAACCAATGGCAAGGTCTTGACTTGGGAATCGCTAAAGCGCATCTGATTAAATCTAGTAAAAATACTTATTTAATCAAGGGCATCTCTACGAATTCTGGCAAAAACGGTGGTAATTTCAGTACTACCATTCACGTAAAAAAGAACGGAAAACACGTTTCGGTTAAGGGTATCGACGAAATAGGTACGGTTCATAAATATGTCTCATTCCATAAATAATCCTTACACGAACCAAAAATATGTGGTACGCTAGCATCTCGTGGGAAATTTAAACGAGGAGCAACACAATGCCTAAAAATTTCAAAGAAGAATTACTTTTCACAGCCGTTATGGCGGGACTCATGGTCTTGGTCATGGCTGGCTACAACATCGCCCTAGCCGACGGATTTTCACACCACTTCATCCGTGAAGTCCTGACCGGCTACCCACTGGCCCTTATCGTCGCCGCCATTTGCGACCTGGGGATCATCGGCCCCGGCGTCAAATACATCTTTTTCCACTTTATCATTAACGATTACATGAAAAAGAAGCAGATTCGTATCGCCCTCACCATCTCAGTGATGATGGTTGCCGGCATGGTCACCCTGATGTCTCTGTTCGGGATGGTCGTTACCCAAAACTTCGGGAGCAACTTCTTCCTCACTTACCTGCACACTTGGATTTTCAACCTGTTCATGGCCCTGCCATTACAGCTGCTGATTGTTGGGCCAATCGCCCGCGCTATCCTGGGTGCCGTGCAGAAGCGGACTGCCCCAGCCGAAGTCTTAGAAACCAAATCAGTCGAAGATTAACTAACTAAACGTCGCCGCTACCAACAAGTAGTGGGGACGTTTTTCTTTTTCGCGGTCCCACGCCAACGAAAAATAAGCAGTGCCAACCGGAATTTTTGCGGTTGGCACTGCTTTTAGTTTTTATATTAATGATTGTGAACTCAGTGCTCCGCCCGCCGAACATCCCCGACGATATCGTCACCACTGAAGTCGTGTTGGCGGTAAGCGGCGTCCGCAATCGGCAAGTGCTGAGCCAACGTGCTAAAAGGCTGAACACTGACCTCACCATCAACGCTTTCAAAGTCTAGCAAATGACCGCCAAAGCTGTGATCAGCCGCCAGGAAGTGGTCGTGGAACCCAGCAACCGCAATGCCATCGTAGAGTTGGGGCGCGTAGTAGCCAATCAACGTGCCCTCGACCTCACCGCGCGAGAAAATCTGTTGTTGCTGCGCGGCTTGGGCCAACGTTTGATACAGCGGCTCGGATTTAGCCACGGCCCGCGTGCGGATGGCGGTGAACAGTCCCGTAATTTTAACGGAGAAGAAGGCATTGTCCAGCTGCGCCAGTGCGCGAATCTGCTGGTTGAGGTCGGCCTGACTGGCGCCCAGTACCGTCATCAACGGCTGGTAGTCGGCGTAGTGAACATTGGCAAAGGGCAGCGTGAAGTCACCCGCCACCTCATGGACTTCGCCTTGCGCGTTGACCTGGTACGGGTGGCCATCCAGAATAATCAGCTCGCCATCGAGACCTTCCCCAGTCCCAATGCCCGTGTCGCCATGCCGCAAGAGCTCAGCCATGGTCAGGGTGCCGGCTAACAATCCGGGCACCAGCAAGGCCAACGTGCCGTGTTGGTAAAGTGTCGTTGTATCTTTCATTAGTGTGCTTCCTTTCGCAGTGCTTTGCCTCTACAATACCGCGCGTAGTGGGGATTGCAAGGGGCATGCCTAGCAAAAAAGCCCATTCGCGGTTAAACGAATGGACTTAAAATCAGGCCATATCAGATTTGTTCTGGAGATGTTGCTAGCGTTCCGCAACCCGCAGCCGCGGCCAGGTCCGTTGCCACTGTTTGGCCGCCATTCGCTGCTGATAAATCGCGAGGTGCTCAGCATCCTGCTGGTAAAAGGAGATCGGTCGACACCGCAGATTGACCAGGTCAGCCACGCCATGGGGTGCAATCAATTTGACCGCATCCCCATTCAGGTAGGCGCCGACGCAGGTGGGCACCTCAACGAAATGACCAATGGCATCGGCCACGGACGTGAACTCGGGCGCATCATTGAAATCATAATGCGCCATGTAGACCTCATTTTTCACCTGCCACTGGTACTGTGGTGCCAGCTGTGTCAGGTGTTCGTAAATTTTCAAGTCATCGCTGACCGGCCGCTCAGGATCAAAGAAAACCACATCAATGTCGCTAAGCAGCTGAAGCGGTTGCCCGCTCAACGATTGCCAGACCGTGTTGCGAATACTCCCCGCTGCCAACGCCCCTTGCTTGAGGTGGCAGTCGCGGATAAACCGTAGAATCTGCATGAGTTCTAGGTTAGCGGTAATGATGGCTTGGACTTGGGATTCGGGTGTCATTGGTGGGACCTCCTGTGGGTGTTGTTTAATCTAGTATAACGCCAAAAAAGACGCTTGGGCTCAAGTCCAAACGTCTTTTCTTATTTCTCCTCGCCATGTTCTTCGCGATGTTTCTGAATGATCTGGCGAATCCAGCGCTGCGAGTATTCATATTTTTTGGTTAACTCAGCCAGGTTGTGACCGTCGTATTCCTCAACGATTTGTTCGGCGACCTTGTCACGGTTGTAAAGGCGCATCGGAAATGAAATTTGCCGGCCCCGGTACATCTCATAAATCTTCTCGGTTAACTCTTCGCCCACTAACTCATAGAGTTGGGCGTATGATTCCTGTAATAAATCAACCCGCATTCCCATTGAGCATTCTCCTCATCATAATGTTTTTTGCCTTTATAGCGTACCAAAGGTGTACGGCCGATAAAACTGTGTTCGACCTTACACCCATAAGGTATTATTCCAATTTAGCATCTAACTCGATGTGAATTCTCTCTTGTATAATTCCTTTTCTTTTAAATGAACCCTACAATTCTTGTGCCATTTGGCGTATCATTAATTCAGTTAATCAGCTGAACTGATAACGATTCACATCACAACATGAGGAGTTCTACATATGAGAACCTGGAAATTGGGTTTAGCAGCAGCCCTACTCTTACTGCCATTGACCTTTGGGACCACGTCCGCTGCGGCCAAAACGACCACGGCAACTGCCAAAGCAACCACCACGAAGACCACTAAAACGGCGAAGCGCACGACCCCGAAGAAAAATTATCTAATCGTCATGGGCCACGGTGCCGGTGACCCTGGTGCCCGCGGCAATGGGACGACCGAAGCTCATTTTTTGCGGCAACACATGCTGCCTCAGCTGCGGAAGTACGCCAAGGAAGTTAAGCACAGCACCATCACCTTCTATAATCCCAAGCACAACCTGGTCAGCGACACGCTCTACCACCACAAGGGTAGCTACAAGCTGAACAAGCACACGACCGTCATCATGTTCCATCTGGACGCCCCTGCCGGTCACGGTGGCCACGTCATCATTCACAAGAAGCACCCCACGGCCCGTGACAAACGCTTGGCCAAGGTCATCAAGAAATACGTTGGCTTGAACCGGGCATACAACGGCTACAGTTTCCGGACCAACCTGCGGAACTGCAACGTGTTGCGACGTCGAGGCATCGACTACAGTCTGGTCGAATCCGGCTTTATCACGAACAAGACTGACGTTAAACATCTGAAGAAGCACATGGCTAAGATTGCCAAGGGTGATATTGAAGCTATCACTAATGAGAAGATCAAGTAGGCGGGTTGTAGTCCTCAACGGTTTACATGACGTTAAACCACCACTCACCATTAATTTTCGTTAGCCATGTACACCTATCAACTCGTCAAAAATAGACAGCTCCACACTGGATTTTCCAATGTGAGGCTGTCTTCTTTAATTCTCATTTGATCTCTATTTCCGCCGCCGAACCATGCTAACCGTTCCAGTCACAATCAAGACCACGACACCCAGTCCCGTCAACCACTGGCCCACGCGTAAGCCCGGTGTACGATACGTCAGGCGGATCCGGTGGGTACCTGCTGGCAACCTTGCGCCAACAAAACCGACGTTGACCTTAGTCGTGGGGGTCACTTTCCCATCTACCATTAGGTGCCAGCCCGTAGAATACGGAATCGATGTCGTCAGAACACTGGCCTGTTGGGCCTGAGACGTTCCTGTCACGGTATTCTCATGAACCCGCAACTGATGTAGTCCCTGATGCTTCAGAGTTTGCATCCGCTGATCATAGGTCTTGCCAAATGGGACCGCAATTAGCTTGGCCGACTTGAACGTAAGTTGCTTCACGCCTTGGAAGGTCACGCGAATCGTTTGCCGCGGCTGCTTGGTGTACCCCAGATTCAGGAGCACGCGCCGTTGCGGCTGGTAATCCGACAGGTTACTTTGCCCCAATTGACGATAGCTGGTGACATTTTGCTTACTGCCGACCGTAAGTGTGTAGGCCCCATCGTTTAGGTTCCAGAGGGCATTCCGTAACCGATTCAGACGGGCGATTCCCGTGAAGGCACTGTTACGAAAGGCCTGCGTCTTCTGGGTGCCACGATACTTATCAATGACCCCGAATCCCTGTGCCTGGATGCCCCGTAATTCCAAATAAACCTCGGTACCGCGCGTGGTCTTCGACCGCTTCACAGTCAAATTGACCGCAATCGGCTGATTCTGGTTATCACTGGTCAGTTGCCGCAAACCGTGCGCATTTTTCTTTTGATTGGCCCGCAGAATTTGCCGATTCTCTCGTGTCAATCGCCGCAACCGGGGCCGGTCCGTTTCAATGCTTACGGAACGATCGAGGTTATGCTTACGCAACGATGGCTTTTGAATTTGGTCCGGCGCCGGATCTAACTGATTATTTTGCTGACGATACGTGACCACCTTGGCTAAACTCGTCAGCGCAAGCTGGGAATCGCTGTCCGCTGCGTACTTTACTTCACGCTGCCAACTGTGGTAGGTCGTGGTGGGGACGCCCTTAGCGCCACCCGCCACTAATGCGCCGGCAGTTAGCGCCTGCTCGCGGTCACTCCCATTAAGCCGGTTGAACTGACCGTTTCGCAGTTGCTTTAGCTGAACGTATGCCAACGGTAAGGCGTTCTTGGACTGGAGCACGGCCGTATCATAGGCGTTACCGAGTCCGTGGACGGGTTGATCACGATACGTGACGCGTTGTCCGTGCTGCGTCGCTGGCTGATAGCCGTACGGAAGTGCCTGCATCCCCAGTTGATTGCCGCGGGCAAAGATTGTTCGCACGCCCAACAAATTATTCAACGTCGTACGGCTATCCGCTTGGTTAATCGGCTTGTTCATCTGAAATTGCGCATTGCCCAGCGCCTGACTGAAATCGCCAACCGCCCCATTTTGCACGGAGAAGTAGCTCATGATGTCATGGCTCCCCAGGTTCATCCCCAAGTTGGTCTTCGCGTCATCACTATAGTAATAGTATTTACTGGTGGCGCTACGGCTGAACCCGGATTGCCGGTTGGTAAACTGTTGTGCCCCGTCGTAGAAGTTCTTTTGAAATTTCGTTGCCACTCCGCGGGTCAACAACTGTTGGCTGGCACCGCCCGAGTTGGGACTGTAATAGCCGTACCCATTGGTCACGATATTCAAGCTCAACAATGCCAACAAGCTCCCCAGCAACTGACGCGATGACCAGTGGAACACGACCCCACAAATCAGCGCCCCCAGCGTGACCAGTAGTAGCCCGTACATGGTGAAATCATGAACATGATTGTTGAAAATGAACCCGTTGGCTGCCCATACAACTACCAGTAGGCTCAGCACACTAGCAATCATGACCTGTAAGTCCCCACGGGTCAGTGTCGTCACATGGTCCAACAGGTGCATGGTCGCCAGGCCAAACGCCAGATTGCCTAGCAATAACCAGCGTTGCGAGGGCGTCGTGCCGCCGTTCATGAGTGCTGGGACTGCCGGGATGAGGAGTCCCGCCGCCAGGAGCAGTAAGCCCACATTTAACCACAGGTACTGCTGGAAATGTCGGAGCACGTAGACGATACCCAGAAAAACCAGGCCGCTCACACCCAGATTGACCCAAAAGCGCATCGGGTTCCCGGTCGTCACCAGCGCATTGGGAAGGCGAAGGTAATAATCAAACGGAAATAGCTTGTACCCATTGGCGAATTGGCCCCCGGCCCGCGTGGATCCTAGCGCACCTAGCACGGATGGGATAAACAGGCTCCCCGCCAGCAGAAAGCCCGTCACACCGGCACCCACCAAACGCCGCACCGTTTGCCACAGGGGCAACGGTCGGAGACTCAGATAGCGTAAGACGGCGTAGATCAGGCTGCCGATAGCTAGGATGTAAGCAAAGTAGAAGTTACTGACCAACGCCAGGCCCGTGAATACCGCTAATGGCACCCAGGACCGCCCCCGTAAGACGTGGTCGATACCATACGCCAGCAACGGAAACAGAATCATGGGCAAGAGAAAGAACGGATGCCGAATGCTGACGTACAAGCTATAACCAGTGAAGGTGTAGGCCAAGGTCCCCAGTAACGCGCTAGTCGGCCGGAAATCTCGTTGCCGCGCGAAGAATAGAAAGGCCAAGCCACTCGCGTAGAGCCGCAGTAAAATCAGACAATTATACCCGAACTCCAACATATGCCGTGGAAACAGCGCAATCAGGTAGCTGAATGGATCTCCGAGCACGTAATAGGAAAAGGTCGTCACCTTGTCGGCCCCCAGACCCAGGTCCCAGGACCAGCCAGTGAGGCTTCCCTGATGCAGCCAGGTGTAGAACTTTTCCAATACGGGATAGTGTTGCGCCAGGCCGTCCCCTTCCCAAATAAACGATTTTCCAGTCAAAATAAAAATGCCGTACAACAGGCCGGCTAATACGATAAACATCCCCGTATAGTACAGATAATTCTCCCTTGAACGTTTCATTAATCTCTCCCCTTATATGTAAAACCAACCGCAGAGTTCTCCACACTCTGTAAGTTGTGCCTTTCTTCACTATAGGGGTTACTTTCATGGTGGACAAGAAGATAGCGCTATTTTTAACAAAACATTATCCCGTGTAATCTTATTGCAATGGTTTATTAACACTTGTAATCTATGTATATCCGAAATTATTATCGGCAACTATTAGGGCCCAGGTTCTGCCTCCGCCAACATCAACTTGACCAATTGCTTAATTCTTGATCCTATGCCTGCTAACTACGGTGGTTACGGATTTTATGTTTTATAACTACAAGAAAGGTACTAAGCTAAACAACAGTGGTTTCTATATTCGTAACAATCAGATCTTCAATATGAACCCACAAATGTTGCATGTTGCTGAACCCGACATTCTCAATAACACGGACAACGCAAATGCTGAGAAGGCTCTGAAGTACGCCCCCTCTTATGCATTGTTCACTGTCGGTACCACAAATCACACCATGGATGACATTCACGTCGATGGTAACCAGATTTACACCTTGGAAAATGATAAAACTCCAGCCAATCAAGATGGCAAGACCATCACAGAAAAAGCTGCGGACATCCATTCCAGCTCCAACATGCGTGTCAAGGGTGTCGGTGCAAAAGATTGGACTAATGCCAATCCAGCTCGAACTGTAATTGCTAAGGGTACCTCAGGTAACGAAGCTGCCCACGGATCATACACACAATCCATTTATGGTGTACAACCAGATGGCCAGCAATTCTTAATTGCTAATGTAACTTCTTCAAAGAACCTTCCCTACAGCTACCCATTGAGTAGTAAAAACGGATACAGCCCCGCTGTTCCTGATGTCACTGTTGGTTATGAATCAGCCAATGGCAACATTTACGTACCTTATATTTAATCGGACTTAATTCGTTTCAAATATTAGGCTAATAAGCGTTAGCACAACAAAAAGGAGTTTCTAATCTTGACGATTAGAAACTCCTTTTTTGTGCATTTTGCTGTTCTCATAACTATCTTACAAAATTAATCACGAACCACTAGTTTTGCATACTTATCTGGGAAGCGTGCAATCGCAAACGTTGCCATTCGACCATCACTTGTGCGAGTTATAGCGGCACCAATTTTTGCTTCGACAAAGTAATTTTTCTTCGTTACTCCTTGCTGCCCCCATATATCAGAGTGAGGGGTAAAGATAGAGGATAAATCTTCTGCCATATCAACTTTATTACCAATGTGAAGATACGTTCTTGCCTTATTTGTTCCATACCCCATATTCTCAATACCATTTTGCTTCAATAAATTAAATAAGAACTGCGCCCCTGGCGATGTAATATTATTAAAACCTTGATTATCTGTTAAATCACCAAGATACACATTCTGGTTATTCTTTTCAGTATTGGGGAATAATTCTGATTCCGAGGAAAAGTGAACATTACTTTCAAGCACATCATTCAAAATCGTCTTTGCTAACTGCATTGTCTTCGCGTCTGGTTTCGCACCCATACCCATACTAAGAATAGCTTTTTTAGCCATTGCCTCATAGGTACTAGGCGTCTGAGTAGTCGTTGGAGTTGGAGTCGTAGCAGCATTTGTACTTACAGCCTTAGTCAAGTATCCGCGCCAAATCCATCCCTGAAGGGTTCCATCGGCACTCTTCACATGATAATAAATTGCCGAGTTCCCTTTGTTCTTGCGATACAGCTTTTCATGTGCATCCGTATACCAGGTCACGGTCGGCGTTACATCGTTATTACTGTACCGGATTCCCAAATGTTTTGAGTACCGTGCACCCTTGGTAGCCGTGTACGTATGCTGCTTCATACTCTTACGCCAAACCAGTTTTACTGAATGAGATCTAGCAGCTGAATACTGACTGTTAGCTGATGCCGATACGCTAGTAGCGCCCCAAGCCCCGGCTACAACCCCCACCGTCATAATTGCTTGCATAACTCTTTTCATGATTGTTTCCCTCCCATATTAATGTTAGTCTATCACTAAATGCTTCAACTTAGAATGTGTTTAACCCTTAAACTATCCTCAAAATTCATTCATGTCTGATTCATGCTGACTTCAACAATCGTTTTTAACATCTCTTTTCTGCGACGAATCCTATTAAAATCGTCGATAATCAAAAATTCCTACCTAGCTGATTTTAATCTCTAGGTAGGAACATTTTTATTTGAAGCAACTCCATTGAAACTCTTCATAACGATACCGAAGACATTGCCTTTCTAGCCGATATTCTACGTCTCCGCTACATTAATGCGTACACGGTCCCCAAGACATGTTCCAAGCTCCTAATCTCCGAAAGGACCTTTGATCGATACCAAAATGACGCCTTATTCGCTTTCGCCCTGGCTTGCCCTTTCAATTTAATTGTTTATATCAACCATAAAATGTAGTATCCTTATACCCTATGTTAATATATTCGATTAATCTAATCTTCTCCTCTTGAACAGCCAGGAAGGCGTTATTTAGGGTCGGGGTAACAACTAATCAATAACGATTGGTCTCACCTGAAACCCCAAATTATTATATTTGTCACTTCAAAAAAATGGCCGATTATTGGCGTTTTCTCCCCTGAGTTCAGGATTACTATTTAAGTAAGATTTCTTCAGGTCACAGCAGCCTTTCTAACCAGCTGCGGCCTCTTCTGAAACCTTATATCTTATTTTAAAGGGAAGTCTCACGTCATGCATATCCTCATTAACATTACACCTGAAACCCAATTAAGCTGGCCTCATCTAACAACGCTGATTGAAGAAATTAGATCACAACATTTCAAAAAACTATCATTAAATCTGCAACTACCTCTAACACAGCATTTATCGATTGAGCAACGCGTAACGGCTTCAAACTGGTCATTGTCTGTAAACCAGCCACCCTTAATTTCCACTTACTACCGGGTGCTCTCCAACAGTGGCACAGCTTAGCAACCCTTCATCCCCAAGCTATTATCAGCCTTGCCAGCTTTGACAATAGCCGTTCACCGTACGATCAAATCCATGATTATGTTAATCATCATCAAGCGAACAGCCTACAAACGACTTTTTCAGCCTTAGCAGGCCCAGTAACCTCATCAACTGTTTTGTGGAGTTTACAAAAGTACACAATTTTACCTGATCTCCCCAGTTCCCACCAATTAGCCCAACAGCTCCAACCCACTGGTGTTCTCCTACCTGTCAGTTTACTCCAATCTAAGTATCCTTTAGTCTCACTGAACCAGACGCTGTCTGCGTTTCAGTCCGCCGCTGAAGTTGTCCGGCTATGTGTTCCAACGTTTATAACGCAAGCTTGGGCTGCCACAACGCCGCTGGCCTGGCTAGACCAACTGCAAACTGTTGATGTCACGGGATTAGATACCGCTTGGCAACCACTTTTTACTCACTACCTGCAGCAGCAATTAACCTCAATCCTGGCAACTACCACCCCCCACCGGCTGACATCTGCAGAGCATATTCGTCTCCTACAGCAAGTTCAACAATTAACAAACAAACCAGTCCATCCCTGGACGCGGCTGGCTCTACTCCAACACATCTCGCCACAACTGGCCCATCTATTGTTCCACTAAGGAGATCACCTATGAAATTCAGTTTAATTACGCCAGTAAAGGCCGAAGAACTCCCCCAGCTTCTAGCACTCAAACAAAATCTATCCCAGCAAACCATGCAGGATTTCGAATGGCTAATTGCGACCGACTTAACTTTGGATCTGCAAAGTCCTACCTGGCAGACGCCGTTTCCGATTCGTTTAACCCAACCAACCGTTCCAACCATCGGTGCGGCACGTAATGCTGCACTGGCGAGTGCCAAGGGTGACTGGCTTGTGTTCATGGACAGTGATGACTACTTATTACCGGAGGCATTAGCCCACTTGGATGGTACCACCGCCTTAACGCCCACTGTCATGGCTGACCTGCATCAATACCCGACCTATGAACCACACACTGCCTTTATCAACACCCTTTCCCAAACAATCGCGCGGGATAACTTACCCAAAGGCACAGGTTCTAAAGGCAAGAAGATCACCTATCGCCCACTCGATTTACCCGCAGACCTAACTACCGAAACGCCAAGTGATTTACCAATTAAGGCACAGAACTGGTTGAATTATAAATATCGGCTCTATCAAGACACCACTCGCTGGGATAATTTCAAACGTCAACTGTCAATTGCTGGTAAGGTCATCAATCGCGAACTCGTGCAGCAAGCCAAGATTCAATTTGATGCGACGAACCCTTTGTACCCGGATAGTCTTTTCCTCACACAAGTCATGGCCCACACATCAGCTTATCTTCAACTGGCTAATCCGACCTATATTCGTGTCAGACACAACGATCCAATCAATGCACCTTCTGTACACCAATTACCCACACCTAACCGTTGGCATGATCGACTAGCTGCCTGGCAACTTAGTCTAGACCAACTTTCCGCTGGTGATTTGCGCGATGCCTTTGCCACTTACACACTAAACCGGCTGCATCGCTACTTGTATAAGTCCCTGTCCACCAACACCGACGATACCATCGCTGACCCCCAGGATTTAGCCGTACAGCTTCAGCGATACCTTCAATCAATTGATACGCCGAGCAGCTTTCAGGCTATGCCGCTATTAAGCCGACAAATTTTGCATCACTTTCAACAGCATGGTACCATCCCCCAGGGACAAATTAATACGATTGTGCGGCTTCGTCAGTTGCGCCGAGTCATCAAGCATCACGGACGCGGCGTGACGCGCTTGGCCTACGACTGGTGGTTCACGAAACTACCCGTTAGGCCAAAAACGATTCTTTACGAGTCCTTTTTAGGTCGCAACTTTTCTGACAGTCCCAAGGCTATTTATCAGCATCTGCAAGCAAACTATCCCGGTAAATTCAAACACATCTGGGTTATGGCCGACCACACAGATACTGGCCCCGGTAATCAGCCTGATACCAAGGTGGTTAAGCGCTTTGGCTGGCGCTACATGTACTACTTGGCCACCGCCAGGTATCAAGTTATCAATATGCGACAACCAAAGTGGTTTATCAAACGCCCCGGAACAAAATTTCTCGCCACCTGGCACGGCACACCTTTAAAGCACTTGGTTTTTGATATGGATAACGTTGCTAGTGCTAATCCACACTACAAGGAAATCTTCTATCAGCAATCTCGCCAATGGGACTACCTGATCACCGCCAATCAATTTTCTGTTGATGTCTTCGAACACGCCTTTATGTATCCGACGCAAAAAATGTTATCAACCGGCTACCCACGCAATGATATTCTCAGCGCCCCAGACAAGACCAGCCAAGCGAATAACATCAAGCAAAAGCTGGGGATTCCTCTAGACAAAAAGGTTATCCTGTACGCACCGACCTGGCGCGATGATGATTATTATAGTGTTGGTAATTACAAATTCACTTTGAAGCTCGACATTCCTCGATTAAAAAGAGAATTAGGTCAAGACTATGTCCTTGTACTCAGAACCCACTACTTTATTACTGATCACCTTGATACAACCGGCTTTGGCGACTTTGTTTACAACGAGTCCAGCTACGATGACATTAGCGAGTTATATCTGATTTCCGATGTCCTCATTACTGACTACTCCAGCGTTTTCTTTGATTACGCTATTCTAAAACGACCAATTCTCTATTTTGTTTACGACTACGAAAAGTACCGCAGTGTTTTACGTGGCTTCTACCTCAACATGGAGACAGATCTGCCAGGCCCCCTGCTAAAAACCAATGACGAGGTACTCAGTGCCCTACACAATCTACCTGCTGTTGAAAGACAATACCGTGACGCCTATCAGCAGTTCAGCAAGCGGTTCAATGCTTGGGAAGACGGTCATGCCACCCAGCGTGTCGTCAACACCTTCTTTGATTTAAAGTAACGGCGACACCTTCCCAAATACTGCTAAAACAGGCTGGAAGACTTCCGTTCAGGCCTGTTTTGCTACTCAAATTACGAACAACAAACTTTCTCCGCCCATCGCCCACCGAACCTGCTAAGCTAATGGCCAAGAAGTCATTGAACATATGGGGGTGAGCGGATGTCATATGTTTACCTAGGCACCGCAATTATCGGGGAACTCATTGGCACTAATTTACTCAAAGCAGCGGCCGGCTTCACCCGTTTTTGGCCGTCGGTGGGCGCCCTGATGGCGTATGGCATCTGCTTTTTCTTCCTATCGTTAGCCATGAAAAATATCGATCTAAACGTCGCCTATGCCATCTGGGCCGGCATCGGGATCGTCATCACCACCGTGCTCGCCGTCATCCTCTGGCACGAGCCCATCAACTTCGCCAGCGTCCTCGGAATTATCCTGGTGGTAGTTGGCGTCATCGTGCTCAACCTTTACGGCCCCAACCACTGAGCTTGGCTAGGCGGTAACGCACGCAAACTGCTCGACTATGGGCGGCAACCACCTGCACAAAATTGGTTTTGTCATAAGTATATTTATAAGGTGAATTAATGGCTATTCCGCTGTGGTCAAGCGTATACTGATTCTACGTTGTGTTTCCGACAACGTCTCATGTCACGGGCACTGTTCCGTGGCCATCTATGGAATTGGAGGCTTCACTATGACAAAAACGGTCGTCATCTTAGGTGCAGGTTCAGGGTTCGGTTTCGCTATCGCGCAGGCGTTTGGGCAACAGGGTAATCACGTGGTCTTGGCCGCGCGCCACGAGGATGCCCTCCAGCACATGACCGCTCAGCTGCGCGCCGCCGACATCAGTGCCGACTGGCTGGTAGCCGACGCCACCAATTCACAATCGACCGCCGACCTCTTTCGGCAGGTCGTCCAACACTTTGGCGTCCCCGAAACCTTCGTCTACAACGTGGCTAACACCCAGCTGGACCGGCCACGGGACACACCCGTAACCCATATCGCCCAGGCCTTTGACGTCAACGTGCTTGGCGCGATTCGTACGACACGGCAGTTCTTGGATTTAGCCGATACTGACATCCCCCGCAACATTTTGATCACCGGGGGTGGCGCGGCCCTGAACCCAGTCAAGGCGACCACCACGCTGTCCCTGACCAAGGCCGCCCTGCGTAGCTACGTCTATTCCTTGGCCGACGAACTGGCTGACACGGCCGTTTACGTGGGCCTCATCACGATTCAAGGCATCTCCGGGACCAGTGACGCCATGCAACCGGCCAACGTGGCCACGGCCTACCTGCAGGCCGTGGCCGACCGGAACCAGACCGAACTGCGCTATCCCGCGGGAGAACAAACCGAGTCCGAGTTTTCCGCACTTAAAGCGGTCATGAACGATTCCAACCGCCTCCAAACCTTTCTCCAGGAACACCCCGGCGTTAACGCCTTTCTTCAGCAGCATCCGGAATTTCTGGCAGACTAACTCACGTCAACATTCGAGCAACTGTGGCTACCCTGCCGCGGTTGCTCGTTTTTCTTATCAAGTCCCGAATGTTCTGTGACTTGATAAGGTCACCTACCGAACCGCCCGCTCCTACGCGCCGACTGGGTTGCCAGCATCGCCACTACTGCCCAAACAACTTATTTGTGAAAATAATCACATTAACAACCAAAACGCGGTATAACAGAGTTGAGGGATAACCTCTACACCACAGAAAATTACCTAGCCAGTTAATTGCCTACTGGGTCAGGTGCGAGTCATCACCTCGGCATCAATTTGGGGTCAAGTCAGTTTATCTTGACGATGTTGAAGGGAGTCTTATTGTTATGTCCAAGAGTTCAGTTGCTTTGAAACACTATCAAATGTATATCAACGGTGAGTTTAAGGATTCGTCATCCGGTAATCTGATCACCGTGTTAAACCCAGCCACTGGGGAACCCATTTCCACGGTTCCAAGTGCCACTTTAGACGAATGCCGAGAAGCTATCGACGCCGCCTATGAAGCGCAAAAGTCCTGGAAGAAAGTGCCTGCCGCAACCCGGGGCCAGTACCTGCACGACGTTGCGACCGAGGTTCGCAAGGATGCCGACCACTTGATTGCCATGCTCCAAGAGGAACAAGGCAAGGTCAAGGCGTTAGCTACCACGGAAATTATGTTCTCCGCCGACTACTTCGACTACATGGCCAGCGCATCACGGACCTACGAAGGCGAGATTCTGCAGTCCGACAACGCCAACGAAAATATCATGATTGCCAAGCAACCTATCGGGGTCGCGGCCGGCATCTTGCCTTGGAACTTCCCATTCTTCCTGATTGCGCGGAAGATGGGGCCAGCCTTGGTTACCGGGAACACCATCGTCATGAAACCAAGTACCGATACGCCTAATTTAGGCTTGGAATTTGCCAAGATCGTCGAAAAGGTTGGGATTCCTAAGGGTGTTGTCAACATCATCACCGGGCCCGGTTCGGTCATTGGTGACGAAATGTCTCGGAACAAGAAGGTTGGGATCATCAGTTTGACCGGATCCGTGAACTCCGGGAAGCGCGTCATGGAGGCCGCCGCCACCCACATGGCCAAGGTTTCCTTGGAATTAGGTGGCAAGGCGCCCGCTATCGTCTGCAAGGACGCCGACATCGACCTCGCCGTACAATCCATCATCGACTCTCGGGTCGACAACAATGGTCAGCTCTGCAACAACTGTGAACGGGTCTACGTGCAAGAGGACGTTGCCGCTGAATTTACCAAGAAATTGGCCGATAAGATGGCCGCCGTTACCGTGGGCGATCCCATGAAGAACGAAGACATCGGCATGGGTCCCCTGATCAACCAAGGTGCCCTCGACAAGGTTGCCGGCATGGTCGACCGGGCCGTTGAAGCCGGTGGCAAGCTGGAAACTGGTGGGCACAAGGTTAAAATTGCCAACGGCTTCTACTACGAACCAACCGTCATTACCAACGTCAAGCAGGACTCTGAAATCGTGCAAGACGAAATCTTCGGTCCCGTTCTGCCAGTCTTGACCTTTAAGACCTTGGACGACGCCATCGACATGGCTAACGACAGTGACTTTGGCCTGACCTCTTCCATCTTCACCGAAAACATTGAGAACGCCATGCGGGCAGCTAACGAGCTCGAAGACGGCGAAACCTATATCAACCGCTTCAACTTCGAAGCCATGAACGGCTCCCACTCCGGCTGGAAGGAATCTGGTATCGGCGGCGACGACGGGAAGCACGGGATCGAAGAATTCCTGAACACCCACGTCATCTACCTGCAGGGTCACCCAGAAAAGACGCAAGCTTAGGGTAACCATGAAAGAAGATAATTCCCTTTCGAATTATCTTTTTTCTGTGATTGTGAATAAAGCGTTACCATTTTCTAAATCTGGGGTCAGTCCCGTTTCAGGACCGTGACCGCAGTCCTAGCAAGCAGTTGTTAGGCTTAACCTAAAAGTGGCGTTTTCATGAAAGCGCTTGCTTTTCGGACTCATTGTGACATAATTATCAAGTGTAAATAACTTTTAAAAACGAGGTGCCAATTATGAAGATTCAAGCTGCAGTTGTTGATAAGCAAAATGCTGATTTTGAAATTCGTGATGACGTTGAACTGGCTGACATGGGTGCGGACGATATCCAAGTCCACATGGTTGCCAGTGGGATCTGCCACTCCGACGAAGCTTTACGTACCGGGGTCGCCACCATTGACTACCCCATCGTCTTGGGCCACGAAGGTTCCGGGATCGTTGAAAAGGTTGGGCCAGAAGTTACCCAATTCAAGCCCGGCGACCACGTTGTCTTAAGTTTCTACGGTTGTGGGAACTGCAAGAGCTGTCTGGCCGGGATGCCAACGCAGTGTGAAAACTACGCTGCAAATAACCTGTCCGGGGTTCGTCCTGACGGGACCGCACACTTCACTGAAAATGGCCACGATGTCGCTGACATGTTCGACCAAAGTTCCTTCACCTCGACCACGGTCGTTCGGGAACGGAACGCTGTTAAGGTCGACAAGGACCTTGACTTACGGAAACTCGGACCGCTGGGCTGTGGCTACGTCACTGGTTCCGGGACTGTCCTCAACACCTTGAAGCCAAAGCCTGGCGACACCATCGCCGTCTTTGGGACTGGGGCCGTTGGGTTGGCTGCCATGATGGCCGGCCGCATCTCTGGTTGCACCAAAGTTATTGCCATTGACATCGTCGACTCTCGTTTGGACTTAGCCAAGGAACTCGGCGCCACCGACGTCATCAACAGTAAGAAGGTTGACGACGTGGTCAAGGCTGTTCAAGACTTGACTGGCGGCTTCGGTGTCAACTACGCGGTCGACACGACCGGTGTTTCCAGCGTCATCTCCAACTCCATCCAAGCTTTAGCACAAGGTGGGGTCTCCGCTGCCATCGCCGTGACCGACCAACACATCGACCTCGACACTTGGAACGACCTGTGTGTCAACGACAAGAGCGTCATCGGTGTTAACATGGGCGACTCCGTTCCACAAATCGACATCCCTCGTTTGATTGAGTTCTACAAGCTGGGCATGTTCGACTTCGACAAGACTGAAAAGTTCTACAAGTTCAGTCAAATCAACGAAGCCAACGCTGATTCCGTTTCCGGGAAGACCATCAAGCCAGTTCTGGTCATTGATGACAGCTACGTTCCTGGTAAATAATCAGACTTAATTCTCGTTAATAAAACCGGGCTATCCTGTGAGGTAGTCCGGTTTTTTATGCTCTCAAGGTCAAATCCCCGGTCTGCCCTAAAGCGTTGTTTGAAAGCGTTGTTTGAAATCCTTATCCGTTTCCGATTCTACAATTTTACACGGGATTGTAACATGTTTTTCCGGATTGTAACACCAACATGTTACAATCCTCTTTACAGCTGTTACAATCGTCTATAATTACTATTATATCAGCATTTAGACAACCTTTCCCGATGCCTAGTTGTCAAAACAGTGGCAACTATTTTAGCCACGATATGTCTGCTGAATTATTTACTCACATTTAAATGTTTGTCCCCTTAATTAGTGGTAAGCTTAGCTTAAAGTTGATCCACGGGGAGCGCACATGATGTTAAAAAAATGGTTGAGTCTATTGGGACTTTTTATCGTGATTGGGATTGTTGGCGGTGGTGCATTTAGTCAGTCGCAAACGGCCACCGAAAACGACCAAGAAAAACTACCCAAGAATTACGGAAAAGTGGTCGTGCACTATGTCTACGGGAAAAAGGGCCATCCCGCCAATGACCTGTGGAGCAGTCAGACGTTGACGGGGCGGATTGGCACGCACTACCAGACCAAGGCCGAGGATCTCTTGAATCACGAAGGCTACATGGTTCTCGCCGGCCACTCGAAGAACACCGCCGGAACATTCAAGCACCACGTGACCCACGTCACCTACACCTATTGGGACTATTCTGAAATCCAACACGAATTCAAACACGGCGCCGACCTCATGCTGGACGTCACGGCTGACCACCGCATCGGGTTATTTGACCGGAACCTGCAGGATTGCGTGGAGGTCGTGATGGAACGGCCTAACTTTGCCAAACCATACTACGATGTCACCTTTTCCACGCGTAACGATACGAATCACGGCTCTGGTCTGAAGTCCTACCGCTACCGTTTCGGGACCACCACCCGCTTCAAGGATCCGCGAAATGGCAACATCTACACCACCACCCTGACCCCCAAGGGTGGCATCACCTTCAAGGCTGTGGCGACCAAGCACTCTACCATGAATGAATTGGTGATTGTCAACGACCGGGGGAAATTGGTGACGGCTAAGATTAAGTAGCCGATTATAATTGGCCGTGCTAAATAAATTCGGACATCAAAGGCGCCTGAGATTTTGTCTCGAGCGCCTTTCGTATCTGTAATAATTATTGATCCTCTGTCCCCGCAATTTCCTGTAAAAGTCGTTGGCACTGCTCCGCCACCGTACTGATCTCATCAAAACAAACGGCTTCACTCCCCAGTAAATCCCGACCCAGCCACCACTGCGTTAGCTGTGCACGACTAAACGGTCGAGCCTTAGTCTGGTTGCGTTTCACCGTTGTCGCAAAGGTCACGTCAAAATAACCGATTACCATGGCAGACCCCCACGCCTGCTTGAGATCCCGCAGAAATTCACCATACACCGAACGTTTCAGGATGCCTTCCAAAATAATCACGGCGAATCCCTGTGCCCGGCCCCAGGCAACCAACTCGGCCATGACCGCGATAGCTGGCGTCCCTGCCGTATCCGGGGCGTGCAAAATTTTGCGTCGAACCACATCCTGACTGATCAACAGAGCTGTCGACCCCAGAATGTGCTGTAACTGCCGCGCCGTCGTCGTTTTACCGGACCCGGAATTGCCGCGTAACACTATCAATTTGGTCACACGTCCCACCCCTTTCAGCTTAGTTTTAGTCATTATACCACCCGCAAACTTAACGATTTAATTTGAACATTCACCACTTTAACCGTTCAGGGGACTGGTAAAAATGATATCATCGTGATATCATTAAGCTATCATCAGGAGGGCGTTATCATGGCAAAAGAAGCTCAGAAGCGTTTTCTATTACGGCTAGATGAAAGCCTATTCAAACGGGTGGCGGACGCGGCGGACGCTGATGGTCGGAGCATCAACGCCTACATCGCGCAGGTCCTGGCGCGCGCGGCACCAGCGGGGAACTGGGAACAGCGGCAGTTGATTGGCCGCGCCATTGCCGGGAAAGAGCTGGACGTCAAATCCGGACTTGTTCTGGTCGCCGGTATTTACTATCGGTATCTGCTGGAGGCCCCGGAGAAGCCGGACAAGGACGCCAACTACACGGTCATCGAGAGTCACGGGAATATTTTAACGTTGAAAAAAATCTAGGGGGAATTGGACATGTTTGGGATTAGAATTGTTCGTCAAAATAATGAAGGATTAGTCGAGACGCTGGGAAAATACAAGCACACCGTCTTGCCCGGGATTCATTTTTACCTGCCCGGTATCCAAAAGATTCGTACCGTCAGTCTGGCGATGTCACCACTGGCTTTGCCTAACTACTCGGTCATCACCAAGGATAACGCCGACGTCTCGGCCAGCCTGACGCTGAACTATCACGTCACCAACGCCGTGAAATACCAGTACGAAAACACGGACTCCGTGGAATCCATGGCGCAACTGGTACGGGGCCACTTACGGGACATCATTGGGCGGATGGACCTGAACCAAGCGCTAGGTTCCACGGCCAAGATCAACCAGGAACTGGCTACGGCCATCGGGGATTTGACCGACACCTATGGCATCAACGTTGACCGGACCAACATTGACGAACTAACGCCATCCAAGGCGATTCAATCCGCCATGGATAAGCAATTGACGGCCGACCGGGAACGGATTGCCGCCATCGCTAAGGCTGAGGGGGAAGCCAAGTCCATCGAATTGACCACCAAGGCCAAGAACGATGCCTTAATGGCCACCGCGACGGCCCAAGCCACCGCCACCCGGACCCGTGCCGACGCCGAAAAATATCGGATTGACACGGTGAACTCCAGTCTGGAATCAGCGACGAAGGAATTCTTCGAAAACCAATCGATTTCGGCTTTCAGTGACCTGGCTAACTCGCCGGCTAACGTGGTCGTCGTTCCAAGTGATCACGTTGCCGACCTGGGTCAGATTCCCGCCATTGGCGCGGCTTTGAAGACTGGATTGGCAACACCACCAGCTGCACCGGTTAAGAAATAGAACCTAAAAATCAGCTTTTCACGAAACGCAAATACTGCGTTGGTGAGAAGCTGATTTTTACGATTCTAGCATCCAAAGCAATCCGCAAACAATCTTTCAGATTACGCGTAGAATAAAGACAGAACTTCTACATAGAAAGGTTATGTAATCATGGTCACCCGCAAAGACATTTTCACCTATACGGAAGATAATTACGGCGTCACGCCTGAATACACCTTCAGCTCCTACCCGAAATATGCCGTCCTCAAGAATCGTCAGGGTAAATGGTTTGGCCTAGTCATGAATGTGCCCAAGGAGAAACTCGGTCTAACGGGCAAGGAAGAGGTCGATGTGTTAGACGTCAAGATTGACCCCGAGCTTGGCAGTATTCTCCGCAGCAAGCCGGGCTACCTCCCCGCCTACCACATGAACAAGGAACACTGGTTATCCATCGTACTGAATCAGGAAACGGATGCGGCTAATCTATTTCAGTTGTTGGACGGTAGTTATCAAACTGTTATTAAGTGCTAATTATTAATAACAAATGTCTACATCAATGATTATTATCTATCAAAAATCAGCTACCCACACAGAATGTCACCAGAAATAAGTGGTGACAACCGGGACCCAAACTAGTATGAGCCGTGAGGGCGAGAAAAACGGACTCAGCCGTGGGATTTATTAGTGCTTTCGGAAACGAATGCACTAATAAATGGCGATTTTGAGACGTGATTTTCGGCTCAAAACGAGGTCCAAGACCGCTCCTCAGGCTTGGGCCGCCCTCCCCTCGCGTTCCAGTCCGTTTTTTTCGCCCGGTAAGGCGCTGCAGCTCGCCAATTTAAAATTTCCGGTTGACACCACTTTTTTCCAGGGGTACACTAGCCTCAATTCAATAAATCGTCCGAAACAAACCATTGAGGTGGAGATCAAGATTATCGTGCACGTAAAGAGAGCCGTCGTTGCTGAGAGTACGGCCGAACGCAGGTAGTTAAATGGACCACCGAGGGCTTCCCCGAACCATTTTGCAGTACGGGAAGACGTGCGACATACGTCAGTTGTCAGGGAAATGTTAGTTTCCTGTGAAGAGGGGCGCGGTCTCTTTTTCGGGACCCGTCTAATTAAGGTGGCACCGCGGTTAAAACCGTCCTTAACACATTGGCTGTTGAGGACGGTTTTTTGTCTACACTTTTTCCGAGGGGGATTCACCTATGTTCAAACGATGGCAACGCTCATTATTCTTTCTAACCGACAAATTCAATCATTCTGGAGGAAAAAATTATGAGTTTAGCACAACACAAGAAAGCACTCGCCCTTTGCGGCGGCATTATTCTAATCGGCGCCGGCGTCTTCGCCGTGACCGGTCACTCGCAATCCACTAAGAAGGTCGCGCAACACCTGAACCTATACGAAACGGCCACGATTTCCAGTCTCGACGTAGCCAAGATCACCGACAGCGTCTCCAGCAATACGCTCAGCCAAGTTGGCGAAGGCCTGTACCGCCTGAACGCCGACAGCGAGGCGCAAAATGCCCTGGCAACCAAGACGACCGTCAGTGACAGCGGCCACCACTACACCATTAACTTGCGGCATAACGCCAAGTGGAGCAACGGCGACCCCGTCACGGCCCAGGACTTCGTTTACTCCTGGAAGCGGACGCTAGACCCCAAGTCTAAGTCAGAGTTCACTTATCAATTTGCGAATATCAAAAATGCCAGTGCCATCGCGGCCGGGAAGAAATCCCCCGCAACGTTGGGCGTTAAGGCCGTGGGTCGGTACCAACTGAAGATCACCCTCAGCCGACCGGCATCCTACTTCAAGCAGATGCTAGCTAGCACCACCTACTATCCCCTGAACCAAAAGGCCGTCCAAAAGTACGGGAAGACATACGGATCATCCGCGGCCACGACCGTTTACAACGGGCCCTTCGTTCTGAAAAACTGGAACGGAACCAGTGACAGCTGGAACTTAAAGAAGAATCCAACCTACGTCGCTGCAAAAACCGTCAAGCTCAGCAGTATTAAATACCAGGTCATCAAGACCAGCTCGACGGCCTACAACCTGTACCAGTCCAAGCGACTGGATGCGGTCACCCTCGACGGTGAACAGACCACGCAAAACAAACACAATCCGGACCTGAAGTCGTTGGCCGCTGGCCGTATCGGCTTCATCCAATACAACGAACAGAACAAGATTGCCGCTAACCAGAACCTGCGGCGCGCCATCTCCCTGGCCATCAACCGCCAACAACTCGCGGACAAGGTCTTGAAGAACGGTTCACGACCAGCCAAAACGTTTGCCATTCACCACATGATGACCAACGCCAAGACGGGGAAGGACTTTACCACCGACGCCTACGTAAAGAATACCGCCGACCACAACCCAACCCTGGCCAAGCAGCTTTACCAAAAGGCGCTGAAACAGTTGGGTAAGCAACAGTTGACCGTCACGATTACTTGCGGCGATGACGACACCACCAAGAACATCGCCGAATTTATCCAGAGCACCGTCAGCAGCACGCTGGGCCTCAAGGTCAACGTGTCCGCGATGCCATTTCCATCCATGCTGAGCAACGTTTCCAAGGGGAACTTCGAGCTCAACCTGACCGGCTGGAGCATGGACAACGCCGACCCGATTCAATCCCTGCAGATTCTATCCTCGACCAACAACTCCAACATGGGCCACTACGACAACAAGACCTATGATCAGGCGCTGACCAAGTCCGAAGGTGTCGACGCGCTGAAGCCGACTGCCCGGTACCAAGACCTGTTAACGGCCGCCCGGACCGCCCTGCGTGACCAAGCCGTGACGCCACTTTACGAAGCGCGGACCAACACGCTGGTCAACCCCAAAATCAAGGGGGTCGTTTATAACAAATTCAACGGGAGCCCCGATTACCAACACGCCTATGTCACTGATTAACCATTTGAAATTGCTAGGGTATTACCATTGCAGTGCCGGCCAAATACGGTATAATTGAGCTAGTAACTACAATTACACGTTTTCATAACTCAGGTGGGGCCCGGGGATTTTCACGACGGTTTCACCCAGCTAAGTGAAACGTCACAGAAAGGTTCCGGAATCTATGGAAAGTCAACCCTTACGTCACGATCACTACCCGGCCTCGCAAGAAGAGTACGAAGCTGAGTTAACCGAAACGGAAAACGAATACGCTGCGCAACTCAAACAAGTCGAGGACAAGGTCCAAGGCCAAGCCGCTCGTTACCTGTTATTTGGGGCTATCTCTGTTGTCATCAACATCACGTTATTTTACCTGTTCTACCACACGATGGGCATTGGCTATCAATTAGCCAACTTCATCGACTGGCTGATCAGTGTCCAATGCTCCTTCTGGCTAGACCGGACATTTGTCTTCAAGCACAAGTCCGACAAGCCAATGCGGGAAATGGGTACGTTCTACATGACCCGAATCGCCACGTTCCTGTTGGAAACCGTCATCCTGTTCATGGGGATCTCTTGGTTGAACGCCAACGGGACTATGACCAAGGTCATCGGCCACGCGATTGCTTTGGTTTTGAACTTCTTCCTATCTAAGAAGCTTGTGTTCAAGAACCAACCCGCTCCGGCTGATTAAATTTATGCTTATACACAAAGGTGATTCACTCCAGTTTATCTGGAATGAACCACCTTTTTTCGTGGCCAATCTACTTTGAATTAACTATGTTTACATATTATCCTGTTAAAGAACCCATTCACACCAGACTAAGCGTACAATGGACTTAATTCTACAACACTGAGGAGCCCACCATCATGCTAGTCTTCACCTTAACCGCCATTGGTATCTTCTTGGTTACTGACACCGACGACCTGGTCGTCCTGCTCCTACTGTGGCTGTCAGCCGAGACGCCGCGGGAACGACACCACATTATTCTCGGCCAATACCTGGGAATTCTCACCCTGATTCTGGTCGCCTGGTTAGCTAGTCGGGGCGTCTTGCACTACAACCTAGCCGAATGGACGCGCTGGTTGGGGGTGGTTCCCCTGACCCTGGGAATCACCGGTCTGTGGCGGTGGTGGCACGCGCGCCACACAACCGGCTTGCCACCTGCCTTAACGCGCGTGGTCAGCCTACCATTGGTCTGGTCGCTGACGATTGGTAACGGTGGCGATAACCTCAGCATCTACATCCCCTATTTTACCCGGCTCAACCATCCCGAGTTTGGTGGTGTCCTGGTCATTTTTCTGACCCTGATTGGCCTCTGGCTGATTGTTAGTCACCGCGTTGCCCAATCGCCCGCCGCCAGTCACTTTTTCGCGCGGTTTGGCGCCTGGTTGTCGCCACTTCTGTTCATTTGCGTGGGCCTCGCCATTTTGCTCTAAGTGTTTCACATGGAACATTTTTTCGGTTACGGCCCACCGCCTCGGCGAATTACGTTATAATTGAGGGACTAAATGCGTTTTTATGGGAGGAAAACATGGACGACGAAGGTGCACCACTCTTCACATTAGGCATCGGTCCGGACGGCGAGCCCTGGGTCAAGGCCGCTGCGGCGACGCAAACTATCAAGGATTCGGCTGCCTACAGCACCGCGCTCGGACTCTTGATCAACGAGATGCGCGACAAGCTCAACCTGACCGATGACAAGGCCTTCCATGCATTCATGGCATTGGCCCTCAAGCAGACACCGGAGAGCCCAGCCCCCCGGCAAAAACCAGCGACCACCCACGTGACCCTCTCCGGTAAAAATCTGCGGACGGGCCAGCGGGAAACGCATGATATTGTGTTCGCTGATCTAGTCGACGTGGCCGGCAACGAGGACGTTGTTTACCTGACGCTCAAAAACACCATGATGGGCATCATCATGAACGACGCCTATCAGGCCACCAAGCTGGCTATGGGCAAGCGCGACTTCAAGTATTTTCTCGACGAGGCCAACCTGACCTTTGCCCTCTACGCCTATCCCGCCGACATCAAGGCGCTGCACAATATCTTTGCCTACGCTCGGCAGCATCAGTTATTCACCAAGCTCGCGACCGATGAGTACGCGGCAGAAGACGTGCCGGATACGCCCGCTGAGTTCGACAACTTCATGCAGTCGGTCTTCGATGACATGTCAGCTGACGACCCGGACGATGGCGGTGCGGGTGATAACGTGGTACCCTTTCGACCGAAAGATTAAGTTGAAAATAACCAAAAGAATCCCTACCTAACGGCAATTGTTCGTCATTAGGTGGGGATTTTAATTTGCCCACTAATCGCCAAATCTAGCCGCAAAGGGCACCATCAGTTTGTCCAACAGCTCATGATTCAACGTAACTTGCCACCAGTCCGCTGGTACCGGTTGGTCTGGGTGCGCGACGGACATGAGCGAGCCCGCCACCGTCGCAATGGTATCCACGTCCCCACCCAGATTGACCGCGGCCAACAGCCCGGTCCGCAAATCCTGGTAATTTAAGGCCACCCAGACGGCTGCCTCTAGGGTATCCACCACGTAACCCGATGTTTTAATTGCGGAAACCGGTAGCTGACCAAAACCGCTCGTAAACAATCGCTGGTAGGCCGACAGCTCCTGTGCCATTACCGGTTCGGCAGCAAACACCGCCAGCACTCGCGCCTGCACCGTCTTTAGTGCGGTTACTAACGTGTGTCCTTGCAATAGTTCATGGAGGATTTCCAAATAAATGACACTGCCAACGACCGCTCGCGGATGGCCGTGCGTGACGGTGGTCATGGCAATTGACTGGCGCATGCGCTCATCGATTGGCTGTCGCGCAAGCGTAAATGCCAACGGGGCAATTCGCATCAACGCCCCATTGCCATTGGCGTTTTCTGATGCATCCCCACACTGGACCGCGGGCACGTGGTTAATGGCATGTTGGCGAACGGCATGGGCACAGGTGCGGCCCACATCAAAGGTCACCCCCCGCGGCGTCCATTCACCAAACATCATATAGCGTTCAAACTTGTTTAGCAGGTCATCAGCACTCCCCCGTTCCAAAATATTTTGAATTAGGCACAGGGTCATCGACGTATCGTCTGACCAACTCCCCATCGGTTGCGACCAGGTTCCTTCACCGGTCATCCCCAGCAACTGATACTGACCCCGCTGTTTCATTTCCGCCGGGACGCCTAAAGCATCGGCAACGGCCGCCACCCGAAGACTATTTAGAATTTCTGCTTTTTTCATGGGCTCCTCCTTTGAATCCGAACTATTCTCCCTCTAATTTACACCTAAAATGGGTAAACAAAAACGGTCCCTAGTCTCAGGACCGTTCACTAATTTCTAAATCACCATTAATACCACTTGATACAGCAAGTAGGCCCCGTAAAGCATCACGACAACCCCAGAAATAATGTTGACCCACATCAGGAAACGTTGTGGTAGGCGTTCCTTTAGGAGTCCCAGAATCAGCGTGATGCCGAAGAACCAGATGGCCGTGGCTGAAACCACGCCCGAAATAAATGGTGTGACTTGCGTATTGCTCAACGACCCCCGCATCGCTCCGAACATCAGACTGGTATCGATAATGGCTTGCGGATTGGCCCAGGTCACGACCCACGCGTTGATCAAGGACTTTTTCATCGGCAACGCCGTGTTGGCGCTCTCTAACTTAAAGCTCGCCGCCGACCGCAAGATGCCAAACCCAATCCAGATGACCAATAATCCACCCAGAAACATGATGATTAGTTTAAACATTTCGTGGGCACTGATGATCGCCCCCATGCCGAAGAAACCGGCCAGAGTCAGTGCCGTATCGGCAAACCAGACCATTAACGTGACGGGCCAGGCCCGCTTTAGTGGCTGGTTGATGGCATTGTTAAAGACGAATAAATTTTGCATCCCGATGGAGGATACCAAGGCCAGACTCAACAGGAGGCCGCGTAAATAAATCGCTGACATATGAACCCACTTTCCCTCTAGGCCCTTATGCCGCTAGTTGCCCCGAGATTTTTTCAGTATCTGACAAGCATAACAAACCTTCTGTGAAAATTAAAGAAAAACTAGAACTGTCTGAGGGCTGAATCGTTATTGGCCATACCTTTGGGCCCAAACCAGCGACTATCGCTTTTCTTCTGAATCCCTTCCCAATGACTTGGGGTTTCCTAGTAGCGTCAGCCAACATCAGCTAGCTTAAATGTTTTCACTTGATTTTAATTGTTTTCTAATCTAAAATTCATTTAAGAGTTCCGTTAATCGTTTCCTTCTAGCCACCAGCGGAACCATCTAAAACGAGAAAGAATGCGATTAATGTGAAGAACGCAGCATCTAACACCCCATTACTGAAGACCCTTAGTCAACCTAGATGGGAAGTCCCGTTATATGCCAAAAATTACCTTACACCACCTGACCTTCGGCTTTGATACGAATGCCAGCTTACTCTTTGATCATGTTGAATTATCGTTAGAATCCCAGTGGAAACTGGGCTTAGTCGGCCGCAACGGCCGGGGAAAGACCACGCTGTTTAATCTGTTGCGGGGGCGCTTACCCTACCAGGGTACCATCACTGGCAACCAGAACTATGTGTATTTTCCCGCCACCGTCGCTGATCCTAGCCAGTCGGCCACTGCCGTCCTGCAGGCCATTTCACCGGTCGCCGATTGGCAGCTCGAACGTGAGCTTCGCCAACTCGACCTGGACCCTGCACGGCTCACACAACCCTTTGCCTCGCTCTCCGGTGGGGAACAAACCAAGGCGCTCCTCGCCATTTTATTTGCTGACGACCAGGCCTATCCGCTGATCGATGAACCCACCAATCACCTCGACCTCCCCAGTCGCCAACGGGTCGCCGCCTACCTGCGGAGCAAGCGCCAGGGCTTCATCGTCGTCAGCCATGACCGCCACTTTCTCAATCAGGTGACCGACCACACGCTCGCCATCGAACGCCAGCAGGTCATCCTCTACCACGGCAACTTCGCCGTTTACGAGGAGCAGAAACAGCGCCGCGACGCTTTCGAAGAGGAACGCGATGCACGCTTGAAAAAGGAAGCCGACCGCTTACAACACGTCGCGATTGACCGCACCAACTGGGCCAAAATCACCGAAAGCCGCGCCCATGGCAATCCTCACGAGAAAAATAGCGGCTGGGGCGCCGTCGGCAGTAGTACCCTCCCCGCCAAAATGATGAAACGGGCCCGCAACCTGGAACGCCGCCGTGACCGGGAACTGAAGGCCACCGAGGGGCTCCGCCAAAATATTGAGCATGTGGCCCCCCTCACCCTGACGCCCGTCCCGACCCATTACCAGCCACTCCTCCATGTCGCCGACTTCTCGCTGTGGTACGGCGACCGGCAGCTATTTCAACCCATCTCGTTTGACCTCGAACAGGGTGACCGGCTGGCCATCATTGGCCCCAACGGTAGCGGCAAATCTTCCTTCCTGCACTATCTGCGGGGGACCTTTGCCGGGACCGCTACCGGCGTTGCCGAGTTGAAACCGCAGCTGTCCTTGAGCCTGACCCGACAACTTTCAGCGGACAATCAGGGATCACTGACGGCATTTGCCACGGCCCACCACCTGGACCGCAATGCCTTGTTGAACGCCCTCAAGAAGCTGGGCTTGCCACGCGACGTTTTCCACACCCCCATCGAGCAAATGAGCATGGGGCAACAGAAAAAGGTCGAGCTCGCCCAATCGCTGATCACGCCGGCCAACCTGTTCATTTGGGATGAGCCGCTCAACTACCTTGACGTCTTCAATCAGGAGCAGCTGACCACTCTGGTGACCACGGCCGCCCCCACGCTATTATTCGTGGAGCACGACCAACAGTTTGTGACGGACGTGGCAACGCAGGTGATTGAATTAGACCCTAAATAATCGTAAAAAGGCTGTGCTTCTGCACAGTCTTTTTGACTCTAAACTTGTTTTGATGTCCCTTGCTGTAGTATTGACCGCTGACTTCACCTCAATGTGCCAGCCATCGCCCATTTTCCTTCAAGTATACTTAAAGAAATTAGTCATTTACCATAGTTCTTCAAGTATACTTGATAAAAATCGAATTCTCACCATTTCTTCAAGTATACTTGAAGAAATTTCAGCCCCCTATTCTCCCAACGTCGTTCGCAATACCGCCAACACTTGTTGCTGGGTTGGTGTCAACACGTGGGAGTCGCGGTAAACGATGCTGGCAATAAACTCTGGCTGGGCATCATCCAACAATTCCAGCTGAACCACGTCGTCACGGTGCTGAGCGCCAATCGCTGTCAGGAAGGTCACGCCAACATTTTGGGCGACTAAGTTCATGATGACGTGGGTGTCGTTGGCCCGGAAGACCACCTCAGGCCGAAAATGATTGCGTCGCGTAAACTGGTTAAAGGCCGTGTTGTGGACAAAGCTACTATTAAATAGAACAAACTTTTCGTGTCTTAATTCACTAAAGTAAATGCGCTGCCGTTTGGCTAGGGGGTGATCCGCTGCCACAAAAATCCGAAACGGTTGCCGGTCAAACGCCTCGGCCACCAACGACTTATAGCTCAACGGCGCCGTGGATCCCAACAATGCTAGGTCTGCCTGACCGTCCCGCAACGCCTGCCGTAACCACACCGACCCGCCCTCCAGCGTCTGTAGATTGGCCAGCATCCCCTGCGCCTGCAAATGGGCCGCCACCCGCGGAAAGTAATGATTTTCAATGATTGGGGGTAGTCCTAATACGGTCTGATCCTGCGTCAGATGCGTGATTTCTTGGTGCGTCAGGTCGAGCTCGGCCAGGATTGCCCGCGCATGGACCGCCAGCTGCTCACCGCTAGCCGTCACGCCCAAATCGTTATGCGTCCGGTCGCGTAGCACCAATTTGGTCTGAAATTCCGCCTCCAACCGTTTGATGGCCATGGTAATGGTCGGCTGGGTCACCCCAAAATCTTGCGCGACTTTGGAAAAGTTTTTGGTTTGGGTTAAGTCAGAAAAATAAGCTAGGTCCTTCGTGTTCATTTTCAATCCCCCTAATGTCGGTGTTTATAGATTCATTATAAATTATTTTTATATCAACCGCTATGTTTGACTATAACTAGCTTGGCCAACTATAGTAAGACTTGTAAAGTTGAAACGGTGATTGACGTTTAGAATCACTAACAGCTAAATTAACATTCACGAATGAATCATTACTAAATAAACAGCACACACCACTTTATGGGTTAAACCTATTTCAGCCGCAGGACCGGTGAAAATGAGCTTAGCCGTGGGAGTGGCCTTAGCGGTTTACCGCTTAGACCACTGCTATCTTTGAGACGTGACTTTCGGCTCAAAGTAAGTCTGGAGACCGCCCTTTGGCTCCAGGCGGCGCCCACAACGTTTAACCCATTAAATTGAAATTTGGAGGAAAAATAATTTATGAATTCAGCAGCTAGCATTTTAAATAACCCCTTCTTAAACAAGGGTACCGCCTTTACCACAGCCGAACGCCAAGCCCTCGGCCTCGTCGGCACCCTGCCGAGCCATGTCCAAACGCTGGACGAACAGGCGACTCAGGCCTATGCCCAGTATCAAAGTAAGGCCAACAATCTTGAAAAGCGGCTCTTTTTAATGACCATCTTCAATGAAAACCGGACGCTGTTCTTCAAGCTGATGGCCGACCACGTGGTGGAATTCATGCCCATCGTGTACGACCCCACGGTAGCCGACGCCATCGAAGAATACAGCCACCTGTTCACAGACCCGCAAAATGCGGCCTTCATTTCCGTGGACGACCCCGACAACATCGAAGCAACGCTGAAGAACGCCGCTGACGGCCGAGACATTCGCTTGGTCGTGGTCACCGATGCCGAAGGAATTCTGGGCATGGGCGACTGGGGCGTCAACGGGGTCGACATCGCCGTGGGCAAGCTGATGGTGTACACCGCTGCGGCTGGTATCGACCCGGCCCAGGTTCTGCCCGTCAGCATTGATGCCGGAACCAACAATCAAAAATTGCTGGACGACCCGCTGTACCTGGGGAACCATCATCGTCGCATGGCCGGTGACGACTACCTCGCTATTATTGATAAATTTGTGACCGCCGAACGCAAGCTGTTCCCTGAATCCCTGCTGCACTGGGAAGACTTCGGTCGTGGCAACGCGCAGGTCATTCTCGACAAATACCAAGACCAATTTCTCACCTTCAACGACGATATCCAGGGGACTGGAATGGTCGTGCTCGCCGGCATTCTGGGCGCCCTCAACATTTCTCACGAGTCTATCACCGAGCAAAAATTCGTGACGTTCGGTGCCGGAACCGCCGGCATGGGGATTGCCAACCAGATTCTCGACGAACTCATGCGGGCCGGCCTGTCCGAGACCGAAGCCCGTAGCCATTTCTACGCCGTCGACCGGCAGGGCCTGTTGTTCACCGACACCCCTGACCTGACCGCCGCCCAACGGCCGTTCACGCGTGACCGGTCCGAATTTGCTAACGCCGATGAGCTCACGAGCTTAGCCGCCGTAGTCCACACGATTCATCCGACCGTTCTGATTGGCACGTCGACGCAGCCGGGCACGTTTACCGAGGCCATCGTCAAGGACATGGCTGCCCACACGCCGCGGCCAATTATTTTCCCACTGTCTAACCCCACGAAACTCGCCGAAGCAACCGCAGCTGACCTGATCAAATGGACGGACGGCCAGGCACTGATTGCGACCGGGATTCCTGCCGGCGACGTGGACTACCAGGGCACGACCTACCACATTGGTCAGGGCAATAACGCGCTGATGTACCCTGGCCTGGGCTTCGGCCTGATTGCCGCCACAGCCAAGGTTTTGAACGGCGAAACGCTCTCCGCCGCCTGCCATGCCCTGGGTGGCCTGGTCGACGCCAGCCAACCCGGTGCCGCGGTCTTACCCCCCGTTGACCAACTGACGACCTTCTCCCAGACGCTGGCCGAAATCGTGGCCCAAAGTGTTCTGGACCAGGGCCTGAACAAGGAACCCATTAGTGACGCCAAGCAGGCCGTGGCTGAAATGAAGTGGACCCCCGGTTACCCTGAAAATAACTAGTCTTAGAAATCCACATGCCTTCCTTGTATCCTCGCGTCAAAGTCCTATGATTGACACCAAGGGAAGGCGTTCACATGACTCAAGAAGCAGCACTAAAGCTACTAGCAGAAAACGGCTTGGCCCATACACGCGCATCGCTGGCCCGTCTATTGGCGGACGGCCGGGTCCATGGTAGTGGCGATGCGATTGACGGGGATTCGCTAAGGACCTACATCACTACCTACCGAGGCTTTCAATACAACCGTAACTCGGCACTGTTCAGAGGGCCACTGTTGTAAAAAAAGATTGATCTCAGCGAACTGAGGTCAATCTTTTTTTGGTGCATACTACGTTGTTTGGCGAGAAACAAATAACGTTATATCGAACCATTTAAATACTGATATGGAGGGCTTTCAGGCGGTTATTCGCCCCAACTCTGGTACACTGAATTTCGTAGAGAAGTTAATGACGACCGGCAAATCTAATTGTAAGGGACTGGGGCTTATGACGTGAGTTGTAAGAGCGTTTCACCATACCATGCGAAAGGAGGTTGCCTTGTCTTGGATAGCTGTCACGTTACTTGACCTAGTTGCTTTTGGCGTTGTTCTGATATCGCTCTGTACTTTATTGGTACATCGATTGACGAGCCTCGTTAAGGCTATCGTTAAGTTACAAAAGACGTGGCATGAGTTTAAACATCCGGACAAATAAAAATCGTCCTCTAAACTTTCAACGGGTTTAGGACGATTTTTGTTTGCTATAAAACTGTTGGTCGTGAATAACGACTCTGCCATTGGCGGGGGTGCTCGAACACCTTCGCCTTTGTTGCGTTCAGTATACCATGAGAAGCAGCTGATTCCCAATATTTAAAACCACTCTTACTCATCTCGATAACAAATCACCACAAATTTTCCCTTCACTAAGCCTTCACATTTTCAACAACTTCCGGTATACTAAGTCTCAACAAAACTTCCGAAAGCGGGTTGCGACCCGTCATGTTACTAGTAGCACGCCTACTAGGCTGGAATAGCCTAAGGAGTGCTTTTTTGATGCTTAAAAATCCAAAAGTTTTACTGATTCTGGCCACGGCTATGAACCTGCGTCTCGCCATCACCGCCGTGACGCCCCTCTTCACCGCTATCCAGCGGTCGCTGCACGTGACAAGTTCACTGACCGCGTTACTGATTACCTTGCCCCTACTGTGTTTTTCACTAGGCGCTATCGCAACACCTCATCTGATTCAGCGCTTTGGCCCAACTACCCTACTCTGGACCACCAATGCGCTCCTCTTACTCGCCAGTTTGTTGCGTCCCGTGACGACTGACCTGCTTTTAACAACCACCATTGTCATCGGCCTAGCCGTCGCAATCTTAAACGTCCTGGTTCCAACTTTGATCGCGCAAACGACCGTTACCGGCGCTACTCGCCTGACCAGTGCCTACGCCGTTACCATGAACGTCGTCGCGGCACTGGGCACCGCCATCGCCATCCCCCTAGCAACGCAATTTAGCTGGCAACTCGTGCTCCAAGGATTCGGCTTACCCGCCCTGGTCACGCTTGCCCTGTTGTGGTGGGCACCCCACCATCTTTTTGCCCAACCAACTACTGATTCTGCCCCGTCCGTTAGTTTGCGAGCCACCCTACAACACGACAAGCAGGCACGTTGGCTCACGGTGTTCATGGGCCTGCAGTCGTTGATTTTCTACAGTCTAACAACCTGGTTACCGACGATTTTTCACGCTCTGGACGCCACAACTGCCACGTCTGGCAACCTATTGGCCGTCTTCCAACTGGTCGGCATCCCCGCCGCACTGGTGTTGACCCGGGTAACCAACTTACGATACCTTCTGTGGAGCCTGCTAGTCGGTTACGCAGTTGGGGGGCTCACGCTCCTGTGGCCCGGCCTCGGTTGGTGGCTAGCTGCCGGGCTATTGGGGTTCACCAGCTCACTGATTTTCACGCTGGCACTGACCCTCATCGCTACCAGTAGTTCTCACGTAAACGCCATCGCCAACCGTTCTGCCGTTGCCCAGTCGCTGGGCTATTTACTGGCGGCGGTTGGTCCGGTATTGCTAGGTCAAATTCACGATTTCACCGGCAGCTGGGGACCCGTCCTCGGTGTTCTTGGTGGCCTAGTGCTCCTAACGATTGGCGTCGGCTTACGGCTGACTCGCACATCGCATTAATTCACCGCTAACCCAAACAACGCCAGCCCTAGTCACTAGTGACCGAGCTGGCGTTGTTTCATGTGAAACATTCTATTCTATTGGCTAAAATTCTAATACGTGGTCACGACAGCTGACATGATCTGCCAGTTGCCGGCAATCTGTTGAATCACCATCTCCGTATTCAACGGCCACGCATGTTTACCACTGCCATGGATGCTGGCAGTGACGCGGTTCTGCCCAACTAATTGCCAGCCCGTAGCGGTCGGTTGCATCGTCACGTGTTCTTCCACGGAAGAAAAGTAACGCATCGTGCCCTGGTCCAGTTCCCGTAGCCATTCCGCCCGGGGCTGAACGTAGCCAGTCATGTGGGTCAGCGTAAAGTCCGGGCCCAGCAAACGGTCCAACGCCATTGTGTCATCGGCGGCCATGGCGGTATTGTACGCGCGGTACAGGTTTAAAATTTCTTCGTTCATCTAAATAGCCCTCTTCTGATTAATTGCATTCAGGCCAGGATTCCTCATCATTCAAACTCCACTGGCCGGCCTCACGCCCCTATTTCCGGTTAATGCCTAAGCTGTCACGGGAACCCAACGTTTCGTCATGAGCCAACCGCATCACCAGGTCGGCAATGCTCTTACGCGACACGTCTTGGCCCCCAAATGGTTCACCCTTCTTAGTGACCTCATAGTCGGTATCATTGCCGCCATCAAACCAACCCGGACGAATGACCGTATAGTTCAGGTCGGAGGCTTCAATCACATCCGCCGCAGCCCGGTAACCGCGTAGCATGGGGTTGCTTTGCAGGTTACCACTGGCACCCAGGCTAGCAGGAATTTCGTTATAAATGCCCATGGAGGCAATGAATAACAGCCGTTTGACGCCAACCGCATCCATCGCGCTCACCAAGCTTTGGGCCATGCCCGCCAGGTTGCCACTCAACGCCGCGAACACCACGTCTTGACCCTGCAAGGCCGTCTTCAACGTTACCGCATCGGTCACACTGCCAGCTAGAGTCCGCTCACGGTCGGTATTCAAGCTGCCCAACCGGTTCGTGCTCCGTGCCATCAGAGTCAGTTGATCGTCCGTATTGTCTAAAAAGTATTGCCGGGTGACACTGCCCACAGAACCCGTTGCGCCAATGATTAAGATGTTTGTCATACTGATTTCCTCCAACTCGTTTTTGAATAACCTTAGTGTAGCGCCTTGCAGTTACTTCAAGGCAAGCCCTATTTTGAAATTAATTTTTTTGCCGTTCTCCCGGAACAATCAAGAAGATAGCTGCTAACATCGCCAGCCCCAGCAGGACGGCACCCATGAGGATGGCGTGCTGGAACCCAACGACTTGCCCGCTAAACAAACTCTGCGTCGTTACCAGAACCGACAGCCCAACTGAGCCCCCAATCTGATGCATCACGTTGACGACCCCCGAAGCGGCCCCAGCGTCAGTCCCCCGCGTATGGGCAACCCCAGCTGCCGTAAAGGGACTCAGCGAAAGCCCTTGGCCTACACCGATAACCACCATGGGCGCAGCAATCCCCCACCAGTAGCCCGTTTCGGATGCGAAGAAGCTCAACCAGAGCATCCCCGTTGCCGTCAACGCAATCCCGGTGACCAGAAGACCCCCATTGCCCCATTTAGTCGTCAACCGGGCGACCTGTAGGGCAATGATAAAGTTAACGATGGTCAGTGGGAAGAAGGCCACGCCAGCCATCAACGCGCTGAAGCCCAATTGATTTTGCATCAGCTGTGGCGTGATGAACCAGAAGCCCATCATCGCGCCCAAGTAGAGAAACCGGCCCACGTAGACGCCAATCCGCTCACGGTCGGTAAACAATCGCAGCGGCATAATGGGTTGACCCGTCCGGTACTCCTGGTAAATGAAAAGGACTAAGAAGAGCACGGCTAACAGAAAGGCCGGCAGTTTGGCCCAGTCACCAATGATGCTGTAGACCAAGGCACTCATCCCAATTAAGGAACTAAAGGTCCCCAGCCAATCTAATTTTCCAGACTGACCATTGTCCTTATTTAAATGCTTAACGGCCAAATAGAACATCCAGATACTAATTGGGACATTCATAAAGAAGCCCACCCGCCAGGTCAACAGACTAGCGAAGATTCCGCCAATGACCAGGCTGACGCTGGCACCGATACCGGCCATGGCCCCGTAGTACGCAATCGCCTTGGTCCGTTCGGCACCCTCGTAGGTGTCCATCAGAATCGCCAGCGTGGTTGGTGCCAAAATGGCCGAACCCACGCCTTGAAACGCCCGTGAGGCAATGATCATCGGCGCATTAACAGCTAACCCGACTAGCAGTGACCCGAGGCCAAACAGAATCAGCCCCAGCTCGAAGACCCGCCGCCGGCCAAATAAATCTCCGGCCCGACCACCCAGCAACAGGAAGCCACCGAATGTCAGCGAATAGGCGCTGCTGACCCAGGACAGGGTTGCCTGATTTAAGTGTAAGTCTTGGACAATCTTGACCGTCCCCGTGCAGATGATCGAGTTGTCCAAGAGAATCATGAAGTAACTCATTAAGATGACCAATAAAATCCAGTCGAATCGTTTTTGCTTTGCCATAATTTTGCTCCTCGTCTTTAAGTTGATGATTAGGAGTTTAGACCTTCACCTGAACTTTAAGGCAAGGGTGAATTTAAAAAAATATCGATTTCAATAAGCCATTTTAGTTGCAAACAGCCAGCTATTCCTGTACAGTTTATTGTACAAGGAGGGATAGTATGCAAGCTGTAAATTACTCGAATTTTCGTCAAAATTTAAAATCATATCTGCAAACCATCAACGAAGATTCTGAACCCTTTATCGTTACAACTAAAGACTCCAAAGATGATGTGGTCGTTCTTTCCGTCGAAGAGTATGACTCATTAGTTGAAACTGCCAAAATCACTTCAAATGCTTATTTAATGGACAAAATCAGACGTAGTGATAAACAATTTTCTCAAGGTCAGTTTAAGGAACACGAGTTGATTGATGAGGATGCCGATGAATAAAAGTTGGTCTGACGATGCCTGGGCTGACTATATGTATTGGCACGACTCAGGTAATAAACAAATGATCAAACGTATTAATCGGATTCTCAACGACATTGATCGCCACCCATTCACTGGCATCGGCAAACCAGAACCACTTAAATTTGAACTGACCGGGAAATGGTCACGCCGAATTAATAGTGAACATCGAATTATTTACCGGGTTGAAGAAGATGTTATTTACATTTACGCAGCCAGATCTCATTATTAAACACATAAATATGCCAATGAAATTGTTTTGATTCAAGACAATTTCATTGGCACATTTTTAAACTTCATTTTTTACTTAATGCTTGGGACACGATGACTTTCCCCCACCATCAGTATCCGTCAGCCGTCCGACTTTTCCACAATCTAAATAGTTCATCATTTCCTGAACATCGGTAAATACTGGTGAGTCATCCGGAATTTTTCCTAGTTCCTTGGCCTTGACCAGAGCCATCGCTCGTCTAGTTGTTTCATTTGGCTCTACTTTCTCTGGTGTCATCGGATCACATCCTCTGATAGCATTATGACACAGAAATAGCACTTGATAGATATAGACAACTCACAAAGCATATCTGGGACCCTGAGTCTACTTTGATTTTTTCAATCGCGTCCGAATCCGACTCAACGACACCGGGGTCATCCCCAAATAAGACGCCACCAGATGCAGCGGCACCCGGTCCAAGATTTCCGGGGCATCGACTGCCAACTTCTGGTAACGCTCAACCGGCGAATACTGAAGCTGGTCGAAGAAAATGTTGCGGTAGGCGATGAACCGTTCGCAAACGAACCGCGTAACGGCGGGTTCAATCGCCGGATACTTTTGTTGAATACGGTCGGCATCTGCCCGACTGAGCATCAGGACCTCAGTGTCCTCGAAACTCTCAATGGAAAAGCCACTGGGCTGGCCCAGGTAGAAGCTTTCAAAGGAAGAAACCAGCTGATTCTCGAAGAAAAATTGGAGAGTTACATCCTTGCCCGCACTATTGTGCCAGAGCCGCAGCGCCCCTTGCGTGATGATAAAAATTTCGGTGGCCACGTCCCCCTCCGCGAGTAGCGTCGTGCCCGCAGGAACCTTTTTAGTGACAAACAAATTCTGTAGCTCTGCCCAGTGCGCGCCAATTTCCGGAAATTTTTGAACTAAGTAGGCTGGTGCGACCATGTTGCCGTCCCCTTTCACTGACCCCGTTAACATATGTTAATGCCGATGACGGGCACCCCGTCTATACTCACTGTATTAACTAAAAACGAGGTCTTACTTATGAAAACTGTTATCGTCTTTGATCATCCCTACACCGCAACTGCTGGCAACAACGTGCCCCACCACCGCTCATTCTTGGCGGCATTACTGAAACGCGTCATGACCCAGCTGCGTCAGGAAAATAATGAAATTGATTTAATAGATCTGCATGCGGATGGCTTCAATCCGGTCATGTCCGCCGCCGACCTCAGCAATTGGCGCCGTGGACAGGCCATCGACCCGCAAGTCGCCGACTACCAGCAACGCCTGCTCGCGGCCGACCGGATCATCTTCATGTTCCCAGTTTGGTGGGAAGTCATGCCGGCCATGACCAAGGGTTTTCTCGACAAGGTTTACGCCAAGGGACAACTGTATCAGGCCGACACCATGAAGACCAAGCTGACCAAGCAGCCGCAGATTGACATCATCACGACCATGAGCACGCCCAACCTACTTTATCGCCTGGTGTTTGGCGCGCCGCTAGCCAAGCTCCTCTTCCGGGGCACCTTCCTGAAGACGCGCCTCTGGCATTTCAAATGGCACAACTTCGCCCAAGTCGAGAAGAAAACGTTGGCGCAGCGGCAACAGATTCTACAGAAATTCACCATTTAATTCTTAAAAACACGTTCTAACTAATTGAAGTTACAACGTGTTTTTGTTATTAATCATTAATTTTTACGGCTAACGGTTGGGCCCACAGCTCGGGCACCCGTCCCTTTCCCCATATCTATTATACCATGGCCGTCCGGCGAAAAACAGACTGGTCATTGCCGCCAAAGCGCGTAAACTAGAGGCCTCGGAGGTGATTGGATGGCACAATCAGAGGCTCACCATCTACAGGAGATTTATCAACGGCTAATGACCGACAGTCAGCGACTCACCCAACAATTGGCCGAACTGACCGTCACGGCCCGCGCCATGAAGCAACAGCTCAATGGTGAGGGCCACCTCGACCTGGGGACCTTCAGTGATCAACTAGAGACCTTTGCCAGTATCGAGGCCGGCAACCGGCAAATTGATGCCCTGAACGCCCGCCACGATACGGCCGTCACCCGTTTGGCCCACGCGCAATTACTCTTGCCCCAAGCCTACTTTGCCAAACTGCAACTCGACTTTGGCGACGGCGATGCGGAGGCCCTCTATCTCGGCAAGGTCGGCTACACCGATGAAAATACCAACGACCTGATTTACGATTGGCGTGCTCCCGTGGCCGACGCGTACTACGCCAACCGGACCGGAGCGACCAGCTATCAGGCTAATGGGCGCACTATCCCCGTGACGGTGACCCAGCGGCAACAATTTATCATCGACCACGACCAGCTCCAACAGGTCATCGACACCAACGCGGCCATCGGCGACCCGCTGTTACTAGACGTGCTCGCCAGTAATCGCAGCGGTGGCTTGCAGGAAATCACGGCCACCATCCAACAGGAACAAAACGCCATCATCCGTGAAAGTAGCCAGTCCACCGTCCTGGTCGACGGCGTGGCCGGTAGTGGCAAGACGTCCGTGCTCCTACAGCGCGTAGCCTACCAACTGTATCGCCATCGCGATAGCTGGACACCCGAAGACATCCTGATTCTGACCCCCAACGTCGCCTTCAGCCGCTACATTCGCGGTGTATTACCGGCGTTAGGTGAGGCCGAACCGCTGAGCACGACCTACCTACATTTGGTCCAATCCTGGGGCCGGCGGTTTGGGGTGACCATCCCAACCACGGCTGGCAACCACCTCGCCGAACTGGCGCAAATTATTCAAGAACCCTTGGTCCAAACGCCAGCCGGTCTCGCCCCAGCGGCGTACGCACAATCCAATGACCGCACGGCGCTCCTGTCCCGTATGCAACGGGCCTGGCGCTGGCTACAGGCCGTCGACCGCGTGCCGGAAGACATCAACGAGTGGCTCGACTGGCCGGCATTTGCGCAGGAACTGGGATTGGCTGAACTGACCCCCTATGACCAACTCTACCTTCTGCTTCGCTTCACGAACTTCCAGCAAACCACCACCGCGGCGCTCTTTGTGGACGAGGCCCAGGACTACGCCGCTGACACCTGGCTATTCCTGACGGCCCTCTACCACAACGCCGACCTCACCATCGTGGGCGACCACCGCCAACGGCTTACGGGCCAGGCCGTCACGATTGCCGACTACTTTGACCCGGCCCAAACGGCGGTGCGCCATCTCACCACCAGCTACCGCGCAACCGGTGAGATCACACGCTTCTTCGCCCAGTTTGCGGGGGATTGGCGAACCACGATTCAGGCGGTCCAGACCGCCGGCACGGCACCGCAAGTCTTGGAAAACGCCGATTTGACAAACGTGCTTGCGGACCTACCAGCGACCACTGGCCAAAGCATTGGTATCCTGACACCCTCGCCGCAACGGGCAACTGAGCTCGCCGCGCAATTGCCCGCCGCCCAACTGCTTACGGGTGAAGGCACCCGAACCGTTCGCCCAGGCACCAATGTCATACCGCTGACCGTGGCCAAGGGCTTGGAGTTTGACTTCGCCGTGGTCATCGACTGGACGGCCCCCTTCTATACGGACGACCCCCTCGGCGACAATCGCCGGTATGTGGCGGCTTCTCGGGGAACTAAGGGTTTGATTCTAATTAAATAATGAGCTTGCAAAAGGCGCACATCTAATTGATGTGCGTCTTTTTAATAATTGTATTATTAATAATTAGATCGATTAGAATTATTCACTAATCACTAACAACGACTTAATGGCTTCCCGCTTATCCATAGCGGCGTAGGCGTCGGCCACGTGATCAAGGTCAAACCGCTTCGTGAAGACCTTCCCTGGGTGGATCTCACCCTTCAAAACGGCATCCAGCAAGACGGCACGGTCGTAAGTGGTGACGGAAGCAATCCCGCCGCGCAGGCCGATGTTCTTCCAGAACAAGTTGTTGGTGTTCATTTCGGCTTTCTGAGGAACCCCGACACGGCCCACCACGGCCCCGGACCGGGCAACTTTCACCGCTGTCTCAACGGATTGTTCTGTCCCGACACATTCGAGCACGGCGTCAGCCCCGGCGCCATCGGTCAGGTCCATCACGCGTTTAACCGCGTCATCGCCCCGTTCGGCAACGATATCGGTCGCACCAAATTCCGTGGCTAAGGCTTGGCGGTCGGCGTGCCGACTCATGGCGATGATGCGCTTGGCACCCCGCAATTTAGCCGCAATCACCCCACACAAGCCCACGGCACCGTCGCCCATCACAACAACCGTGTCACCGTCTTTGACTTCGGCGGTCGCAGCGGCATGGTAACCGGTCGCCATAACATCAGCCAACGTTAACAGGTCGTTCAGTTGGGCGTCGGAGTAGTCGCTGGGCTGACCCGGAACCTTGACCAAGGCCCAGTCAGCGTTCTTAAACCGTAAGTATTCACCCTGGTAGCCCACGATTTCATCGTCGGTTCGAGCATTTTCACAGTCGCCATCGAAGCCGGCTAAACAAGCCGCACAATGGCCACAGCCGTGGGTGAACGGTGCAATGACAAAGTCACCAGGCTGGACGTTGGTGACGGCGCTCCCAACCGTTTCCACGATGCCAATGGCTTCATGGCCGACTGGCGTATTCTTTTGGCGGTCGTTAATGCCGCGGTACCACCAGAGGTCGGAACCACAGACACAGGCGCGCACAATTTTTAAAACGGCGTCAGTTGGGTTCTTGACGGTTGGCTTGGGTAATTCTTGGGCTTCCACTTTGCCCGGTTCAACGAAGACTGCTGTTTTCATAGGTTATCCTCCAATATTTTTCTAACTGTCATTGATCTATCAGACAAGGGGTTACTTAAAGCTTTCCCACCACGTCGTCAGCGGCTGGTTCGCCGTGGCCAAATCACCCGCGGTCAGGCCAAGGCCTGGGACCACGTTTGCTTGTGGAGCTAGATTGGCGAAGTCGGCTTCATAATCGCCCGGTGTCCCGGCGTCCGTGTAAAATGGCGCCAGCGTGCCGGTATAGGTGGCGAGTCGCCCTAACAGGCTGCGGACCGGCGTGGCCACCTTACCCGACCAAACGGGACCACCAACCAGAATCGTGTCAAACTGCGTGAGGTCAGGCAGTTTGCTAGTTAATTCCGGCAAGTCACCGCTGGCTAATTGTTGGTTTGCCACGTCCGAAGTCGCGTACATATCCTGGGGAAAGGTTCCCGCTGGGACGGTCAGCTCGACCTGGGTCGCGCCCGTCACTCGTTGCAGCGCTGTTGCTAGTTTAGCGGTGTTTCCGGACCATGAATAATCAACGATCAACACTTTTGTTGGCATGATAAAATCCCCTTTTTCTAATCTGTTACCTCTAGCATACGACCTTACAGTTACTTGAAGGCAAGGGAAAGTTAGAAGTTATGGTCACTTTCATCCTCCGGTGTATCATCTTGCTTGGCAACCTTATCGGCGTGCTCACGCTCCAGTGCCCGCAATTCCTCCTCGGTAGATTCCATGTGATCATAGAAGTGATTGAGCTTGTAATTCAGGTGGTCAATGGCCGCTTGGAGGTCGTCGCGCTTTTCTTCCATGACCCCCAGCTGTTCCTGTAAGAGGGCCTTTTGTTCCTTGGTATTATCTTCTTGCGCATCAAATAATTGAATGTAACGACGGAGATTTTCAATGCTCATCCCCGCGGCCCGCATCTGCGTCACGAAGCGAATCCGCCGAATGATTCGGTCGTCAATATCCCGGTTGCCCACCGGCGTCCGGTCAATGGCGGGAATCAGGGATTCCTTTTCGTAGTAACGAATGGCTGCGGAAGAGACCCCCGTTTTTTCACTGGCTTCTTTAATATTCATGTCAATTCAGCTCCTTCAGCTTAGTAGACGGGCCGGTCTTGCCCCTCAGTTGCGGGGTCCGCCATCCCAATACTATCACGACTGTAGCGGGTCGGGTCCGCAATCATCTTCAACACGATGTCGGCCACGCTGGCCCGTGAACCAGAGACGCCTTCGTATGGCTGGTCCTTGGTCGTCACGGTGTAACTAATGCCACGGTCATTCAACCAGGGCAACCGCAGCGTCGTGTAGTCCAACCCGGAATCGGCTAGCAGCGTATCGGACCGCCGTGCGGGTGCCATCCCGGCCCCAATCATGTCCAAATTCCAACGGCCAAACGCCCCACCGACTTCGTTGTAAATCCCTAGAACGTTGGTAAACAGCACCCGTTCAACGTGGGTCGCCTGCATGGCACTGATAACGTTCTTCGTCAGGCGATTTTGACCATCGTGATCGACGACCGCCACGAAAACCAGGTCTTGCCCGGCCATGGCGGATTGCACAGCAGCTTCATCGGTGATGTCGCCGTCAATCAGGGTCACGCGGGGATTGTCCCGTAACTGACTGAGGCGGCTGGCATCGCGTAGGAACAGGGTCAGGTCAACATCTTTAAAGGTCGGTTCAGTTAAAATTCGGTTTTCAACTAACCGAGCGATCTGCCCGTTAGCGGCTAAAATCAAAATGTTTTTAAGCATTATTTTAAGACTCCTTTGTCTGGGCCAATCAGTGTTCAATCCGCTTGGCAGCTTGGTGACGCACAACTGAATGACCCTAGGTTACCCCTTGATGTGCACTTTAAGGCAAGGGAAACGGTGAACATTTTTTAAAATAAATGACATTTTCCTAATTATTAGGCACAACGATTGCCGGCATTGGCCAAGTTTTAAAGTGTTAAGGACATACTTTGTCGTTGAAGCAAAAAGCACCACAACCCCTAACAATCCAGAGTCTGTGGTGCTTTAGCGTGTTTTTTAAGTAACAAATAGAAGGTAGCCAACTTATTGCGTAGCGGTAAAAAACCAGTGTCAGCCGCAGGGTTGGTGAAAATAAGGTCAGCCGTGGGAGTTATCTTAGCGGTTTACCGCTTAGATAACTGATATCTTTGAGACGCGCTCCTCAGCGGCTCAAAGTAAGCCCGGAGACCGCTTTTTGGCTCGGGGCGTTCGCCCACAGCGTCCCGCCTTATTTTCACCAACCCGGAGGCGTAGTCACCCCGCCATTTAGCCGTTACACAATCAAAGCGTAGGTCTCGCGGAACTCGCGTAGCACCGTCGCCTCGAACCCTGCAACCTGCTTCACATCCAGTTGCGCCTGACTACTAGGAGCCAATAAGCCGGCCAGTTGGAAATGCAGCGTAGACTCCAGGTACTCACCGGCCTGGTCCAGCGACAACTGCCGGTTGCGGACCTGATCCAGTACCCCGTGAATCAGCGTTTCCGCCTGAAAAATCACATAGTCTGGCGTGTACAAGTCATAGATAAACTGACTGGCTTGCGCTTGCCCCACGTAAATGCGCAACTGTTCAAAGTAGTCGTGATAGGCTGCCGTGAACGTGGCAGACAATTCCGGGTAGCCCTTGCGCAGGTCGGTCGTAAACGTGGTGGTCGTTGAACCCATCAGTAACAACGAATCGAGCCAGATCGGCAGAAAGGTCGCCGGGGAAAATTGCTTGGGCACGGGATGTTCCGCGATAAATTTCAGATGACGGTCCACCACCGCCTGGACGATGTCGTCCTTGTTCTTAAAGTATAGGTAGAGACTGGCCCGGCTGATGCCAACTGCTGTGGCCAGTTTGTTCATGGATAGTTTTTGAAACCCTTGGATCAAAATGACGTGACTCAGTTTACTGGTCAGGTCTCTTTGGTTAATCATCGCGTTCAACTCCTCTACCTCTAGAATACCATTTACCAACTAGTTAGACTACTGGCTATGCTATTTGTCTAAATTTCTTAAGCAGACGATGACGCAATTAGTGAACTAACGCAAAAAATGCGAGCCCCAACTATCTGGGAACTCGCATTTTGTCATTTCAGATTCAAATTACAAGTTGTCGCCCTGGGCTCGCAGTAATTCGCCTAAAGCGGGCTGTGCTTTCAAGTCGATGTGCGTCTCCTTGGCGTAGGCATCCACGGCGTCTTGCCCGTAGAGCTTGGCGTCCAGTGGCATGAAGGCCGTGCCGATCGGGTCGTCGTCCTTGATGACGGCGTTGACCACGATTGGCTTACGGTTACCCTTGGCCTGCAGATCCTTGATTTGGTCAAAGACCGTTTCGACCTCTTGGTTGTTGGTGACCGTGAAGCCAATGGCACCCAGGCCTTCGCCCACCTTAGCCCAGTCGGCATCGGTCAAATCGACCCCGTACAGGTGTTGCTTCGTGTCGACCTGTTCCCGGTAGATGAAACCGAAGCGCCGGTTGCTGAAGACCACGTTGATGACGGGCAATTGATAACGCGCTTCGGTAATGATATCGGGCGCGACCATCGCAAAGCCGCCATCCCCGGACAGTGACCAGGATTGGGCGTCGGGCACGCTTAACGCCCCGGCTAACCCAGCTGGCAGGCCGTAGCCCATCGTGGCAAATAAACCAGATAAGGCGAAACGTTGGTCTTGATCCATCGGCAAGCCACGAACGGCCCATTCAGACACGTTCCCGGTATCGACCCCGTAAGTATCCTTAGGACCGACCATGGACGCAATCTTCTTGGTCACGGCTTCTGGCGCCAGACCGTGACTGTCATCGGCAGCCAGTTGATCGAGCCATTGGTTCCAGTTAGCCTTGTTTTGCCGGTTGGCCGTCAGCCAAGTCGTTTCTGGTAATGTTTCACCCGTAGCAATCATGGCCTGCAGGTAACTCTTGGCGTCACTGATCACGGCGTAATCGACCGGCACCATTTTACCAATATCGAAGGAATTATCATTAACTTGAATGATCTTAATATTCTTTGGCCAGAACTGAGCGAATGGGAATTCGGAACCCAGGAAGAGAATCAAGTCCGTGTGTTGTAAGGCTTCAAAGCCGGACTTGGACCCCAAACGACCAAACGTCCCGATAGCATTCGGATGATTCGTGGGGATCACCCCGGTAGCGGGCACCGTGTTGATAACGGGGATATTAAATTGCTCACTGAACTTGACCAGTTCGTCCCGCGCACCGAGTAAGCCCCGGCCCGCGTAGATCAACGGGTGCTTAGCGGCCTTGAGTAATTTCATGGTCGCAGTCACTGCGGCTGGATCGATGGTTTCGCTAAACGTGTTGGAAACGACGTTTGGCGTCTTGACGGGTTCGTAGTCAATTTCGGTGGCAGCCAGGTCTTCGGGAATGATGACCACGGCTGGGCCCTTTTGGCGGTAAGCTTCACGAATGGCTTGGTTGACCACGTAAGGCAGTTGTTCCGCCGTGGTGGCCGTGCGGTTGTACACGGCCACGTCGCTAAACATTGGCGTCTCGTCCATTTCTTGGAAGTAGTTCGTGTTCATCGTAGCCTGAGGAACTTGGCCGACCAGGGCCAAAACGGGGACGTGGTCCATTTTGGCATCGTACAAGCCATTGAAGAGGTGCGTGGCACCAGGGCCCGCGGACCCAAAGGCCACACCGATCTTACCGGTGAACTTGGCGTCAGCCGCGGCGGCTAAGGCCCCGACTTCTTCGTGACGGACCTGAATATAATCGATGTGATCCTTTTCTAAATACAGACCTTCTACGGTATGGTTAATTGACCCACCGGGAATGCCGTAAATGTGGTTCACATCCCATGCTTCTAAAACCTTAACTAGCGCTTGTCCTGCAATCATTTTTGCCATAATCACTCGCACTCCTTAATGGTCATCGCGGCTAACAAATCCTGGTCGAAATGCCTCAAACTTACTTAACAGTGACATCATAGTCCACTGTTTGGGGAAAAGCCAGTAATTCCACTTACTTTTTGTTAGTGATTAATTTCACAGCAACCGCTTACAGTGAAAACCGGACAAACACGGGTTAGCTACCCCGTTTAGTCTTTAATTGAGGTCGTATCAAATTTTACGTTGGCGTTGGGCCCCGCAACCTTGGTCAGGACATACCCCGACTCATTGCCCACCGCGTAATGGTAGTAGCCAAAGTAGTCATTTCTAATTTTGACAGCCTTGGGCGACACCTGCGTATACGGCCTAGGGAAGATTTTGCGGCTGGTTTTTTGGTAGTTAAGCGACTGATTGTTGGGGTTATCGACTGCGCCTGTAAAAGCATAACTCTCAACCTTAATCATTTCCTGTTTGACTCGGGCATTCTTTTTCACGATCTCTACGGCAAACGGTAGTGGTCGGGGCTTTTTAAATTCGGTCTGCGCCGTACGCGCCAACAGCCGTTGATAATTGGCGATGATTCGTCTATCCGTCTTCACCGCTGCATAACTAACAACGGTGGCGTTTTGGTCAGTCTTCAAAATCTTTTTCTCCGCAGCCAAAGCCCCCTTAATTGACGTGAGCAGTGCTCGGCGCTTTTGGGTAAACGCTCGCTTCGCCATTGCCGTGCCCTTTTGCTTCAACTGTTTAACAGATAGCTTAGCGGCGTCCGCTAATGTGAACGACGCGGGGACCTGAAGCGCTGTGGCCTTGCCATTTTGGGTGATCGTTATCGAGGTCAACGTCGACCTTGAACTCGGTTGCGCGGTTCCCTTAATGCCGTACCAAACTTGGCTCTTCGCCGTTTGCCCAGTTTTACCAAATGCTATTTCATCCCCACTGGTACGCTGATTCTGCCGATTACTCGCCTGATGCCCACAAGCCGCTAGCGTCAAAGATAGCAAGGCAATCAGCCCTAACATGATGTTTCTTTTCATCATTACACACTCGTTTCCAGAGACCGGTTACCGTCCCACCTATTTTTCAAATTAAGTTTAATCATAAGCCCCTAAGATTGAAATTACCATTCAACCTTAGGGGCTCACTTGATTATGCTGAATTTATAGAAAAAACCGGCCATCCACCCGTGACTTGCGCGTGATTGCCGGTTCAAAACTATTTGAAAATTTCATATTTATTTTTCAAATTGCTGGTCCAGTAGCTTAGCTAATTGTGTCTCTGTCAAATCTGGCCGCGACGCTGCAGAAACCAGTCTCTTCTTAAGCATCGTTACAAACGCCGGATCCAATTCTGATTCGGAATAGACTCTGGGTTTGACTGGCTGTCTGCCACCAGTTTTATCTTTTGACCGTTTCACACTGCTCACTCCTAACCTAGTCACTACCTGAATCATACTAGCCGGCTGGACAAACACAACCAAAAAGAACCGGCCCCAAGCATCTCGGTCGGTTCTCTCATATTTGTCTAGTTATTCAACGCCAGCAATGGCGAAGCTGAAGTCGTGGTCGATGTCCCCCGCAACGTGATATTGCAGCTCAACGTCGGCACCCCAGCTATCGATGCCCCCAACGCCACGGGTGGCCCCGTAAACAGTCAGGACCGTCCGCCGTGCTAACGGCAATTCTTCGATGTGGGTCGCATTTTCCAGTTCCTCTGGCGTGTATGGCAGGCAGCTAAAGGCAAACGGATGCCCATTTTGCTGGAACGTCAGACTGAACGGTTGGTGATCCGGGTCGGCGTTGTTGTGCGTCGTGGCCCGCGTCACTTTGACCCAGTCATTGCCCATGTGCATGCCACACTCCTGCGGCACCATATATGGCGTCACGGGTAGGCCGTCTACGTGATAGGTCCCCGGCTTACCACCAGCCAGTCGGTCGGGATAGGTTTCGCCCGAGAGGCCCTGGTAGTCAAAGCCAGTTGCCGTCGTTGGCATCACGAACCGTAAGCCGAAGACGGGCAGTTCGGGTAAGCCGACAGCCCCGTTGTAGTGGGTGTTGACGGTCATTTCCCCGGTTGCGTCGACCACGTATTCAACGGTCACCGTGGTTGCGGGAACGGTCGGCGTGGTGTAGGTAAAGGTGATGGCGACGGTCTCGGCCGTCTCGTGATCAGAATATTTATTATTTTCCGGCGCGATTGGCAGTGGAATGGCTTGACCATCCACAGCCACGTCGATTTGGGTGCAGGTGCTAAACATGTCGGCCCCTAACCATGTCGCCGAGGTTGTGGAAAAGCCGTTCCCACGGTCATTATCGGTCGTCGCGCGCCAGAAGGCTGGCTTCGGCGTCCGGTACAACCATTCCTTGCCATAGCGCACCAGCGACTCGAGGCCGCCACGGTCATAGGCAAAGATGTAGTGGAATCCTGGACCGCTGAGCCCCAGCGTCACGTCGCCGTAAATCACGTTTAATTTAGTCGTGTTGGCCATAGTAGTAGTCCACCTCCTGTAGTGCTGGCTTCGGTGTCCGGTCGGCAAAGAGCAGGCCGTCGCCGGAGAATTCGTAGTCGGAATGACGGTCATCAAAGTCCCCACCGTAGCGGAGAACGGGTTGGCCGGTCACTTCGTCTTGCGTCCAAAGCGCCTGGTCGATGTAATCCCAAATGGAACCACCCTGATACATAGGGTACTTATCGATCAAGTCAATGTAACTGTTCATCCCACCAATGGAATTCCCCATGTCATGCATGTATTCACAGTTCACGAATGGCTTGTCGGGATCATTTTGCAGGTATTCTTCAATCGCCCGTGGCGGATCGTACATCATGCTTTCCATGTCGGAAATGCGGTCCGCATAGACCCGGTTGCGGCAAACGCCTTCGTAGTGGGTCAACCGCGTTGGGTCAGCGTCATGATAGAACTTGTCCATGGCGGCAATGTCATCGCCGGCGTAGGATTCGTTCCCCAGTGACCAGAATAAAACGGCGGGATGATTCTTGAACATTTCGTAGTTGCTCTTGGCGCGGTCAAGGACGGCCAATTGCCATTGTGGCAGGCTGCCTGGCACGTTGTAGGAAGGCTCAACGGCCCCCATTTTTTGCCAAGTTCCGTGGGTTTCCAAGTTGTTTTCGGCCATCATGTAGATCCCGTTGCGGTCACAGAGGTGGTACCAAGCATCCTGGTCCGGGTAGTGGCAGGTCCGCACGGCGTTGATGTGATTGTCGTGGAAGACCTGCATGTCATGCGCCATGTCGGCAGCGGTGACGGCCCGGCCGCGGTGGGCATCCCACTCGTGCCGGTTGACCCCGTTGATGACCAGGCGTTGCCCGTTTAATTGCATAATCTTATCTTTTAATTCAATCCGGCGGAAACCGACCTGATAAGGCACGACTTCGACCAGCTTACCGGTGGCATCGCGCAATTCAATTTGCAATTGATACAGGTATGGGTCGTGGTGGTTCCACAGGTGAACATGGTTGACCGTCGTGGCTAAGTCAAGCTCGGCGGATGCGGCGGCCTCGGCCGTCCAGAGTGGTTGTCCAGTGTCGTCCGCTAAGCTGACGTGAACGGACCCCGTCAGTTGATCAGCGGCGGAAAGTTTCAGGTTTAATTTAAAATTACCAGTCGTGAAGGCATCGTCGACCCCGGATTGGATCGTCATGTCCTCCACGTGAAGGGCCGGCTTGGCAACCAGGCGAACGCTGCGGAAAATCCCGGAGAAGCGGAACATATCCTGGTCCTCAAGGAAGGCGGCCGTGCTGTGCTTGAAGACTTCGACGGCTAACACGTTGTCGCCGTCTTGCAGATATGGTGTCAGGTCGAATTCGGCCCGGCTAAAACTGTCTTCCGCGTACCCCACGAAGTGCCCGTTCAGCCACAGGTACATGGCTTGTTCGACACCGTCAAATTCAATGCTGACCCGTTGGTCTTCCAGTTCGGAGTTCAGGGTAAAGTGCTTCACGTAAGCCCCCACCGTGTTTTCTGGGTCGGTACTGAACATCCCTTTTTCGGGGCGGTCGGCACCCATGCTGTAGGCGGGCCGGCGATAATGCTTGCCCTCCCAAGGATAGGCCGTGTTGATGTATTGAATCTGGCCGTAACCAGCAAGTTCGATGTGACCCGGAACGGCTAATCGGTCGAAATCAGAGCGGTCGTAATCGGGTTCATAGAAGCCCACGGGACGGTGCTGGGGGTCCTTCGCAAAGGCAAATTCCCAGGTGCCGTCGAGGCTTTGAACCAGACTACTCTGCTGAGCAGCGGCTTCGGCGACCGTGGCGTAACCGCGGTGATCGCTGTGAGCGGGTAACTGATTGATCCGAAAAGTTTGGGGATCATCCAGCCATGAAATTTCTGCTTTCAAAAGTCTTCCTCCTTTTTTAAAACGCTTACATTGGTTATTATACAACAGATATCCTCAGATGCCAGTGAAGAAAGATTTAATTGTAATTAAGGAAGTGACTGAATTGATTTTGGCTAAATTGGTTCGCGATGATGCGAAAAAAGCCGACCGACCACTCGGGTCAACCGACTTGCGTTTAATTATTTATGACTGAGTGGCCCTAGCCTACCGCCGCAGAATTTCATGGATGGCATCGGGGAAGGTCGTCAACGGCCGGCCTAAGACGTCGGGCAGATCACTGGATTCGACATCCAGCTCACCATCGCGCATCATGGCTTGCATCGACGACAACACCTCAACCATCTCTGGGGCCATGCCCGCTGCGGACAGGGATTCTCGGTAGGTTGCGTCATCCACGCTCTTAAAGGTGAAGGACTTTCCGGTCACCTTCCACAGGGTTTCCGCCAGGTCCGCGTAAGTCCGGGGTTCCCCACCGAATTCGTACACGGCCTTGGGGTCTGCCATCGTCATGACCCGCGCGGCACCTTCAGCATATTCCCGTTCGAGTGCGAAGCTAATCTTCCCATGACCCGCCGCGTAAACCGCGTTTTGGCCATGAACACCGGCCTTCAGGTAGTTGGTTTCATTTTCCAAGTACCAGGCGTTACGCAGAAAACTGTAACGCAGGCCACTGGCCTTCAGAAGTTTTTCCGTGGCGACGTGATCCACGGATAGTGGCGACTTCGCCGTGTCAGCGTGGGCAAAGCTGGTGTAGGCAACGAAGTCCACCCCGGCCTTTTGTGCTGCGGTGACCACGTTGGCGTGTTGCTGTTGCCGGGAGACCTCGCCCCCAGGGACGGATGAAATGAATAGGAGCCGGTCAATACCCGTCAAGGCTTGTTCTAAAGCAGCTTCGTCGTTGTAGTCGGCCTGACGAACGGTGACTTCGGCTGGTAAGACCTGTTGCCCCTTGCTGGCGTTACGGACAATGGCAATGATATCGCTAGCATCGACAGTCTTTAACAAGTCATTGATGACCAACTGACCAAAGCGGCCGGTTGCGGCTGAAATTGCATATTTCATAATTGATGATCTCCTTATTTTATTAAAGACTAAGCAGAAAACCTGCGATTTTAATCGCGGGATGAATGCCAGAACTTAATAATCCTCCTCGAAACATACGTTCCCCTGGGTAGCTAAATATGGTATACTAAATCCAATCTACAGGGGAGGTTTCCATTGGTTAAATTAGGGCGAACAATTAAGCTGAGACTCTATCCAGACACGAATCAAGCAAAACAATTTTTGGCAATGAGCCAGGAATACCAACGTGTAGCTAATATTGTCAGTCAATGGATTTTTGACCATGAATTTCAGTTAAGCTGGTTAAAAATCAACCACCAGCTGTACAAACAATTCAGAAAAGAATCACCGCTCAACAGCCAGATGGTCCAATCCGTTTTTCGGACAGTTGTGGCTCGCTACAAGACAGTTCAAGAACAGTTGAAACAGCATCCTTACCGTTACAAGAACGAGGAAAAAAAGTGGGTTCAAGTTCCTAGAGACCTGAACTGGTTGGTGACCCCCATCCAGTTTCGTCGGCCACAAGCAGATTTGGTACGTCAGAGTAATTACTCTTTTGTAGACAAGATGCAACAGATTTCAATCACCACTCTAGGCAAACGAACTAAGTTGGGGTTCACTGATAAAGGATTCGAGAAGTACTTCACTGACGACTGGAAACTGGGTACCGCTAAGCTAGTCCACACTCAGGGTAAGTGGTTTTTGCACATCGGTATCACAAAGGAAACTAGTGATTTCAATCCCAAGGATAGCCCTCAAATTGTGGGCATTGACCGTGGCCTGCGCTTTCTAGCGACTATCTTTGATAGTGAAGGCAAGACACTATTCTTTGATGGTCAAAAAATCTTACTTAGGCGAAAGAAGTTCCTGGAGATTCGTCGACAACTACAAAGTAAGGGTACTAAGTCTGCCAAGAAAAAGTTAAAACGGCTAGCGCAACGAGAGAACCGCTGGATGACCGATGTGAATCATTGGTTAGCTAAGACACTCGTTACACGATATGGCTCACACACACTTTTTGTCCTGGAAGACTTAACCAACGTAACATTCAACACCGATGATCTGCCTAAGTCCTTACGAAACAGCCATCGTTCCTGGTCTTTCTTCCAGCTAGAATCATTCTTAACGTACAAGGCTCAGGCTATTCAGAGCACCGTCGTAAAAGTGAATCCAGCATTCACTTCGCAGAGATGTCCGAAGTGTGGCCTAGTTGAGAAGACTAATCGTCATCACGAAACTCACGAGTATTGGTGCTCTCAATGTCAGTATCGTTGTAACGATGATCGATTAGGAGCAATGAATATTGAGATGCTTGGTCGAGATTGGTTGAATGGTGTCAAACGACCAAAGATTAAAAAGTTAACAGCTGCTGGGTAAACCTAGTAGTTAAACGGGTAGCCGTCAATTACCCGATGATGTTGCCACTACGAGTAGGAATGCCTAACCGGCATGTTGGACTACTGTGTCGCCAGACACGTGAGCGACAAGCCTCTGACTTCATTCAGAGGCAATTGACAAATAACAGAGATTAGTATAGTTACCTGTTACTTTAAAGTCAACAAGTTTGTCTCACCCAATTTTCTGGCCTGCTAAAAAAGACTGGAACTCCCCAGTCTTTTGTCATCAGTTATTTATGATACCAGCCCAGATAATCGTATTTACTGGACCAGGCATTCTTGAATTCGAGTTTTTTATTTTTCGTCACGATTTGGAGGCGGGCATCATTATCGGTCAGCTCCCCATTTTTGTAAATCCCCTTCAGTTTGTAAGTGTTCTTACCAACCTTTTGGTATTTTAGATTTGTCCAGGAGGTCTCCGCAGACTTCGCCCGTGACAGGTGGATGGTCTTGGCACTCACTTTGAAGTGCATGACAATCTTCGTCCCCTGGTCATGGTACTGTCGTTGCCAATTGCCCCGTAGCGCTTTGGGAGTGCCGGAGTGCCAGGCCGCCGCGTTCGCCGTACTAGACGCAACACCGCCGACCATCACCGTAGTTAAGGCAACCACCATCATTTGTCCCAACTTTTTCATGTTCTCATCCTCCAAGAGAATTCAATTCAGCTTTTAGTGACTTCCGTTGACTGGTCTTCGCCATTAGTATACCCCGAGCGGTTAAAAATTTCCGCTATTAACTACCACAAATTTTGGACAGAAAAAAGCGCGTTGCCCCTGGGAGGAAACGCGTCGACGTGATGCTTAGACCACTGTTAAATTTAGTGATTGTTGCCGGAGAAAATCAGCGGTTGCGGGCGCAATCCCGTCATCCGTAATGACCGTAGAAACGGCAGTCAGCGGAAACTGCTGAATCAGGCTCGGCTTTTGAAATTTGCTGGCGTCGGTCAGGACAATCAGGTCATCAGCCCGTTGCGCCATCTCTTGGGCCGCCTCGGTCCGGAGAATGTTAGCCCCCGAGAAGCCATTGGTCTGATCAAAGCCATCGGTGCCGACAAAGAGCTGTTCCACGTGGAAGGATTGGAGCAGTTGCTTGGTCAATGAGCCCACCACGACCTGGGATTCCGGCTGGTACTTGCCACCCAGGACGAAGACGTCCAGGTTCGGATAACTCGACACAAAGTTCGCAATATAGTAGGAATTGGTAACGATGGTCACCCGCTTTTCCTGCTGGCCTAACGTGTCTGCTAGAAGCGCGCAGGCCGAGCCGGATTCGATCATGATGGTCGTGCTATCGGCGACCAACTTAGCTGCAGCTACTGCAATGTGCTGCTTCTCCTCGTGGTGCTGAGCCAACCGGTAGTTCAAATCATCCGGATTGTTGACCACCGCAAACCCGTGCTGTCGCTGCAATAGGCCCTCCGCTTCCAATTCCGTGAGGTCCTTACGCATGGTCACCAGCGAGACCTGCGTCCGCTGGGCCAAGTCGGTCACCGCCACCTTGCGCTGCTGATTTACGATTTGAATGATCTGTTCGCGCCGTTCGTTGGCCATTAGGAAAAACTCCTTTCGATAGAAAGTAAAATTCGTCGTCTTTCCTTCTAGTCTACGCTAAAACCGGCGAGAACGGTAGGCTGGATTGACCGGCACCTATCACGCTAAGTGTCGCGAAAAATATAACCCGGGTTAATTTCTCGGACTGGCTCTCGAAATTTTGGCCGATATAACCTGGGTTAACTTACCAACCTCCATGCTGACCGGCGTTCCACCCAGCCCGGACGCTCCCCGGAATTGCGGCCATCGCGGCCGAAACGTCCATACTGATCATCGGTAGAACCATTAACGCGATTAGTCCAATGCTTAACCAGATGACGACTCGAGATAGTGGGACCCGGTGCTGCTTTTGATTGGCGTAAATGGCCAGTAATAAGCTCACAAAGACAATTATGAGCGGCAGTTGGACCAATTCCTCAGCATCTTCGTAACCAATGCCTAGCGCCCAGGTGATCAGAAAACCAATGGCCCCCCAGAATAGACCACCATAGATAATTCGACCCACCGGACCAATATCTTCGTCCTTTTTAACGGTCAACTTGGTCATCAACTCAGCGTCCCCACGAATCAGCTGGTCGATGGACAAGTGAAAGAGGTCGCTGATGGCAACCACATTGGCAAAACTTGGTAAGGCCGCTCCCCGTTCCCATTTAGAAATCGATTGCCGAGAAATTTGGAGTTGGTCGGCGAGTTCCTGCTGTGACCAGTGCCGCTGCTCCCGTTGTTGCTTTAACGCTTCACGAATTTTCATGATGCTGCCTCCTCTGAACATCTCCATCATACCAAACATTCCGGGCACGACACCGAACCGTCTAGTTGTCAGCAACATCACCCGTCATTTTGCTAAATATAACCCGGGTTAACCCGCCAATTCACCCCGTATTTCCGGTGCATTTCGCCCATTTTTCAGGTATACTAGGCGTATTAGCATTTTCGAAAGGAGCCGGTTCCCATCCACAAAAAACTCATTAAAAGTAGTCTCGGTTTGTTAGCCTTAGGCCTGGCAATCGGCAGTGGCTTACTAGCCGCCCGCGCCCAAACGGAAAAGCCCAGCGCCCTGGTCAAGGTCGGCGACTACACGGCCAGCACGGACTTTTTGAACCTCAGTGCTTACTACCAGACCACCCGGCCGGTGACGGTCAAGGTCGCCTACTTTCCAACCTACAAGTCAGGACACCCGATTCGGCAAAAGCTCACCCTGCCGGCGGGCATCACGGTAGCCGGTAACCTAACGACCACGAAGTCTGGCAGCTATCTAGTTCCTAGCCTCCAATTATTCTTAGCACGACTGAGTTACGCGGCGCTGGCCAACAGCGCCAAGGCCGGCTATACGATTGATCCCGGCGATAGCGCCTACGATCCCCAAGCCACCATCACCGATACCGCCAAGCTGTCCGCATTCAAGCGGGTCAAGGCTCCGGACTACATGCCGGGTTACAGCCACGGTGATCTCTACATTGGCGGTGCCGACGCGGCGTTGAGTCCCATTGAACCGGATAGCCAGAGTATTCGGGTCACCCCGGATGGCTACCTGGAAGTCCTAAAGTATGATGCCAAGGCCAACGCAGGACTGGGCTTCTACCAGAAACCCATTGGCATGGCCAAAATCACCAAGACAGACTTTCACGACCCCTACCGGACGTTGTACTTTAGTCATGATATCCAGGGGGTCAAGACGACTCGGGTTCACCACTCGGGTAACGCGCAATACAAATTAACCTTAAAGAACCTCCACACGCCACAGCATACCAAGGGCAACCCGGAGACGGGGACCGCGGGAACGTTTGATAGTCTCTACCGCATCGGCGGCCAGGCCTACTACACATTCATTGGTTACGATGGCGTCAGTGATTAAGCTCTCAACTGAGGGCTTTTTATTTTGCCGTCAACCGCTTCACAAAATAGGTCGTGGTGATCCCGGCAAACGGGAGATCTGCCAGCGTGCCGTAAATTTGGTACCCGCATTTTTCGTAAAAGCCGACCGCCTGATAGCTCCGAGTAGACAGCGTGATATTGATGATGTGCCGGTCACGCGCCACTTGTTCGGCGGCTTGAATCAACTGCGTCCCCAATCGTTGGCCGCGGTAGTCCCGAGCGACCGCCAGCTTGGCAATGTCCAAATGAGCGTAACGCCGGCGCATCAGAATTCCTCCGACCAAACGCTCGCCGTCATAGGCCCCAATGGCGAGGACCTCCCCGACCTTACCCTCATAATCAAAGTGATTCTCGGCAAACTGCTGGGTGAAGATGCCTTTGAGAAAGAGGTCTAGTTCCAGTGAATCGATTCGCTTGAGTGTGGCCATGGTGGTTCCTCCTTAATTGATGATGCCCCTATTTTAGCGGATTAGTCTTAACATTGCGATAACGGCTGTTTGGGTCAGCAGTCTGAACAGTCGACCAATTGATGGGTAAAACGATTCTTTCCCGCTGAGCCGCTGTTCGTGCTACACTCACAGCAAGTGAGCGAACCCACTCAACAAGCCTTCCTAGCCACTCGAAAGGAGTCCATTCCTATGCTGATTAAACTTATCACGTCCTTTGCTGCTTTATTTATCACAGTTTCCCTCGTGACGTTGGGTAGTTGTGGCAATGTGACAACCGCTAAGAAATCAAAGCCAAACGCCTAGCCTGCCACACCATCAAAAAGCCTCACCCCGACTTGTTATTGTCGTGGTGCGGCTTTTGCGTCTCTATGACTTTAACCAATCACTAATTAACGCTTCATACGTCTGGATCAACTGCTCCTGTTCCACGAATTTACCCAACAAGTTAATCGAGTTCATTTCCTTTTGGAAAACGGGATTCTGAACCGTGAGTTGGCACGTCCGCTGTGTATCCGACTTTCCCGCTAGCATCAGCCACCTAACCACATTTGCCGGTGACTGCAGGGCGGTAAACGTATCAATCGGCGTGGTCGTCAGCAGGTCAAAGAGATGATCCGCCATTTTTCTGTCGGTGATTGCCCTCAGTTGCTGGTCGGGTTCGCCAACGCCTTAAATATAGCAGAGCTTTCTTTCAGCCACCACATGCAGCTGCCTTTTAGTGGCTATATCATTGATATGCCACGGATAGTAACGTTATCACAAATCGCCAACAATTCTACGACCTATCCATGGTAACTGACTAAGGAAATTGTTGGACTTAACTATTGCTCTGTAAATGGACCCCAGATGACAGTCAGTTACCCATTATGTCCAACTTTTCTGGAAAAATCGGGCAATGTTAGCCGCCCAAAATAGCTTTTTACCGGATACCGGTCCCTTTTCGTGGTATACTCACTGCCAAAGAAGGGCGGCCCTCATGAAACGAATCCTTAAGATCATTCTTGCTATTTTGATTCTGGGCGCCACGGCTAGTGTGGTCCTGACCCATCGAACCACCACTACCGCGGTTAGTCCCAATGACTTGACTCAAAACGAAAAGGTCGTCTGAAAAAAATTCAGACGACCTTTTGTTTCACGTGAAACACTTTTAATTAATTTGACCTCGGCGCCGCATGCTCCAAACGTTTGGTAAAATTACCGCGCCAATGATGACCAGTACCCCTACGATTTGGGGCCAATCGACCGTCTCACCCAACAGGATAAAGGCCACCGTGATGGATGATGGCAATTCTAGTGACGACAGGATTGGGCCAATTCCTAGCTCCAAGTACGGCATAAAGATGGAGTAGGCCACCAGCGGAAAGACCATCGAGAACAGGGCAATCAACACGCCCCACAAAATGGTATTGCCGGTCACTTTGGCCGTCACAATCTGCGGTCCCCAGACGATGGAAATCAGAATGAATGCCCCAATACATAACAGCCAGGTCTTGCTCAAGGCATCCAAGTTATTGCCCAGACTGGCCGTAAACTGCATGGTGCAGGCGTACGCGCACGCCGCTAGGAAGCTGAAGAACAGCCCCAGTGGCGACAGCGCCTGCGTAATCGGGAAGAGTCCCGCCGCCAGGACCGTCCCTATCAGAACCAGGACAATGCTCAGTACCTGGACCCGTGACGGCCATTGCCGGTGAATCACCGCGCCCAGTAGAACGGACAACCAAACGGCCTGCATCAACATGACGGCCGCGGCCGCCACCGGAATTAATTTCAACGACTGGATATAGAACGTATTGGTAAACCCGGAAGCTGTACCCGCCGCAATCACCAGCCCAATCTGTTTCCAATTGGTGTGCTGATACCGCAGCCACTGCCGCCGCGCAAAATGAATCACGCCGAGAATAATGACGGCACTTAGAAACGACCAGAACAGGAGCGGTCCGTTGACCACGCCTTCACGCGCCGCAATTTTAAATAATGATGCTGGAATCCCAAAGCTCACCGCGCCTAACCCGACAAACAAGGGTGCTAATTTTTTCAAAAACTCACCTCATCTAAAAAATCTCACCTATCTATTATACATCACCAGCGCCATGCTATAATGGTGTCAGAATAAGTGAAGAGGCGAGCGTGATGGGTAAGATCAAAACACTGTTGATCATCTGGTTCACGGCCATTGCCGGAATCTGCGGGCTACTGAACGCCCAAGCGGCTCCGGTCGTGCGGGACCAGGCGAACCTGTTATCCCCCCAGCAGAAAAGCGAGATTAGACGAATCAATCATCAGTGGGCCCAGACCCGCCACCAGCCGCAACTTTGGGTCTACACCTACAGCCACCTCAGCACGCCCCTCGCCGGTTTTGACTACCAGGATCCCTTTAACACCGCGGGAAATGAGCTGGGCGACCGCGTTTTACACCGATTAGCCCAACAACAGTTAGCCGGCAAAACGACTGATGGCGACCACCAGATTGCCGTCATCCAACGGCAACAGCGGTTGCAACAACGAATCTCATTTATCCTGGTCTACCCGGACAATGGCTGGCATACGGTCATCTATCCCTCAGAAGACCTCTATCACAGTGTTTCTGACCTCAATAAGACCTTTCTGACCTGGCACCTGCCGAACAAGGTCGGCACCGCGGCCGCGACCATGGCCGTCTTCAACCGCTACCAGCCCTTCATCAGCAAGCACATCGCCAAGGTCAAAACGGTTAAAACCGGCCCAAACTGGGATCGGGTCACGTTCATCTTGTTCCTCCCGTTTCTCATGTGGGGCTTGATCAAGCTCTTCCGGCAGCCCATCTACCTGGAAACCTCGCCGTACGATTGGTTTGGCGAAGATGCCGTTTGGCGGGCGTCTGACCCGACCTATCCGCGTTGGTGGTATTAATGGCAAAAAACGGTTAGCCGTTTTAAGCGGAACTGGCTGCCTTTTGTCGCACGTTTCGGTCATATAAATAAGAACATCAAAAATGAGTCTGGAATTTTCTCCAGGCTCATTTAATTATTAATAATAATATATTAGTTATTAATTTTTAAATTGGCATATCGTTTAGCCAGCCGTTTGCTTTGGAAGGCGACCCCATCAGTCTTCAACTGTGCCCCGCTCTGAATCTCGAGGAGGGGCAGCCACTTTCCACCAACGCGCTGTTGGATTTGACGGAAGTACCCGCCATGACCGTCCCAGGTATTCCAGCCGGTCACCCGCGTCCAACGTCCGTGCTGGTAGCGCACCGGATAGGCAATGAGCCAGGTTGGATGGGCTCGGCGTTGCGCCGCGGACATCTTTAACGGCAACTTTTTTGCGTGAGTTCCGGCCTTAAAGCCGTCATCATTGAGACTGCGCGCAGATATCTGAATCCGCCGGTACCGGTGATATTCGTACCGGTACCAGGTCCCGCGCAACGCCTGTGGAAACGTCCGCAGCGTCTGTTGCGGCTTGGCTGCGCGGGCGTGCTCCATTGACGTGGCGACCTCCAGCCCAACCACCACAGAAAAGATAATTGCTAAGATGACTAACCACTTTGCCTTCATTTTCACTCGACCTCCCCGAATGCCTGTTGGAACTTCTAGCAAATCTATTACAGCATAGCACTAACGAAAATAACAGTGATATGTCCTATAAATTTGCTTATATTCACACTTATAGATTCGCTATATATCAGATTATAAGCTTGCTTATTTCTAGTGCAATCGACACGCCATCCACCCGTGCAACCTCCCCTTGAAACGTCGCCTCACACTCGTATACTGGAGACATATGAAAGGGGATTCATTATGAAAAAGATTGTTTATTCAACTTTGGCCATCAGCGCCGTCCTCACGGGGTTAGTGGCGCTGGCGCCTAGCACCACCGCTAGTGCCAAGACGAAGCTCTACACCAATAGTAAGACCCTTCGGAACCATAAGTATAGGTATTCTTATCAGAATGCCTATACTGGCACCGGTAAATGGGGCTATAAACGTCTACATTTTTCCAAACATAGCGTCCATTTTGCCACCAAAACCAAACGTAACGGCAAATGGAAACATGCTAAAATTGCTGCAAAGTATTACTACGTTCGCCACCATAATGGTTGGTACGAATTTGGCGCCCGTGAAAGCGACGACGTTTACTTGATCAAGCCTAGTTGGCGCTACCTCAACGGCCATAAGCACTGGACTCTTGGAGAGTTTGACCCGTCCAACGATCACGGCGGTTATGGTCAAGCGCCTTACAACGTCTGGACCTACACAACCTACATGAATAATAAAGGTTGGCACTACACAATCAATCATCAGCCTAGCTAAAGGAGCCTCTTAAAAATGAAACTAACCCATCTAGCTATCACCGGTCTTGCGCTCATCACCCTCGTCCCACTTGGCATCCCCACGACGGCCAACGCGAAAAGTACGACGCTGCCTCGGACCATCCGTAGCCACACCTGGTATCGCCTAACTGACGGCAGCCAAGGCGGCTTCCACGACAAGACGACGTTCAAGGGGAACCACTTCACCATCAAGGTCAAGGGGACTAACCTGCGCTACCACTGGCATTTCAGTGGGTTAAAGAAGCACACCGCCACCACTTACTATGGTCGCCTGCACTATGCCAAGAAACATTCTGCACTCGTCAAAATCAAGATTTTTAGCAAGTCACATTTCGATATCATTCAGAAACACACGCCTAATCTCGCCGGCAACTACACAGGCAATGAAACTTATGGCGCCACGATTTTTAAGCGTTAATCTGTAAAACTTAAGTGCTACGCAAAGATGGGCCACAACTGAAATCCAAGTTGTGACCCCTTTTATTATCCAATTAATTGCTACAACACCAGCAAAGACTTCGCCACCGCCTGATCCACGATCAACACGTTGGCGTGACCCCCGACCAATGCGGCGTGAATCGACTGCAGTTTGGCCTGACCGCCCGCGACTAAAATGGCGTAGCGTTTCTTGGCCAACTGCTCCAGCGAGATGGCGACCGTCCGGGCATCCAGGTCCGGCGCCGCCAATGCCCCGTCGGCCGTGATGTAGTGGGAGAGCACGTCCCCCACGGATGCGGTGCGCAACTGCGTGATCTGGTCCGCGTCGAGATACCCCGACTGAAACAGCATCGCGGTTGGCCGCGTCGTGCCGACCGTATACAGCGCGATGTCCGCGGCATTTCCCTTGGCGACGACCTGACTGATAAATTGATCCTGCATCGCCAGCTGCTTGACCTGCGCGTCACCAAAGATAATTGGCAACGGTAGGAGGCTCGCCTGCGTGTGAAAGGCCCGATTAAATTTCTGCGTAATATCGGCTGAATAGTTGGTTTCGCTGGCGTTGGTCACGCTCCCCTTGAGCTGCACCAGCTGTACATCGCGGTTGTGGCTCGGGTGTAGGTGATTGGCCACGGCCTCCATGGTCCGCCCCCAGTTAATGCCAATGGTGACACCATCCGTCACGATACGGTCCAAATAATCCGCCGTGACGGCACCGAGTTGTTCCAAGATGCCCTGTTCATCGTAGTTGGCCTGCTCGGCAATCACCACATCCTTCAGGTGATACTTTTCCTGAAGTTGCTCGCGGATGACCGCGGTATTTTCAAACGGGTCCTGAATCTTAATGGTGACGATCTGATTCTCGCGGGCTAGCTGAAGGGACTTGGACACCGTTGGCCGCGACAGGTTCATCTTCTGGGCAATCTCCTGTTGGCTGAGATCATCCTGATAGTAGTACCGGCTGACCGCGATGAGCCGTTCGATTTGTTTCTTAGACAATGCCATGTGGGTGCCTCCTGATAGTTATTTTGACCGGACTAAATACGTGTCTCTATTTTACCACACTTTACATTTGTTAAAAATAGTATTTTACATTTGTAAGGAAACGTGTTAGATTAAGACTGTCAATTAGACAAACACGAAAAGAGGACATTCACATGGAAAATTTAAATCGTACCATCGACCACACCTTACTGGCACCCGAAGCCACGCAAACGGACATTGATCGCATCGTTCGCGAGGCCAAGGAAAACAACTTCCGCTCCGTCATGATCAATCCCTACTGGGTCGCTTACGCCCACAAGCAATTGGCCGACACCGACGTCAATACGGACACGGTGATTGGGTTTCCTTTGGGCGCGAACACCACGGCTATCAAGGTTGCCGAAGTCTTACAGGCTGTTCAAGATGGCGTCGACGAAATTGACGTGGTCATGAACATTGGTGAATTCAAGAGTGGCCATTTAGATGCCGTCACCGCGGACCTCAAGGCCGTTATCGACGCCGCTCACGCCCACAATAAACTGGCCAAAGTGATCATCGAAACGGCTCTGCTGAGCGACGAAGAGATCATGCAGGCGTCCGAACTGGTTGCTAACGCCGGGGCCGAATTTGTGAAGACCTCAACCGGCTTCTCGACCCGTGGCGCCAGTGTTAAGGACGTTGTCTTAATGAAGAAGGGCGTGGGCGACCGCATCAAGGTCAAGGCCTCCGGTGGTGTGCACTCTAAAGAAGAAGCCGAAGCCATGATTGACGCCGGCGCTTCTCGTCTGGGGACCAGCTCTGGCTTAAAGGTTATCGGTAAGGCTTAAGCTTGCAAATGTTCCACGTGAAACAGCGATAAATTTTCGCTTGACTCACCCGCAACCACGTGCGATACTACTCGTGGTGCCAAACCACGGTGGGGGTACGCGATCGGTGCGCAAGCATTCCGAAGGTCGCCGCACCTCACCACAAGCAGTCTCGAGTAGAACGCGAGACTGTTTTTTTGTGCGACAAATTATTCAGAGATTGCTAACCGTAAATTAGTTGATTTTGCAACTAATCCACCCATTTTATCGTCATTCAGTCAACAAAACTAGTTTCTCGAGTATTATTCATATGTAACAGCTTAGGTATTGGATGTTTCTTGAGCTACTGACAATCCCGTGTTTAATAACCAATGAGACAATTTAATTGTGCTGTACGATCAGGCGGTCACTTTGTGGATATTGAATTTTCAACAAAATTCCACGTTCGCCTTTGTGAATGCAAAGGCACTGACCCACGACAACAGCAGACCTGCGTCAACAGTCTCGAATAGTCTGGGGACGGCTTGGAATAAGCAGTAACGTAACAATCATCAAACGTTTTTAATGAAATAATCATAATAAATTTCAATTAAAACGAAATCAAGCTGAGCTAGTGAGCTAGTGCAAATATGTCATGGCCAATTGGCAACACAGTAAACTTGAATGTCGATACCTGAGCTTTTCCCGTTCGATTAATATCAATGTTGGTGACGAGAATAAAATCGTTTAAGAAAACTGATTATGTGCATAGAAAGTTAACCTTGGGTGTGTATTCCTATGCACCTTTTTGGGGAGATTTTGCTAAACTGCGTAATGTTCCAAAAACTCCAATTCCTAAGATTAACCAATTTGAAATAGTTGATTGTATGGCTTCACCTTTAAATACAGGCCAAATTATTAATATAACAAGTCCAAGATTTAGCCAAAACGCCCACGTTTTATAAAAGTTTTTATTAAAAGTCAATTTCATTTCTTCATCTTCTTCAAGTGTTAAATCTGTAATCTACAATTTGATTATAATGTTATTTGTAATAGCGTATGTTCAATTAGCAACTTAAAAGTTAAGCCAACATGAAATCTGAAAACATTTAACTCAATTAACGCTAACGAAAAGTGAGCAAATGTGGACTGTTTTTTTTGAAATTAAATCTAAAATCAAGGCGCAAGCGCCTAGGGTCAGACATGTTCCATGAAAGGATAATGTTTGCACTTACTAAGGCAACACGTCCCAATCAACGGGCTATAAAACAGTTAAATTCATGACTCAAATTGACCGACAACGCGGCAATCAAGACCACGTGTGATAACCAAAATAACGACAACATCGCCCTATTCTCAGCGATTTTTCTAAGCTATTACAAACACGGATGCCGATACCCTACTCGCCCGTTACAACGAACAGGATGAACGCTTCTACACCGACCACTTCACCAGCAATGAAAAATTAGTCCAAGACTTTATCGCTCACGCAAAGCGTAATGCTGAATATGATGTCAGATAGGTGATTCACTGCAGTATACTTACTATCAGTAATCAATCACTGGCTAATCCCGTTTTGAAAGAAGGTTCCCCATGAAAATCATCATCGCTCCCGCCAAGAAGATGGTCGTCGATCCCGATACCTTTGGAATTGACGCACTCCCCCAGTACCTGACGCAAACGCAAGAGATTTTGGAACAGCTCCGGCAACTCGACTACCCCGCGGCCAAGGCCCTGTGGCACTGTAGCGATAAGCTGGCCCGTCCCAACTTTCAGTGGCTTCAGGAACTCGACCTAAAACGCCAGTTGACGCCCGCTCTCTTGGCCTTCTCTGGGATTCAATACCAATACATGGCCCCCGACCTTTTCACCGCACCGGCATTGGCCTACGTCCGCGACAACCTGCGCATTCTCTCTGGATTCTACGGCATTCTGCGCCCATTTGATGGCGTCGTGCCCTACCGGTTGGAAATGCAATCGAAGCTGCAGGTCGCGGGCACCCATAACCTGTACGATTTCTGGGGCGACCGCCTGTACCGCGCGCTGGTCACCGGCCCGGGGCCCATCATCAACCTGGCCTCGCAGGAATACGCCAAGACCATCACACCCTACCTGCAGCACCCCGAGCAGCTGATCACCGTGGTCTTTGGGAGCTTGGTCAACGGCAAATTAGTGACCAAGGCCACGCTCGCTAAGATGGCCCGCGGCGAAATGGTCCGGTACCTGGCGGAACACAATGCCCAGACCGCGGCCGACGTCACCGCCTTTGACCATCCCGACTGGGCCTTTGCGCCAGACCGGTCGACCGCAACATCCTTAGTTTTCATCTATCAAAAGTAAAAAAGAGGCCGTGGACAATTTGCCCACGGCCTCTTTCATTTGCCAAAATATTGGTTCAACGACTCCCTACTAAGTACCCCTTAACGCTTTCACTGATGATCTGGGCCACCTGTTCCCGGGCCAGATAAATCCCGACGATACCTAAGATGACAACGCCAACAGCTAATCCGAAGTGCCAAGCCTTTGCGTGGACCGTCATAAACTTGGAAGTCATGCGCTCATCCCCCTATTCGTGATTGCTGACAGTATACTGCGGCAATCACCGACTGGCTGTCAATAAAACCGCGATAGTAAAGTGGCTTCCCCAAACCTGACCATTCCGCCTACTTGCCGCCGGTCAACGCCAAGAACCCTTGCATCCCCTGCAGATTCAGCGTCACCATTCGCTGGCGGAACTCCGCCTTCGAGATACCCAATTGCTTGGTGATGTATAGCCGAAAGAGGGTCAGTGTGCTATCAATCAAGAAATTCACGCCTAACTTGGCATCGGTCGCACTCAGCTGATAATCCTGTTGGAAATCAGCCGCCAAGCCCGCCGCGACCCGGTGCTTGACCCGCCGTGATAGGAAACTGTAGTCGTCCGACGTCAAAATAAACGTATAAAATGTCGGCGCCTCATCAAAGTACGCACTCAGTCGATCGAACCAAACGCCTGGGTGTTGGAAGGGATCATGGTTGGCGGGCTCCCGCAAGAGAAGTCCCAACAATTGGTCGGCAATTTCCGCGGTAAAACTATCCGCTAAATCATCAATCGAGTCAAAATGTAGGTAAAAAGTTTTGCGGTTAATATTGGCCTCCGCCGTCAGCTGTTGGACCGTAATTTCACGAAACCGATACTGCTGCGCCAGCTTTCTGAACGCCGCTCGCAGCGCTTGGTTAGTTCTCACAACTCGCCTATCCGTCATCGAATCCCTCCCGTTAGACCCCAGTTGTGGCGAAAGTGCGGCTTAATCCACAAAGTGGTCCCATCTGTTGTGGACGACTCCCGGCCGACTCGGTATCCTTTAGCCACATGTGAGGCATATCCTTGCCCACAGGATACCACAGATTGGGGGCGTCGCCGATGATTCACGCAGAATGGCGATATTTATTTAAGCACAAATTACTATTGGTGGTGTTGGTGGTCATCATGTTGATTCCGTCCATCTACGCCGTCACTTTTTTGAAATCGATGTGGGACCCGTACGGCAAACTCGCCGACCTCCCCGTGGCCGTGGTCAATCAGGACCAACCGGTCACCTATCAGGGGAAACGCTTGACGGCCGGCCACGACCTAACTCAGAATCTGAAGACCTCCGACGCCATGAGATTTACGCCAGTGGCTAACGAAGCCACCGCGCAACACGGTCTGACCACCGGGAAGTACTACATGATTGTGACGATTCCCCACAACTTTTCCCACAACGCGACCACCTTAATGGCTAAAACGCCTCAGCAAATGGTGCTCCACTACCAGACCAGTGCCGGCCACAATTTTACGGCTTCCAAGATGACGGCCTCAGCAGCCCAGTCCGCCGCACAGACCGTGGGCAACCAGGTCACGCGAACGTATGCCCGCACACTATTTACCGACATCCAACGTCTGGGTCACGGCCTGACCACCGCTGGCACGGGGAGCCACCAGCTCGCGACGGGGAGTCAAAAGTTGACCGCCGCCGACCGCCAGATTGCCCAGGGACTGAACACCCTCGCCGCCAGTTCCGTCAAACTAACCAACGGCGAGCACACCCTGACCAGCAAGCTTAGTCAATACGTCACGGGCGTCAAGCAGGCCCAAACCGGTAGCCAACAACTGACGACCGGCCTTGACCAACTGCTAAGCCGGTCCCATCGCCTGATTACCGCCAGCCAGCAGCTTGCCAGTGGCGGTCAGCAACTCAGTAGCGGCGTAACCGCCTACACGGCGGGCGCGAACCACATCAATACTGCGGCAGAACAGCTTGCCAGCGGTAGTCACCGCGTTCAGGCCGGCACCAGACGATACATGAACGGCGTCACGACCGTCAATGCCGGCGCCCAAAACCTTAGCCGCCACCTAACCACGTTGAACGGCAGCACCCAGCAACTCAGCAGCAGCGTCGACCAACTGGCGAGCGGTAGCCAGGCTCTGGGCACGAATTTTGCCAAACTGACCACGGGAAGTGCCGCGCTGACCAGTGGCCTCAAGCAGATTCAAGCCGGCCTCAGTAGCTCGCAAAGCCAGCAGACCGCGTTAAAAACCGCCGCTAGCAAATTAGCCACCAGTGCTCAGAGCACCACCGCCGTTAAAGCCGATGCGACCGCCCTCCAGACGGCACTCACCACCCTTGCCAGCGCCGATGACCACACGGCTCTGCAACGCAAGGTGGCCGCGGCGGCCGACGCGCAGAATTTAAGCGCCACCCAGAAGGCTGCCATGGTCAAAGCCGTCAGCGACACCGGCGACAACACCGCGGTCACCGCCGTCCAAACCGCCGCCAAACAACTCGGCAATGATCTCGACAGTCTCGGGTCCCAAGCCAGCACCCTCAGTGACCTGCAAAGTGGCTTAACCGCGGCGGCCAGCGCACAATCTAAGCTCAGCAATGGCCTCACCACTTTGACGACCAATGCCCAAACGCTGACTAGCGGTCTCCAACAGGCAAATCAAGCCCTGACGACGCTCAATACGGGCTTGCAAGCGCTACAGGCTAGCACACCGACGCTGACCAGTAGTGTCGATCAGCTGGCCACCGGGGCCACGCAACTCGCTAGTGGGACAGCGCAGCTCACGACTCAGGGCAGCCAACTGACTACCGGCACTCACCAGCTCGCCACCGGGAGCACCCACCTAGCGACCGGGACCCACCAGCTAACCGCCAAGAACGCTAGCCTGACCACGGGGGCCACCACCCTCGCCAATGGTCTTGCCAACCTGAACGGCCAGACACCACAACTGACCCAGGGCGTCACCCAACTTGCCGACGGGGCCACGACCCTGACAACCGGGCTCACCACCCTGGCGACCAGTGGTCCGCAACTGACCACCGCGCTACAAACCGCCACCACGGGCACGACGCAGGTCACGACCGGTGCTGGCAAATTGGCCACCGGGGCTACTCAGGCAACCAGCGGCGCAGCGACGGTTCAGGCCGGCACCACCAAGCTGGCGACCTCGCTGAATCAGGCTGGTCAGCGGGCTGCGGTACACCCGTCTCAGTTAACCTACCGTCAATTTGCCCAGCCAACCACGACCACGCACACCGATCACGATGATGCGCCGGACAACGGCACGGGCATGGCCCCTTACATGATGTCTGTTTCCCTCTTCGTAGGCGCGCTGGCGTTTAACTTGATGTTTGATATGTACACGCCCCGGAAATACCCGCGGAGTGGCTGGCGTTGGTGGCTGGGGAAGGCCTCCATCATGAGTGCCTTTGTGCTCGGCGAAGCGCTCTTCATGACCGGCCTGCTCGCAATCATTGACGGCCTGAATCCGATTCATCCGTGGGCAACCCTGCTGATGCTCTTGATCACCGGGGCGGCCTTCATGAGTATCGTCTACTGGCTAAATCTGACCCTCGGCAAGCCCGGTGCCTTCTTCAGCATGGTGCTCCTGGTGCTGCAGCTCGGTGGGTCGGCCGGCACCTACCCGCTCCAGATGACCAACGGCTTCTTCCAGGCCATTCACCCGTACCTGCCGATGAGCTACTCGGTCGCGGGCCTACGAGAAACGCTGATGATTGGCAACTCGGCGCTTCCCAATATGTTGGTCTTACTCGTCATTGCCTTAGCCTTTTCGGCGATGGGCATTCTGTTCTATGCACGGCGACACGGACGACTCAACGAAATGGATATTTCTGAAATTTAGCAAAAAGGATCAATCGGAGTCAATTTCTCCGGTTGATCCTTTTATTTTGACTATTTTCAACCCCACACTAACTATTCACACGTTCTAAAGAAGCCCAATTAGCCAGACTTTGACCGCCTAATTTCAGATTTTATGTCCCCGCGACAATCAAAATCTTCACAATTTGTTAATGCATAAACCGCAAAACACTGGTACAATCTTTCTATTACGGAAAAAAGGTGGTCCCCAAAACAATGTCGTCTCTGAATCAAAAATATAATCATTTACGTTCATTAAAAAATCGCTATCAACGTCAATTACTCGTGGGGGCCATTCCGCTCCTGCTACTGTTAGGCGTCCTCTTGACCCTGCCCCTCTTCGCTGACCGCACGGCGGAAGCGGAAACCCTAACGATTGCTAATACGCCAACTGAGCGGGCAACCAGTCAACCGAAGCGGGTCGCTTATTTCCCAGCAAAGGCGACTGCGGCTGGTGAAAAGCCAACCCATAAGTTAGCCCTCACGACCGCAACCACAGCGGCAGCCAGCACAACGCCTAAGACAGCGGAAACCACCCAACCAGCCAAGCAAACGGCTGAGTGGGGCTGGCCTTACACGGGTGGTCAACACGTCACCTCAACCTTCGGCGACCGTGACCTGGCGGACTCCCCCTGGCATGACGGCGTGGACTTCAACGCAGGGGTTGGCAGTAAAATTCGTGCCGTCCACGCTGGTGAAGTGATTTTCGTGGGTAACCCCACGAAGCGCGGCGTGACCGACGCCTATCCTTTAGGACTGGGCAAGGACGTCGTGGTCACCGAGTCCGCAAACGGGGATCAGGTTATCTACCAAGAATTTGCGATGGATCACCCGACCCATACCGTGCACGTCGGCGATACGGTCAAGGTCGGTCAGGTCATTGCGACTCAGGCGACCGGTCATCTACACCTGGGCGTCACCAACCACAAGAGCTGGGTCAGTGCCCAAAATGACTGGCAGAATCCCCACGCACATTCGTGGAAAAACCCCTTAAAACTGATTAAAGCAGCGGCCTAATTGGCCTAAAAAAGCAGTGATTTACCCGAGTTGTTGGGAAATCACTGCTTTTCGTTTAGACTTTTTTCGCTGTTTCACATGAAACATTAGTCACCGGGCCAGCCCCACGGATCTTCGCGCCACTGTTGAAGTGAGGCAAACTCGGCTGGGGTCATATCACCCTCGGACCGGGCCACGTCAATCAACGCACTGTACGTGGTCAGGGGCGTCAGGGTCAAGCCCGCCGCCTGAAAATTCACGACACTGTCGGGTAACTCATAGGAAAAGATTGCCATAACCCCCAGGACTGTGGCGCCTGCGGCTTGAACCGACTTGGCTGCGGCCAACACACTGCCCCCAGTCGAGATTAAATCGTCGATCAAGACGACTTGGTCGGTTGGTGTTAGCTGCCCTTCGATTTGTTTGCCCCGCCCATGATCCTTGGGTTTTGACCGCACATAATTCATTGGTAAGGCCAGTCGGTCGGCCACCAGGGCCGCATGCGGGATTCCCGCCGTCGCCACGCCACCAATGACGGTCGCCGTCGGGTATTTTTCCTGAATCAACGCTGCCAGCCCATCCGCGATGGCTGCACGGACTTCCGGGTAGGCAATCGTCTGCCGGTTATCCGTGTAAATGGGGGCCTGCATCCCACTCGCCCATAGGAATGGGTCGTTGGGTGCTAGCGTCACCGCACCGATGTGCAAGAGGTCCGCTGCAATTTTATCTGTTAAAGTCATCATTTTCCTCGCTCCCATTCCGTCAAGACTTGGTGATACGCCGCGACCGGGTCCGCTGCCTGGGTAATGGACCGGCCCACGACCAGGCCATTACTGCCCAGTGCGGCCGCTCTAGCTGGCGTGACGACCCGCTTTTGATCATCGGCTGCGTCGGTGGCTAACCGGATACCCGGGTTGATGCAGAGAAAGTCCGAACTCGTGGCCGCATGAATCGCCGGGTCTTCCAGTGCCGAAGAAATCACGCCATCCGCCCCGTTTGCTTGGGCGAGTTGGGCCAGGTGTGCGACGGTTGTTGGCAGGTCGGCGGTCACCAGCTGTTCGGTCTGCATTTGGGCTTCGGTGGTCGAGGTCAGTTGGGTGATGGCTAATAACTTGGCCGGGGCCACGCCAGCAGCCTGACTCCCTTGGTCCAACCCCCGACGCGCTGCCGCTAACATTGCCGCCCCGCCGGCCGCATGGACCGTGACCATCGCCACACCCTGTCGACCCAGTTGACGCATGGCTTGCTCAACGGTATGGGGAATATCGTAGAGTTTCAAATCAAGAAAAATCTGGCGGCCCCGTTCACGTAATGTTCGTAAAATGCTAGGACCCGCTTCATAGAACAATTCCATCCCCACCTTGACCATCACCGGTTCCGATTCTGGAAATTGATCTAAGAAGTCGGTCACTACCTGCTGATTTTCAAAATCTAGTGCCACAATGACTGGTCGCATGTCTTGTTCCTTTCTCCAGAAAAAAATCCGGCTAGCCCCGTGTTGGACTAGCCGGATTTAGGCCCACTGCCAGCGTTTCTGGGGGGCATACCGTTCGTCGTTTTAGTCTCACAGGGCTAAGTTAACTGTTGTTTGTAATGAGTTTAGCTGATAAATCACCGACCGTCAACCGCGAATTTTAGGTTAGACGGTTTACCTAAGAAAATAAATTTCCGCTTAACCATGTCCAAAATAATTTTTCTTCCTAATTATTTAGCAATCGGTAAACCCGTATAATTAATTTAATATCCGGATTAACGGTTGCTTTTTCCTGACGAGCATGCCATAATATTGCCAACGCCCGGGTAACCGGCAAAAATAACGAATGTCAGTGAACATTCATTTTGGAGGAACTGAATATATGGAAACCACGACGCAGAACCACGCGCTCAGTAAGCACCAGAAGTGGACGATTGCCTCAACCTCAGCAGGATTCGCCTTGGAAAATATGGACGTTATGTTTTTATCCTTTGCCCTATCCTCAATCATCGCTGACCTACACATTAGCGGTGCGCAAGCCGGGTTGATCTCATCAATTACCAACCTGGGTATGCTGGCGGGTGGCGTTTTATTCGGCATTTTGGCCGACCGCTACGGCCGGGTCCGCATCTTCTCCCACACCATCTTTATCTTTGCCTTCGCAACGGCTGCCATGGCCTTTGCTAGCAACATCACCTGGATCTACATCTTCCGGTTTCTGGCCGGTGTTGGGGCCGGTGGGGAGTATGGTGTCGGCATCACGCTGATTGCTGAGAGCTTCTCTCGTGACAAGATTGGGAAGATGACCTCGGTTGCCGCCATTGGCGGACAGATGGGCGCCATTCTCGCCGCGGTTGCCGCCGCCATGATTATTCCAACGTTGGGTTGGAAGGCCCTGTTCGTCCTCGGCCTGGTTCCCGTCGCTTTGACCTACTTCATCCGGCGTCACCTGCGGGAAAGTGATGAATTTTTGGCCGAACAACGCGCACCCAAGTCCGAACGCAAACCGGTTCAGATTCGCGCCCTGTTCAAGACGCCACAGCTGGCCTACCAAACGCTAGCGTTGATGGTCATGGTTATCGTACAGATTGCCGGCTACTTTGGTCTGATGAACTGGCTGCCGGCCATCATGCAACAAAAGCTGGGCTTAACGGTCTCCGGCTCTTCCGTCTGGATGATTGCCACTATCCTCGGCATGAGCGTTGGGATGATGACGTTCGGGTCCATTCTCGACTACTTCGGTCCCCGGCGGGCATTTGGCATCTTCCTGATTGCCTCCGCCATCGCCGTCTTCAGCATTACTCTGGCCTTTAACCAACTGACCCTGATCCTGGCGGGGGCCATCATCGGGTTCTTCTCCAACGGGATGTTTGGAGGGTACGGCGCGGTCATTAGCCGACTCTACCCCACGGAAATTCGCTCGACGGCCAACAACGTCATCGTTAACGTCGGCCGGGCAGTCGGGGGCTTCTCCTCAGTCGTAATCGGCTTTCTGATGGATCACTACACGCTGACCGTCGTCATGGGCTTCCTGTCCGTGCTCTACATCATCAGTTTCACGGTCATGCTAACGATTCCAAGCCTACGGAAAATGGGTAAGGTCAACGAAGGCTAACCGGAAAATTTAACGCAATAACTAAATAAACCAGCAACGCCGAATACTGGCCGTTGCTGGTTTTTTATTTGCTTAATTTTCATTGCGCATCCTTCGGCAATTTTTGAGCGGCAATCGCATCAGTTAACGTTTGTGAAAAATTCAGTTTTAACTCATTCCCCAATTGGTTCGCCCATTTCGGAATCGTCAGCGTCTTCTTCACACTAACATTACCATCCAAATAACCATCTAAATTTACCAGAACCATCGACACAAATGAAGCACTCGCATCATAGTGTAATTCATCTGGGAACGGATTATCCTGTGCCAAAGATAATGTCGAGATTGCCGAGGGCTTAGGAAGCTCACGATTATTTTCAATCTCATCCGCAATTGTCAATCCTAACCAATCTGCCGCCATTGCCATTGCATCAGCAACGCTTTTACCCTGGGTCGCTGAATTTTCAAAATCTGGAAATGTCACAAAAAATGGCTCTTTTTCAGTCTGATCATAATAAAATAATGCCGGGTAACTCACTAACATGGGCGCACCCTCCTTTATATTTTTAAACAAAAAGAACCCGTCTATTTAAGCCCGGCTTCTTTTTTGATACCACGCTCAGTGTACTTATTAAGCTCACCGTGTGGAATCATTATTGGTCGCTTGCCGGGCTTGGACATCTTGATGTGTGAACCCTTACCACCAGATGTTTTAATCCAACCATGGACCTTCAGGAACTTAACCATTTCTTTTTGCGTCATCGGCATGTGCACGATACCTCCTGACAAGAATAACTTTACACGTGTTACACGTATTTGTCAACGATAGACATCGCTGCTACGCACATTGATACTTTTCGTGTCAAACAATTAATCCAATTAGTTTTTTTTGCTATCAGCTTTTCTGTTGCAGAACACCTTACTATCCACCCTAGAAACGGCTACCCCACACCGCTACAGTTAAACTGTCAGACATTTCGCATTACCTACATATTTAGGAGGCAGTTTATCCATGAAAAAACTTGCACCCATCGCTTTAACGCTGGCCACCGCACTCGGGCTACTGGTAGTTGGTCAACCGGCACCAGCTCAGGCCAAAACTATTAACCTCTATGGTGTCTTTACGCCAAAGATGAAGCTCATGCACCAAGTTCCCAAGTCCGTTCGTGGCACCTGGTACGCTTACAACAAGAAGCTCAAGAAGAACGTTAAACTAACTTTTACCAAAACAGCCGTAATTGAAACTACCAAAAATCATAAACGGCAGACCATCAAGTTAGCCAAGAAATCGTTCCAATCTGGCCGCGTCGACTTTAGAACTGTCACGCACGGCTGGTATCGTTACCAATATTATCTTCCTAGCGCCGAAGATTTCAAATCAGGTATACTCCGGCCAGCAACGTATAAACACAAGCAGGCTTTGCTCTGGTACCCTGATGTTCTCGGCAAGCACAGTTTGGTTGTCTACACCCACGCCAAGCAGAAACACGCTATTTACCGTTCAGCCAAACCATTTACAATCGTTAACTTCAACCCTGGCAAATAAGCCACTCAAAAATGCGTTGTCCACTTAATACGGCGGACAACGCATTTTTTATGACTCGTTTCACTCTTTTCGGTATCAACTTGACCTGAATGATACCGAAAGTTCTCGATTGCTTAGCTAACCTCATTCACCTAATCATGAGCCGCCAACCACCGCGTCAACCGTTCAAAATAAGCAGTCGGTTCATCAATGAAGGCCATGTGCCGGCTGTGGGCAAACAGCGACCACTCTGCATGCGGCAGGTGATCGACCATTGTCTTGGCAACTAGTGGTGTACTCAAATCGTTGGTCCCACTAGTCACCAATGTTGGCGTGGTAATTTCCGCCAGCTTGGTCGTGTAATCATAAGCCCGCAGCGTCCCAGTTGGACAGTACTCGTTCGGTCCCCAAGCCACGTTGTAGGCCGCGGTACCGGAACACTTAGGCCGCCGCAAGAATTCAGGTGAATCGGCTGTGACGGGGCCAGCTGCATGGGCCAGCATGTACCGGTCATTCGCTGCCAAATAGGCTGGCTGCGTATAGTCGCCACTGGCCTCAGCTTGGGCAATTGCCGCCTGGTCCGCTGAAGTCATGAAGCGAATCATCCGGTGCTGTTCCTGTTGCCAGAGCTTGGCCGAAGAAAGTGTACTGGCTAGAATCAAGCTTTGAATCCCCACTGGCTGGTGGTCGCACAGGTAAATAATGGCCAGCATGCCACCCCAGGATTGGCCGAGCAAGTGGACGCGTTTCAGATCCAAGTAGTCCCGCAATGCCTGCAATTCTGCCACCCAAGTTGACGCCTGCCACAGGCTGTCGTCTGCCGGCATAGAAGACTGCCCACAACCCAACTGGTCATACATCACAATTGGTCGCCCGGTCTTTGCCGCCAGCTGATCAAACGCTTCAAAATAATTGTGCGTCGACCCCGGTCCGCCGTGCAACAGTAACAAGGGCGTTGGCCCAGCCTGTAAGTCGCCGACCACGCGGTAATAGGTTTGGTACTCGCCAAACGGCATAAATCCTTCTTGAATGTCCATCTTCGTTCGTCAATCCCTTCTGGGCCACCATTCATTCGGCGGCAAATCCTACGTATCTCGGTAACTTAGCCTAGCTTACCACAACCCTGACCACCCTGTCGCAATGCGTCTAACCTAAAAACGCCCCCGCTTTCAGCATGGCTTCTCGCTGAAAATGGGGGCGTTCATCTATTCATTTAGATGTTTCACATGAAACATTACCGCCGGCGAATCTGTTGCATGTGGTCTCTGGTTTGTTTCATTTCCTTTTTGCCACCGAAGAACCGCTGAATCTTAGCATTTTCCCGTTCTCTGGCGCTCATGTCACTGTAGCTCATTTCCAGCTGGAGCTTGCGGTAACTGGCTAAACGTTCGGCGTCCAGGTCACCCGCCGCAATGGCCGCCTGCACCGCGCATCCCGGTTCCGTTTGGTGGGTACAGTTGCGAAACTTACACTGGTCTGCCAGCGCGGTGATGTCCGCAAAGGCCTTGGTCAGGTCCCCACCCTGGACTTGAAGCTCCCGCATCCCCGGGGTGTCAATGACCACGCCGCAACTAGGCAGCCGCAACAACTCCCGCGCCGTGGTTGTGTGCCGGCCCTTGTCATCGTCCGTCCGAATTTCTCGAGTAACCAACGTCTCGTGGCCCAGCAGCCTGTTGATCAGCGTGGACTTCCCAACGCCAGACGACCCGATAAATGACACGGTCCGATTGTCCGTCAGGTAGGCCTGCAAAGCCGCAACACCATCGCCCGTGGTGGCGGAACACGTGACCACGTCCACGCCCAGCGTCACGTCGGCCAACGCTGCCAATTTTTCAGCCACATCGGCACACAGGTCGGCCTTGGTCAGGACAACGACCGGCACGGCCCCGCTATCCCAGGCCATCGTCAGGTAGCGTTCCAGGCGGTGCCCGTTAAAGTTGGCATTCAACGACATGCAGATGAAGATGGTGTCGACGTTGGCCGCAATCAGCTGACCCGCACCGGTTTTGCCAACAGCGGCCCGTTCCAGAACACTCTGGCGGGGCAGAACCTGCTGAATCACGGCCAATTGGTCGTCTGGGGCTACGGTCGCCAGCACCCAGTCCCCCACCGTTGGCAGATCCGCGGCGACCTTCGCTGTGTGTCGGAACTTTCCGGCTAGTTCGGCAGCGACTGGTCCGCTCACACTGATAACTTGGTAGGCTTCTCTATGCTGCTCGGTCACCCGGGCCAGGGTCAATGCTGGTTCCATCGCGGCCAGTTGCGCAACCCGTTCAGTTAAGCCGTACGCTTGTAAATCAATTTTCAACTCGTTCAAATCCTTTCGTTCGTGACGGTACCCGAAAGGCTGACGACAAAAAAGGCGCAGTCGTGACTGCACCCCAAAAGCTTTATGAGGGCACAGATGTCTATTTCGTCGTTCAAGCATTTGCGGGCACACTAAAGTCAGCGGTGTTGAACCACTTTCTTAGCAACCTGCGTAACGCCTATTGAACGACTGACATCTGGCAATTCCTCCGATATATTAGTTGTTGGTAGATTACCACGGAGTCAATTGCCCCTGAATAAATTCAGAGGCTTGTCGCTCACGTGTCCGGCGACACAGTAGTCAAGCATGCCAGCTAGGCACTCCTACTCGTAGTGGCAACATCGTCGGGTAATTGACAGCTACCCGTTTAACTATCAGGATCTACCCAATAGCTGTTATTTTTTTGATTTTTGGTCGTTTGACACCACTCAACCATTTTTGACCAAGCATTTCGATATTCATGGCGCCTAATCGGTCATCATTACACCGATACTGGCATTGGACACACCAATACTCATGCGTTTCGTGATGACGATTAGTCTTCTCAACTAGGCCACACTTGGGACATCTTTGCGAGGTGAATGCTGGATTCACTTTTACAACGATGCTCTGAATGGCCTGAGCCTTGTATGTTAAAAAAGACTCTAGCTGGAAAAAGGACCAAGAGCGATGGCTATTCCGAAGGGACTTAGGTAAGTCATCGGTGTTGAATGTTACGTTGGTTAAGTCCTCTAGGACAAAAAGTGTATGCGAACCGTATCGTGCAACGAGTGTCTTAGCTAGCTGATGATTCACATCAGTCATCCAGCGGTTCTCTCGTTGCGCTAGTCGCTTCAGCTTTTTCTTGGCAGACTTGGTAGCTTTACTTTGTAGTTGTCGACGGACTTCTAAGAACTTCTTTCGCTTGCGTAAAACTTTCTGGCCGTCAAAGAACAATGTCTTGCCCAAGTGATCATAGATTGTTGCCAGAAAGCGTAAACCACGATCGATCCCGACAATCTTCGGACAGCCCTGTTTGTCAAAGTCATCAACTTCCTTGGTGATACCAATATGGAGAAACCACTTACCACGACTGTGGACTAATTTAACGGTACCGAGTTTCCAGTCTCCGTGAAAATAGTCTTCGAAGCCTTTGTCGGTAAAGCACAACTTCGTCCGCTTACCTAGGGTAGTGATTGAGATTCGTTTCATCTCATCTACAAAGGAATAGTTTCTTTGGCGAACTAAATCTGCCTGTGGTCGGCAAAAATGGATGGGTTTTTCCAACCAATTCAAGTCCCTGGGAACTTGAATCCACTTGTTGTCTTCGTTCTTATAACGGCGAGGATGTTGCTTCATTTGCTCCTGAACAGTTTTGTAACGCGCTGCGACCGTTCGAAAGACAGACTGAATCATTTGGCTGTTCAATGGTGATTCTTGTCTGAAAACTTGGTACAGCTGGTGATTGATTTTTAACCAACTTAACGGAAACTCGTGGTCAAAGATCCATTGACTGACGATATTAGCCAATCGCTGGTACTCTCGGCTCATTGCTAAGAAATCTGCTGACTGTTCGGCGTCTGGATAGAGTCGTAATTTAACCGTTCGACCTAGTTTAACCAATAGCTACCTCCCCTGAAGATTGGTCTAAGTATACCATGCTTAGCCATCCAATAGGGGAACGTGTGTTTTAGAAAGTATTAAGTTCTAGCATTCATCCCGCGATTGAAATCGCAGGTTTCCTGCTTAGTCTTTAATGAATTCCGCGTCAATTGACCGTTAGTTGACTAGCCTAACGCCTGTAGATCCGCGGCCGAGTAGGCATAATCCACGTGCGCCATCCCCGGCACCTCATCCCACGGAACGGGATAGCCGGCCCCATGCGCACAGAACACGGAGTCCGGCGTATTGGGCAGGTCGGCGACGGGCGCGTAGCCCTGGGCCGCCACGATTTCCGCTTGATTGTGACACGGCCGATAGCCATCGACCAGGCATTCCAGTTGGCCCTGACCATGCGTGTAAGCCAAGACCTCCTGCGAATACCCCTGCATTTCAGCGACGGGGGCGGTCCCGGTCAAAACGACCATGCCGTTGGCACTAGCGGTGTCGTCCGGGGTATCAAACTGCCCATGGAGCCGTTGAATATCGTTCATCGCCCGACCCACCTGGTCCTGACCAACTTCCAAGCGGAATTGGTACCAAGGCTCCAACAGTTGGCAAGCTCCTTGCTCGCGCAACATCATTAACCCCTGCCGCACGGCGCGCCACGTGGCCTCCCGGAAGTCTCCGCCAACCGAGTGGACGATGCTGGCCCGCCCCGTCACCAACGTGATTTTCACATCGGTGAGTGGCGAACCCGTCAAGACCCCCAGTTGCTTCTTGGCCCGCAGGTTGGTGAGCACCTGATGTTGCCAGTTCTTGCCCAGCACTTCCAGTGAGCAGTCGGCCGCAAACGTTAAGCCACTGCCGCGAGGCGCCGGCGTCATCAGGAGGTGGACCTCCGCGTAGTGCCGGAGCGGTTCGAAATGGCCAACGCCCTCGACCGCCTGGGTAATCGTTTCCTGATAGAGGATGCTCCCCTCGCCAAATCCAATATCCAGATTAAACCGGTCATGGAGCATCTGCTGCAAAATTTCTAGCTGAACGGCGCCCATGATCTGCACGCGAATTTCCTGGAGCTGATTGGACCAAGTCACGTGAAGCTGGGGGTCCTCATCCTCTAGCTCCTGCAGCACGGTCAGACAGTGGTGCAGGTCGGCGCCCTGGGGATCCACGGTATAGGTCAGCACCGGCTGAATCTCCGGTGTCCGGGCCGCCACCTGTTGCCCTAACCCCTGCCCTGGATGGGTACCCGTGAGATTGGGAATCGCACAGACCTCCCCCGCAGCCACCGTGGGCTGAATCGTGAATTTACTTCCATTGTAGACACGGAGCTGATTCACCTTTTGCTCGTCTAAAATGACATCCTTGTTCGCCAGCTCACCACCGGTCACCCGAACCCAGGTCAGCCGTTCATCCTGGTCATGGGAAATCTTGAAGACCTTGGCCCCAAATTCAGCTGGATAGGTGTTTTCCTGTGTCCAGTAAGATAATCCAGACAAAAAGTCGTCTACACCGTCTAATTTTAAAGCCGCCCCAAAGTAGCAAGGAAAGACTTTTCGCTGTTGAATCATTCGGCGAACCGTGTCGTCACTGAGGCTACCGGTCTCCAGATAATCCGTCAGCACCGCGTCGTCTTGCATGGCGACGTCTTCGGCTGATTCATCTGGTAAGCTCGTTCCAGCGAAGGCCACACAACCCGCTGAGAAGGTCTCCTGCAACTGGCTTAAAACGCGCTCGCGGTCAGCCGTAGGGGCATCCATTTTATTTACGAAGATAAACGTCGGCACCTGGTAGTGGTCGAGCAACCGCCATAGGGTCCGTGTGTAGCCCTGAACGCCGTCAGTGGCCGAAACCACCAGGACGGCATAGTCCAGGACGCTGAGCACCTGTTCCGTTTGTGAGGCAAAGTCCACGTGCCCCGGGGTGTCCAGCAAGGTGAGGTGCAGATCGTCATGCGTCAAACTAGCCTGGTGAGAAAAGATGGTGATGCCGCGTTGTTTTTCTAAGTCGTCCGGATCCAAGAAGGCATCCCCGTTGTCAACTCGGCCCAGTTGCCGCACCGCGCCGGACTGGTACAGTAGCGCTTCCGATAGCGTGGTCTTGCCGGCATCAACGTGGGCAACAATTCCCGCTACGATGTGTTTCATGTTGGTGTTCTCCTTTTATTAGCTTAACGTTTCTTGTGTTTACGCCGTTTGCGGGCTTCCTTAAACGAAAGCACGTTGCCGGTCTTTTTCTGATGTTTCGGTTGGCTCGCCGTGAGGGCCGCAATCAGTTTATCTCCTGCTTGGGGTGCCATGTAACCGGCGTCTTGCAGGACGTGAGCAATGGCGCGCATTAATTCCCGCATGCCATCTGGATCTGGCGTGGCGTCCTGAATCCATCGGCCAAACTCCTGCCAGATGGCTGGCGTCGACTGCTCCAACGTGATGAGGTGCTGACTATATAACATATCAGCAACACCGGCAACCATCGCCAGCGTATTCTCAGCTACCTGCCACTGCTGAGATAGCTGATAGTCTTGTCGACGTAACCACACTTGTAAGCCCACCACGATGCCAAAGACGTGCGCACTATCGGCATCGTCTTCCTGCCATTTTCGCCCGTCATAGGTCATAACGTGATGCTTTCGCAGGTAGTCTTGTCCTGGATCTGGCTCATACCTTTCCGCAAAGGTGTAGAGCAGATCATCGTCATCCAGCAGGAGGTTATATTCGTCAGCCGTCAGGTCAATGCCATCTGGCAGACGCATACCACCCTCGTATTTGCTATCTACCAATCCGCCTTGCGCTTTGATCTGTTCTAGAAAGGCTCTGACTGCCGCTTCGTCCTCGATGTCGATGCCCTGAGCAACCATGGCATTAAAGATTTGTTTATCCGGGCCGAAATTACTGTCATCCTTGGCCCGCTCAATCGTTTCCGGTGTAAGGTCCGTCAAATACCGTTGATACGTGCTGGCCTTCTTCGCGTTTAACCAGCCCTGCTCACCGGCGAATTCTAGCAAATGACCCATGGCCGGAATTGTCAGGGACAGTTCTGCCGCCGTCAAATCTAAATTAGCGACGACCTCGTCCAACACCCCGGCTAGCACTTTCTTACTCCAACTTTTCGGTGTCTTGCGGTATTTATCATACCCCTGCGTCACGACATACGTTAATAGTCTATCCAGCTGGTCTTCTGTCACGCCTGTCGCTTGATCCTGTGCCCATGCAGGACTGGTGAGGTACGCAGTTAACCAGTCTTGCGTGTAACGCTGAATGTCGTTCGCCGTGCGCTCCTGCCATTGTGCTAGCCAAGGTTGATCCGGAATTGGATCCTGGACTGATAGGGCATCCACATCAATCGGACTCCCATCCATCCCCGTCACCACTTCGAACTCTTTTAGAAATTGACGAATCGGTTTTACCTGCAGCTGGCTTTCCTTAGCCTTCGCCCAAAACAATAAGAACGGTTTTAACACGCTGTAGTTTAGCTTCAAAATTGTCAGGGCCAGCGGATCACTATCTTGTTGGGCCTGCTGATTCAAAACAGTTAATCCTTCCGCTACCATTTGATTATCCCATTGGCAAGCATCAACGTGATTGACCTCCTGGAGCATACTTGTAAAGGTAAACACAACTTGCTTCACAATTTGCTCCGGATATATCTCTAAGACCTTATATGCCGTGGCGGCCCGAAAAGTCGACCATACCGTTTCAATATCACTACTTGTCATACGATTCCCTCCCGAATGGTAAAACATCGTTACCGTTAAAAGTCATTACGCCAATCTTACCGTAACTACCGATAGAATGCACCTGCTAGGACCAATCTAAGAAAAAAGGACAGCCGCATCGACTGCCCTTACGAGGTTATTTGATTAGTGTTTCGCAAACTGCCGCGCCAATTTCTTGGTGGCGTAGTATTGATAATTGACGTATTTCTTATTCGCGGAAACTTCCTGAACGACGGTGACCTTGTGCCCCTTGATCTTCGTCGTGGTCTTCCGATAGTACCCGGCCAGTGGCAAGGTAACGTTACGATTCCAAGGTGCTACCTTCACTAAGCCGTGATGCTTCGTCGCGTAAGCCCATTCCAGATGGCCCTTCTTCGTGCCGTTGAATGGTAATTTATGGGCATGTAGTGGGAATCCGACAAAATTTTTGGTGACGTTGGCTTGAAAATAGAATTGCTTGGCCGTGAAGCGAACGCCGTTGTAGTAGTGATAGCCATCGATTTTCCCGGCATCCGCGTACCAGGTGCCGCGTAACTGTTTGGGAAAGGTCTTCAGGGTGGTCTTAGCTTTGGCCTGTCCAGTGGTTGCTGGCGTCAGCGCTACCCCGGCAACGCCTAGCGTTAGGGTCAGGAGGGTCGCGGTCACGAGAGTCGTCAGTTTCATGGGAATTCCTCCAATTATTAATGGTTATTTTTTGGTGACCTTGGTAAAGACATCTGTGCGGGCTGGATTAAACGCCGTTAGTACGAGCTGAGTCTTCCCCTTCAGCCGCCGTTGCTTGAGCCAGATACTTTGGTTGGGGAAGGCCATGTCGTTTAACCGATAATGGGCCTGCCAATGGCCACGCGTTCCCGTCAGAGTGAAGGTCCGCTGATTGATTGGCTTGGTTTGTCGCAGCTGGTACCGGGATTTATTCTTTGCGTGTAGCGCTTGGGTCTTCGTCCGACCGATCCGTTCCCGCCAGGTCGTGGCTGTGAAAATTTCTACGCCATAACTCTTGCTTTCGCGGTAGTGGGTCACCCAGGTGCCACGCAGGGCCTTGGGCACGACGGCCAGCTTGGTCGCCGCATTGGCCGTCGTTGGTTGTCCCACACTGAGCCCGGCCACCATTAGGCCCACCACGAGCAGGCCGCGTTGCCAGTTTTTTGTCATTAACTTGTCCTCCCCATTTTCTGAAATAAATGTGCCCCTTAACTAACTCCATCTAGTTGTCGGGGCCACGCTTAATTTCAGAATACGCTTTCAGATTTTGGCGGTCAACGCTTATCGTTCGGGAGTTTGTGGCGGATTGATTGGTCGACATTTGGTGTCGGATGGGTGGTGTTTTATTGCGTTTTTAATTGGAGAATTATTCGCCATCCCATAAAAAATAGCCGACATCACTGTCGACCACTTCATATTATTCAATTATGATGGTACATTCGAAATTGTCCAGTCAAGAGTCGTTGAATAGCTTCCCGTGTAGATAGCCTGACTAGGCATATTCAACAACAATTTCTGACCATGATCTGCATTAAGTGAACCAACTGCAATCCCGGGGCCCGCATTCAAAATAGGCTGAGAATCTTGACCTGTTAGAGGAATCACACGATTTCCATTAGTATAGCTCAGGGTCGCATCCAATGTATGACTACCATCCGCAGTTTCAAATGCACCTTCTTGCTTCAGACTAATCGTAGTTGTACCCGACTTGACTCGCCGATCATCTGAAATAGTCAACAGGTTGCCACCGCCCTCAACGTGACCTTCAATATCCTGATTGACGTTAGCATAAGAAAGCGACCCAAACGTCACATCCCCCGCCTTTGCCGTCAGTGTATTGGCTGAGAAGTTCAAACTAAGATTTTGGCTCTGATAGGTGTCCAGCATCGTACCTGCCGTAGCGCCATCATAGCCCTCTAGTTGCACACTAGTCGTAAAGTCCATATTGGTAGTTTCCAACGATTGAAAATCAATCTTATACGTATGTGTTTTTGACGTTGTAAAGTTCGTTCGCGTATTAACAACCAGGTAATAATCGGTTCCTCCTGATGAGTTCGTAACCTCCGTTGGAAAACCCGCTGGATTACCATAAAATTTTCTGTCACCGTCAATATAGATTGCTGTGTTACTAATATTAGCTGGCACCTTAATCTTAAGGACACCCGACTTCATCGTAGAGTCCGCATTAGAATCCGTGATAGTTCCAGTGATTTCAACGCTATCCCCAGCAACAATATTACTCAGGTAGCTGTCCGAATTTCCAGTGTTGTCCGTCAAATCGGTCGCCTTACTAGTGATAGATACCTTAGGCGACGTCGTATACGTCACGTTTAAATTGGCTGTGTTCGTAGTAATCACTTTTGACTGAGAACCAGAAGCAACCGTGACTTCGGCATAGTATTTCGCATTATCGTCCGCTGAGGTCGTAGCTGACGTCGTGTACGTCAAACTAGTTCCACTTGCGACTTTTGTTGCAGTACTACTGCCCGGATTCTCCCGGTACCAAACAACAGACTTAGGCGCCGTTGGAAAACTTCCTTGAACCTTGAAAGTCGCTGCCTTCCCCACATCGACAGTTTGGTCGTCTAACCCACCACCGACTTTAATATCAACGGAACCACTCTTGGTCGTGCCATCATCATTTTTAATTGTCCCGGTGATAGTCACTGTACCAGATTTACTGTCAGTGTTCGCCGTAACCGTTCCGCTATCTTTATCGACTGCAGCTAAGCTTGGGTTGCTACTGGTCCAAGTAATATCTCCGGTCGCATTAGATGGCGTTGGTTTGCCATGAACGGAAGTTGTTGCCGCAGTTGATTGATAGCTATCCATATCTCCTTGGTTGCTGTAAAGATAACTATCATCTGCTGTCACGGATAACCCCGTCGCGCTGACTGGATCTCCTAAGGCCGTGACGGAAGCTACCCGCGAGTAGTAATACGTCTGAAAAATGGATGGGAAAATACCAAGGTAGTACCCAAATCGCTCCTGATAATACGTCGTTCCTGGTTTAGTTGGCGTAACTGTTAGGCTAGAGTTCGTTGCTCCACTGATTGATTTCCAATTAGCCCCCGAATCAGTCGACTGGTACCACTGATAATGGTTATAAGACAAGGGATTGAAGAAAGTATCCAGAAATGAATACCCAACCCCAGTCGTTAACGTCTTAGACGTCCCCGCCGCCGTATACTCATCCTGTGGCTGCAGCCGAAATCCCGTACCCGTGTACCAAAACAAAAAACTACTAATATCTGGTGTTGGCGTGCCATAGCCGGTGACCGCGGCTTCCGCAACCGGCGCACGTTTCGTGCCATTGAAAAATCCGCCAGCAACGAACAATGCTGCTAACATCAGCAACACCCGTCCTAATTTCTTCTTTGTCATAGCATCGTCTCCCTTTACACACGCGAAGAGTGCCCCGGCAGCTTTTCCTGAACTGGCTGCCTTGACGTTTCCGTGTACCCACTATCTCAGTCGACCCCATCGAACTGTTTCTCAACCTAAAGTTCTAAATTTAAAAAGTTCAACCAAATAGTGGTTAAAACCGTCACACTTTTCGGTTATTAATGCCTAGTCCATTACCCAATAAGTCCTGACGATCATTCGTTTGCTGACCTAGTTTTCGGCAAACATCTGATGTCTATGTGAGATTTCGTCAATCAGCCATTTCTGGTGTTACAAATTAACGACTCTGTCTGGTTTTATTATACTTTTTATTTTTAACAAATACCATTTTAATCGTAAATTATTTTAACTATTTAAGCATAAGATGGGAGTTATTGGTTGACAAAAAGCGGCCAACCCTACGCGTGGTGGGATTGGCCGTTTCTGTAATCATTATGGCTAACGATGTTTCACGTGAAACATTTACACACTAGGAACTGTTGCAAACGTCCAGTTCAGCGTCGAGGTGTAGTGGCCAGCCTGGTAAGCGGCATATAACAGCTTCAGATTCAGGTGCTCACCCTTGGTCCCAATCGACTGAACCGCAATGCCGGCCCCAGCGTTGATGACGGTTTGAGCAACGTTCGACAACGGATAGGACAGCGAGCCACTGTCGTAGAACAGGTCTGCCGCCAATGGCCGGTCCCCACTGTAAAAGGGGGTGCTCTGTTGCAGTTGGACGGCCACCTGGTCGCGCCGGCGCCGATTGTCCCTGACGTCGAGCAGGTTCCCACCGTCCACGACTTGGCCCGCCACCGTTTGACCTAGACTGGTTTTATCTAGGGTCCCAAAGGTAATCGGATGGGCCGTTGCATCGATAGCGCCATCGGTAAAGTTCAGTCTAAGGCTGGGACCGCTGTAAGTCCCCAGTGATTGATTGTTCTTGTCACTTCCCCGCAACCGCACGCCGGTGGTGTAGAGCTGGTTAGTCGTGATGGGTGAGGTGAAGTCAATTTCGTACTCGTAACTTCCAAAAATCACCTGGCTGAAGTCAAGACCACTAACCGAAAATATCGTCTCTGCCCCGACCGTTTGTTTAGCAACTGCCTGTGGCTCACCATTGAGTTTAAACACCACCTGGTTACTTAAGCTACTAGGCAGTTCAAACGTCAACTCGCCGCTAGCCATCGTCGAATAAAACCAATTGGCATCCACGATGGTCCCTTTGATTTGGCAGTGGTCCCCCTGCACGATGTTGGTCAAATTATGGGCAGTATCATCATTTCGAATTGGATTAACAGTCCCAGACAGTTGTTGTGCAGTGGTGGTAGCTTCTGACGACGCGGTTAAGTTCGTCATTTCACTGGTGATAGTGACCTGGGGCGTCGTGCTTGGATTGACCGTCAGTTTAGCCTGACGCGTCTTAATCGTCTGTGTCTGCGGCTTTTCCTGTTCATCTAGCATAGTAACCGTGACCTCAGCGTAATACAGGGCACCGTCGTCCTGAAGCGTGGTCTTTGGGGTCTGGTAATTCAGGCTCTGTGTGTTGGCCACAACTTTATTCTGACCATTAGCGTCAACTCGGTGCCAGGTGACCTTGTCCGGCTTCTGATCGATATTCCCTAGTACGTGGAAATCGGCGAACTGCCCCTCTGTGACTGTTTGATCTGCCAACCCACCACCAACGGTCAGTGTGACCGAATCGCTCACGTCGGCCAGCCCATCATTTTGGACGGTCCCTGTGATAGTTACCTGGCCGTCTTTGTCTGATTTATTTGCCGTGACCTTCCCCGTTTTGGCATCCACCGTCGCGATAGTCGGATCACTACTGGTCCAGGTGATATTTCCCGTTGCGTTCGCTGGCGTTGGTTGACCGTGGACGAACGTCGAGGCCGCCGCATCCTGGTTGTTGTATAAATAATCGTTATCGATGGAAACCTTGACTGCACTAGCATCGATTGGCGCTGGTAAGGTTGTTACTGCGGCGACTCTAGAGAAATAGGTGCTCGTCACTGGCCAGATTGGCAGGACCGTATAATACTGAAATGTGGCTTGGTAATAGACGGTACCTTCTTGAGAGGGTGTCACAATTAAATCCGGCGTTGTCCCATACTTATCAGATGCTTTATTGCCATCCTGCGCTTTGGTCCAATTTTTCCCGCCATCAACCGACTGATACCACTGAAAATGATCCTTAGCTGTCAGATTAAATATTGCCCACATCGAGTGCGCCGTATCGGTCGTCAACAGCTTGGCGTTATTGACATAGGTATAGCGGTCTTCCGGCTGTAAACTGAATCCCGTATTCAAATAAAAGCCAAATAAGCCAAACGGCGCGGCGCTAGGCGTCCCCTTTCCTGGGACGGTCGTGGTCGCTGCTTCCGCCTGCACACGTGACCGTGGACGACGTAAAACACCGATTGCCAACACCACCAATAACGCTGCCACTAGTAACTCCTGCCATTGTTTCCTTGTCATCCATCGTCGCCCTTTCTCCCCAAACCAATTTTAATAAATCCATCATTTTGCTGGATTATAGGTAAATGCTATTGACCACTTTATCCCTATTTAATGGTTAGTCACCCATTATTATTTTTGCAATAGTTACCAGTAGTCAACTTGTCTAGCCCCATTATAGTTACCGTAATCATTAAATACCACCACTAGGTATAAATTATTTTTATTATCTACAATTAATCGTTTTACTGCACAGAAAAACGCGTACCTGGATACGGCACGCGTGGCATTAGTTATTTTGAAGCTTGTGCGATTTACTTTGAAAGTTGGGGGTCAAGTTATTAGTAACCACTGAACCCCTGGAGTAAACTCAAGGTATCACCTAAGCCAAAAGACTTAGGTGGCGATACATTTGGCGAGTTAAACCAGTGTCAGCCGCAGGGCTGGTGAAAATGGGCTCAGCCGTGGGAGTTGCCTAAGCGGGGAACCCGCTAAGGCAACTGCTATCTTTGAGACGCGATTTCCGGCTCAAAGTAAGCCCGAAGACCGCCCCTCAGGCTTCGGGCGGGCGCCCACAGCGCCACGGCCCATTTTTCACCAGCCCGGAGGCGAAGCAACAATCAGTTTAACCCGCGTCAAACGTGTCACCGGGAAGCTTGAGCAGGCGCGGCTTACTGAAGTAGTATCCCTGCTTCAACCGAATGCCCAGTCGCTTACTCAGCACGCTGTCCGCGTGATCTTCAATGCCCTCCAGCACCAAGCGCAACCCATACTCTGCCGTTATGGCGCGCCAGAAATGGACCTGTTGCTGAATCTTGGGGTCGCTGAAACCTTGGTTGAAGTTTTGTAACGCAAATTTAACTTCGGACGCCAGTGGCAATAAATCTTGGATATCTGTGAAATAATTATCACCCGTACCAACGTCATCTAGCGACAGTTCCATCCCCTGATCAATGAATTTTTTCAGCTGGGGAATCAGGTCTTGAACCGCATACTTTTGTGGTCCATCATCTTCGGTGAGTTCAACGACTAAACGCGTCGGATAAATCTGTTCCTGGCTTTTTGTGATAGCGGACGCAATTGACGTCGTCATTAATTGCTCACGGTTGACATTTACTGAACAATACCGAACCTTAGGCGACAGAACTTTCGTGGTTGCCACGAGCAGATCTGCCACAATCTGTGGATCGATAGCGGAAAAAGATTCCGGTAAACGCCAACCGTCAGGGGTCAATTGCTTCATCAAGAGTTCATAACCAAAAACTGTTTTCGTTTCCGTATTAATCTGTGGTTGCACAAAATACCGATAGATTGGTTCCAAAAAATACTACCCCCTCATGAACAATTTGCATTGCTTTACCTTACTGAACAGTATACTATAATGAAGTCAATTAGTAATAGAAAGAAATGATTAATCTTATGAAAGTCGTCGTCATCGGCTGTACCCACGCAGGTATTGCTGCGGTCAAACAAATTTTAACTTATTATCCTGACGCTGAAATCACCGTTTATGAACGGCAAAACACGATTTCATACCTGTCCTGTGCCACGTATTTACATATTGAAGGCACCGTGGAAGCCCTTGCCGACGCGCGTTACGCCGAGCCCGCAGACTTCGTTAAGCAAGGCGTGAACATGGCCACCAACCACGATGTCATTCGCATCAACACGAAGACCCACTGTTTGTTGGTCCAGGATTTAATTACCAAGAAAATCGAACGCGACACCTATGACAAACTCATCATGGCCACCGGCTCCGTCACGGCCATCCCCGCCATTTCCGGCGTGGAGAATCCCAAAGTCCTGCTGTGCAAGACCTACGACGAGGCCCATGACCTGTGCACCTACGCCGCTGGTCAGCAGAGCGTCGCCATCGTTGGCGGAGGCTACGTCGGCGTTGAGCTCGCCGAAGGATACGCGACCGCTGGCTATCAAGTCCTGCTGATTCAGAAACCAGCTCATTTGCTCAACACTTACGTCGAACCAGCTATCGCGGACAAGATTACCGAGCTCTTAACGGCCAAAGGCGTCCACGTCTTAACGAACACGGTCGTCACCTCCTTTCAGGATGCCGAAAATAATCAGCTGTTGATTGAGACCAACCATGACAGCTACCACGTCGACATGGCCGCCATTAGCGCCGGCATGATTCCCCAAACGGATCTGTTGGCTGGCCAGGTTAAAATGGCTAAGAACGGCGCAATTTTGGTCGACGACTACCTGCAGACCTCCGACCCCGATATTTTTGCGGCCGGCGATGCGGTGCTCAGTCGCGATAATCCGTCGACCGGTGCCACGTACGCGCCACTGGTTTCCAGCGCCGTGCGGCAAGGCACCGTGGCCGGCATCAACGTCGGCGACCGGCGTTTACGGACGCTCGGCACCCAGGTCACCACGGGCATGCAAATTTTCGATGACACCATGGCTTGCACCGGGCTGACCCTGGCACAAGCGCAGGCGGCGGAACTGAACGTCGGGCACGTCGAGTATACCGGAACTTACCGGCCAGGCTTCATGCCGGACCCCCACCCCATCACGGTGGAGCTGCTGTACGATCGCAATAACCGGAAAATTCTGGGCGCACAACTCCTCTGCAAGCACGACGTTTCCCAGGCAGCCAATACAGTGTCCGCACTGATTCAAAACGGCGGGACCATCGACCAATTGGCCCTGCTGGACATGCTGTTTTCGCCTAATTTCAGCGAACCTTTTAACTACCTGAACCTGGCGGGACAAATGGCCGTGGAACAGGAGCATGGCTACTGGCGAAGCTAAAGAACCGTCCCGGCTTCAAACGACAATTAGACTGAATCAAACTAAAAGGTCCGTTACTACTAGAGGCTAACTCTAGCAAGTAGCGGACCTTTTAACATTTCAAATCAATGTCACGTTAATTATATTGCACGGCCGAATTAAGTTTACGCCGATTACAAAGATAAATGACCTTTCCTTAATAATACTTATGTGCCCGACCGTAGTAATGATTGATGCGATCATTGCTGTCCTTCGTCAATTGCCCCTGAATAAATTCAGAGGCTTGTCGCTCACGTGTCTGACGACACAGTAGTCCAACATGCCCATTAGGCACTCCTACTCGTAGTGGCAACATCATCGGGTAATTGACGGCTACCCGTTTAACTATCAGGATCTACCCAACAGCTGTTAGCTTCTTAATCTTTGGTCTCTTGACACCGCTTAACCATTCTTGACCCAGCATTTCAATATTCATTGCCCCTAATCGGTCGTCGTTACAACGAAACTGGCATTGTTTACACCAATACTCATGAGTCTCGTGATGTCGATTGGCCTTCTCAACGAGTCCGCACTTAGGACAGCGTTGTGAAGTGAATGCTGAATTCACTTTCACTACGGTGCTTTGAATAGCCTGAGCTTTGTATGTTAAGAAAGATTCCAGCTGGAAAAAGGACCAGGAACGATGACTATTGCGTAGCGATTTAGGTAAGTCGTCGGTATTGAATGTCACGTTGGTTAAGTCTTCCAAAACAAAAAGCGTATGCGACCCATATGCCGCAACAAGTGTCTTAGCTAGCCAATGATTCACATCGGTCATCCAGCGGTTCTCTCGTTGAGCTAGTTGCTTCAACTTTTTCTTGGCAGATTTGGTACCCTTACTTTGTAATTGCCGACGGATCTCTAAGAACTTCTTCCGCTTAAGTAAGATCTTTTGGCCATCAAAGAATAGTGTTTTTCCTTCACTATCAAAGGCGGTTGCTAGAAAGCGAAGACCACGGTCAATACCTACAATTTGCGGGTTATCCTTGGGATTGAAATCGCTAGTTTCCTTTGTGATACCGATATGCAAGAACCACTTACCCCGATTGTGGACCAACTTAGCGGTACCTAGTTTCCAATCCTCGGTAAAGTATTTTTCAAATCCTTTGCTGGTGAATTCCAACTTAGTCCGTTTACCTAGAGTGGTTATCGAGATTTGTTGCATGTCTTCTACGAAAGAATAATTGCTATGGCGAACTAAGTCTGCTTGTGGTCGACGAAACTGGATGGGTTGCACTAACCAGTTCAGGTCTCTAGTAACTTGAACCCATTTATGTTCTTCGTTCTTGTAACAGTAAGGATGCTGTTTCATCTGTTCCCGAACTGTTTTGTAGCGAGCCACCACTGTCCGAAAGACAAACTGGACCATCTGACTGTTGAGCGGTGATTCTTGTCTAAACATTTTGTACAGATGGTGATTGATTTTTAACCAGCTTAACTGAAACTCATGGTCAAAAATCCATTGACTGACAATATTAGCTAAGCGTTGATATTCTTGACTCATTGCTGAAAAATCCGCTGCTTGATCAGTGTCCGGATAGAGTCTCAGTTTGATTGTCCGCCCTAATTTAACCAATGGATACCTCCCCTGTAGATTGGATTTAGTATACCATATTTAGCTTTTCGGGGGAACGTATGTTTCGAGAAAAATTATTAAGTTTTGGCATTCATCCCGCGATTAAAATCGCAGGTTTTCTGCTTGGTTTTTAATAAAGTCCCCGATTGGCATCTAAACTTTCACCATACTTGAACTGTTTTCGCAGTGATGCGTCATCACAGTTATTCTCCTGACAGTAACGTTCATCTGCCCGCCGAATCCGTTTGCCTAAGGCTAGGATACGATAATTGTGATACATGGCCCAGGGTTGAGAAAAAGGTAGATGAAACTTGGCCGCTATGTATAACAGTGGGAAGCCCACCATGCCAATAATCATTAGTAGCAGCAGTGGTAGTCCGGTAACTATCCAATTCATCAAGAAATTGTTATGGAAGGTCAAAATATAGCACGCCGCAAAGCTCACAACCGTCCCAATCTTAGCCACCTTGGTGCTCCGATTATTAATCGGCTTCGTTGTGGGCAAACTCTTCACGTGGTGAGTTCGGCAGTAGGCGATTTCACCTGGATGTTGATTCAGATAGGCGTATTGTTTAAATTTATCATCTAAATCGCTCACGTGATTATTAAAGGCGTTCAAGAAGTTGTCCGTCTTTCGTTGATAGGCCGTATTTAAATTGTCCATCGCCACTTTTGTTGCGACAACCGCCTGTAAATGTTCAATTAATTCCGGCAGCGCCATTGCCTGCAGGGTTTGCAGCTTGTCGACGGTCCAATCGTGCTGGGCCATCCGCCATTCCCGTGATTTTTTAAGTTTCTCTGCTTCATGGTAAACCTGCTGAACGTCCGCGTTAGTCCGGACCTGTGCTTTCTCTTCGCTCATATTGCTGATTCCCTTCAATCATCTTAGTTTTAACAATTCTCAATTTGTGCCAACTGATTATGCACCTATCGTACAATAATGGCATGACACATCATGTCGTTTGCTACTAGCAAGGGGATATTTTTATATTTATGAAGCGAAAAACGACCGATACTGCGTAAAAAACTAGGGATAACGTTGTCCTTGATGGAGGACGTTATTCCTAGTTTTTGAGTCGACCATTACTTGTTAAAGTGAGCTGCTAATTTCTTTGTGGTGTAGTACGTACTGTCAACATGGCCGCCTGAAACTTTTTGAAGCACCTTAATCTTCCGGTTCCTATAAGTCTTGGTTCTAACCCGGTAGCTACCTTCTAGTGGCAGCGTTACACTCTTATTCCACAGGCCAATGTGAACTGTGCCGTGTTGCTTTTTGGCGTAAATCCATAATGGCTTATATTTATTCTTATTATTAGGAAATGGCCGCTTGTGCGCGTGCAGGTTAAATTTAACAAAACCTGTGTCCGTGTTGTAGCGCATACGATTTGTCTTAGCCGTAATCTTCATGGCATTACCACGCTTTCCTGCTGTCATATACCAGTTATGCCGAAAGGCCTTGGGAAAGGTCTTCAGCGTCGACTTAGCCGCTGCCTGTGTGGTGTTGCCGGGCAACGTAATGGCTCCGGCGAGGCCCAATCCGGTGGTGACGGTGACGAGGGCTAGTGCTTGGGTTAATTTCATTTTTCTCTCTCCTCCAATTTATGTAATCGTTACACGATTAGCGTACACCTCTGGCATGACACATGATGTCGTTTGAAAAAATTACCTGCATTTCATTCAAAAACGCCAGCTCCGGCACACGCCTGAAGCTGACGTCATTTCTATTTTTCAAATAGGTTTGGATCAATTCGGCGGTCCTTAAAGTAAAACTCGCGGTCATGCGCATTGACTGGCCGGAGCACGTGGCACGGGTTGCCCACTGCTACCACGTTGTCCGGTAGGTCCTTGGTGACGATGCTCCCCGCCCCCACGACGACGTTATCGCCAATCGTGATGCCTGGAAGCACAATAACCCCAGCGCCCAGCCAACAGTTGCGGCCAATGTGAATCGGCATGTTGTACTGATAGTTATGGGAACGCAGCTCGGCGTTGATGGGATGGCCGGCCGTGGCCAGCGTCACGTTGGGCCCAATCATGGTATGGTCGCCGACGTAAATGTGGGTGTCATCGACCATGGTCAGGTTGAAATTGGCGTAGACGTTGGTGCCAAAATGAACGTGATGCCCACCAAAGTTAGCGTGAAATGGCGGTTCCACGTAGCAGTTTTCCCCCAGGTCGGCAAATAACTCATGGAGAATCTGTTGCTGCTTCGCTGGCTCGCTCGGCCGGGTATGGTTGTAGTCGTAGAGCCGGTCGAGGTAGCGCTTCTGCTCCACTTCAATGGCGGGGTCGTCCGGCAAGTACAGGTCGCCGGTATGCATCTTGTCACGGTTAGTCATCAGGGTCATCCTTTCAGATTTTGATACCGTTATCATACCATATCTCCTGTTGTCAAAAAACGCCCGGTCACAGACGAAATCCGTGTGGTCGGGCGCTCATTAATTCTAGTGTTTCACGTGGAACATTAGCTATCTTGGCGGGTCGCTGCCAAATCAATCTCGCGAATGTTAACCTCTTGCGGCATGTCGTAGATGAACTTCACGGTCTGCGCCACGTATTTGGCATCCAACGTCAAACCACCCATGGTCTGCTTCCAGGCTTCATAATCCTTTAATGCCGCGGCATCGGTCACGTGGGTCAACAGCTCCGTTTCTCCCGCTCCTGGAGCTACCAATGAGATCCGGACGTTATCGCCGGCGACCTCCTGGCGAATCGTTTCGGACAGGCCGTGGACACCGAACTTACTAGCAACGTAGGCCGCATGATTGGCAAACGCCTTGAAACCAGCGATTGAAGACATGTTGATGATGGTCCCGTGCTGGCGGTCAATCATGCCGGGCAAGACAATTTGGGTACCGTTGAGCACACCCATCACGTTGGTGTCGAGCATCGTTTGCCATTCCTTGGGGTCCTGCCGCGTGACGTTTCCCAGCAGCATCACGCCAGCGTTGTTGATCAACAGGTCGGTTGGACCATACTGAGCTTCGGCAGTGTGAATGGCCTCGGCCAAAGCGGCCTGGTCCGTCACATCGACAGCAGCGGTCAGGACGTTGGTGAAGTCGAGTGGGAGTGCCTGAATCTTGGCTAAACGCCGGCCCAACAGCAATAATGGGTAACCCGCCGCGTTGAATAATTTGGCATCTTCGGCCCCAAAGCCAGAACTGGCTCCGGTAATAACAACTAATGGTTTCTTTTCGGTCATGAAATGTTCCTCCTAAATGTTCGCTTGTTTAATCAATGGCACAAGTATAGAATCTAGAGTTAACTCTAGGTCAAGCCTAAATTTCAAAAAGAAGGTTTTTTCATGACATACTCGATTGGACAGGTCGCTGATAAGCTCGATATTAGCCCCTACACCCTGCGCTACTACGATAAGGAGGGGCTCCTGCCCTTCGTTGACCGCAACGCTGCTGGCCGGCGCCGGTTTAAAGATAACGATTTTAATTTTCTGGAGGTCATCGTCTGCCTCAAGGAAGCCGGCGTTCCCGTTAAACAGATTGGCCACTTCATTGATCTGTGCATGACCGGTGACAGCACGTTACACGACCGCTACGATTTTCTAGCGGAGCACGAAGCCCAGCTGGAAGCTAAAATGGCGCGACTCCAACACACACTCGACTTCTTGCGTTGGAAAAAGTGGTACTACAAAACGGCACTCCAGGCTGGGACCGAGAGCATTCACTACCTCCCCGGCACCAACCACGTCGACCCAGCCGTCCACGCTGAGTTCAATCGACTGGTGGCGAATGGGGCACGGCCGAAGGACCTGGGGGCACTGTAAAAAACACCCGTTACCCATTTTTTCAGGGTACCGGGTGTTTTTATTTAGCTTGTAAATTCTGCACTAACAATCGACCAACGGCCTTAGCCGAGAACGGATTTTGTCCAGTGATCAGCCGGTCATCCTGTACGGCATATTCGCGGTAGGCCCGGCGTTTCAGGAAATGTGCCCCCCGCTTCTCCGCCTCAATCTGATTAAAAAATGGCACAACGCGCTGCTTGCCAGCCAGAATTTCTTCTGCCTTGGTGAAGCCCGTCACTTGATGATCAGCAATCAGATAATTACCAGCCGCTGTCTTAATGTTCAATAGGCCAGCGATTCCGTGGCAAACGGACGTGACATAGCCCCCATTGGCGTAAATACCGGCAGCTATGTCCTGCAGCGGTTGGTTGTCGGGAAAGTCCCACATCACCCCATGACCGCCGGCATAATAAATGGCTGCATAGTCCGCCAAATCAATCTGTTCCGGTGCCAGCGACGTCGTGAGTGCTTTGCGCTGAAAGTCAGGTGTGGCGTACATTTCCATGATTTCGGCGTCGGTGTACTTCATGCTCCGCGGGTCCAACGGGACAAACCCACCACGCGGACTCACGTAGTCGACCACATAACCAGCCTGCTCCAAAATCTGAGCAAACTCGGTTGCCTCACCTAGCCACAAGCCGGTTGGATCATCCGTCTGGCCGTAGTGTAACGTATTCGTTACAACGATTAAAATTTTCTTCATAGTTGTTGATTGCATGTCATAATCTCCATCACGTGGTCCAAGAGCGTCTTCAATTGATCAATGGCAGTGGTATCGTGCGTCAGGTAGTAGAAATTTTTCGTCCCTTCACGGCGATAATCCACCAATTTTGCGTCCCGTAAAATTTTTAAATGGTGGGAAACTGCTGGCCGGGACAACCCAGTGACTCCCACTAAATCAGTAACCTGTAGACCCGGATGAACCACTTTTTCGTCCAACAAGGCAATGATAATGGTTTGCCGCTTTTGATCACCCAATGCCACAAGAAAGTCGCTAGATTGGGTAAATTCATGCTTTAATTTTATCAAACTTGACAAAGTGAATCGCCTTCTTTGGTTTACTATTTTAAACCATTAAAGCATGTATCAATCCGCTTGTCAACTGAATGTATTCACCAATTAAAAGGTTGATATTTTTAAACCAATATTCTATAATGCCTTTTATCCGTTTAAAAATATAAACCATAAAAGAGGTTATTTTCATGACAAAAACTATGCGTGCCGCTCTAATTACCCATTACCGTCAGGCTGTGCCGGTCATTCAGCGCGTCCCCATACCCACACCAAGTGCCAACGATGTCCTGGTCCAAATCAAGGCGGCTAGCATTAATCCAATCGATTTAAAAACAATGGCCGGCGGGCTCAAATTCTTGCTACCTTATCAAATGCCACTGATTATCGGCAGCGATTTTGCCGGAACCGTGGTCGCAGTCGGTACCCATGTGACTGACTTTCAAGTCGGCGATGCTGTTTACGGCCGTCCCCGCAAGCACCGCATTGGCACCTTTGCCGAATATCTAGCTGTTGACCAGGCTGATATCGCATTGAAACCCCACAACCTCAGTTTTACCGAAGCCGCAGCGATTCCCCTGGTGGGACTGACCAGCTATCAAGCACTTCACGACCTGTTGCACCTGCGACCGGGACAGCGCGTCCTGATTCAAGCCGGCGCCGGTGGCATTGGGACGGTGGCAATCCAGTTGGCCAAAACACTAGGCGCCAAGGTCACGACCACGACTAGTCAGAAAAACACGGCGTTTGTCAAATCACTGGGGGCCGACAAAATCATTGACTACCATCATGAGGACTTCGCAACGACCTTGTCAGGTTACGACGCGGTGTTCGATACGCTGGGGGGACCCAACCTGTTGCGGGCCTTCCAAATCGTGAAACCGGGCGGCCGTGTCGTCAGTATTTCAGGCCTGCCGGATGCTAAATTTGCCCGGTCGTACGGATTGCCATGGTGGAAACGCCAGCTCATCCAGTTGGCAAGTCACCGGCTAACCCAAACGGCTAAGCGTGCTCACGTCTCGTATCATTTTCTATTCATGAAACCCAGCCACGCCCAATTAACGATTCTCACGGACCTGATTGCGCAAGAACGCCTGCGCCCCATCATCGACCGAACCTTTCCGCTGACTGAACTGCCTGAAGCGTTAGCCTACTCACATCAGGGACATGCACGCGGCAAGATTGTGGTAACGATGGCTTGACGGGATTATCGTTGTTGTCGGCGCCAACCGCGCTACTTTTCAGGCGAGATTAGGGTCTTAATTTCACTAAAAAACAGATTGGTGTGTAGTACGTCACACCGCCCAAAGAATAAGGCTGTCAAAGACATAGACCTCACCACGATCTGTGTATGACCGGCAACAGCACGTCACACGACTGCTACAATTTTCTAGCGGAGCACGAGGCTCAGTTGGAAGCCAAAATGGCGCGGCCCCAACATCCCCTCGACTTTTTGCGCTGGAAAAAGTGGTACTACAAGATGGCGCTTCAGGCCGGTACCGAGAGCATTCACTACCTCCCCGGCACCAACCACGTCGACCCGGTCGTCCACGCTGCGTTCAATCGACTGGTGGCGAACGGGGCGCAGCCGAAGGACTTGGGGGCATTGTAAAAAACACCGACACCGACTGAGTTCTACATGCAAAATGTGAATCCGTTGAACGCTCACCAGCAGAGGACTATACTGAAAAGGCATTAAGAGATTACGCGGGGAAATTAACATATCTTAGCAACAATTGGCATTAGACACATATATCCAGGGAAATAGAGGGGACTAACTAAATGCATAAAAATTGGATTAAATTAACAGTCGCGGTCGCTTTACTAGCTGGCAGTTCACTAGCTTTAACGACCACTGCTGACGCAAAAGCTACTTATCAAATGACGGACACTCAGACCGTCACACCGAAACCTTATCACATTACCAACCCACAAAAGGCTTTATATTCTTGGGACAAGACCCATACCAAACGTATGGCCAATCTGGCTAGCTTGGAGTACTTGAGTTGGTTTGTCATCGAAAAAGATACAATGATACACAGTGGTAAAACCACGACTTACTTTAAAGTTGCCGATAGTTATGGCACACAATACGGCTACGTTTACGCAAAGGGACTGACGAAAGGCTTTGATCCCAAGGATGATGAGAAGCTAGCCTACAAGCCTGAAACAAAAGTAGCAGGAACTGCAAAAATCCAGCGCGTAAGTGAAGCCGCCTTTGCCAAAGCCACGCCTACCTTAACCAAGAACACGTACTATCGCACCACAAAACAGGTCAAGCTCACAGCTGGATTTACGCCTTACTTCGACGATATGGGGTCTATCAATAAAACTGTAACGCTTCCTAAAGGGACAGTCGTTGAAGCTCACCGGTTTTACAATCAATACAATAATTTAGCCATTGGTACCAACTACTTAAGCCGAAATATCTTAAGCCCAGGTTACCAACAGAATTTATGGGTATCAAGCGATGGTGCGTCAACTTCAAGCGCTGCCAAAATAAACGCCTTTACTAAGACTAAACGCCCAGCCTATCTACCAAAGAACGGTAGCCATGGTGACTTTTACTTAGGTGGTGTCACGGCACTGAAGAACAAGAATAAAGCTTTATCCAAGCAATCCGTCCAAATCACTTCGAACGGTTACGTTGAAGTTCGTAAAAACAATCCAGCTGGCAAGTCCACTGAGTATCGGGCAAAACCAACCGCTTCCGTAAAAATTCAACGGACGACAGTTAAGGGACACACGCGCTACCTCTACTTGGCTAAATCACTAAAGGGCTTTAAGACGACTAAGGTCACTTACCACGGCAAGAAGCAGTACCGGCTGTCTCTCGTTAACCAACTCAAAACGTACGCTGAGCCCAACTACAGTGAGGAGTGGGACTTAGCGCCTTCGTACTATGGCCTCATGTCACTGGGTGGTAAGACCTTCTATACCCCTTATGGCGCAACGCCTGAAGATCACTAATCGTCACTACTAAAAATAAGGAAGTCCGATGGTCATAATGTGTTATGACTCTTGGACTTCCTTATTTTTATAGTTCTTGACTCAAAACAAACTGCTCGCCGTATTGACCGTATCGTCGTCGACCTGTGTCTTCATAACCGGCTTTCTCGTAGAGTTTCTGTGCCGGTAAATTTCCATGATCCACTGACAAGGTTAAGCTGGTTGCACTCGGAAAACGTTCCCGCACAAACTGCGGTAACGCCTGTAGCATCTGACGAGCAAAGCCTTGTCCCCGGTGATTCTCTGCAATTGAAAGCGAGCGAATTAAAATCGCGGTTGTCGGATCAGCCCCGACCTCTTGGACATCCTCATTTCTAATCAGAACGAAAAAACCAACCATTTCATCATCGGCTAAAACCATCAGTGGAAACCGGTCCGGATTATCCAATGCAATCGCCAAAGCTTGTTGTGGCGTGGCCGTGAAGGTGGCATCTGCTAGCTGGTAGTTGGCGATTCGGTCGCGGTCTTCTTGATTATTTTGATAAACTTCTAATTTTAGCATGCCATTTCTCCACTCGAATGTTCCACATGAAACATTCACTCTGTTTTAGTTATCTTGATTCTAGTGAAATTAGCACCTAAAAACAAGTAAGCTATTCTCCTAAAGTACATCAAAGGCCCAATCCATCTGCGTGGATTGGGCCTTTACTTGATCAAAAATGCTATTGCTTATAGAGATAAGTCGTGTGGTTATCAACTCGCGGATACATCTCTAACGCCTTTTTTCCATTATGACGAACTAGCTTCAAGTAGAGGATAGAGGCATATGCAAGCTTACTCTTCGTCTTGACCGCCGTTGGATAAATCTCGTATCGCTTGGTCTTGTAGCGGTAGTCAATGTCACGAATTTCTTTCTTTAGAAAGTGAATGGTCTTGGACTTCCGCTTCCCTTGAAAATCCACTTTCTGTGAATACGTATGCTTTTTGAACGAGTAGCTCCAGCGCACCTTTTTATTATTCTCGCCATTGTACTCGGTATATCCCTTAGTCCGCCACGTCCCCCACAATGGCTTAGGAATGGACTTGTACGTCTTGTAGTTCTTGGCGTTATTAGTAGCGGCGCTGGCTGGTTGAGAGACTGAAGTCACAGCTCCAACTAGTCCTAGGCTTAAGACTACTGCCAGTACTAAATGCTTGATTTTCATGATTTCCCCTCCAATGGGTTACTTAATAGATAGAATCTACTTTCGGTAGAAATAAGTCATCTTGGTACCACCAATTGGGTAAAGGGCCAGAGCTCGTTTTCCATTACGACGGACTGGCTTTAGCGTTAAGTATGATGCGTAGGCCTTCTTGGCATCGGACATCTTCCCGCCTGGAAAAACGTCGTAAACCTTTCTTTGCTTCTCATACCACATACCACCAACTTGGTTCTTGGGGAAGTGAATGGTCTTAGACTTTACGCTACCACCTTTAAACTTCATGATTAGTGTATATGAGTTCTTATTAAATTTGTATGTAGCATTAGACTTGATTCCCTTACGATATTTAGTGTATCCCTTGGTTTGCCAAGTACCACGCAAAGCTTTCGGCATGGTTTTATACTTTCGAAAATTCTTATTACTAGTAGTCACGGCACGCGCTGGCTGTGCAGCTGATATAGTCGTAGCCATCCCCGCAACACCAAAACATACTGCGACAGCAGCTACAAGATGTTTAATTTTCATTGTATATCCCTCCATCTAGAAATGATTGTTACTTACCAACTCACGCCATAATTATAGCACAACGTTAACTGTCGAAATGTAAAAATATTTTCGTACTCATATTCTACAAATAGAGAAATACTTAGCTTTCTTACTTTTGAATGACACATTAATTCAAATAATTGGACTTACAATTAATCGCCCCCACATCCGTGGGGAATACTAAGGTTAGATGGACTTACACCTTTAAAAAGAAGGATCACCCCCGCATCCGCGGGGAATACGGTCAAGCTGACGCATCGCATCGACCACCTCAAGGATCACCCCCGCATCCGCGGGGAATACCCTTTCCATATTTTCGTAATTTAAATTTAGATAGGATCACCCCCGCATCCGCGGGGAATACACTAAGCAAACGCCGTCATACCGCACTTTAAAAATCACCCCAACCCGGTTTTCATTTAACTTGTGTTCCAAGCATACAGCAGCCCTCCCCCAACCACAATCAATTTCTTTGCCGCTATAGCGAAAGCCTTAACCACTTTAAGCCAACATCAATTTCTCAGTGTTTAACCTCAGATTTTTTTACCTCAACAGCGTATACTTAGAGTAGTTAAGGTGCCACTTTTAGGAGGAGCTACATATGAAACTTAAGAACATTCTAGTTACTATAGGTGCAATTGGACTCGGGTTAGCCCTAACCGGTGGCGTCACAGCAGCGGCTAGTACCAGCTACGTCAACGCCAAGTCTGGGAATTTTTTGATAGCTAAGAAAAAAATTGTTCTTGCTAAAACCAAGTACAAAAAGGCCTTCACTATTCTCAAAGGCACCATCGTTCAAATCAGCGGTGTCACCACGCTTAACGGAAAACGCATCATGGACATTCAAATGAATTCGCTCAGTTACCATTTACGAAAGAGCTATGTTGGGAAAAATGAGACCTCGACGCGAAATATCGTTATGAAAAAAACTAATTTCAAAAAAGTCTCAGTTCCCCAGTATCTCCGGTACTACAGTACACAAAAATCCTATCCAGAAAACATTGGATTAAATGCGACTCAGGATGGCAGCCTCTTTGCCGGACTGAAGTATCCAGACGCTAACGACGAAAGCACGGCTAAAGCCGCTCGCATTCACGTCAGCAGTGATGGTTATCTCGAGTACTACGCTAACACTGATGTCTTTAGCGTAGGCGTCGACCCCAAACCCACGACTTCCGTCAAAGTTACCAAAGCTGCACTCCCTTCAGGCAGTGGAAAAACCTACCTCTACACCAAGCAAGCCGTTCCTAGTGCAATTGGTAAGCGTATCAGCAAGTCTGGTAGCGCTCAGTATCTGACAGTGATTAAGCGCCAGTATACAACTTACACGACAACTTACACCACTGAGCGTAATAAGGACGTAACCAGCAGCGTCCACGTCTCTTGCGGCTATCTGGTAAACGGCACGCATTACTACATGCCGACTGCTATTTTCTTCCCTCAATCCAACTAATCTTGTTTGTAAAAGGCCAGTTCTCTGTGTGAGGACTGGCCTTTTGATTCACCCCCACATTCGCGGGGAATACAAAATTGAAGAGAACTTTGACCGCTACATCAAGGGATCACCCCCGCATCCGCGGGGAATACTGCCCACTTAGCACTGCTAAGGGCTTCATCTGAGGATCACCCCCGCATCCGCGGGGAATACACTAAACAAACGCCGTCACACCGCACTTTGAAAATCACCAAAACTCGGTTTTCATTTAACTTCTACCTAAGCATACAGCAGCCCTCCCACAACCACAATCAATTTCTTTGCCGCTATAGCGAAACGTTCTTCCAGCCCGCGATTCCTCCATTTTTGACAGCTTACCAGCAAATTTAACGGTATCCGTTCACATAACTGCTATACTAATACATGTCTTTCATAAATCCCATAACGGCATAAGGAGTTCCAGTATGAATAAAATTTTACAAGAACAGTTCTTCGTCGATGACCTTTCCGACGACCAGAAGACTGTCATCACCAATATCAACGACTACATCAAACAAGGCCTGAAGGGCGACACGGCTTCCGTTGCCGTCATCGAAGGCGCGGCTGGGACCGGGAAGTCCGTCGTTTTGATGGAATTGGTCCGTCAGTACATGACCGACCGCCACTACCGGACGTCACTGGTGGTCAACCATCCCGAGCTGTACAAGGCCTACCGGGACCTGGCCGAATCCATCCCCAACATGAAGGCTAGTGAGATTCGCCGGCCAACCTCTTTGATCAACTACGCGCAAAAGAATCACAAAAAATACGATATCATCTTCGTGGATGAAGCCCATCTGCTTTACTCCAAATCAGAACCCTACGCGCACTACCGCGGGCAAAACCAGTTAACCGACTTGATGGCTTTGGCCAAGGTCGTCGTGGTCGTTTACGATTTCGACCAAGTCTTCCAGTCCAAGATGTACTGGGACCGGCCACTGCTCGACAAGACCATTGGCAATCATCCCCACAAGCAATTTAACATGAACTTCCAATACCGGATGGTCGCCAGCGACGAACAGGTCGACTGGATGGACGATTTGACCGCTGAAAAGCCCCTGAAGCCCTTCCCCGACAACAGCGACTTCGAATTTAAAATGTTCGACACCGCGGGCGAGCTGTTTGAAAATATCAAGAAGCGCAACAAGGAAGTCGGCATGAGCCGGGTCGTTGCCACCTCTGGTTTCCCTCGAATCGACGGACGCCACAACGTGGAAATGGATTCGTTCAGCCTGCCCTGGGACGAATGGGACCCGCAACGGACCCACTGGGCCAAGCGGGAAGGCTCCATCACCCAGGTCGGCACGATTTACACGCTGCAAGGCTTCGACCTGAACTACGTCGGCATGATCATCGGCCCCTCATTCGGTTACGACAAAGCGACCGATACCATGACCATTATCCCCGAAAAATATTCTCACAAGGAAATTTTCAAGAAGCGTAAGGATATGAAATTCTCACGCGACGAATACAAGGACTTCATCGCCAACGTCCTCAACGTGTTGATGAAGCGCGGGAAGTACGGCCTGTACTTGACGGCCTACGATGACGACCTGCGCCAACGGTTGTTGGAATTGGGACAAGAAACCAAGTAATTTACAGTTGAACGAATAGCCCCGCTGCGTTTTTTCTACGCAGTGGGGCTATTTGATTACGGATTTAATTTTAAAACCAAACTCATTCATCCAAAACAACAATCACAATTTCCATCGCAATCGCAAAAACCACGATTGCCAGCAGGACCACCCCCACCAGAATAACCAGCCACCATTGCCGGTGACGCACGCCATAGACGATAGCGAGGACTAGCAGAATCAGTACAAGCACCACGACAAACACCATGGGCGACTCCCCCTTTTATTCAATCTATTATTGATTCAAATTGTACACCTATTTACCAATTATCAATCGTTAATTTTTCCAATTTCGGTTCTCCGTCCTTGACTGTAACGTTACGGCATAGTTTAGACTGAGTTTATCTTGAACAAACAAAGGAGACCGCTCATGACAAACGAAACTGATACCTTAACCGCTAAAATTATCGACCTGGAAAAGGGAGCCCTAGACAAATGGTTCAAGGGGGATACCTCTGGTTACCTCACCCTATGGTCACAGACCAACTTTTCCTACTTCGACAGCTCTAAGCCGCACCGCGTCGACACCTATGCCGAAATCAAGCAGTTTGTCCTGGCTCACGTTGAGGGCAAGCTCTTCGCTGACTCCTACGACTTCGAGAACCCCCGGGTGCAGATCAACCGCGATATGGCCGTCTTGACCTACCAGCTGTACGCCAAGACCTCGCTGAACGACATGCGCTACAACTGCATTGAAGTCTACGAACGCGAGGGTGACGACTGGAAAGTGGTCCACTCCACTTGGTCCTTCATCCGGCCAATGGACATGAACTTTGGTCAAACGAAAACTTTAGTCTAAACCATGACAAAGGGCGTTGCAGAAAATCCTGCAACGCCCTTTTCGTTTACCCATTCTGTTGATGCCAGGCTTTAATCTGCGCCAACCGGTCCTTGAACCGCTGCTCATGACCTTCACTCGTTGGCAAATAATATTCATGCCCTTCCAAGGAAGGCGGCATGGTCTTCATCGTCGTCAATTTATCCTTGGCGTAGTGCGCCAGCTCGTAACCCTTGCCATACCCTAAGTCTTTCATCAGCTTAGTTGGGGCGTTGCGAATCTGGAGCGGCACGGGATCATTGGCCGTCTGTTTCACGTCCTTGGCCGCCGCGAGCCGCGCCTTGTAAATGGCGTTGGACTTCGGCGCCAGCGACAGGTACGTCACCGCCTCCACTAGGTGAATGTCACACTCGGGCATCCCCAGAAACTGGCAGGCTTGGAACACATTGATGGCCACGTTAAGCGCATTGGTATCCGCCAACCCAACGTCCTCGCTGGCAAAGCGCACCAACCGTCGCGCAATGTACAGCGGGTCTTCGCCGCCCTCCAGCATCCGCGACAGCCAGTAAATGGCCGCATCGGTATCACTGTTACGCATCGACTTGTGGAGCGCGGAAATGATGTTGTAGTGCTCTTCGCCATTTTTATCGTAGAGCACGAACTTTTTCGTGATCAATTGACTCAGGTCGGCCATGGTAACCGTCGTCGCCTGCTCGCCCTTGTCGCCGTTTAAAATGGCCATCTCCAGGACGTTCAGCGCCATCCGGGCATCCCCGTCCGCAAAATTCGCGATGGCCTGAATCTCGTCGTCGCCAATCTTGATTTTCTGTTTACCAAAACCTTCAGGGTTGTGGAGCGCATTTTCAATCAGCGTGACGATGTCAGCTTGCTTCAACGCCTTGAGCACAAACACCTTGCAGCGTGAGAGCAAAGCCGAGTTGATTTCAAACGACGGGTTCTCCGTGGTCGCGCCAATCAGAATGATGCTCCCGCGTTCAACGTACGGCAAAAAAGCATCCTGCTGGGCCTTGTTAAACCGGTGGATTTCGTCCACGAAGACCATGGTCTGCTGGCCAATCTCGCGGTCCAGCTCGGCCTGTTTCATAATCTTTTTAATTTTACTGATGCTACTGTCGACTGCACTGAAGCTCAGGAAACTGGACTTCGTCTTGCGGGCAATGATCTCCGCCAGGGTCGTCTTCCCCACACCCGGTGGCCCCCAGAAAATCATGGACGACACTTGGTCATTTTCAATAATTTCGCGTAAAATCTTGCCCGGTCCTAGCAAATGCTGTTGCCCAACGAACTGGTCCAAGTCCTTGGGCCGCACGCGACTCGCCAACGGCGTATTCTCTGGTCGACCGGCAAATAATGATTCTTGTTTCATGGCACATCCACCCCACTTTCAAACCCAATAACCGACTCACTATCTGCCATACTAAACTATGACGTTACGTGACAGTCAATGAATTGGGTGGGGGTTTAGCTAAAAAGTTACGACGAACCATATTTCTGCAGATCCTTATTTCCATTTATTCTGTCTCAAACTTTATCTCCTAGCTCAAAGCAGACTTCCCAGCAATCCGCATTTTAAACAAGCACTTAACTTTCGTATACTAAAGCCACTAAGGAGGGGAATCATTTTGAAAAACTTACATATTAAGGTACTGCTGGTATTACTCGCCACCACCGGTCTCCTGGGGGTCACAACGACCTCGGCCAACGCAGAAACCGTTTGGACCTTTGGCACGAAACGCAGTCTGCGCACGGCACCAAAGGCTTTGCGCGGTACCTGGTACGGGTTTGAACTTTCCCAAGATAAGCACCCCAAGAAGCTAGTCGTTAACAAGAAATCCTTCACCGTGAAGACAACTAAAGGTATTCGTACCATCAAGTATGCCAAATCAATGATGTGGTCGCGTAAAGCGAAAAACCACCCTAACGTTGATTTGCGCAAACCGTTCAAAGGCTGGTACTACTTCGCCATCAATCTAAAACCTAGCTCAGATCTCAAAGCTTCACAATTCTACTGCGGGCAAGTTCTCCCAGTTACGTACAAGCATCACCCAGCTCTAGCCTATGTGCCCGTTGTCAGCGAAAACTCGTCTAAGGTCATGCTCCTAACCAAGAAGAAATATAACCATCCCGTTTACAAGAGCACTAAGCATATGACTGTCATCAATTTTTACGGTGGCAAATAAGGTTATCTTAATTACCAAAAATCCCAATACACCTCAAAAAGGCCCGGCACATGCCTGGCCTTTACTGTATCCATTTAACGATCATTCAAGCCGTTGTCGCCGCTCTCACCGACTGCAGTTTCCCCTGCACCACCAGCCGCTTGGGTTCGCCGCGTTTCGCCGAGGCACAGGTCACCAGCGTCACTAATTTCTGACCGGGGACATCGTTGATGACGCTCACCTGGTGGCGGTCGATCACCCGGACCCGAGTCACGCGGTAGTGGTAGACCTGGCGCTTATCCGTCAGATAGACGGCGTTGCCCTTGCGCACACCCTCGAGGGGCGAGAACAGGAGGCGCCGGGGCGTCATGTAGTGCCCGGCCAAGGCGTAATTCCCCTGGCCCATGCGTTGGTCGGCCTTAAGCGTTCCCGCGCCCCGGACCAGGACCGAGTTGCTGACGCCGATGCCGATTGGCAAATCCAGCCCCACCGCGGGAACCCGAACCTGGCCCACCGCACCATACGTGCTCCTGCCGGTCAGCTCACGCAAGCCGTAGCCACCTACCGTGAGGGGGTTCAGCTGTGCCGTCTTCGCATAGTTGAACGCGTCCGGTTGTTGGGTCGCTTTCTGGGTCGCGCGCTGGATGCTTGCGACCGTCATTTCTCGTTTCGCCACGTCACCCAGCTGCTCCACCGAGAAGGTCTGCGTCAGGGCCAACAACATCAGCCCGGCCCCAATCACAAACATCGCCAGCAACCAGAGGGCGCCCTTTTTGGCATGTCGTTTTCGTGTAGCCATTTAGCTTCCCTCCCTTGCTTGGCGGTAGCGGCGGTAACCCAGCCACGCGCCGCCGATGACGAGCAGCGCCGCCAGAATCAGTAGAACGATTTTGTACCAGTCCCACACCGTTTTCCCTTGCGGAATCGTCTGGGCCTCGTTCGGAATCCGCTGGCCGGTGACCAGGAGCCGATGGGTGTTGATCATGTACGGCGTGCAGGTCATCAACGTGACCTGATTCTGGTTCGCCGTCCGCAGAATCGGTTGGCGGGTGGCCGCCTTCACGGTCCGAATGGTCGCGACCTCATACGTCATCAGCCCGTAGGCATTTTTCAAATAGAACCGGTCACCGCGTTGGAGCCGGGGCAGATCTGTGAAAAGTTTCGCGCTGGTCAATCCCCGGTGCGCCGTGATCAGGCTGTGCTGATTGCGCTTGCCTTGCGGGATATCCGTGCCGTGAACCAACCCGGCATACTTCTGCAAAATGGGGTCGCTCGTGCCGGAAAACACCGGCAGTTCCACGTCAATCTTGGGAATCGCCACCAGCGCTAGGGGCGTCGTGTCAATAAAGCTGCCATTTTCATTCTTGAACGGGTCATAGGCGGTCGTCTGATTGTCCGTTGCCTGCCGCTGTAAGGCCTGTTTGAGAACTTTGCGTTGTGTCTTACTCGCCGTCCGCAACTGGCGCTTATACGCCACCAGAACCCCCTGCTGACGCCAAACGGTCACTTGGTTACGCACGGCTGGGTAGCTAATCAGGCCCAGGCCAACGCAGAATAGTAAAATCATGAGCCATTTACGCATGAGGGGGTTCCTCCCTTCTTTAATTGTCTAAGTGGTTAACTAATTTATGCTGAACGCTTTTGCCGGTAGTACAGGTAGCCAGCGCCACCCATCAGGAGGGCCCCGATGAGCAGGAAGAGCCAGATGCCCATGCCACCAGTCGTTGGCAGCGCGTAGCTTTCGTTCTTAATTTTTTGGAGCTCTGTGCTCTCGCCGATTTCAAATGGCGTGGCATCCTTTAGTAGTGCGTAGCCAGCGGGCGCTTGCGTTTCGACCAGGTTGTAAATCACTTCGCCATCTCGTTGGTCGTAGGCGTAAGGGACACCGGTGAAATTGAACTTTCCATCTTCGCCGGACGTTAACTCAGTAGCATCACCTTCGTCAGTCAACCACTTTACAAAAGTTTGACCGTCGAATTTAGCCCAGAAAGTCTTGCCCGCGTTATCAATTTTGTTGACCTTAAACTTCGCACCAGCCAAGCCATGCTTGCTGTTGGCGTCGATTTTTTGGAACTCAGCGCCACCAAGAATTAAATCGTTTTTAATACCAATTTGGTCCTTATTGATAGTGAAGTGATTTTCATTTGGGACCATCTTTACAGGGTCGATAAACCCTCTTTTATCAACTGTAAAGGTCAATGATAGGACGTCATCCTTGGTATGCGTCTGTTTATACCAGGGTTGCTTTTCGTTTGAGACCTCCGTCAGTCGATACTCCGTGCTAACATCTAATTCGCCAAAGACGATATTTCCCTTATCATCGGTTGTCAGCGGTCGTGGTTCTTTATCACTGCCTACTTCTTCTAACGTAAATTTCACGCCGCCTAATGGGACATATTCTCCACTCGTTGGATTCTCCGGGTCGAGGCCCACCTTGTGGATTGTGGGGTCGACGTCCCGGGCAACCAGGTTCTTGGGGTACAGGTGAATCGTGCTCTTGTTATTCAGCGGTAAACTGATGAGCATGGGCGCGGAGATTGCCTTCAGATTCTTAACCGGCGCCTTCGTTTCCAAAATCAGATAGAACCCCTTATTCTGGATGTCTGAGAACGTCAGGATACCGCTATTGTCACTTAAGGTTTCTGTCGCAATGCTCTGCAATTTATTTTTCTTCACGAAGGCTCGTTGTGCTTTGAGCACGGCTTCTGGTTCCGTCCGACTTTTGGTAATCTCGTTAACTAGTTTTTCCCGTGCTGCTTCAAAATCCACGTGACTTGTTTGGCCACTGACAATGTTTTGACCTTTAAGGTAGTCGGTCAAATCATAGATCTGATACGTCACCGGACCATACTGATCGGCATTATAGGCGCTAACGCCGGTCAGTGAATCCAGTTCATCCCCAGTGTTTTCAATTTCTTTTTCCGCTTCATTGTCCATCTTGTGCAATTTTATCGTAACTTTTTCCGGCGCTGCGGACTCGGCAGCGTGGGCGATTGTTTGTCCCCCCAGTGCCAAGCCACAAACGGCAAAGGCCGCGAGCGCCAGCTTTCGTAATTTTGTCATTTTCATGGTTATCCTCCTCTAGGGTGTGTGCGCCAAATGGCGAGCGCCGATAGGGTGAGCATGAGCCCAACAATGATGAACCAGATGATGCCTTGGCCTCCAGTGATGGGTAAGCTGTATTCTGGGTCGTTTTCGACTTGCTTGGATTCAATCGGCCCAGTTTGTTTATCACTTGAAATCGTAAATTCAGTAGGTTCGCCAATCGTGTAACCGTCTGGCGCCTTAGTTTCAATCAACGTGTAGGTGCCCGTCTTGAGACCTGTGATCTTAAAGTTTCCGTTGTCGTCGCCCTTCAGGACGGTTGCCTCATTTTTGTCAGCAACCTCACCCGTCCGTTTACCATTAGTATCAAACTTCAGGTAGTTACCCTCTTTATCTTGAATGATAAACTCAGCTCCGGCGAGTGATTTTTTGGTGGTGCTATCAATCTTTTCGAACTGGTAAACACCCTTGAAGTAGTGCGTAACTACTTTGTTCGTCTTCTTTTTCCATGTTAGATGTTCTTCGCCAGAATCAAATTCAATTTCAGCATCGTTTTCCAACGTCCCAACAAAGTCAGAATCAAGCTTCACCATCATTTGAATAGCAAACGAGTTACCATCAAAAATCAATTCTTCAATTTCTTCTTTAGATAACTTATAGGTGACCTTACCATCATCAATGGTAATTTCTCCTGGCTCCGCCTCAACTGGTTTGCCATTGGTATTGAAAAGTTTAATATTTGCTTCTTCAACCGTCACGCCGGCAGGCAATTGATCCCACATCGTAATCGCGTTAGGTTTAGCAATAGAGTCATTCGGAATATTGTAAGTTGGTTGATAAATCGTGTAGTACAGAAAGTCTCTGTCATCCTCATCTCTGTCGATTGTCACACCATCCCGGTCGTTGTTCTCTGGATCAATCTCTTTGTTCGAGTGAACAGTCTTGCGTGGCTCGGGCTGTTCCAGTGGCAACAGGAAGCCACTAGAGAAGGACTGCCACGTGAAGCCAAACTGACTTCTCAGCTTGAACAGCTGCGTTGTCCCAACCATTGGAAATGAAACCGCTCCGCGTTCATAATCAGCAGAGCCCAGGTAATCGCCCCAATCGGCGTCTTTGTAGTCATCGTGATCTTTCGGAAGCCCGATACCAACACCTTCGTACCAGCCATGGCCACGATATACAACCTTTGTATTGGGCGATAACTCTCCCTTTAACTTAGACCTGGTCCCGGCCCATTCATTCTTGTTATCGGTGCTACCATTTAATGAGCCAAACGTGAAATAATTTTTGTACTTGTTATTAACTGCCTTAGGAAATTCAAGTGCCCGACTCCAATCCGAGTTGGTAAACGTCATGTCGATATCGAAAGACTCAATACCGTTGTAGACCAAACCAGAATAGAAGTTGTTAGAAAAGTCGATGTAGGCTTTGCTTTCTCCCGCCGCGCCTTTAATTTTTTCATGGTAAACAATATTTGAAATTGTTACGATAACGCCCATTTGCTGATTTAGGTTTTCATCGTCAGCTTCAGTCGTGTACTTTCCAACGTTATCGTAATAAATGACAATGTTATCTTCTTTCTTTAAGGTTGGCTTACCAACCATTGCGACAGCGTAAGCTACTTCTCCTCCACCTCTTTGGAGATAAGAAGAGTGGTAACGTTTCTCAAAGAAATTGGTCTTAGCGATGCCCATGTAACCAGCGGATTCTATGTCATCCTTATCCAATTCCTTTGTCCATTCCTCGATGCCATCACTACCTGGAAGCGTGCCACCAATAATCATCTTGTCTGACCAATCTTCCATTCTGATTTGTGCTCGGCTAATTTTGATGTCCGCACCCGCTGGTGGATTCGGCGGTGCTAGCTTTTTAGTTGCCGTACGTGCCCGAACTGCTTCATCTTCCGTTGCATCTTCTTCACTGTCAGTCGTCGCTGACTTCTGTGACTGCGCATTGCCAGTGGTTTGCTGGTTTGACCGTGTATCCTTGTTAGTCTTACTGTCCTTTGACGTTGTCGCTTTCTTTGTTGATTGTTTAACTGCTTTCTTCGTCGTTTTCTTTTCCTTCTTTGTCGTCTTCGTGTCTGACGTTTTGTCTGAAGTCTTTTCGGTGTCGTCATTCGTGTCTGTTGCTAGTTTTGCGTCCGCTTCACCCGTTGTTTCTTTAGTTTCCTCGGTTGTCGTTTCAGCTTCTTTAGAAACAACCGCAATCTTTTCTAATTCATATTCTTGGTCTGGGTCAGCAACGTTTAATTTCAATTGTAAGCCTTTGCTGAGTGGTGCCGGCGTGACCTTCACCGGTACAACTAAATCTACCGTCTGATCCTGGCTTTGGTCATTCTTGAAAATCAATTGGCGCTTCTGAGCAACCATTGCCGTAACTTCCTGGTTTGAATCTACAGTGATTTCCCCAGTCATCAGTTTGGCATTATCCTGGTCGGCTAACGTCACCATCGTCTCCCCAGCGGGAAGCTTGACGGTCAGCGCCACTTGCAGGTCCTGTACCTGATGGCTAGTCAGCTTTTTAACAACTCGCCCCGTTTGGTCTTGGAGGGTTGCCTTTTCAATAATGTCGTTTCGATCCTGCGCTTGAATGCGTAGGTATGAGGTCAAACCTAGGACACATCCTAGCACTGCAATAATTGCTAATAGTTTTTTCATGAGGCGATCCTCCCTATCCCTGTGGGTTGCGAGCTGTTTTCTTTTTTCGAGTGATTTCAGAATATCAGTGATTTGTGAATAACTTATGAACACCATATGTATTTTATTATATTATTAATACCGTCGTTGTGTTACATACTAAAACTGTTGTGACAATTTTTAAACAATTTCGCTAATTACCCCCGCCGACACTTAAAGAATGCCGTAGTTCTGACGACCGCGGGTATCCTCTTGGTTCTATGATTGGCTAACATAAAAAGACTAGGCAGGCTCGAATCGAAATTTACGATTCAAGTCTGCCTAGTCTTACTGTCCTACCTATAATCGATGACTCTCAGTTCACCTGCAACGGTTACTTTTCAATCACCTTTGTTTTATTACTCGTTATGAAACTACCATCATTGAGAACCAAGCGCGTCGTTAAGTGATAACGAACCAGCTTTTTAACGCGCAATACCGTTCCCCGATTCAAATGCTTGACTTGCTGCTTAAGTGCTTTGTCGCGATAGGCATTCGTTCCCGAGATTACTTTGACTTGTTTAGGACTGTGCTGGTAATACGTATGTACCGTAAATGCCTGCTTAGCCGTAATATAACCGGTCTTGCCATATCGCTTGGAGCCGGTATTCACGTCTCGAACCAAGTAGCGCTTGACACCGTTCTTGGATTGCGCAACACCGGTAATCACAAACTGGGGCCGCAACGTTCGTTTCTGCTTAGCATAGTAGAATTGTCGCGTCTTCTTACTAAAGTTTGGCGTACTGTATAACCCCAGCTTTTTAACAGCCGTAATTGCCCGGTCCTTTTGTGCAATTACGACGGCATGACCTTGGTCACCGGTTGATGAGCTATCATTTGTGTTTGACGACTCACCTGTTGCGTTATTTGTACCGCCATTACCGCCTGGCGTAACTGGTGTCACGGGCGCTACCTTATATGACAGCGTAACCGCTTGCGGATCGGACGTATATGTTCCCGTCAGTGATCCCTCAGTCGCACTGACATACTGATAGCCCTTGATAGCATCTGGCTTAACCGTATAGTTATCTCCTAAAGTCCCAGGAAGTTGGCTGTCAGGTTGAATTGTTTTGCCATCCTGATCAATGTAATGTATCGTAATGGGGTTTCCTGGCGTTACTTCGGGTTCCCATTGGTACGTTTGATTTCCAGCTGGCGCGGTGCTCCCATTGTATTTGCTAATCAACTCGGCCGACGTGTACGTAGTTTTACTTGGATTATCAGGTTTTAAGTATTGATCGTTACTGTTTTCCCATTTGCCAGTGTAGCCTGCCAGATCAGGATTATTAACCGGATCCAACTCAGATAATGCTGAACCGGTCAAGTTATCCTGCGGACTTAATGTTAGCTTACTTACTTTGGAGGCATTAGAATCCTCAAATATATTAGTTAGGGGCACACTTGGGTTCCAATCTCCAAGATTAAGACTTTTAACTTTGATATTATTAAACATGTTATAGAACCCGCTTGAACCATCTATGACTTCCCCAAATTGATTAGTTGATTCAGCCTCGGTTACGTTGCTAACATTAAATTTCGACAAATCCAAAGAAGACGGGTTGTCCGCGTCACCATAATTATCAAACATGCTACTCATATCGATCACGTGGCTTGTATCCAGATTCTCGTAGCCTTCAACAAGAGGCGTACCGCTAAACATACCATGCATGTCCGTTGCCTTACTTGTATCAAAGTTGGATACATCAATCGTGTCCTGCCCACTAGCCAAAAACATAAAGGCAAAGTTGGTCGAATTGCTAGTATTCACATTTTTCCAATTTTTAACCTGTGGTACCTCGTCTAAAAAATTGGCAAACATAAATGACGCATTTTTTGGTGTTGTAACTTTACCATCAAATGAGATTGTATTAAATGCATGGTTGTTTGTACCTTCTCGAACCTGAATATCGTAAAAAGGTGTCTCATAATTACTATATGGTTTTGTAGCTTCCGGTAACTCGCCACTTTCAACATGCAAAACCCCATCTGCCGTCAAAGTCCACGGGCAGGTCCCCAACACAGAGTCTCCTGCTGTTTGCGAATCAACAACCGTTGTTGCATCAGACGCATGGGCAACGACCTCCGTTCCAATCGTAGGAAGCGCGGGCATCGTTCCTAATACCTGAACACCCAAAAAGGCTACTCCTGCTGCTACTGCAATACCAACCACACTTCGCTTCATGAACTACATCCTCCCTAGGATTAGCTGAGTTCATCTGCATTTCCATTCATTATCACGATATACAAATAACTACTCAACTAAGTATTATATGAAACCGTTTTATCTAACAATCTTAGTTTAACATACTCTGCACCCATAGAAGCACGTGTCTTACATCAAAAATGATTAGCAAAAATGCAAGTCGTGTAGGCCCTAAAAACGGCAGAAACACTAAACGGCATGATTCCGATAGAATTTCGGAATCATGCCGTTTTTTAAAATTCACGTGAGACTTTCAACACTTAGATAACCCATGTATTGGTAAGACTTGAGGCCCATTATCGAAGCTAGTATTTCAACCGATTAACCCTTCTAGTAAAACTTAGGTATCAATCCCAAATCATCTGCCCGAATCATTTGCTCACCCGCACGAGACCACAGGGCAAGTTCCTGATTCAAGCTTTGGCGATTGAACTCCAGTGCGTCCTCTGCGTCCTGCCCATCTTCAGCACGATTGGCTCCCCGACTCCAGGTACAGCTTGGCACCTGAACGCCTTGGAGCTCGTCAAATGTTAGAGCACGCTTTAGGGTAATCACGTGCTCCCAGTTTTCGCCGAAATCATACGTGTACAAAATTTCGTTCTGCTGCAAGTCCGGATAGACATAGGCTTGGCTGGCTAAGATTTGTTCGCGCCCGATAGCCATATCGTCCACATAACCAACATACTCTCGGTCTTGATGCTTTGCTTGAAAACTATACAGATGGGAATTGGTCCAGCCAAAGGCCAATTGCAACAACACGTGGAGCTGGTCATAACGAATTGTCACGGGAACAATCAGCTTCCGTGAGACTGCCGGTTTAACATCCTTTAGTTTGATTGAAATTTCTAGTGCAGCAATTTCAGACATTTAGTCACGTCTCCTAATTTTTATATCCACCTAATACCCGTTCCATAATTTTCAATATATGGCATTCTATCTAGAAGGTCAATTGCCTCTGGACTCATTCAGGGGCAATTGACTCTGGTTTGAAGTTGTTAAGCTACCTTGTCTAAAATAGTGGTTTTTCTCTTCTGGAGATGACCTTATCTGGTTAACCTGTCGTACTTGCTTTGAGCCGGTTACCAAGGCACAATACCATCGATATCCGAAAACGTGCCAGAATCAGTTAACGCATCAGAAGTGGCCAATTCCACAGTCCGGGCCACCCCCACTTGTACGGTCCGATTACCGCCACCACCGCCAAAACTGGTGTCTACCCAACCAGGATTGACGGCGTTTACCGTAACAGGCGTGCCCTCAAGTTCCGCAGCGAGTTTGATGGTAAACATATTGACCGCTGACTTAGAAGCCTGATAGCCAGATGCTTGTAGCTTGTGAATGCTGGTGCTGGCATCGCTGGCCAGCGTCAAAGACCCCACTGCACTGGAGATATTGATAATCCGGCCAGCCGGCGCGGCCTTCAAAAGTGGTAAGAAGACCTGCGTGACGTCGATCAAGCCGAAATAATTCACGTTAAAATCTTGGCGAATTGCGTCTAGCGACAGCTCTGACGGCTTAGTCTCATGATCAACGGCAATCCCCGCATTATTGATTAGAATATCTAAATTGGCGATACTCATTTTCGCAGCAACAATCGACTCATGGTCGGTCACGTCTAACTGTACCGCCTGAGCTTGGACACCAGCAGCCTCGAGCTGCGCAACAGCGGCCTGGCCACGAGCTAAATTCCTAGAACCAACATAGATAAACTGGCCTTTCAACCCAAGTTCAAGGGCCAATTCATAGCCCATCCCGCGATCAGCACCCGTAATTAATGTCTTGATAGTCATATCCATAGCTTCCTTTTCTGTTATGATGGATTTACTATATCAGCCTAACGTAACGGGAGGTCAAGTCGAAATGGCAAATAATAAATTGATGCGGATCGGTGCATTTGCGAAAGCCGCTAATGTTACTATTCGAACAGTCCGGTACTATTTAGAGTGTGGCTTATTACCACCAGAAAAGCGCAACGAAAATAATCAACGAGTCTTTAATGATGAAGACCTACACTGGATAACTAATCTGCATTATTTGCGAGAAGCTGGCATGTCGATTGTTGAATTGCAACACTACACGGCCTTGGTACGTGAAGGCGATAGCAGCTTACCGCAACGAATTGAATTGATGCGCGAACAGCGTAAGCAAGTCGTCGCTGCGATTGCTGATAAGCAGGAACAGCTAAAAGTGATTGATCATAAGCTTGAGCGGTATTTAGCTGGAGACAGTGCGGTGATGTGAGCGGCATCGTTGTCAAATCCATGACCACTCCATCACTACTATTATGTTCTTATGATCCATTGCACAAAAATAGGGCCAACCGACGTTGCTTAGAAAAGTCGGTTGGCCCTAAAACTATAATTGCTGATTTATTACTTGTGATACCAGCCAAGATAAGAATAGCTACTTGACCAAGATATTTTGAACTTTAGGTGATTATTTTTCTTCACCATCTTAATGTGTGGATTAGATACTTTCGTTACACCTTGGTAGCAAGTTCCTTTAAACTTGTACGTACCTTTGCCAGCCTTCTTATATTTCAGGTTCTTCCAAACTTGAACCGGCATACTCTCTGATGCAGAAGTAATAGTCTTCTTACCCACAATCCAGCCATTATGAGCCTTATTTCCATTGTAATTGAATGATTTACTCTTCCAATGTCCTCTCAGTACCTTCGGCGTTCCTTTATGCCAATATGCAGCACTAGCCGTTGTCGGAACTGCTCCACCCACTAGGAGTACTGTCATTACAGTGACTGCTATCTTACTAAATTTACCCATCATCTTACCTCCAGATTAATCAGTATTAATACTGAATCCCAGCACTTAGACAATCAGAACGGTCCAGTTTCATCTTCACGACGCCTATTTAGCATCCTAAGCGCTGAGCTTCGTTCTTCAGGAGAGTTTGTGTAATCATTGGCGTACCGTTTCAACTCTTCATTGGTCAGCTGACTCAACCGTTTAAAACGCGCATCTATTTTCTGACTCCATTCATGGTCTTGGCTAAATGCCCATCGCGTCAAAAGAATGAATCCTGCCGCGACCCCAGCTCCTATTTTACCCCAACCTAGACCAAATTTACTATGCGCAACCCAGACACCCACAATGACAACAATCAATAAAATAAATCCCATTACTTATTCCTCCTTCGAGTTAGTGTCTTCACCCTGCTTCAAGACCTTGTAGACCCACTTTTGTGAGTAACCATACTTATGAGCCAATGCCATTTGATTGTGACCATTAAATTCCTCTCTCACGAGCTGAGCGGCTAGTCTACGGTCGTACAGATGGATAGGAATGCTTAGTTGCGTCCCCTTATATTGGGAATGGATACGCAACATAGCCTCAGTGCCAACGACTTCACTTAAACTCCGGTAAAATTGGTGTAAGGCCTTAATTTCAACATCTTCAACCATTAACTCGCCACCTCTCAATTGAGATTTTAGTCGATTCTGACTCTTTTCGTAACGCCTTAATGTCCTTACAAAGGTACTTACACTTTCCTTGCGTTCTGCATGTATTTCTTACCGACGATTATCTCGAATCCAACGCTCTGAGTACTCATATAGTCTGGCTAAATCCTTATTACTAGCCCTTGATTGCTTAAGAATCGGTCGCAACTTCTTGGAGTCATACAATCGCATTGGCAAACTAAACTGTGACCCCCGCCAATAGCCATAAACCTTCAGCATATTCTTCTCACCAATCAGATCACTTAATTCTTGATAAATTGGAAACAGAGCGTCATAAATGACATTTTCACTCATGATTCAACATCCTCCTGTGTATACAAAATAGGCTTAGCGTCATATACACTAAGCCTTCATGGTAATAATATATATTTGAAAGCACGGATAATTCATTTTCATTGGGTCATTCATAAGGAAAAGTACGTGCGACTGCTCACTTGAATAAGCTGATAGCTCTTGTATACTAAGGCTATCAAAGAGGAGGACTATCCATGAAAAAAGTTAAACTAGTTACCCTTATAGCGACTACCATTTTAGGAGTTTCAGCATTTACTCCACTAATTGAACCAATTCAAACGGCTCAAGCTTCATCATGGCATAAGGGGACACCTAAAGCTATTCGCGGAAAATGGAAAATGAAGAACGAGTCCTATGCACTCCAAAGAATTCATATTACTAAAACACACTTATACTATTATTCTGCTGGGCCCTATTACCTTAAAAATATCTCTTACAAAAAGACTGGCAAACATAGCTACACAGTCCGTGGATACGAATATACATACCTTTACAAACAAAGCAGTGTTTATTTTAAAATAAAGAGTCACAAAATCATTAAGTTTAATCCTGCACCCAGCGTTAGCAAAACGTGGTACAACACGTATCATCGCCGGTAAATTAAAAAGGGGACTGTGGAAGACGATTTCATCTTCTACGCCCCCTTTTTTAACTACTATACTAGACTCCCATTTCTTAATAGCCACATCTTATCTAACCATTCTTAACCGCATAAAGCCAGATTTTAACCAGCCACTAATACCTAACTTTCTCCAAACGATACAATCGCTCTTCATCAACAACATCACGACCATCTTTGAAGTCATAACCCATATGCTGGTAGAACTCGAGTCCCGTTATTGATGCCGGTATTTCAACCCGTCTTGCTCGCTGAAAATACGTATCTTGCTCGAGCGTCTCAATAATCAGATGACCAATCCCCTGTCCTTGGTACGTTGGCAAGACAAAGATATCAAAGAGACTGAATTCTGTGGTGCTCCCCCAATATGACCCAATAGCACCAGTCCCAATAACTTTCTGTTGATCACAAAAAACATAGAAGTGGGTTTGCTTTGCCTTATCAATAAAAAAGGTAGCAGGCATTTGGCGAATTTCATTCTCAATGTATTCTTGAGAGTAATCCTTGCTGTTTGACTCCCGGAGAGTTTTCGCCACGACACTGGCTACTGCTTCAGCATCGCTGGCTTTGAATTTTCTGACATTTATGTCCATTGGATCACCTTCAACTTTTGCTTAGCCATCTCAGCTGTGGAACAAATTTTCATGGCAAAACCAAACTAAAAAACTGCCTCGTTACATGATGTGATTTTACTCGTGAACTTCATCTATATAAGTTACCAACTACTATTTTAATTTCTACCTTCTCTATCAGCCTCTACTTTTATTTCACCAAATTTACCAGCTAACACAAAGGCTGCTCCCACAAAGCTTATTGTTCCAGATATAGTATTTGACGTTCTGACTTGCTTATCGCTATACTCAACCTGCTTTTCTAAGCTATATATCGTATTGACCGCAGATTGAGAATCATCTAAATGATGGTGCGAGCTCATATCCAACCTTAGCCTGTCAATCCGCATATCAATGTCCTTTAAATACTCCTCGACAACAAATCCGTTACTTTGAAATTCACCCAGAATATTCGTGTTAACAACAAACGTCAATGTTATTCCCAAGAACAGCAATATTTCCCCGATCATTTTTATTTTTAATATATTTAATTTATTAAAACAAACAATACTTGAAATAATTTTCATTAGGAAAAGACTTATAACTATTATCACAGTCGCTAAAGAAAAAACGACAAACAATTACAACCATCCCTTCCTCAAATACCACTACACTAAGCATCAAGCAATCATTTATGATACGGGCTCCCGTAACTCCCCACTCAGCGATTAATCCCAAGAAAAAACGCATCACTTATGATACGGAGACCCCTCATTAATCATAAACGCCCGGTAAACCTGCTCCGTCAACACCAACCGCATCAACTGGTGGGGCAACGTGAACCGACCGAATGAAATCTGGGTATTGGCGCGCTTCAGGACGGCCGGTGTGAGGCCCAGTGAGCCCCCAATGACGAACGTGATGTCTGAGTGGCCGTAGGTGGTCAAGTCCTTCAGCTCCTTGGCAAACTCCTCCGATGAGCGTTCCTTGCCCAGAATGGCCAGCGCGTAGACGTATTCGCGGTCCTTGATCTTACTCAGGATGCGCTCACCCTCCGCGGCCATGACCTGGTCCATCTCCGCCTGAGACATACTTTCTGGCGCCTTTTCATCGGGCACCTCGACAATTGAAAATTTACAGAAGCGCGACAACCGCTTCGCGTATTCCGCGATGCCCTGTTTAAAATACTTTTCCTTGAGTTTACCAACGACGACAAATTTGATGTTCATAATTAGCCTCCTGTACACAGGTTGTCCACAAAGTTATCCACAGGTGCACAACCCGTTTTCCTAGATATTGGGGGGTTCTAGTTGGCGCCCCCCCATATTTATTTTTTGTTAAAAAGTCAATATCAAATAAGTTATCCACCGTTTTGAGACAAAACGTCCGTTCGGGCTATCCGCTTACAAACTGCATGGTTACTGGGTTTGTCACCCCTAAAAGGGCGAACAACTTTTTCTATCCACAGCCTTACACTCAGCCTGTGGATAACTTTTGCACCGGTTTCATTGCTGGTCTGGCCCTGTTCATAACTTTTCCACTGTTCTATTATGCCATTTATCCCCCAAGTTATCCACAGTTGTCCACAGGCTTATTTTTGCCCCTGAATTACCTCCCGGCGTTCCGCCTATTTCGTTCGGGCTCCCGACCGACGGACACGTTTTCATTTCCTCCAAGCCAGTCGGAAACTTCGGTTTTTCATTAATTTTATTATCATCGCAAAAAGCGACCACCAGAAAATTCCGGTGGTCGCTTTCATTTCAGATTCAATTAGCTTTCTGAGTTGGCTGACGTTGAGGAGCTCAACTGAGAAGACGTCTCGGTCAATTTGACGTTGGCCGTCTTCTTCTTGCCATTGTGGTAATACGTCATCGAGACCGTATCGTTCAACTTGTAGGTGTAGAGGATGTCACGCAACGTGGACTGGTCAGAAATTTGGTGACCGCCCATGGCCGTGATCACGTCGTACTTAGCCAAGCCAGCCTTCTTCGCTGGTGACCCGGCGCTAGCGCTCATCACAACGACCCCGCTCTCCACACTAGATGGCAGCTTCAGGATCGACTTCTGTTGGGCGCTGGAAACGTTGGCGAGGTCCACGTAGGTAATCCCTAACGCTGGCCGCACAACTTTCCCCTTCTTGACCAATTGATTGATGATGTTGACGACTTCGTTTGATGGAATGGCAAAGCCCATCCCCTCAACGCTAGTCCCTTCAGCATCGCTGGCAATCTTGGAAGAGGTAATCCCAACGACTTGGCCGCCGACGTTAATCAGCGCACCCCCAGAGTTCCCAGGGTTAATGGCCGCGTCGGTTTGGATAACCGTGGCGTTCCCAGTCTGGGTCCCCGATGAGTTCGTGGTTTCAATCGTCCGTTTCTTAGCAGAAATGATCCCTTCCGTTAACGACGTGGCGTACTGGCTACCCAGCGGTGACCCGATGGCCAAGGCGGTTTCACCGACCTTGATCTTATCGGAATTCCCAAAGGAAGCGACGGTCTTCAAATCAGACCCGTTGACTTTTAAGACAGCCAAGTCGGTGACGGAATCCTTCCCGACTAATTTTGCCTGCAGCTGCTTACCCGAGCTGGTCACCACGCGCAGAGCGGAAGACCCGGACACCACGTGATTGTTCGTCACGATGTAGGCGGTATTGCCATCCTTCTTGTAAACGACCCCGGATCCTTCAGACGCTTCTTCCAGTTCGGATTTCGACTTGGAATTCGAGCTAGAAGATTCGGCGCCAAACAGTTGACCCAGCGTACTGCTACTGCTGTTTTGCTTTTGTAAATTAATCACGGAGACCATGGCCCCCTTGACCTGGTTAAAGGCCTTGGTGGACTGGCTAGACACGTTGACCGTCACGTTAGACGTCGACGCGTTGCCGCTCTTGTTACTGCCGGCTGGCACCGCCGTATCATTGATGCCACTATTATTCAGGTAGGTGATTCCGCCGTAAGCGGCACCCCCACCTAACAGCCCGGCGACCAGTGCCGTCACGGCCACCTTGGTCAAGGTCAGGCCGCCCCGTTGCCGTTTCCGCGGTTCCGGAGTGGGCGTTGGAGTTGCTTGGTTTTGATCATTATTTTCAAATTGATTATTGTTATTATTGTTATCCATCACATTGCGCTAACGCGCGAACCCTCCTCATTTATCGGCCAGGGGCGTTGCCGCTCCGGCCGTCGTTTTTTAATTATATCCATCTTAACGAGTGAGTATGAATTTTTTTCGATGATTCGGTGCTGAAGTCCTAAAGTTTACCAAATCTTACGAAGAACCTGGGATAAGCGGTGTTGGGTCGCCTTGCCGGGCGGTCAAAATGGACCGTGACGCTGTGGGCGGACGCCGGAAGCCACAAAGCGGTCTTCCAGCTTACTTTGAGCCTCATAACCCGAGTCTCAAAGATACCAATGCTCTAAGCGGCAAGACCCGCCACTAAGAGCATTCCCACGGCTGAGTCCATTTTGCCCGCCCTATCGGCTAACACTAGCTTAGACCTGGTTCGTCGTTATTTGGTAAATTAGGTGGCTATTTGTTTGGTTGTTGGTTTGGTTCTATGCATTACTGGTTGGTTTGTTCGACCTTACGCAGATTATGACATTGCGTGGTCTTGCTGTTAATCTGTCGGGCTATTCTTACTAGCTTCAGTTAACCCTAACCAATAATCCCGCAACTCACCAATTTCCTTTACAACGCAACCAGCGGCGTAGCTTCTTCCGGATTGGTATCGATCAACTGGAAGTCGTGGCCGACGCCGAAATCGCGGTTCTCCATCATGGAGGCCACGGTCAGGTGACACAGCGACTGCATGTTGTTGTGCAGGCTCCGGTGGCCGAGATAGATTTTCTTGGTCCGGTTGCCCAGCACGTCCATCAACGCGTCAGCGCCCTCTTCATTTGACAAGTGACCCTTGTCGCCCAGGATGCGCTGCTTCAGTGGCCACGAGTACTCGCCCATCCGCAGCATTTCCACGTCATGGTTACACTCCAGTAAGTAAGCGTCGGCGTCCTTGATCACTCCTTCCACGTGTTCGGAAACGTAGCCGGTATCCGTCAAAATGACAAACGTCTTCCCGTGGTAATGAATCGCGTAAAATTGGGGTTCAGCGGCATCATGGGACACGGAGAAGCTCTCCACGTCAATGTCCCCGAACGTTTGAACCGTATCCGGCGCAAACAAGTGCTTTTGGGCCAACTCGACCTTGCCAATTTTGCTATCCATGGCGTCCCAAGTACCCTTGTTGGCGTACACGTTCAGCTGCTCGTACCGCCGCGCCAAAATGCCCACGGCCTGACGGTGATCCGAGTGTTCATGGGTGACCAACAACGCGTTCACGTCGTTCATGTTCCGGTTGATATCTCCCATCAACTTTTCAATCTTCTTGCCGCTCAACCCGGCATCAATCATGATGCGTTCGTTGGGGCTCTCCACGTAGGCCACATTACCCGTGCTACCACTAGATAAAATGCTGATGCGCAGGTCATCTGCTACTGCTGTATCCGTTCGCAAATTCAATTCGACCTCTCCTTAAAATTCAATACCGTAATCATACCGCATTTCAGCTTCCTTGTAACTAATATTAATTAGGTTATACCCGGATGCCATACGCCTTACCGGGCGGCAAAAATAGGCTGGAACGCAAGGGGAGGACGCCCGAAGCCTGTAGAGCGGTCTTCGGCCTTGCTTTGAACCGCAAAGCCCGCGTTTCAAAGTCACCATTCTCTAAGAAAATCACTTAGAGAATCCCCTGGCTGAGCCTATTTTTACCGCCCTCACGGCTTACACTCTGGTAACCCATTAATAGCCAATCTCGTATTTTTCTGCCCAACCAAACTTACCTTACACATTCTAAACTGAGCCGTGACGCTGTGGGCGCCCGTCCGGAGCCACAGAACGGTCTCCGAACTTACTTTGAGCCGAAGAACACGTCTCAAAGATAGCAGTTATCTAAGCGGCAAAGCCCGTCGCTAAGATAACTCCCACGGCTGAGCTCATTTTCACCCACCCTGCGGCTTAGACTGGGTTGACCCGCAACCAGTGTTCTAACAATTTTCCAATCCCAGCTGACAACCTTAAGCGTATTCACGATTTAACAACCCACGTAAGATAATCCCACCGTATGCCAAAGTGTTATCAAGAAAAACGCCCACCATCAACAGCAACCAGAGGCGGGGCTAGGTGCCCAGCTGTGTCAATGGCTTTAGCTGAGCGATTTTCTCAGCTTAGGCCATGAGACAACTTTTGAGACTGACGGGCTTCCAGGCTTAAAAGCGAGACGGAAGACCGCTTCCCAGGCTGGAGTCGGTCCCCACTAGCAGGGCACCTGGCCCCGCCGCCGGGAGCGACTGTCGCGGAAAATTTTGGTTCTATGATATTTGGTGTTGATGGAGAAATCCATCGACACCATTTTTGCATAAAAAAGAGGCATACCACCTCTGTGCTACAATCAAGTCGACGAAAACCAATTGAAAGCGAGAAGAATGATATGTCCCA
>NZ_BOLM01000007.1 GCF_016861605.1 Levilactobacillus wangkuiensis
AAAAGTATAGGTCTCCATGGCCTATTTGTTTACCCTTAATGTCTTAAGGGGTGTTGCACTTCAATTTTAAATCGGGCGATTCCGAAAAATTATCGGAATCATGCTATTTCGTGTTTTTAGAGCGTACTGGCGCTTACTTTAATTCCCTTGGTTAGCCTTGTGGACCAACATCTAAAAACCAGGCCATCCCTTTTGCCCTACCGGTATTATCCGTGTATCGTCAGGACTAGAAATTTCTTATCGAATCAGATAGGACGACTACTCACTAAAAATTCCACCACAAAGGAAGCGAGCCACCCGTGGAAGTCTTCTTTCGCAACCACCACTACCGAATCTTTATGCTGGCCAACATCATCAGTGCCATTGGCTCCTCACTGTTTGGCATTGTCTTCGTCATTTACGCCCGACACATGCCACATCCAGGTCTAGCCATTAGTGTAGCTTCAGTTGCGGGAAGTTTTCCGCTCCTGCTAGACATTTTAATGGGTTATCTGGCGGATCAAACAACCAATCACTTCCGGCAACAGCTTCGTAACCGATTAATCCAAGGCCTGCTTTACCTCATCATCAGCCTAATACTGTTAGCCCAGGGTAACTGGCCGGGTTTCATTATTATTCTGAGTCTGAGTATGCTAGTCAGCCTTATCAGCAGTTACAACACGTATGGGGCCATCCCCATCATCAAGGATATTGTGGTGCCCAAAGACATTTCGGAAGCGGCGGGCTTTGAAGCCGGCATTAACGCGACGATTTCTATCACTGGGGGTCTGATTGGCGCCGCACTGCTAGCCGCCTTTCACTATCACTACAGCCTATTTGCACTGGTCAATGCGGCTTCCTTCTTCCTAGCCTTTGCCTTACTCTTTCACGTTCGCCGCCATTTTGCCACACTAGCTAGTAGCCAGGTCGTTGTGCCAAAACAAGTTGGTTTCACCGCTAGCATTCGCCACTTTTTTCACCAAACTCGTCACAACTTTAAGTTACTCAAACAACACGCCAGCATCATCCAATTCACCGAAGTTTTTATGGCAATCAATCTCTTCGATGCGGGTCAGGAGGTCTTGTTGAACCTGTCCTTCGCTCACCAACCCCGCTTGTTACTCATCAACTACGGTTATACCGTCGCCTTGGTCGGCATGGTTGAATCCGTGGGGAGTATCGTCGGTTCACTCCTCCCCGGACGACTTACTCGACGCTTTAACATCCCCATCGGTATTGTGTTGATTTACGCCACGTACAGCTTAATGCCGCTAAACATTCTGTTTCTTAAAAGTCGAACGCTCTTACTTTTTGTGGTGATCGTCTCAAGTGTTTTAACAGGCATTCTCAATCCCCAGGTCCAAGGAAAAATGATCAATGACTTACCCAAGGAATCGATTGGGTCCATTATCAGCGCCTTCTATACGGTCATTCAGCTCACCGTTCCCTTGGGCTCACTGATTTTTGCCACCCTGGCTAACGCCCTTTCCTTAAAGTTTTCCTGGATTGGGCTCCTCGTCTTCGATGGCGGTACCTTCGTACTTTGGCTCGTACAACGTCGCCATCAACGCAACGTGATTGACTAGCCAACCACTGAAAGAAACGCAAATAATCCCTTACCTATCCATCTACGGCTAGGTAAGGGCACTTTGGAAATCCGTTAACACACACTTCCATATCGTCACTGCCTAAATTTGATGCGCCTTTAACCATTCGGCAAGCGTAATCATAATTTCTTCATTATCCAAGCTAGTCGTGACACTCAGAATTAACTTTTCCCCTTCTTCCTGACTAAAACGTAGCTTATAGCCATTAACCTTCAGGAAGGTTAGTCCTGACAGAAGCGCGGTTCGTTTATTTCCATCTACAAAAACGTGCTTCTTGGTTAATTTTTGAATGATAAATGCTGCTTTCAGCCAGATACTAGGATACAGTTCTCTCCCAAATATTATTTGCTGGGGCTGTTCAACCAGTATGTCTAAGCCTTGCGGGTACTGAACGCCAAAGGACCGGCTGCGTGCCCGATTTAAAACCAATTTATTTAAGGCGACAAACTCTTCCTTAGTTAGAAAAATCATAAGTTTTCTAGCCTTTTCATCAGGTCTTCATGCTCATCGAACAACTCGTTAGCTGCTTCTAAAACATTCGGTCTAACCTGTTCGATTTTTCTAAAAGTAACTTCCTTGCCATCCGGGGAGATAATTTTTTCAAAAGTCGTCTCACCATCTGCATTTAAAAACTCACGATCGCTTTTAGAAAGTCGAAAGGCATATGAGTTTCCGTTTTTAAATAACTTTACTGGTCCATTTAGCTTCTCTGGGTTAATCATAAAAATTACCTCCCTTTCGCTCGTGTGTACATTATATCATCTTGTACACACGCAAGCTATATACAGCTCTGTCAAACAAAAAAGCCAACCACCGAAGTGATTGACTTTCTCTGAATGTTACTAGTTGCGACGGCGTTCTGGGATCCGCGCTGCCTTACCGTTAAGTTCACGGAGGTAGTAGAGCTTAGCACGACGTACACGACCTTGACGAATAACGTCAATCTTAGCAACACGTGGGGAGTGTAATGGGAAGATCCGTTCCACACCGACACCGTTACTGATCTTACGTACCGTGTAAGTTGCTTGGATGCCAGCACCCTTACGCTTGATTACGACACCTTCGAACAATTGGATACGTTCGCGGGTACCTTCGACGATCCGGGCGTGAACCCGAACAGTGTCTCCGGCACGGAAGTCTGGAACATCGTCCCGTAATTGTTCTTGGTTGATCTTAGCAATTAAATTGTTTTGGCGCATAATGTATTCTATCCTTTCGCCAACATTCATCCTCAGTTTCGACAGCGGAATGTTGTTTCTGTGGCTAAACAGCCAAAAGTAAGTGTATCATATCTAGAAATGCCTGTAAAGGTTATTTTCTTGACTCCTTACTTTTTGCCCTGCCGTTCTTCTTCTTCGATCCGCACGTCCGCTAATAACCGCTTCTGTTCCGCGGTCAGCTTTTGGTGATCAATCAGGTCTGGGCGCCGTTGGTAGGTCCGCCGTAAGGCTTCTTTTTGTTGCCACTCGGCAATCTTACCGTGGTCGCCGCTGGTCAACACGTCTGGCACCTTCATCCCCCGGAAATCGGCTGGCCGCGTGTATTGCGGGTATTCCAGCAGACCGGATGAGAAGGAATCGCCCGGTGCCGACTCCGAATTGCCCAGCACGCCGGGTAGCAGGCGCACCGTGGCGTCAATCATGACCATTGAGGCCAATTCCCCACCGGTCAGGACAAAGTCCCCCAGGGAGACCTCATCCGTCACCAGCGTGCGGATTCGCTCGTCATAGCCCTCATAATGGCCGCACAGGAAGGTTAAATGCTCCTCGTGGGCAAACTCCTCGGCCACGTGCTGATTGAACGTCACGCCGGCTGGATCCAGCAGAATCACGCGTCCCTTGGGTAAGCCCTCGGCTGCGGCTTGTTCCTGCGTGGCTTTTAACGCGTCAAAGATGGGTTGGGCCTGCAGCAGCATCCCCGCACCCCCACCAAAGGGGTAGTCGTCGACGTTGCCGTGTTTGTTGGTCGAGTAGTCACGAAAATTGGTGACGGGCATGGTCAGATGCCCATTTTCAATGGCCTTGCCCACGATGGAATCGTGCATGGGACCAGAAAACATATCGGGAAATAAACTTAACACATCGATGCGCATTACTCGAGTCCCTCCATCAATTCTACCGTGACCTGACCGGCATCCAAATCAACCTTTTTAACCACGTCGTCGATCTTTGGCAGTAACAGGTCGTCCTTGCCTGGCCGGTCCACGACCCAGACGTCGTTGGCGCCCGGTGACAGGATTTCCTTAATTTTGCCTAGTTCTTCGCCGTCCTCGGTGACGACCTTCAGGCCCACGATTTGGTGATAGTAGTACTCACCCGGTTGGAGGTCGCCGGTCTCTAATTCATTATCCGTGACCTTGAGCGTGCTCTGCTTGTAAATTTCCACGTCGTTGATCGACGGCTTGCCTTCAAAGCCCAGCAAGTAAAAATTCTTGTGCTTGCGCATGGTCGCCACGGTCAGTGTGACGGGCTTGCTTTGCCCCCGCTGAAACGCATAGAGCGTTGCGCCGACCGCAAAGCGGCTCTCTGGGAAGTCCGTGGTCGCAATGACGCGGACCTCACCCTTGATACCGTGCGTGTTCACAATGGTGCCTACCGTATAATAAGCCAAATTTTTTGCCTCCCTAATTTTAAATAATTTATTTTAGATTTTAATTTCAATTTTTTTATAACAAAAAACTCGAGGAAACGTTGCCGCCTCACTCGAGTTTCTGTGCGGGACGGTCATCAATGATGAGCCGTACTCGCTTATTGCCTTGAACGCGAACGCTGTAGACAATCGTTCGGATTGCCTGCGCCACGCGGCCTTGTTTACCGATCACCCGTCCGACATCATCGGGGTGAACGGCTAACCGATATTCGTAAAAGCGATCCGTTTCGACCGGTGTTACCACCAAGTCCTCGGGATGCTCCACGAGTGGGCTAACAATTGCTAGAATTAATGCCTTAAAATCGGTCATTGCTAATCACTACTTTTTAGTGTACTTAGCTTCATGATATTGCTTCATGATACCAGCGTTGGAGAGTAAAGTCTTAACCGTATCTGAAGGTTGAGCACCATTGTTCAACCAGTTCATGATAGATTCTTCCTTCAACGTGATTGAAGCAGGTTGGGTAACTGGATTGTACGTTCCAACTTGTTCGATGAAACGACCGTCACGAGGACTCCGTGAGTCGGCAACCACAATCCGGTAGAATGGGCGCTTCTTAGAACCCATTCGCTTTAAACGAATCTTAACTGACATGTAGACACCTCCTGTATTTCTTTCAACGTGTAATAATATACCAGTTTCTGGATATGATGTAAAGGTTTTTTTCTTTACACCTTGAAATTAATCGAAATTCCTTCGCAGCCAAGCCAGATCATCCCCGGTCAACGACGTCCGATTTGTCGTGATCCAGGTCTGAACGGCGGCGTAATCGTCAAAATCGAGTTTAGTCGCCACCACGCCGGCCGCCTGCAGGTCCCGCGCAAATTTTAAATCCGCAATCGTCATCGGTGCGCGGAACAACGGGTTTTCTTCGGCTCGTGACGCCCACTCGCCGGTCAAAACGGCTCGCGCGTTGCGGTAAGCCGCATCCTGCTGTATCAAAGAACGTAATTCACTAGCCGTTAACATCATTCATGCCTCCTCAACGCTTGCCACTGCGAGTCGGTGGTCAGGCTGACCACGGTGCCCGGGGCTTGTTTCACAGAAAATTGACTGACCGGACTCGTCAGGAGCCAAATCACCGTCACCGGTAACGTGGGCCGCAATTGCTCTTCGCCATAGCCATCGGTCAAAATGACAACAATCTGGTTCGGTCTGCCGGCAAACAAACGGGGCAGCGCGTCAAAGACCGCCTGAAACCGGGTGCCACCCCCACCCGTCCGTTGCAAGCGCTGGGGACGTTTCTCCAGGGCAAAGCTGTTGGCCGGGTCCACGACCGTATCAAACGGATAAACCGTCACCTGGGCGGGATAAACGGCCAATAACGTGGCCATCTGCCCCAGCAGGTAACTGATTTCGCGATTACCCATGGACCCGGACTCATCGACGAAGACGGCGACCCGCTGCCAGGTCTGTACGATCTCACCCGGTAAATCCATCCGCACCGGCTGTCGGCGGTTAAATCGGCCATAAGCCGCTTGCCGCCCCGTGGGCACCTGCCCCAGTCCCCGTTTCAGCAATGACTGCCAATCCAAGGGATGCTGCGCCTGTGTCGGCGTGAGGGCCGCCTGAATGCTGCCAGGCAACGTGCCACGCTGCTTGGCGGACAAGTCCGTGCTCACGGCCTGAAAGAGCTGAGAACGCCATTGTTCGCGGTTAGCCGCGGCCTGGTCAGTCGCGCCCCGCCAGCCGGTATGACCATCCTGAGTCACGGCCGTCTCCGTACTCGTTGGACCACCCGGCTGCTGATTCCGTGTGGTGGCCTGTTGCTGATCCTGCCACTGCCGAAGCTGATGCAAGTACACCGCCGAATCCTGCCGTGGCAAGACGGGTTCACCCAACGCCGTCGCGAGTTTGGCACTGGTCACGGCCGCCGACGGAAGATCCGTCAGGTAGTCGTTGACCGCCGCATCCGTGGCCCAGCGAACGAGTCCGGCCTGCGCTGGTGTTTGGAGGGCCGTGGCGTAGCGCTCGGGATGCCGCCATAATAAATGCAACACCGTGTGCCGCAACATCGCTAGCAATTGGGGCCCCGTCCAACTAGTCTGAGCCAGTGCGCCGGGACCTAAGGCCAGCTGCCACTCACGCTCCGTGGGCACCAGACCCAAGGGGGCACGCTGGTCGGCGACGGTCACCGTTACCCGACTCAGCACGTGTCCATAGAATGGGTCGTGCTGTAACAAATACAAAACGGCATTCCGGTAGACTCGCCGCGCCGCAGCCGGTTGGTCGCCAGGTGTGGCCTGCCGGAGTCGCTGGAGGTCCTGCGTCAGACTCGTCATGGCCTACACCTCGATTTCACTGCTGCGTTTGCCGATCACCGTTAACTGTTGATACAGGGCCGCCACGCCGGGGTGGTCCTGAGCGGCAGCTAATTTTTCAAACAAGTCCTGTTGGGCCGCCATCCGTTGTGCAATCGCAAACTGGCCATCCGGCGGGCACGTGTTTAGTAACGCCGTGAACCGACTAGCCGTGGCGTCGACCGCCAGTGGCCAGTCCGGACTCGCCAAGCAATTCTGCAGAATCGTCTGTTGTTGCGCGGCGGCTAGCGTCTGAAAGGTGGCGACCGCAGTCGGTGCCGTTAGCGCCTGTTCCACCGTCAGGCCGGGTCGCTGGGCGGTCACGTAGCTGGCAAAGGCCGTTCCCACGGTCACGCCCAGGTTTCCCTGAATAATCGCCGTCATCACGGCCGTTTGATTGAAGAGTCCCTGCCGTTCCAGCTCGCGCAGCGCCCGCGAAACGCGCTCCCAGGCCCGTGGCGTGGGTTGGAGGTCGTCATCCGCCAGATTGTCCGTGGCGATCACGTGCAAGTCAGCGGGCGTCTCTTGAAGATAGTCCGTGACCAGTGGATCAATCCGCGGCCGCCCATCAACGACGGTCGTTGCCCACGTCAGCCAAGACGTGACGTCGGCCTGCAAAATCAGCCGCGTCGTCCGGTCGGCAATCGCCGCATCCCCCGGCGTGACCCCGTAGTGACTCTGGGCAAACCCGGCCATCGTGGCGTCCGGGTTCTCCGCCAAAATCAGGTGCACCTGATCCGGCAGCGTCAGCGTATTGATCTGTCGCTGGAGCACCAAGTTCATGAGTTCACTCTGAACGGCCTGCGTGCCCCGGTTGAACTCATCCAGGAACCAAATGATTTCCTGGTCGGGATGGGCCTCGGCGTAGCGAATCATGGCAACCAGGGTGTGCGAATAGCCAAACTGCACGTCGGCCAACGACCCGTACTTAGCCGTCTGCACAAAGGAATCGGCGGTCAACGGCGGCACGGGAATCACCAGGTCGCCCTTCTCGACCAAACTCACCACGGTCGTAAACAATTTTGCCTGCCGTCGCTGCGCCAAATCGGCCACTAACGCGGATTTCCCGATGCCGGCCTCGCCAACAATCGTGGGCACGGCCTCGCTGTTCAAAATAACATCGGCGGCCTGTAAACAAGTCGCATAGGTTAAAGCCATCGTCCCAACTCCCTTTCGGATACTAGAAAGCCCACTCGAAAAACACACGAGTGGGCAGTTTTTTGATTATCTTCAAAATTCATTTTAACTGGACAGTGGTAGACGACTTTAGGCTAAACAGGAACACACGTCACTTAGATGAGGTTAACCTGTTTCAAGTCCAACGCTACCACACAAACCAATTGCACGCCCGCGGGCTAAACCAGTGTTAGCCGCAGGGCCGGTTAAAATGTGCTCAGCCGTGGGAGTGGCCTTAGCGGTTTACCGCTTAGACCACTGCTATCTTTGAGACTCGGGTTAGGAGGCTCAAAGTAAGTCTGGAGACCGCCCTTCGGCTCCAGGCGGCGCCCACCGCGTTCCGGCACATTTTCACCGGCCCGGAGGCGCTGTTAATGCTTATTTTAACACGCGGCGCTGGAAGAACTTAACAATTTCCACAATCACGATCATCATAAACGAAGCCACCAGCACGATGGCCCATTGGAATCCATCCAAGTGAGCGACGTGGAACATGCCGTTCAAGCCGGGCACCAGAATCGTCATGGCCAGTAAGGCAAAGGCAATCACGATGGCCCAGTTGAAGAACTTGTTCTTGAAGAGGCCGACCGTGAAGATCGAACCGTGAATCGACTTGGAGTTAAAGGCATGGAACAGTTGAATCAGTCCCAGCGTCGCAAAGGCCATCGTCAAGGCATCGGCGTGGGCCAGGCTGGCCGTTGCGTGTACCGGGTAGGTCAACGCCAACCAGTAGACGAATAGCGTAATGCCACCCTCTAACAGCCCCTGGTAGATGATACCGCCGAAGACCCCACCGGAGAAGAAGTTCGACTTCCGGCCCCGTGGTGGCTGCTTCATGATGTTGCGTTCCATGGGTTCGACCCCCAGCGCAATGGCTGGCAGCGTGTCGGTCACCAGGTTGATCCAGAGAATGTGGACCGGCGCCAGAATTTGCCAGCCCAACATGGTCATCATGAATAGGGTCAAGACTTCCCCCAGGTTGGCGGACAGTAGGTACTGGATGGCCTTTTGAATGTTAGCAAAGACCTTCCGTCCCTCTTCCACGGCGACCACAATGGTGGAAAAATTGTCGTCGGCCAGGACCATATCACTGGCCCCTTTGGAAACCTCGGTCCCGGTGATACCCATGCCGATCCCAATATCGGCGGCCTTCAAGGCGGGGGCATCGTTGACCCCATCCCCGGTCATGGCAACGACCTTGCCGCGCTTCTGCCAGGCATTGACGATGCGGACCTTGTGCTCGGGGGCGACCCGGGCGTAAACCGCGTAGTCGCTCACTTTCTTAGCAAATGTCGCATCGTCCATCTCATCGAGTTCGGCCCCGGTGATCACAGCGGCGGTCTCCCCCTTGTCAATGATGCCTAGTCGTACCGCAATGGCAGCGGCCGTATCGCGGTGATCCCCGGTGATCATCATTGGCCGAATCCCGGCAGATTTGGCATCCGCCACGGCCTGGGCCACCTCTGGGCGTTCGGGGTCGATCATGCCGACCATCCCGGCCAAAATCAGGTCATTTTCCACGGCTTCACTGGTCATGTCGGTTGGCACCTGATCCGTGATCCGGTAGGCAAACGCCAAGACCCGTAAGGCCTGGGTGGCCATGTTGTGGTTCGTGTCCAAGATATGTTGCCGGTCGGCGTCGCTCAGCGGTGAAACCGCGCCGTCCCTGGCCAACCGTGTGACGCGTTTCAGCAATTCATCCGGCGCCCCCTTGACGGCAATCAGGAAGCGGCCATCCACTAAGGGGTGGACCGTCGACATGAGTTTTCGCTCGGAGTCAAACGGAATCTCCGCGACCCGGGGCATGTCCGTTAACACCTGATCAACCGGGTAGTCCCGGTCCAGTTGGTACTGCACCAGCGCCGTTTCGGTAGGGTCACCGGCCAAGCCATCCGGCGTCACCTTGGTATCGTTGCTGAGAATCATGACCTGTGCCAGCCGGTCCTCGCGGTCAAAATCAACCGTGTGCGCGTCGGCTAAACGTAAGTCCTCGTAAACCTTTTCGACCGTCATCTTATTTTGCGTCAACGTCCCGGTCTTATCCGAGGCGATAATATCGGTGCTCCCCAGCGTTTCCACGGCGGGCAGCTTCCGGACGATGGCGTGGCGTTTAGCCATCCGCTGGGTCCCCAGCGCCAAGGTAATCGTGACGATGGCGGGTAGACCTTCTGGAATCGCGGCGACGGCCAAGGAAATTGCCGTCAGCAGCATGTCGATCAGGCTCTCAGCCTGACGCCACATCCCCATCGCAAAGACGATGGCCGCAATCACCAGGATCAAGATGGTCAGCGACTTTCCTAACTGGGTCAGATTGGCCTGAAGCGGCGTGGTGGTCTCGTCGGCGGCTTCGATCATGCCGGCGATTCGGCCGACCTCCGTCTGCATCCCAGTGGCCACCACGACCCCGGTCGCCCGACCGTACGTGACGTTAGAATTCATGAACGCCATGTTGTGGCGATCCCCGATGGGCAGGTCCGCACCGGTCAAAATGGCGTCCGCCTTTTCCACGGGCACCGATTCCCCGGTCAACGCGGATTCCTCGACCTTTAGCGAGGCCACATCGAGCAAACGCAGGTCGGCGGGAATGATATCACCGGCTTCTAGCAAGACGATATCCCCCACGACCAGCTCGTCGCTCTTAACGGTCATGACCTGGCCATCCCGGCGAATCGTGGCGTTGGGGGCCGACATTTCCTTTAAGGCGTTGATGGCTTCCTCGGCCTTGGCCTCCTGAAAGACCCCGAAGATGGCGTTTAACACCACCACGACCAGGATGATGACGGCATCCACGACCTCACCCGTCAGCCCGGCAATCAGCGCGGCCACCAGCAAGACGATGATCATGAAGTCCTTGAACTGCGCGAAAAATTTCTGCACCAGGGACGTGGTCTTCTGTTGATTCAAGACGTTGTGTCCATTCGTGGTGAGGCGTTCCTGTGCGGTTGCCGAGCTCAACCCATGCTCGCTGGTCTGCAAGCGCTGGTACAAGTCGGTAACGGTTTCCTGATAAAACGGTAATTTGACCATTTGCCAATTCCTCCTGAGGTGTGCTCGTAAGCCCATTTTTCACCCATTTTCGGGGGTAAAAAAAGAGACTCACGCGTGCACACAAAATAAATTGTGAACACACATAAGTCTCACTATTTAAGGCAATCCCGGATTGGCAACTGGCTAGACACCAGTTCCAAAGAAATCTTGCTGACGGGTATTGCCGCAGAATCGCTCTGCTAGTTACTCCCTTATGGTTGCTTTAGGAACAGTATACCGGAATGATTTCACCACGTCTACCCAAAAGATATTTAAAAGTTAATGGTATTGGTAAGTTTTTCCATAAGACTAGTCCTTGCCCGGCCTCCAGGATGGTGAAAATGAGCCCGGAACGCGGTAGACGCTTGCCACATCCCCGAATCCAACAAAAAACAGGCCCCAGCACAGCGATTACCCATCGCCATCCTCGAACCTGCTTATCTATCAGCAATCAGAAACTATTTCCGCTTCTTACCCCGCAAACGTTTCTTCTTATTTTTCTTCATTTGCCGCGTCATGCGGTTCATGGCCATCTTTTGCATACGGCCACTGATACCACCGCCCATGCCGCCACCCATTCCTGAGTTGCCCATGAGTTGTTCCATGCCGGACATGTTTCCCTTGGAAACTTGGTTCATCATTTTCTTCATTTGGTTAAACTGCTTGATCATGCGGTTCACTTCATGAATTGGCCGGCCGGCCCCAGCCGCGATGCGTCGCCGCCGTGAGGGGTTCAGTACATCCGGGTTGGTCCGTTCCTGTGGCGTCATGGAGTACACGACCGCCTTCAGGTGATTCATATCCTTGGGGTCGACCTGAGCGTTCTTCAGCGCTGGGTTGTTGGCCATCCCCGGAATCATCTTCATTAACTCATCCATTGGCCCCATCTTTTGAATCTGTTCGATTTGGTCCAGGAAGTCGTTAAAGTCAAAAGAGTTTTCCTGAATCTTTTCGGTTAACTCCTTGGCTTGTTTCTCGTCAAAGTCTTTTTGGGTCTTTTCAATCAGGGAGAGCATATCGCCCATGCCCAAGATCCGGGACGCCATCCGGTCAGGGTGGAAGACGTCCAGGTCGGTCATCTTTTCACCTTGCCCGATGAACTTGATTGGCTTGCCGGTGACGGAACGAATGGATAAGGCAGCCCCACCACGGGTGTCGCCATCCAACTTGGTCAAAACGACCCCGGTCACGTCGAGCTTGCCGTTGAATCCTTCGGCGGTTGCCACGGCGTTTTGCCCAGTCATGGCATCAACCGTCAAGAGGATTTCGTCAGGGTGCGCGAGGTCCTTGATGTTGGCCAGTTCATCCATCAGCTGTTCGTCGATTTGTAAACGACCGGCCGTATCGATGATGACGTAGTCGTTGTGATCCTTTTCCGCTTGGGCTAACCCTTGGCGGACGATTTCCACGGGATCCACGTCGGTGCCCATTTCAAAGACGGGTACGTCAATGCCGGCAGCCACTTGGACCAATTGGTCGATAGCGGCTGGCCGGTAAACGTCTCCGGCAATCATTAAGGGACGGGCATTTTCTTCGTTCTTTAACTTCAACGCCAGCTTGCCGGCAGTCGTCGTTTTCCCGGCCCCTTGGAGCCCAACCATCATGATGATCGTTGGAATTTTCGCCGACTTGTTCAGGGGAACGGCTTCGTCACCCATCGTCTTAGTCAGCTCTTCGTCAACGATCTTCACAATTTGTTGTGCAGGGTTTAAGCCTTCGAGAACGTCGGCGCCCATTGCCCGGTCGCGGACCTGCTTAACGAAGTCCTTGACCACGGTAAAGTTAACGTCGGCTTCCAGCAAGGCCAGCCGAATTTCTCGCATGGTTTCGCGTAAATCACTTTCGGAGACCTTGCCTTTGCCCCGAAGTTTGCGCATTGCGTTTTGTAGTCGTTCAGTTAATCCTTCAAACGCCATTCGTATTGCCACCTAACTTTCATTGTTCTTCTAGATTTTCGAGACCCGCCACCAGCCGATTTAACTTGGCATCCTGCGGGTAATTGGCCGCCACGTAGGACTGAATCTCATCAGCCTGGTCGTTGCGCGCCGTGAATTCTTGGTAGAGGTGCAGCTTGCCCTCATAATCTTCGAGGATTTTTTCCGTCCGTCGCAGATTATCGTAAACCGCCTGCCGACTGACGTTAAACTCTTCGGCGATTTCGCCCAAAGAGTAGTCGTCGCCATAGTACAGCTGCATATAATTATTTTGCTTTGCGGTCAGTAGCGGCTGGTAGAACGCAAATAAGGAATTAATTCGATAATTTTTTTCAATCTCCATGCTTGGTCCTCCAGTTCGTGTCACACTCTACCAGAATACCGATTTTTAGCGGTTTCGTCAATTTTTTTCGCTGATTTTGGGTAATCTGGTGACGAGTTACGTTTAAGCCAAATTAAAAACGACTCCACCAAATTTCATCGGCGAAGTCGTTTTCTTTAGCTAAGCTTTTTTATCCAACGCCTTCACGTCGATCAGGCCCTTGAACAAGCCGTAAACAAACTCGTTCGGGTCGAATGGCCGTAAGTCGGAAATCTGTTCGCCCAACCCAATGAACTTCACGGGCACGTGGAGTTCGTTGCGAATGGCTAACACGATTCCCCCACGAGCGGTCCCGTCCAGCTTGGTCAGAACGATCCCGGTCACAGCGGTGGATTCCTTAAACAATTTCGCTTGCGTCAAGGCATTTTGCCCCGTCGTCGCGTCCAGTACCAGGAGAACTTCATGTGGCGCACTAGGAATTTCACGGGTAATGATCCGCTTCATCTTTTCCAGCTCGTTCATCAGGTTGACCTTGTTCTGTAACCGACCAGCGGTGTCGACGAAGAGAATATCGTAAGCCTCTTCCTTGGCCTTCTTAACGGCATCAAACACCACGGCGGCTGGGTCGGATTGGGGCTTCCCTTTGACAATGTCCACGTCCGCGCGTTTGGCCCAGACGTCCAACTGTTCGGTTGCCCCGGCCCGGAATGTGTCGGCAGCGGCCAGCAAGACCTTCTTGCCAGCCTGGTGGTACCGGTTGGCCATCTTCCCAATGGTGGTCGTCTTACCGACCCCGTTGACCCCAACGAACAGGATCACGGTTGGGCCATCAATTGCCATGTTCAGCGCGGTACTCTCCTCGTCGTTGCCAGCTGCGTCATAAATCTCAACCAGCTTCTCGACCACCACGTTTTGCACGTCAGCGGACTTCTTGGCGTTCTGCAGCTTGACCTCGTCGCGCAACTCATCACTGAGCTTCACGGCCATGTCAAAGCCCACATCAGCACCAATCAGGGTTTCTTCCAAATCATCAAAGAAGCTCTCATCCACGTGCCGGAAGTTAGCCAGCAAGGCGTTCAACCGTTGGCCAAAGGTCGTCCGGGTCTTTTCCAAGCCCTTATCGTACAATTGTTCATCGGTTTGTTCTGCGGGTTCGGTTGAAGTGGACTCAGTCGTCTCTGACGCAGTTTCTTTGGGTTCTTCGGCTGCGACTACTACTGGTTCTGCTTCATCAGCTTCTGTCGTTTTAGCTTCTTCAGACGTTGCTGGTTCACTGGCTTCCGTAGCTGGTTCTTCCGCAGACTCAGTCGTCACGGGTTGGTCGGTAGCTGCTGGTTCTGCTGACTCTGCGGCTGCGCTAGCTACCGGCTCAGTCGCCGTATCATCCTCAGCTGTAACCGGCGCCACGGGTTCGGCAATCGGTTGTGCCTCACTGCCCGCTGATTCTGGTGCTGGCGCTGCCACGGAGTCTGCGGCGCTACTTGATGCTGGCTCAGCTGGTTCTGCAACAGCTGCACTCGACGCAACTGGCGCTTCGCTAGCCGCCGCAGAACTTTCGTCAGGCGCGGCAGTCGCTGCTGATTCAGGCGTTTCTACTGCCGAGTTTGCGGTGACCGGTGCCGAACTAGAGGCAGCTACGGGCGCTTCACTAGCCGGTGTAGCCGCTGCAGAAGAGTCTACGGCCGCTTCACTGCTGGCTGGTGCCTCGCTGGCCGGCTCCTTTTTAGCACGCCGGCGAAAAATATCAAATAATCCCATTAGGATTGCTTCCTTTCCTGAGTGGTTTCTTGGTCCAGGTCGACGGCGACCATCTTAGAGACGCCGGATTCCTGCATCGTCACCCCGTAAAGGATATCGGCTTGCACCATGGTTTCCTTCCGGTGGGTGATGACGATAAATTGCGTTTGGTCTTGGAATTGGTGAATGTAGCGGGCAAACCGGGTCACGTTGGCCGGGTCAAGCGCCGCCTCCACCTCATCTAAAATACAGAATGGCACGGGTTGGACCTGTAAAATGGCAAATAAAAGCGTGATGGCTGTCAACGCCCGTTCACCCCCGGAAAGGAGCCCCATGTTCTGGAACTTCTTGCCAGGCGGCTGAGCCATGATGTCGACCCCCGTCGTCAGTAGGTCAGTCGGGTCGGTCAAAACGAGTTCGGCCTTGCCCCCACCAAACATCTGCTTGAACGTGGCCGTAAACTTTGCGGCAATTTGGTCAAAGCTGGCCTTGAACCGGCGCTTGACCTGCCCATCCAACTCGGTCATGGTCGCGGTCAACTGTTCCTTGGCCGTGACCAGGTCGTCGCGTTGTTGAGTCAGAAAGTCATAGCGTTCCTTGACCTCTTTGTATTCGTCGATGGCGTTGAGGTTGACCGGACCAATTTCATCCAGCCCCCGCTTCAACAGCTTGAGTTGTACGGCCAGTTCATCGGCGGGCAACTCACTGACGTCTTGTTCGGCGGCGGCTAAACTCAGCTGGTATTTCTCAGCTAACTGATTCTGTTGCTGGTCGATCAAGGCGGCTAACCGGGCCTGTTGGACCTGAGCCTGTTGCAAATCATCGTTGGCCAGCTGCAGTAAGCCACTGGTCCGTTGATTGGCGGTCTCGGCGGCCTCTAAATCATCGTTGACCGTCGTCAATTGCTCGTTAGCCTGATTCAGGTCCGTTTGAACCGTCTCCCGGTCCTTTTTTGCCTGGGTCAGTTGGGCCTGCGCATCGGCTGGCGTCAACGTGGCCTGCTGCTTGAGGTCGGCCAGGCCGGTGGTCACCGTCTTAGCGGTGGCCTCATCGGCGGTCACATCCTCTTGCAACCCCTTGATGGTCTCGCGCTGTTGTTGATGACGTTCCTTGGCGCCCGCCAACCACGTTTGCTTAGCCGTCAAGGCCGCTTGTTTTTGCGACTGCTCGGCCGTGACCATTGAGATCTTCTGTTGCAGGTCAGTGATGGCTTTTTCAGTCGCCACAACCTGTTGTTCACCCCTTGTGATTTGTTGGGCTAATTGACTGCCCTGATCATCGGCATCGCTGTCCTGGGCCTGTTGAATCTCCAACTCGGCGGCTTTCACTTGCCGGTTGGCCTGTTCTAAGGTCGTTTGCGCATTGGCCAACTGGTCGTCTAATTGCCGACACTGTGGTTGTAGCGTGTTAATTGTGCTCTGAAAGGCCTGACTTCGCTGTTCGCTAGACGTTAAGGCCGCTCGTTGGGCTTTAATTTTAGCCTCTTGCTCGGTCAGTGACTTTTGCATTTGGGTAATATTGGTCTGCAGCTGCTGGAGCTCCTGTTGTTGCCGGAGCACGCTACTGTGGCTCTGCCGGGATTGGCCCCCGGTAATGGCCCCACTGGCGCTGACCACGTCACCCGCCAGACTGACCACGCGATACCGGTGGTGAATCCGTTGGCTGATGGCGACGGCCGTGTCCAGATTAGCAGCAAAAATGGTGGTGCCTAACAGGTAAGCCAAAATCGTGGCGGCGGATTGATCAATGCTGATCAGCTCGCTCCCGACACCCAGATACCCCGTCATGCTGTGTACCTGTTGCAGGGTGTTGCGGTCAATTTGCCGGCCGCGCACCGTGCTCAGAGGTAGGAAAGTCGCCCGGCCAGCGCGGTGCTCACGCAGGTAGCCGACCGCGGCCTTGGCCGTCGTTTCATCGTCGACCACGACCTGTTGCAGCTGACCACCCAGCGCGTATTCAACGGCGCTGGTATAGCGTTCGGGGACCTGTAACAGCTCAGAAACCGCCCCGAGGAGTCCTCGGAAATGGTCGCGCTGCTTCAAGATGGCCCGAACCCCTTGGTAAAAGCCACCGTATTCTGCGGAGGAAGCCTGTTGACTAGCCACCTTGGTTTGGGCGCGCTGGTAGACCTCTAAGGCCGCCTGCCAGTTGTGCTGTAGGGTTTGATACTCTTTTTGATGGCGCTGGTATTGCCCGGCTTCGGCGTCCAGTCCCTGTTCCGCCTGATTCAACGCGGTCTTTTGGCTGGTGGCCTGGGCCGTTAGGGTTTGGACTTCAGTCTCGGCAGACTGTGCCCGCTCCTGGAGCTCGGCCAATTGCTGCGCGACCCGTTGCCCCCGCTGTTGCAGGCGCTCCTGGTTCTGCTGCAAATACTGCCGTTGATTCCGCCAGTTGGCAACGTCTTGCTTCTGATCGAAGTAGGTCGTCCGCAAGTCCTCCAGGTCCTTACGCAGTCCCGCAATCACTTGGGGATCCGTGGCCTGGGTCAGCTCGCGTGCTTCCTTCTTCGCCGTCTTCATGGCGTCCGTCAGCTCGGCAAGCGACGCCTCAGCCTTGGTCAATGCCTCGTAATTGGTGGTCATCCGCGCCTGCAAGGTCGTCAGTTGTTGCTCTAAGCGCTGACGTTGCTCGTTTTGGTGCTTTTGCTGCTCACCGGACAGGTTGACCTGCCCCTGACGCTGCTCCACCAGCTGTGTTGCCGCCACCAATTTGGCCTGCAGGTCATCTTTGGTTGCCAGCAGTCTCGTCTGTTGTTGCTTGAGGTCATTGACGGTCGTCGTTTGCGCCTTCTCGGCAGCCTGATGCGTGGTGACCTGGTCCTGCTTCTCGGTGACCTGGGCATCCGCCGTCTGCTTCTGTGTCATCTCGGTGTGAAGTTGGCGCACCAGTTGGGTCCGGTCCAGCAGGGCAAATTTTTCCTGCTGATCCAGATAGTCCTGGGCGAGATTACTCTGTTCCTCTAACGGCTGCACGCGGCCTTCTAGCTCGGCGATGATGTCCTCGACCCGGTGTAAATACGCCGTGGTGTCGTCCAATTCACGCTGCGCCTTTTCCTTGTGCTTCCGGTATTTATAAACGCCCGCGACTTCTTCAATGATGTTGCGTCGGTCTTCGGGCTTGCTGTTGAAAATGGCCTCGACGCGCCCCTGAGAAATGATGGAGAAGGAGTCTTGCCCCATCCCCGAATCCATCAGGAGTTCCGTGATGTCCTTCAACCGGCAGCTTTGCCCGTTTAATTGGTAATCCGAGTCGCCGGACCGGTAGAGCACCCGGCTAATGGTCAACTCGGTGTAATCACTTTTTAAATAGTGGTCGCTGTTGTCCAGCGTGATCGACACGGCTGCCCGGTTCAACGGGTGCCGGTCGGCTGAGCCCGCAAAAATCACGTCAGGCATCTTACTGCCCCGCAAGCTCTTCGCGGACTGTTCCCCCAAGACCCAACGAACCGCTTCGGAAATATTACTCTTACCGCTCCCATTGGGGCCGACGATGCCGGTCATCCCCGGCAAAAAGTCAATTCGGGTTTTATCCGCGAAGGACTTGAACCCGCTAATTTCTAATGTCTTTAACCGCATCGTTAGTCATCCTTACTCTACTTTCAGATTCTCCAGCGCATGCCGCGCCGCATTTTGTTCCGCGTGCTTCTTCGAATGGCCGTGGCCCTCGCCTAACTGCTTGTCATCCACGTAAACGGCCACCATAAAGGCCCGGTCGTTGTCGGGACCCTCTTCATCTAATAACCGGTATTCGATGTTCACGGGCCCATTTTGTTGGACGAGTTCTTGTAATTCCGTCTTGTGATCAAAGAATTCATCGAAGCGGCCTTCGTCTAGCTTAGGGAAGACTACTTTCGTGACAAATGGCACAACTTTTTCCAGCCCTTGATCCATGTACAGGGCCCCAACAAAGGATTCGAAAATATCACAGAGCAGGGAATCCCGTTGCCGGGCCTGCGCCTTTTCCTCACCCTTGCCTAAGCGAATGTATTGGTCAAAGTGGCACTCGCGAGCAAAACTGGCAAAGCTTTGTTCGTTTACCATGGCGGCCCGCAGCCGCGTTAACCGGCCTTGGGGCATCTTGGGGTACCGGCGGAAAATGTAATTGGAAACCACCAATTGCATCACAGCGTCACCTAAGAATTCGATACGTTCGTAAAATTTCAGCCCCTGGTTCGGGTGTTCATTGACGTACGAGGCCTGAGTAAACGCCTCGTCCAGCAACGACTGATCTTTAAAATGTATATCATAATTTTCTGCTAATTCTTGATTTAATCCAGCAATCACGCGCTAATTCCCTCATTTCTTCAATACGTTGGGTAAATGGGTTCGCCTCCGGTAGACAGGTATTCCGCCCCCTCTGAGGCCCACCCAGAGCCAAAGAGCGGTCTCCGGGTTCGCCTTGAAGCCCCGAAAATCACGGGTCTTCAAGGTCGGCCTGTGTTCTAAGGCCGGAAAGAACCCGACCTAAGAACACCGACACAGGGGGCTCCACACCTGCCTACCTGCGGCTAAGCTCATTCAGCCAACTAAACTCTCTTCAAATCATTTCAACACTTTAAGTTCTCTGTTCATGATTAAATTATTACCCAATCTAAAAGACACACACAGTCACTATTATACCTGAATCCAGCCGTTTTCACTGGAAATCACGCAGAATTTTCACGAGAAAATAATTCTGGTGGTGGACTGACTGCCTGACTGGGGAATATTTCCAGATTGAAAAAGCCCGGGACGACTTAACCTGCGGCCCGGACTCGCTCAAATAACTTATTTTTGTTGATTCTGGTGGGCGTCGATGTAATCGACTACTTCACCAATGGTGTTCAGCTTTTCAGCATCTTCATCCGAAATTTCAGCGCCAAACGTGTCCTCCAGTTCCAAGACGAATTCCACAAAATCAATGGAATCGGCATCTAAGTCCTGCTTGAAGTTCAGTTGTTCGTTGATGGTATCTCGGTCAGCCTCAAAACGGTCGGCAATAATGTCGGCAATCTTGTCAAAAATTTCTGCTTTTGTCATTGTAATCCCTCGCTCACAGTATTCAAATAGTAGTCTAACCGTTTTGCCGGTCCTTGTCTAGCCAATTAATCATCCGGGTTAAACTTGTCTTTGCTGGTGCCTCCGGGCTGGTGAAAATGGGCCAGGACGCGGTGGGCGCCCGTCTGGAGCCAAAAGGCGGTCTCCAGACTTACTTTGAGCCTCATAGACCGAGTCTCAAAGATATCAGTTGCCTAAGCGGTAAACCGCTAAGGCAACTCCCACGGCTGAGCCCATTTTCACCAGCCCTGCGGCTCACACTCGTTTAACCCGTGTGGTACGTGTCTCCAGGTGTGCGTTGCCAGATAATCACCTGACGACTGCATCCCTCATATCAAGAGAGACAGACGTGAATGTCTAACTGAGCTAAACCACGCTAAGCCGTAAGGACGTGAAACAAGGGCGACGCCACCGTCAGTGACCAGAGGCGGATCAAGCTGACCAGCTGTGTCGGTGGTCTTGGCTGAGGTTTTCCACTCAGCCTAGACCACGGGACGACCTTTGAGACCGCTTTTCAGGCTCAAAGTCGAGGTGGAAGCCTGCTCTTCGGCTGGAACCGTTCCCCACAGCAGGGCAACTTGAATCCGCCGCCGGGAACGCCTGCGATGACACCGGCCCATTTTTCTCACCCGGTAAGGCGAATTACCACTCTCGTTTAGCCCATTATAGGCGTTTACTTCAGAGACTCCTTGAGAGCGCTCATTTGCTCGCCGTGTTCGGCAAAGTAAGTGACTAACTGGTCCGCACTCTTGCTAGCAATCAATTCATGGATTTGACCAATCGTGTTCTTAACGGTTGGGGCCTTGGTGGAACCATGGGTCTTAACGACCGGCGCCTTCAAGCCCAACAGCACGGCACCCCCGTATTGGGAGTAGTCCATGGCGCTCTGAACGTTGCGGAAGACTGGCTTCAGCATGCTGGCCCCAATTTTACCGCCCAGACCGCCGCTCATGATTTCGCCCTTGATCAGCTTCAACATGGACAGCGCGGTGCCTTCGATAGCCTTCAACGTGGCGTTTCCAGTAAATCCATCGGTCACGACCACATCAGCCGCCCCATTCAGCAATTCACGGGATTCAACGTTGCCAACAAAATTAATTTCGTCCATCGCAGCCAGCGCTTCGTGGATGGCCCGGTGATTCTTATCACCCTTGTCCGCTTCCGTCCCGTTGTTTAACAGGCCAACGCGGGGCTTTTCCACGTGCATGACGGATTGGGCGTAATACTGGCCCATAATGGCGTATTGGACGACGTTAAATGGCTTGGTATCGGCGTTGGCCCCTACGTCCAGCATCACAAAGCTCGATTGGTCTGGCTTTTGCAAGACGGGTAAGGTGGTCGTCAAGCCGGGCCGGTCGATACCCTTGATTCGGCCGACAATCAGCAGACCGGCAGCCAAGACGGCCCCGGTGTTCCCAGCGGAGAAGAAGGCGTCGGCCTCCCCCTCACGGACGGCCGTGGCGGCCAGCACGATGCTGGAATTTTTCTTCCGCCGCACAGCACGAACGGGTTCGTCCTCCATGGCAATCACTTCTGGCGCCGGCATCAATTTGATACGGGTACTGTCCTGTAATAGCGGTTGGACCTTCTCTTCTTGACCGTACAGTAAAAATTCAATGTCTGGGTACGCGTCACGGGCTAATTCAATGCCCTTAACGATTTCAGCGGGCGCAAAGTCGCCGCCCATTGCATCTACAGCAATTTTCATGAGTAATCTCCTTTGGCTAATCCATGGTGGTGTTGCGGTGCGCGGTGGTGCTGAGAAACGCTGCCAGGGCCAGGTTATCGTCCTTGTCCGCCCAATTTGGCGAGGCGACGGTTTCCTTAGCGGCCTGTTGTGCCGCACTTAAAATGTTGAGGTCGGCCACGGGATCACCCACCTTAAAGTCGGGCACCCCGGACTGCTTTCTTCCCAGAATATCACCTGGGCCCCGCAATTCCAAGTCCTTTTGCGACAGCACAAACCCGTCATTGGTACTGGTCATGGTCGTCATTCGTTCGACGGCTAATTGATTTTTGGGGTCAGCAATTAAAATACAGGCCGATGCCCGTGTTCCCCGACCGACCCGGCCCCGCAATTGGTGCAGCTGGGCTAAGCCAAAGTGGTCGGCGTCATAGATCATCATCAGCGTGGCATTGGGCACATCGACCCCGACTTCAATCACGGTCGTGGCAACCAACACCTGAAATTCATTGGCCTTGAACGCATCCATGATGGCATTCTTCTCGTCATCCTTCATCCGACCATGTAGCAGGCCTACCTTGTAGGTCGGTTCAAATTCTTCTTTAAAGCGTTCATAAATGGCCTCGGCATTTTTCATGTCGACGGCTTCGGATTCCTCAATCAGGGGCGTGACCACGTAGGCCTGTGACCCCGTGCTCAGCTCCGCCTTGACCTGACGCAACGTGGCGTCGACCTGATTACTGCGAATCCAGGTGGTCTTGATGGGTTGCCGACCGGCGGGAAGCTCGTTGATGACCGAGACATCCATTTCACCGTACGCGGTAATCGCAAGGGTCCGGGGAATTGGCGTGGCCGTCATGGCTAGCACATCGGGCTGTTGGCCCTTTTCCCGTAACGCCTGCCGTTGGTTCACCCCGAAGCGGTGTTGTTCATCGATCACTGCTAGGCCCAGATCATGGTAGTCGACCTCGGGCTGAATCAGCGCATGGGTCCCAATCAGGAGATCCACGCCACCCTGTTTGATTTGCGGTAACAGAGTCTTACGGGCCGCAGCCTTGGTCGCCCCAGTTAAGAGGGCCACGTTGACGGGGAAATCGGCGAACAGCTTGGCCAGGTTATTGGCGTGTTGTTCGGCTAGAATTTCGGTGGGCGCCATCAGGGCCGCCTGGGCCCCCGCGGTAATCGCGGCGTACATGGCAATGGCGGCCACGACGGTCTTCCCACTCCCGACATCCCCTTGTAGGAGCCGGTTCATGTGGACCGGTCGTTTCAAATCAAAACAAATTTCATTAACGACTTTCTTTTGCGCCCCGGTCAACTCATAAGGCAGTGAATCGATAAACGCCTTGAGCTTGGCCAAATCGTAGTGTAGCGCCTTGCCGTGTAAGGTGTGGTCCTGTTCTCGCACGATTTGTAAGCGTAGCTCAAAGAGATAAAACTCCTCAAACTTGGCCGTTCGGCGGGCTGCCTGGGCCGCGTTGGCGTCGGCTGGAAAATGCATATCGTGAATCATTTGTTTGCGATGCAGCAGGCGATACTGGTCGCGCAAACCCTCGGGAATCAGGTCGACAATCACCGGTTCGTAGGTGTCAAACGCGGATTCGACCAGCTTTTGAATCGTGCCCTGCCGGATTTCCTTATTGGCCGGGTAAATGGATCCCATGCCACTGTCAGCACTGGCCAGAATCTTCATCCCCGCCAGGCTCTGCCGTTTGGCATCGAAACGCCCGTAGACCACGATTTCATTGCCAACCTCGAGCTTATCCTTTAACCAGGGCTGATTGAAAAAGGTCACCGGGATCACGGTGTGTTCATCCAGTAACAACCGGAAATTCAACCGATTTTTCTTTCGACCAAACCGCGTCAGGACTGGTGCTCCCGCAACCGTTCCCTTCAGGGTGACCTTAGCCTGGTCGGTTAACTCGGCCGGGTCCTTGGCCTGTAGGTCTTCGTAACGGAAGGGAAAGTAGGTCAATAAATCATTAATATTTTCAATATCGAGACTCTTGAGCGCCTGAACCCGCTTGGGGCCGACCCCCGCTAAAGTGGCGACGCTATCGCTTAAACTTGTCATGTGCTTCCCTCCCGTCACTGGTGATAGCGAAAAAAAGACTGGACCATTAGCCCAATCTTTTTTCGTTTACCGGTTATTCAACCGAAATCAAGAATGGGTAAACCGGTTGGTCCCCTTCATGAACTTCTGTTTCTAAGTCGTCATCCAACGCTTCGACCTGTTGTTGCAATTGTTCCGCAACCTCGGCCGTCGTGTCAGAACCGTAAATAATCGTAATAATTTCACTCTCATCATCGAGCATGGCCTTCACCGTGTCGACGGCGGTCTTTAACAGATCGGCGTCGGTCACTTTGATGGTCCCGTCAACGATGCCCATAAAGTTACCCTCCTTGATGTCAAACCCATCAAGTTGGGTATCGCGAATGGCGTGGGTCACTTGACCACTCTTCACGGCGCTCAAATTATCTTCCATGGCTTCTTGGTTTTCTGCCAATTCAGCGTCTGGATTGTAACCGAGCATCGCCGTCATCCCTTGCGAAACCGTCTTGGAATGGACGATAACGGCTGGAATATCAGCGACCTTAGCGGCTTGTTCAGCGGCTAAGAAAATGTTTTTGTTGTTCGGCAACACAATGGCGCGTTTAGCTTGGCTCTGGTTGATGGCATCCACAATATCCTGCGTACTTGGATTCATGGTTTGCCCACCGTTGACCACGTGGGTCACGCCTAAGCTCTTGAACAACGTCCCGAGGCCTTCGCCGGCGGCAATCGCAATGATGGCCGTGTCGGCAGGGGCTTCGTCGGTTGCTGTGGCCACCGGAACGGCCCCAGTTTCTTCATCGTGCTCCATGATGGTTTCCTGTTGCATCCGCATGTTATCAACCTTGACCTTGGCTAAATCACCAAATTCTTGGCCCCAGGCGATAACCTTGCCAGGATGTTCCGTGTGGACGTGAACTTTGACGATTTCTTCATCGTTCACGACCAACAGGGAGTCCCCTAAATCGGCGAGATACTTGTAGAAGGTATCGTAGTCAAAGTCGTGGTCAACTTGTTTCCCACGGCCGATACGAACCATGATTTCGGTACAGTAACCGTACTTGATGCTGTTAGGATCTAATTTTCCTTGCACACTCTGATGGTGCGCAGCGTCAATCATTTCGTCCATTTCAGCATCGTCTGGCTTGTAGTCGCCCTCTTCAGAGACACGGCCGTTTAGGGAGTCGTTGAAGGCTTCCAGCACAAAGGTCAACCCTTGGCCACCGGAATCCACAACGCCCACCTGCTTCAAGACAGGCAGTAAGTCTGGCGTGGTTGCCAAAGCAGCCTTGGCCGCCTCAAAGACAGCATCCATCACAGCTAAGACGTCATCGGACTCCTTAGCCGTGTTTAAGCCCGCCTGAGCACCTTCACGAACAACAGTCAGGATAGTTCCCTCTGTTGGCTTCATAACGGCCTTGTAGGCGGTCTCTGCGCCGGCTGCGAAGCCATCGGCCAAGTCTTGGGCCGTCAGCGTTTGCTTGTCAGCTAACTTTTTGGAAAAACCACGGAAAATTTGGGACAGGATCACACCGGAGTTTCCCCGGGCGCCCATCAGTAAGCCCTTGGCCAAAGCCACGGCCAGGACACCGACCGCCGTGCTATCAGCATCGCGTTCGTACTTGGCCCCACTTTGTAACGACAGGCTCATGTTGGTCCCAGTATCCCCATCAGGAACTGGGAAGACATTCAATGAATTAATAAAATCAGCGTTTTGGTTTAGCTTTTGCGAGGCGGCTTGGACCATCTTACCAAACTCAAGATTAGTAATTTCTGTTACTTTCAACTAAGTTTCCTCCTTGATTTCAGTACGACTGGCTAATCAGCCAATACCCGCACCCCTTGTACGATGACGTTCACTGAGTTTGCGGTAACCCCCAGCATTGTTTCTAGGTTATATTTAACTTTAGACTGGACGCTGCGTGACACTTCGGAAATCTTGGTTCCGTAGCTGGCAATCACGTACACGTCAATGGCAACCCCGTTCTCTTCTTGGCGAACGACGACCCCGCGGGCATAATTCTCCCGCCGTAAAATATCGTTAACGTTGTCACGGATCTGATTCTTACTTGCCATGCCCACGACACCATAGTTATCAGTCGCGGCTCCCCCAACAACGGTCGCAATCACTTCATTGGTAATATCAATTGTTCCGTACTGAGTTTTAATCTTTACGGCCATGGAAATAGCCTCCTTGTCTGGATATAGAATCTTTAACAGAAATTAATCTTACCACAACCCAAGCAAAAATAGAAATAGGAACTCTGAAATGCTTGTTCTTACGGTAAATAAGTGTCAAGTAAATTTCCTTGAAAGAAAACATTGCTTTCCACAAAATTGTATGGTAAATTATTCAGGTGAGTAAAAAGCACTGCTTTTTAAAAGTAATGAATCCATAAAGGAGGGTTTACGCCATGGCAAAGGATTTTCTCAACGGCAAGCGGACGCGCTTCGGTAACAAGCGTTCTCACGCTTTGAATTCAAGTCGTCGCGCTTGGAAGCCGAACTTACAAAAGGTTCGCATCTTAGTGGACGGTAAGCCGAAAAAAGTCTGGATTTCAGCTCGGACTTTGAAGTCAGGTAAGGTTACGCGTGTCTAGTTTCTAGATATGACTAATCTTGAAAGCACTAATCAGCATTTGCTGGTTGGTGCTTTTTTATTTTACTTTTTTCGTATCGAGTCCCTTACTGATTGGATTCATTAACAGTTACTTCTATATGATAGTTTACCATTGTTCGGTTGGGTGAAACAGGTATTACCCTTGCTGGCCCCCAGTGACGCTTTTTGCTAAAATAGACTGATCAGACTAAAATTAGATTCGGAGGCTCTCCCCCTATGCTTACTCATAGTTTGGCCACGCCGGCCGATTATCCCCAGCTCACCGCCGTTTGGACGCGTTCGGTGACGGCGACCCACAATTTCTTAACCCTAGCGGACCGCAAAGCCATTCAGCGGGACTTGCCTCAGTACTTCGCGCAGGTCACCCTGTGGCGGTGGCAACTGGACGGGCACCTCATGGGTTTCACCGGCATGGCTGGCACCGACCTGGCCATGCTCTTCTTGGACCCGGCTTATTTTCGCCACGGTTACGGTCAACAGATTATCCATATCTTGATGAAAACAGCAAACCTCCAAACGGTTACGGTGAACGCTCAAAATTCGGGTGCCCTGGCCTTTTACCAGCGTCAGGGATTCAAGATTGTTTCTCAGAGTCCCTTGGACACGGACGGTCGCCCTTACCCGATTATCAACTTATCTCTGACTTGAGATTTTTTCAAAATAAATAAGACACACGAAATTCTTTTTACGGAATTTTGTGTGTCTTATTTTTTATTTCTAGTAAAAACCTATTGCTAACCACGGATCCGTAACGCACTAGAGAGTTAACTGAAAAACTAGTGTGAGCCGCGGGACGGGTGAAAATGGGGCCATTTAGGGAATTGGTCACTTTGCGCCTCGTCTTATGAGGCGCAAAGGAAGCCAGGAGACCGTCCTTTGGCTCCGGGCGTCCGCCCACAACGAACCGCGCCCATTTTCACCCGTCCAGAGGCGCTGCATCCGCTAGCTGTTCAGCTAACGCTTACTCGTGCCGAGCCTCGTAGGTGTCACAGCTTTGGATGACGCAGAGCACGCCCGTGTCGAACTGAAATTCTCCGGTGTCGCCAACAAACTCGTTGCTGGCAAAGGAAATCGGGTACGGAATCGGTTCGTCATGGAGCTGATACTTCTCATCGATCAAGCTGAGATGGTCGATGGGCGTCAACGGCACAAAGGCCAGGTAATTCTTGTCGGGTTCCTTCTGCAACGTGTAATGACCCGGTAAATAGTACGTGATCGTATTCTGTTTATCAATCAACCGAATTCGACTCGCATACAATTTATACTGCGGTTCCAACACGATAAAAAGGTTCGCCAAAAAGTGATCCAACCGACCGCCCGTCGCCCCATAAATATCGACGTTGTCGGCCCCGTAGTCACCAAAGGCCACGGAGACCGCCATCTGCGTATCGGTAAAATCTTTTTCGGGTTGCGACTGACGAATGTCTTTGACATTGCGCCGCACCCGTTGTAACTCCGGTGCCGCCAGGGAATCAAAGTCCCCAATGGCCGCCACCGGCTGCACATTGTGATCGATTAACCGTAAAGTCCCCCGATCAACGCCAATCCAGGGGCCAACGATTTTCTCAGTGAGGTCTGCGGGCCAATTGGCCTTGGGACCCCCCACTAATAGATTAAACGTTCCGCCCCGGGGCATTATTTTGTCGCGTCCTTTAGGGCTTGAATCCGGGCAGCTGGGTCTTCGGCGTTGAAGACGTATGAACCAGCAACCGCAACCGTAGCACCGGCCTTGGCACAGTCAACAACGGTTTGGTTGTTGACCCCACCATCGACTTCGATATCAAAGTCGTAACCCTTGGCCTTCTTGATGGCATCCAATTCGGCAATCTTAGCAACCGTGCTGTGTAAGAACTTCTGACCACCAAAGCCAGGGTTGACCGTCATAACCAATACTTGGCCGACCATGTCCAGAACGGGTTCGATCATGGAAACGGGCGTCCCAGGGTTGATGACAACTTCTGGCGTTGCACCGGCGTTTTGAATCATTTGTAAGGCCCGGTGAATGTGTGACGTTGCTTCAACGTGGACACCAATGATGTCGGCGCCAGCCTTGGCAAAGTCTTCAACGTAACGTTCTGGGTTTTGGACCATCATGTGAACGTCTAAGACCATCTTGGTGATTGGCCGAATCGCCTTGACCCAACCGGGACCGTAAGACAGGGCTGGGACGAAGTTACCGTCCATGATGTCGATGTGTAAGACTTCAGCACCGGCTTGGTCGACCTTTTCGATGTCTGGTTGGAGGTTCACGTAATCTGCACTTAAAATTGAAGGCGCTACTTTAATCATAAAATCTCTTCCTCATTTCTTCTTGTTATAAATTGGTTTTTGATTCTTTAACAACGTAAGTAATTGTAAATAATTATCGTACCGACTCTGCAGGAAGTCCCCGTCCGCCAATCCGGCCTTAACGGCACAGCCTGGTTCATTCACGTGGACACACCCCCGGAACCGACAGTCACTAGCCACGTTCAAAAATTCTGGGAAGTAGTGACACAGGTCACGATAATCGATTGTCAACGTCTCATACGAGGAGAACCCCGGCGTATCAGCCACTAGGCCACCCGCAATCGGCATCAGACTCACCTTCCGCGTGGTATGCTTCCCCCGGTTTAACGCGGTCGAGATTTCTCCCGTCGCTAACGCCAGGTCCGGCGAAATGTGATTCAACAGGGTGGATTTCCCCGCCCCGGTCTGACCCATGATGACGGTCTCTTGGCCCTTTAACGTGGCCTTGAGTTGGTCAAGCCCCGCTTTCGCAAACGGTTCCCGGGTCAAACAAACCGTGTACCCAATCTTCCGGTAACCGGCCGCCAGGGTTTCAAACTCCTGGTAGCGGGCATCGTCGATCAAGTCGGTCTTCGTGAAGTAAATCACGGGAGTAATGTCACTGACCTCTAACGCAATCAGTTGGCGATCCAGTAGGCCGGTCGAAAACTCGGGTGACGCCACGGCCGTGACCACGACGCCCTGATCAACGTTAGCAACGGGTGGCCGCGTTAATTCGTTATCCCGCGGCAAAATCTCCAGCACGTAACCTTCCTTAGGTGACGTGCTTTCAAAGGTTACCCGGTCACCCACGAGCGGCGTGATTTTGCGTTTCCGAAAGTTCCCCCGTGCGCGCGTCCGGTAAGTTTGGCCCTCACTGTAGATATCATAAAAGCCACTGAGTGATTGACGAATCTGTCCTTCTGACATGCAGCACCTCCTTTAAACTCTTTCCTTTCAGTTTACACTAATTTGCAGTTTGGCACTAGTTTTCCTGCAGATTGTGTTAGTTCAATTGTCAGCAAGGCTAAAAATGTGTGGTGAATGACAACCGTTCCCGCCGGTAGGCTCAAGCGGTCCTGCTGTGGGGAACGGTGCCAGCCTAAGAAGCGGTCTGCCACCTCGCCTGGAAGCCTGGAAAAAACACCAGTCTCCCAGGTCGTCCCGTGCTCTAGACTGAGAAGCCCACTCAGTCAAGACCACCGACACAGCTGGCCGGCTTGGCCTACCTCTGGTCACTGACATGGACCCCGTATTTTTCACTAGCTTGGTGCTGCCAGTGGCCTATCGATTATTGACCGACCCATCGTCATACTCGTGCCTAACGACAATTACATTTTTTACGTTGCATCAAACTTCTCTGTTGCTTCTGTTTTAATTTTCACGCTCGATTCAAAGAGACGGTCGTGTTAAAACTTTTGCTCATCGATGCCATCAAAAAACTCGGCCCCACCAACTAAGGTAAGCACCGAGTTCTAATTATTAATTAAAGTTAACCTCCACAGACCGTCCCAAGTACTAACACCGTGTTAGCCGTGAGGGTGGCCAAAATGGGTTCAGCCGTGGGAATTCTCTTAGTAGCTTGGCTACTTAGAGAATTGGTATCTTTGAGACGTGATTTTCGGCTCAAAGTAAGCCTAGAGACCGCTCTTCGGCTCTAGGCGCCCGCCCACAGCGTTCCGGCCCATTTTGGCCACCCGGTAAGGCGAATCAAAGGCTGTTAGTTCTTGGTGACGTGGCTGTCGGAAGCGATGACGTGGCCGTCTCTGACCACCTTATACGCCCCCGCCTTGCCGGATGCAACGGTGAATGGCAACGTTACGCTGGTATCCGCCGTGATTGTCATCTGCTTGTAGATGGTGCTCAGCGAGTGATCCTGGTCCTTCAGGTAGATCTGAACCAGGTTCGACGCCGACGAGCTACTGCTACTGCTGCTCTCATCACTGTCGTCGCTTTCACTCTCGCTGTCGCTATTATCAAATGGAATCTTGACGTTCACGCTGAATTGATCGACGCTGGAGCTACTCTCGCTCTCCGCACCCCGTGACAGGGTCAAGGTGACTTCATCACCCTCCTGAACGACAGCACCCTCACCAGGAGACTGCTTGATCACGCGGCCCTTGGCGACGTCGCTGGAGTAGGCGTAGTCAAACGCCAGGTTCAGGTTGTGGTTGGTCGCGTAACCCTGGGCTTGGGCCTTGGTTTTGTCCGTCAGGTCTGCCAGCGTCACGGTCGCCGAACCAGTCGACACCGTAAAGGTTATGTCCGTCCGTGACGGCACGACCCGCTCACCAGCGTTCACACTCTGTTGCATAATTTTGCCGGCTGGCACGCTGGTTGAATGCACGGACTCCCGATGAACGGTAAAGCCCAGAGCCTCCAACTTGGCGGCGGTGCTAGCGTACGAATCACCCTGATAATCGGCCAACTTGTAGCGCTTCGGCCCCGTGCTGATCCACAGATCCACGACCGTCTCGCGTTTGAGCTGGGTCCCAGACCGGGGTTCCGTTCGTACGACCCGGTTCACTTTGACCTTGGAGCTGGCCGTCTTGTGAACCTTGCCGACGCTCAGATAGGCGTCCTGCAACCGCGACTTGGCCTCGGTTTCGGTCCGCCCGGTCACGTCGGGTACACTGGTCATCTGTGGCCGAAAGAGCGCCATGCCAATCAGAATGCCGGCGACCAGTAGGAGCACAACGAGTCCCGCCAGCAGAAATTTACGCCGTCGCGGATGCCGGGTTATCTTCCGGCCCTTCTTATCGGTTTTCTGCGGCGTCTCTTCGTCATCGGCCTTGGCCGCTGGCTTAGAGTTCGCCTTCGTGGCCGCTTCGGCCGCAACGGGTGCGGCGGAACTCAGCGCGCTGAGGGGCAAGACCTTGGTCTCCCCATCATCGTCCTGAACCGGCGTGAATTTGCGTTCACCCGCCCGCTTGGGGGACAGCGACGTTTTTAAATCGGCTGCCATACTCGCGGCATCGACGTACCGGTCTTCCGGACGCTTGGACGTGGCCTTGAGGACCACATTTTCCAAGGCTTGGGGAATCCGCGGGTCAATCTCTCGAACGGACGGAATCTCCGATTGGAAATGCTTCAAGGCAATGGAGACGGCAGTTTCACCCTCGAAGGGTACCGTTCCCGTTAACAGTTCATACAAAATGATGCCGAGTGAATAGATGTCGGACTTCTTCGTCGCCATCCCCCCACGCGCCTGTTCCGGTGACAAATAGTGCACCGAACCCAGGACCGTGTTGGTCTGCGTCAGACTGTGTTCCGACAACGCCACGGCAATCCCAAAGTCGGTAATTTTTGCGACTCTGTTTTGATCGATCAAAATGTTTTGTGGTTTCAGATCCCGGTGAATAATGTTATGCTCGTGCGCCGTTTGAACCGCACTCAGGATCTGCTCCATGATCTGAATCACTTCTTGATAGGCAATGGGAAAGTGATCCTTGATGTACGCCTTGAGGTCGGTCCCCTCGACGTACTCCATGACTAGGTACTGCATCCCATTTTCCTCGCCCACGTCATAGACCTGAACGATGTTCGGATTGACCAGCTCGGTCGCCGCTAACGCCTCGCGCTGGAACCGACGAATCGTGCTGGGATCATCCCGCAGATCTAGCCGTAACAGCTTCACGGAGACGTCCCGGTCTAAAATCAGATCGTGAGCTAAATAAACGTTGGCCATGCCACCCTCGCCCAAAGCCCGAACGATGCGGTACCGGCCGCTCAGCGTATAACCCGTCCGCATTAGCTAGCCACCTCCCGTGAGAAGTTGGTCAGCAACAAGACGGTGATGTTGTCCAGCCCGCCAGCGGCATTAGCCATGTCGATCAGCTGATCACATTTTTCCTTAGGCGTCTGGTCACTGGTCAGGACGGCCTGAATCTGGTGGTCGTCCACCATGTTGGTCAGCCCGTCGGTACACAGCAACAGCTGGTCACCCAACACTAACGGATACGTGTTGAGGTCAAAGCGCGCGTCGTCCGAGATTCCTAGTGACCGAATGATCACGTTCTTCTGGGGATGGTGACGGGCGGCCTGGCGGCTGATTTCACCGCGTTTGACCAGCTCGTTGACCAGCGAATGGTCCTCGGTCAGCTGCCGTAACTCATCGTCTCGCAGGAGGTAGGCCCGGGAATCACCAATGTTGGCGATGACGACCTCTTCTGTGAAATACAGAGCAGCCACTAACGTCGTGCCCATCCCGTTCAAATCGGCGAATTGGTTGGACTTGTCAATAATTGATTGGTTCTCCGCGGTAATCTCCGTAGCAATCCACTGACGAGCCGCGGCCGGCGTGGTTAACTTGGTCTGTTCAAACTCGTGGCCCAGGTGGGAAACGGCCATGGCACTGGCAACGTCGCCACCCTGATGGCCACCGATACCGTCGGCGATGATGGCGAGATGTTTCCCTGCCTGGTTCGTGAACACATCCACGTAGTCTTCATTATCATTGCGTTGTTTTCCAATTGACGTGCGGTATGCCACTTCCATGGCTGGTCACCTCTACTTCTTTTTCCGGAAGGCACTGACGAAGAACCCGTCAGAGTCGAAATCATCTGGGTAGATGTTCAACGTATCCGTGTCCCGGTCGCCCTTGACGTTTAATTTCGTGGTTACCCGCATGGATTCGAAGTCAGGATGGGCTGCCAAGAATTTCGCTGCCACGTCCGCGTTTTCCGTGTCCAAAATAGTGCAGGTACTGTAAACCAAAATCCCATTTGGCTTTAACTTTTGACTGACAACGTCCAAGATACCCAGCTGAACCTTTTGCAGTTGTTGAATGTCTTGTGGCGTCTTTTCATAACGAATTTCTGGCTTCCGCCGAATCAGACCCAGTCCAGAACAAGGGGCATCGACTAAGATCCGGTCAAATTCCTTGTGCGGGAACCGGTCGTCAATATTGCGGGCGTCTAAGGCCACGGCATCGACCCGGTCGGCCACGTGCATCCGTTCGGCATTTCTGTCGATCAGATCAACCTTCTTGGGATGCAGATCCAAGGCAGTCACTTTCCCACCGGAATGGGCATCCAGCAAGGCAGCAATCTGGGTCGTCTTGCCCCCAGGTGCGGCACAGGCATCGAGCACTTGGTCCCCAGGACGGACCTGTAAGGCCTCGACGGGTAACATCGCACTCTCATCTTGGATCGTCAGCTCGCCAGTTTCAAAGACATTGCTTTGGTTAGCTGCCTTATCGTCCAAACGGAAGGCATCGGCGGCAACCACACTAGACGTGACCGTGTACCCCTGGTCCTGTAAGGATTGTTCAACTTCTTCGGTCGTGGCCACGGCGGTGTTGACCCGCACGGACTGCGCGGCTGGTTGGTTGATCGTTTCTAAAATGCTGACGGCCTTGTCGTCGCCAACTTGTTTTTGAATCGCCGTGACCAGCCATTCTGGCACGGAGTATTCCAGGCTCAAGCGCTTCGTTGGGTCCTCAATTTTGCTCAAATCGGGCAAGCCTTGTCGGTCCATGGCGTGTAAGACCCCGGTCACAAAGCGCCGAATGCCTTCGTGGCCCCGGTCTTTGGCCAATTGAATGGCTTCGTTAAAGATGGCCCGTTTAGGAACCCGGTCCAAATATAATTCCTGGTATAACGCCACCAGCAAGGTCATTTTGACCCAAGGTAAGACCTTCTGGTTAGGCTTGATGAAGCCTTCCAGGTAGTATTCCAACGTTAATTGGTGTTGGATCGTCCCGTAAACCAAGTTGGTCACAAACCGCCGGTCGACGTCACTCAAGTTGTTATTTTCTAAGGTTTGTTCCAATTGTAAGTTTGAGTAAGCCCCATTGGATACCCGTGTCAGTGCTTCAACCGCTAAAGCCCGCGGTGTATTATTTTTTGTCATTATTCAGCCACCTGTTCGCCTATTGTCAGTGCGTCGCTCGTCCCGTTCAAGAAGTCCGTGATACTTAGCTTGGGCTTCCCGGCCGGTTGAATCTCGTCAAGGCCTAAGACTCCGTGTTCTCCCGTGGCAATCGCCAGGTGGTGCTTGTCATGGCTGACCAAGGCGCCCGGTTGTAAGTCGGTCGTCTCGTCCAGCACGGTCACTTGCCACAGCTTTGTCCGCACGCCGTTTAAGTAGATATGGGCGATAGGTGCTGGCCGTAATGCCCGGACCTTGCAATCAATCAAATGGGCACTCAGGTTTAAATCGATCCGTTCTTCATCGGACTTGATGGTTGGTGAGAACGTGACCTGGGATTCGTCCTGAGGAACCGGCGTGATCTCACCGGCCAACAGCTTCGGTAAGGTCTCCAGCAACAAGTCGCGGCCAAGTAGGCTCAACTTGTCAAACATGGACCCAACGTCATCTTGATCCGTGATTGGCATGGCCTGTTGGGCCAGAACCGCGCCGGCATCCATTTTCTTTTCCATGAACATGATGGACACCCCGGTCTCCTTGTCGCCATTCATGATGGCGTAGTGAACGGGCGCGCCACCACGGTACTTAGGCAGTAAGGACGCGTGAACGTTGACCGCCGCCACCTTGGCTGCCTTAAGCAGCTTGGTTGGCAAGAATTGGCCAAAGGCCGCCGTCACAATTAAGTCTGGCGCTAATTCAATGGCCCGTGCCATCTCGTCACTGCCGGAAATTTTTTGTGGTTGGAGCACTTCGATGCCATTTTCAACGGCGACCTGCTTAACGGGAGAAGCTGTTAAGACGTGCTTCCGCCCAACTTTACGGTCCGGTTGGGTCACAACGGCTAAGACGTCATAGCCGTTCTTGATTAAACTACTGAGGATGGGTGCCGAAAAGGCCGGCGTGCCCATGAAGATTACTGAAGTCATGCAATGCACCATACTTTCTGTTTTAACATTTGATTTGATTTTTAACTGGTTATGCTTGTGTTTAATTTGCCTTATTGGGTGACTAACAATGATGGGTTCTCCCGTTCCCGGCGGCGGATTCAAGGTGCCCTACTGTTGGGCCCGGCTCCAGCCTGAGAAACGGGCTTCCACCTCGCCTTGAAACCTCGCTAAACCCCGCAAGTTTCCAAGGTCGTCCCATGTTCTAAGCTGAGAAATTCACTCAGCTAGGAACATCGACACAGCTGGTCATCTTGATTCGCCTCTGGTCACTCAGACTGACCTACACATTTTTCGTTGGGTCAATCAATTACTGACTATCACGGTTGATTCAACATTAATTTCAATTGGAAATCGGACGGAATCGGATTAATTGAATCAGAAATAATTCATCCATTCAATATCGGAACATCACGAATGAATCACGTAACAACCCCACCGATTAGAATCGCGCAACCTCCCCACCAATCAGAATCAACTAACACTGTTGTGGGGTTAACGCCGTGTCAGCCGCAGGGCTGGTGAAAATGGGCTCAGCCGTGGGAGTTGCCTTAGCGGGTTCCCCGCTTAGGCAACTGCTATCTTTGAGACGCGAACTTCGGCTCAAAGTAAGTCTGGAGACCGCCTTTCGGCTCCAGACGTGCGCCCACAGCGCCACGGCCCATTTTCACCAGCCCGGAGGCGCTGTCAAGCACACAAGTTAACCCCTACATAAAGTTCATTGGTTCTGAATCGATGGTGATGGCTAAGCCGTGACGGGCTGGAATCTGTGCCGCCTGCCGAATTTTCTCCAGCAACGGCCGCAACTGCGGCTCCCGCTTATATTTAATCACAACTTGATAATAATACTTCCGCTTGACCCGCGCAATCGCCTTGGGCGTGGGACCCAACACAATGGCGTCCTTACTCAAGCCCTTTTGCAGGGTGCCGACGATTTGGTACATGGCTTTGGCGGCCGTGGCCTCGTCCTCGTGACTGGCGGTCAGCTGCACAGCAAAGTAATACGGCGGGTAATTTCCCTGATGCCGCATATGCATTTCCGTGACGAAGAAGCGCTCATAATCCTGTTGTTGCGCCAATTCAATGGCGTAGTGATCCGGGTTGAACGTCTGGATGAAGACCTCACCAGGTTTTTCCGCCCGGCCGGCCCGACCGCTGACCTGTGTCAGCAGTTGGAAGGTCCGTTCGCTGGCCCGGAAGTCCGGCAGACCCAGCGCGGTGTCCGCGTTTAAGACCCCAACCAACGTGACGTTCGGGAAGTCGAGTCCCTTGGCAATCATTTGGGTTCCCAGCAAAATATCTGCCTGGTGATCGCCAAACTGCCGCAGAATTTTTTCGTGAGCGCCCTTACGCCGCGTGGAGTCCACGTCCATCCGTAAGATGCGGGCCGTTGGAAATTCCTTTTGCAAGGCCGTTTCCACCTTCTGTGTTCCGGTCCCATAGTAGCGAATCTTGCGGCTATGACAGTTGGGGCAGATGTGGGGAATGGCTTCCTCGTGCCCACAGTAGTGGCATTTCATGGTGTGGGTATCCATGTGAAGGGTGAGTGAAATATCACAGTTAGGACATTTCAATACGAACCCACAGTCCCGGCACATCACAAATGACGAGTATCCTCGCCGATTCAGCATCAACACCATCTGTTCGTGGCGGTCGAGGCGTTCCTGAATCGCCGTTAACAGTGGCTGGGAAAAGTCACCATCCGCACGCTGCTTCACTTCTTCACGCATATCAACGATGTGGACCGTTGGCAGTGGATGGTCGTTGACCCGTTTAGCCAGAAGCAGCCGAGTGTACAACCCCTTGGCAGCCCGGGCACGGGTCTCTAAGGACGGCGTGGCGCTCCCCAGGACCACGGGGCAATGATTGTACTTCCCCCGCCACAACGCCACGTCACGGGCGTGGTACCGGGGATTCTCATCCTGTTTATAACTACTTTCATGTTCCTCATCCATGATAATAATGCCGAGGTTTCTCACCGGGGCAAAGATAGCGGAACGCGCGCCCACGACCACGGTGGCTTCACCCTGGTCGATGCGCCGCCATTCATCGTACTGTTCCCCCTTGGACAAGCCACTGTGCAAGACCGCCACGCGCTGGCCGAATCGGGCTTTTACCCGGTTGACCATCTGGGGTGTCAACGCAATTTCGGGAACCATCATCAGGGCCGTGCGGTGTTGCTGGAGGGCGACGGCAATGCTTTGTAAATAGACTTCGGTCTTGCCACTCCCGGTAACGCCCTCAACCAAAAAGTTTTCGGTACGCTGTTCATCGACCGCCTTAGTAATCGCGGTCACGGCCACCTGCTGCTCAGCGTTTAACTTTAACGGTTTCGTGGGCTTTACCGGTTGGTGAAACGGATCACGATAGACTTCCAGCGGGTATTTCGTCAGCCAGCCCTTGTCGGCGGCGGTCGCCATGACGGCAGTGCTGACCCCCGCGGCGTGACTGACTTGGCTTTGGGCCACTAATTTATCCGGGTCCATGGTTTGTAAATAGGCCAACAATTCCGCCTGCTTCGGCGCCCGCTTGGCCACCTCCGCTTGGATCTCCTGGAGCTTGGCAACGGGAAGCGCCGGCTTGACACCGGTCGTGGTCTTGGCCGCGGCCTTACTGGTGACCTGATACGTCACCTCGACCTTTCCCGCGCGCTGTAACCGCAGAAGCCCGGCCAACGTGGTATCGGCTAGTTTACTGGTATCAAACGCCCGTGGCGCCCCGTCCGGAAAGTATTCGGCCATCTCCTGGTCCGTCAGCGGCATCGTCGGTTGAATCTGCCGCTCGGTTTGGGCCTTTAACAGGCTGGGCAACATGGTCTGGATACACGTGATGCGAAAGGCATAGGTCGTGTCGGCCAACCATGCGGCCAGCTGTTGCAGCTCAGTGGTTAAAATGGGCGCCAGATCCAGAACGGACTGAATCGGTTTCAGTTGCCCGTCAAAGTTCGTTGCATCACTAAGGCCGACCACCACGCCGGAAACGACTCGGTGACCGCGACCAAAGGGGACTGTGACCCGCATCCCGACCTGAACCTGATTTTCCAGGTCGGCGGGAATTGCGTAGGAATAAGGTTCGTTCGTCTGCATCGTTGGCACGTCAACAATAATTTGGCCAATCTGGGCCATGGTCTGTCACCTCGCTTACTTACTTGTCTGCTAATAATTGGGCGACCCGGTCGACTAAGGCCCGGGCAATCACCGTTTTACTGGTCTTGGGCGTCTGATCCGTCACGCCATCCGGCAGAATGAAGGTGACCTGATTGTCATCCCCATTAAACCCAATGTCGCTTCGGGAGACGTCGTTGGCGGCCAACAGGTCTAAGGACTTGCTGATCAGTTTCTTTTGGCCGTTAGCCAGTAAATTCTGCGTCTCCGCAGCAAAACCGACCGTGACCTGCTGTGGCTGCTTAATGGCCGCAACTTGTTTCAAAATATCGGGTGTTTTTTTAAGTTTTAAGATGAAGTCATCGTTATCGGCCGTCTTTTTAATTTTCTGATTAGCCGTCACTTCCGGTTGGAAATCGGCGACTGCGGCGGCCATCACTAAGGCGTCGGCCTGGGGAAAGCGGGCCAACACGGCTTGTGACAAATCGGTCGTACTTTGGATGGGCACGACTGTCACCCCGGCTGGGGCCGCCAGTTTCGTGGGCGCGGTGATCAACGTGACCTCGGCCCCGGCTTCGCGAGCGGCGGTAGCGACCGCATACCCCATTTTGCCAGAGGAATCGTTGGTCAGGAAGCGGACCGGGTCTAACCGTTCGCGGGTCCCGCCGGCGGTCACGAGGACCCGTCGACCGGCCAGCGTCTGGGGCGTAAACACACCTAACTGTTCCACCTGCGCCACGATATCGGTGGGCTCAGGGAAACGGCCTTGACCGGAATACCCCTCCGCTAGTTTACCCGTGGCCGGCGCCAGAACGTGCACCCCATCGGCAATCAGCTGCTGGCGATTCCGCTGCGTTGCGGGTGCCTGCCACATGTGGGTGTTCATCGCTGGCACAACGACCTTGGGCGCGGCGGTTGCCAGCCAGGTTGCGCTAGCGGCGTCATCGGCCTGACCATTGGCAAATTGCGCCATGAGGTTCGCGGAGGCCGGCGCGGCAATGGCCAGGTCGGTCCAATCGGCCAGCTCAACGTGGGCAATTTGCCCGTTGGCCTGCCACCAGGTCTCGTCCGTGAGCACGGGCGCCTTGGTCAGGGCCGCAAAGGTCGCCGCCGTGACAAACTTGGCGGCCCCTGCTGTCAGAACAACGCGAACCGTGGCGCCGGCCCGCTGTAGGTCACGGGCTAGGAGTGCGGCTTTGTAGGCGGCCACACTGCCACCGACCGTTAACGTAATGTGTTTGTCTTCTAGCATTGCTTTCCCTCCAATTATATCATCTGCACTTGAGACGAAGGAAACCATCGTCACAAGGCTAGTGAAAATAAACCTGGACTGATCACCGACTGCCGTTCCCGACGGCGGGTTCAACCTGTCCTACTGTGGGGCCCGGTTCCAGCCTGAGAAACGGGCTTCCACCTCGCCTTGAAACCTCGCTGAAGTTCACGAGTTTCCAAGGTCGGCCCATGGCCTAAGCTGAGCAGTTCACTCAGCTAACGCCATCGACACAGCTGACCAGGTTGACCCGCCTCTGGTCACTCACACTGATGGCTAATTTTCACTAGTCTTGTGAGCGACAACTGTTTTCTTCGTGTCCACTGCATCAACAATTATCTAGTCATTTGAATTTCATGTACTTTAATCTGCTTACACGAAACGTATTTTTCAGAAACCGGCACTAAGTATACCTTATTCACAAAGACTACCTAAAGCATATGGCTCAACCCGTTATAATTTCTCGGGCTGATAAAAAAGGCCAGATTACCCAACGGCAACCTGGTCTTTCCTGAGGCGCCAAAGTTAGGCGTCCAGATCCTTTTCGTCCGGATCAATCATTAAGGCACCGGCAGCAATTTCTTCCAGTGCGCGACCAATCGTCTTGGGCGACTTGTAATCGGTCAAGAGTGGCTTAGCGCCGGCGTCCAACTCGTGGGCCCGCTTGCTAGCCAGCATAATCAAAGAGTAACGTGAATCAACTTGTGCTAATAAATCATCAACTGAGGGATAGAGTAACATTTTTATTCGTCTCCAATCATTTGTTCGTAATCCGGCATAACCCGGGTTACCCGTAAACGTTCACTGCGGATGATCATTTGAATCCGGTCGACGGCTTGGCTGACTTCGTCGTTTACCACGGCGTAATCATAGTTGCGCATCATCCGAATTTCACCCACGGCCTTCTTGATTCGTTTGTTAATGACGTCCATGGCGTCAGTGCCCCGACCAATCAGGCGGTGCTTTAATTCCATCAAATCAGGTGGCGTTAGGAAGACGAAGACAGCGTCGGGACAATTGGCGCGAACCTGCATGGCCCCGTTGACTTCGATTTCCAAGAAGACGTCCTTACCCTCATCAAGGGTCTCATTAACATATTTTAACGGGGTACCGTAGTAGTTGTCAACATACTTGGCGTACTCCAGCATCTCACCGTTACGGATGTTTTCCTCAAATTCTTCCTTTGAGACGAAGTAATAGTCGACCCCATTCACTTCGCCTTCCCGCGGTTTCCGGGTGGTCATTGAAATGGAGTACGAAAAATCGGTCGCTCCCGTTTCAAATAGCGCCTTACGAACCGTTCCCTTACCAACTCCGGAAGGACCCGAGAGCACAATGAGCATTCCACGTTTAGCCATCGTTTAAAAATCCCTTCATCATAAAAAATTTAATTATGGGTTGGCTCCCCTAGTCAATAAATCAGTGGGAAGCCAACCGCTTATCGCCAGAATTGATTGGCTTGAACTATACAATCTATAGGATACTATATTACCACTATTCAGCAACAAATACTGCATATCCGGGCTATTTCTGAAAAAAAACTGGATTCAGTGCCAGTGAGCCGCATTTAACTGAAAACGAACAGTGTGTGCTATACTGGAAAATCCGTCATCGAGGAGAAAAATAAAAATCCTGTCGTTAAACCGAGTCAGCTCGGCACTTCAACCTGGTTAACCACCTTGACGAAAAAAGTTACGAACAAAAAGGCTTGCAATTCCAAACAAGTGTTCGTATAATAAAAATACAAACAAACGTTCGAGGTGATCAGCATGCAAAATTCAATCGCAAAACGCGTTACCCTGTCTGATCGGGTAACCACCCTATCACAGACCCTGTTCAGTCCCTTACCCGTCATTAACGGCCAGGTCGTTTACGCCCAAATGCCCGCCTTTCAATTAACCTTATTCCTACAACAGGCATTGGACCGTCATTACTTAGTCCGCCTCCAATTTAAGGCAGCGCCTGAGATGGCACCCGCCACTGTGATCGGTCAGTTAAAACAGGACTTGGCTGGTCACCTCACTTTAAAACAGAACAAACAACTTACCACCATTGTGACTCCGGAACTCTTACGTTCGGTCCAACGTGTTAAGTAAGCTAAACGGTCATGATAGTCACTCGCCTATCATGGCCGTTTTTTTACCAATTTTTAGCTTTTCCGTGTCCGGCGATACTGCCAAACGCTGAGGCTACCGCCAATCAACAGTAAGCCACCTAAGGCTGCGAAGATTGACTTGGCTTCGTTGGTCTTAGGCAAAAGACCATTGGCCTGACTATGGTGCTTAGCAGACGAAGCCTGGTTACCCGTGATGGTGCCGGCGCCACCGCCATGATTAGATGACGAGGCACGCGGAACGGGCGTAGACCCCACTCTGTCACCGTGCCGACTGCTTGAGTCTACAGAATTAGAGCTGGACGTTGAAGTTGATGTCGACGTCCGGGTCGATGAACTCGTTGAAGTGCTGGAGCTGGACGATGATGAACTGCTGGAACTTGAGCTTGTCGAATTGCTGGAGTTCGAGGAGTTACTGGAACTCGAACTACTACTCCCGGTGTCTGTGCCTGGTGTAGGAATGCTACTCTCGTCAGCCTGTGAAACGACTGCATTCGGCCCATCATTGGGCGATGTCGATTCTTTATCATCACTAATTGTAAACGGAATCGGTGTTTGATCCAGCTTATAACCAGCAGGTGGGGTTTGCTCAATGAAATCGTAGCTGCCCTTGGCGATGGGACTGATGGTCAGTTGGCCGTTGGCATCCGTTTTGTAGGTGAGGTTGCTGGCTAACTCTTTGGTGCCAGCATAGTACAACCGGTAGACAGCATTGGCCAATTTCTTCGTATCTTTTTCATCGCTCTTAGTTAATGTCACTTTGTAAGGTTCATCATCCTGCGAAATATTGACAATTACATTGGTAATATCAACTTTAAACTCCTTTGACGGCGCTGGGTTAAGCTGGTACCCGACTGGTGCTGTCGTTTCCTGAACACGATAAGTCCCCATCGGTAAACTGTCAGTTGAAAATGACCCTTTGTAATCAGTTGAGAACGTCATAAAGTCCGTAAAGTTACCTGCATCGTCTTTCTTTTGCAAGGTATAAACAGCATTTTTAAGCGCCTTACTCTCATCCGTGGCATCCTGCTTCGTAAATACCAGACTACCCATAAAATTAGAACCATCAATGGTCCCTGAACCACCACCGGTTCCCCAAGGAATATCATTATGTGATTTTCCAGAAACTGATGGTACGCCAGAATCATCCCCAGATCCAGGTACTTCTCCTGAACTACCCGTTTCGCCGTCTTCCGCTGTTAGTTCTACATAATTACTCAGGTGACCACCCAATAGTTTTTGATCAATCAACGTTTGGTAATCTACAGTTGCATAATACTGCAGACTTATTTCACCGGTCACGTTCTTAAAAACAAATTTCATTTCAGATCCATTTAAAGTCATTTCTGCTTGCTGACTATCAGCAAAATTAATTTCCTTCTTAACACCATCTTTGGTTTCCGTCGCGCCAAGAAAGTCAGGACTGTACGTTTGATACGGACCAAAAGTATCAACCAGCGTCACATCCCCCATATTTTTCTCATCGGAATTAAAAACAACATTCCAGCCAGTTTTTGTTGGATAGGTGACTGGGTCGCCAGCAGGTGTATCAACAGTAATTTTATTGTTTTTAGAATCCCACCAACCGCTCTTATCAACTACATTAGGTGATTCTCCCCCAGTATTTTCACTATTGATGTAGGACCCTCTTACGATGACGTCCAGCTTCCCGGTAGTAAGCACATCGTCACCTGCTAAAGTAGCATTATACGTTAGCCGCCCTGTAGTTACCTTAGGGTCTTCATTCTTCGAAAAATTACCCACAATCGTCGAATCTGTGTCACTCTTCGTTACAGATATAGGATTCACTTGAGAATCAATATTCTGAGTTGGCAAGTGAACTGTCACATAACTTTTATCCGTTATCTTAGTCCCAGGTTTAAAAGTGTACTGATAAATTAAGTGGTAATAATTTCCTGACAGATATTGATAGCTCATCGGCGAGTTTGTCTGAACTTCAGCGCCTAACTGGCCTGGCTTTGAAGCATCGTACATTCTTACTTCCTTAGGCGCATCCACCCCCTCGACCTGACCATCCAGCGATTCACCATCTGCCTTAGCGACCACTGAACCACCCATAAAAACTAACACCATGGTCAACAACCCTAAACCCCAGAGTCCAATCTTTTTCCACATTAGAAACACACCCCATACATTTGATTACTTGTTTTAACTCAAGTATAACGCAATTGAACGAATAAACTCGTATTAAATATATGAAGTGTGTAAATAAGTTGCTGCAATAAATGACACTCACACAGTTAGTTGCCTTTGCGCATAAAAAATCCAGCGGTTCCTGATACCACCGCTGGATCTTAAAATTCACTCTATTTTTCGTTTAATGCGTCCGGTGCCACTGCCAAGCACTCGTGCCAACGCCTAACAGAACTAGCCCGACCATCAAAGCCAAGACCCCTTTACCTTCATTGGTCTGTGGCAAAATATGATTCTGTGACTCCGCCGTTGCTGGCGCACTGGAACTGATTGTTGGTGTTGAAGAGGCGTGGCTCGATGTTGTCACAACGGTTGTTCCCCGACTAATCGATGAACTGGAGCTGGAGACGCTGGACGAGGTTACCCGGTCAGCACTCCCACCACTACTCATACTATCGGAAGAACTGGAAACAGACGTCGATTCCGAACTGGTACTCTTAGCACTAGATGGCTCCGAACCCGGTTGTGACTGAGACGAGCTCGCGCTTGGTACCGTGTAAGTATTCGACGAGACGCTGCTGGAACTCGAGCTCCCCGTGCTTGAATCACTTAATCCAGAACTACTCGTACTAGATGTAATCGATGTGTCCGACTCTTGACTAGAGTCCGTCGCACTGGAAACGGTCGTCTCACTGCTTTGGCTAGAACCGCCCGACACGGAAGAACTTGCGCTACTGGTGCTCTCCGTCTCACTCGTCACCGACGAATCCTGACTGGAGGCACTTGAACTGACGCTAGAGGTGTTCGAACTAACACTAGTACTTGAACTTGGACTACTGCTAGACTCCGTGGCAAAGACATCGTCCTGCTTAACATTGACCACGTTATCTCGCTGCTCAGTGCCACTAATGGTAAATGGCATTGGCGTGGTATTCGTCAGATAACCGGTTGGTGCCTGCTCTTCGATAAATTCGTAGTTTCCTGGGGCCAGGCCCGTCACCGTCAGCGTGCCGTCATCGCCGGTAGTGTACTCATCGGCGGAGACCGGTGCGCCAACCTCGTGATCCTGCCAACCACTGCCGTAGGCCAATGCATAAATCGCGCCGGCTAACTTGTCCTGCGAGCTTTTATCAAATTTGGTTAATTTAACCGTTCCCTGGCTATCCGCCTGGGTCACTGTCTGATGGGCATCCTTATTGGTCGCACTGATCACAAATGGGACCGGTGTGGTGTTTAACTGGTAACCACTTGGCGCCTGTGTTTCCACAAATTGATACGTGCCGGCGGCTAACCCGTAGTCGTTGATCACCCCATGGGAATCGGTGGTCATCTTCGTTTGCAAGTCTTCGTACATCCCCGTCGCTGGATTCAACTTTTGCAGGGTATATTCGGCGCCGCTCAGGACCGTAGCTTGATCAGCGGCCGTCTTGGTCAGCGTGACACTGCCAATGTAGTCGCCACCAATCGTGGCACTCCCGCCCCATTGCACATTCTTGTGGGAATCGGCCGTCATCGTCGGATTGTCTGGATTCGACCCAGAACCCGAACCGGTGCCGGCACTGCCCGATTCACCATCGGCCGCTGACAGATCAACGTTGTTGCTGAGGTAACCACTCGTTTGCCCGGTAAAGGCCGTCGTGTCCACCTTGGCATAGTAGGACAGCGAGATTTTCCCAGTCACATTCGTAAAGGTCATGGTCAGCTTCGAGCCGTCACTCACAACGGTCGGGGTGACCTTGTCGCCGGTCGTTTCGTTCGTCGCTGACACGGAACCAGCCACATAAGTCTGGTAGGCCCCCAACGTATCCGTCAGCTTGACGGTCCCCATGTTCTTAGCCGTCGGATTAAACACGATTTGCCAAACGGCTTGCTTGGGAATACCAGCGTCGTTGTAATCACTCTTTTGAATCCAGCCGTTCTTTGCCACGACATAATCGTTACCACCACCCGTGGCTGTTCCGCTAGTCCCCGTGACATTAAAGGTTAGCGTTCCTTGGTGATAGGTGTTGGCATTGGCCAAAGCGTTGTTAAACGTAATCGTTGCCGTGTGCCCATCGTCAGCGGGAAGTAAAAAGTCCCCGACCTTGGTCGCCGTTTGATCCCCAGTTGTCACGTCAAATTTAACGTAGCCATGGCTGGCAGAATCAGGCAACGTGACCGTCGCCGTATCGCCATCACTAATCGCCGTATTGTCGGCGACCTTCCACGTATACGACAACCGGTAATTTTGTCCCGACTTGAGCGGCGCGGTCGGATCGGTCACCGGTGTATACGTGTTATCCCCGGTCTCTTCTTCCACCTTGCTGGGCGCACTCAGTCCCTGAACATTGTTATCAATGCTGCTGGCCTGAGCGCTACTCTGAAATCCTAGTAAAATCAGTAGCGTCACCATCAAGCTGAATCCAATTAATCCAATACGCTTACCCACATTTCACACCTCGTTCAATTTGTTACTTCATTGGGTCTAGTATACCGCAAAGGCGGCAATAGATTAAGGGCATATTCATATACACCTGAAACTAACAGCTAAATAAAAGGCGCCAACTCACCCGTTTAGCTCACGGAGAGTTGACGCAATTTTTTAAATAAATTGTCTAACCAGGCACCAATTAAGATGCCTGATTTGTCGGTGTGTGACTATCCTTAGCGACTGTGCTCAAATCAACCGCCGTCAATTGGACCTGGTCGTGCGGATAAGCTGCCTGGACCTGTTCAAGCGATGATGCAGTAGGCAGGTCCTGCACATCATAGAGCATGAGTCCTAGAACTTCTTGCGCATTTAGCATGGCCTTGCCCAACGTCGCCGCTTGGCTAATCGCACTAGGCACGTCTGGAAAAATAACCGTCATTGTATCTGTTTCTGTATCGTGAATAAAAACTGTTGGATAGACCACAATTCTGGTTTTAGTCATTTTTACCACCCCTCAGTCCTACCAACACTAGTCGTAACGCAAAACCTACGCCTTCTTTGGCCGTTTCGCCTTCACTTCATCAGCCAAGCCTAATAACTCGTTGGCGTGCTCCATCGCTAGCTTGGTGACCTGAGTTCCGGCAGACATCCGCGCAATTTCGCTGATTCGGTCGTGTTCACTCAACCGCGTCAATTGCGTTTCGGTCCGGTTACCCTTAATTTCCTTAGCAATAAAGTAATGGTGATCCGCCATGGCTGCCACTTGCGGCAAATGCGTGATACATAAGACCTGAGAGGCCTGGGCAATGCCACTAATCTTCTCGGCAATCGCTTGGGCCACCCGACCACTGACCCCGGTATCCACTTCATCGAAGATAATCGAGGTAATCCCCTGTGACTCGGAGAAAATCGTCTTCAAGGCCAGCATGATTCGTGAGAGTTCCCCACCGGAAGCAATTTTGGCCAATGGCCGCATGGCTTCGCCGGGATTGGTCCGCAAATAAAACTCCACGTGATCCAGTCCGGTGCTGAGAATCGGTTGGGTCTTGGACCGCGTAAAGTGCACAGCAAAGACCGTCTTATCCATGTATAGGTCAGCCAGTTCACCATGAATGGCCGTTTCCAGCTTATCGGCAGACTGTTTGCGGGCCTTACTGAGCTGTTCTCCCAGCTTCAATAGTGTCGTCCGTTGGGTCGCAACCTGTGACTCGAGGTCGTCAGCCGTCTCATCGGTAGCCTGCATTTGCTTAAGTTCCGCCGCAATCTTATCAAAGTATTTCAGAACTTGGGCTTCGGAATCGCCGTACTTACGCTTCAACTGGTTGATGACGTCTAACCGCCGTTCAATCTCGTCGAGCCGACCTTCGTCCCACTCCAGCAAATCCAATTGAGAAGAGACATCCCCGACCGCATCACTTAAGGCGTAGTAGGCCGTCTCCAGGCTACTAGCAATCTGCTTAAAGGCCGGATCAAAATCAGCGATACCCTGCATGGCTTGCATGGCGCCACTGATTTGGTCATTGGCCCCGGGAGCCGTATCCTCACCGGTTAAGGTAATTTGCACCAACTGTAAGGCGTCGTTGATTTTCTGGAAATTATCCAGTCGTTCCCGTTCAGCAACCAAGCTTTCTTCCTCACCGGGTTGGAGCTGGGCCGATTCGATTTCGTTGACCTGAAACTTCAGCATATCTAAATGCTGGGCCCACTCTTTTTCGTTGGCCCGTTTATTTTCTAAGGTTGCCTGTAATTGGGTATATTGCTGATACACGGCCTGGTAGCGCTGCCGCAATTTTGCGACCGAGCTGCCAGCGAACTCATCGAGCATCCCCAGATGTTTTTCTGGCTGCATGAGTTCCTGGTGTTCGTTTTGCCCATGAATATCAACGGCCGTTTCGCCAATGCGCTTCAACGTGTTGGTATTCACCAGCATGCCATTGACTCGACAGGTGTTGCGGCCATTTTGATGAATTTCACGCTGGAGAATCACGCTTCCATCATCATGGTCGATACCCAACTCGTCTAGAACTTGATAAGTCGTGCCGCCGGTGGGAAAAATAAAACTCCCTTGAATAATGGCTTTGTCCGTTCCGGTACGCACAAAATTGGCCGATCCACGACCCCCAGCCAATAGACCGACCGCATCAATAATAATTGATTTCCCGGCCCCGGTTTCCCCGGTCAGCACGGTCATCCCATTCTTAAAGGCGACGTTCAGTCGGTCGATAATGGCAAAGTTTTTAATTGACAGCTCTTGTAACACGTTGTGACCCCCTAAATAAAAGACCACCGCTGTTCATCAGCTCTTGCTGGTCGTCAGTCGTGGTCCGGTCGTTTCTAATCCGCAATCATGCGGTCAATCGTCTTTTCTAATTGTAAGGCACCCTGATGGGAAACACAAACGGTCAAGACGGAACTATCATCGCCTACCGTCCCAAAAATAAAGTCATAACGCATTTGATCCAGTAATGAGGCCACTACTGGACCGTTGCCTGGTAGAACCTTCAAAATGGTGAATTGGTCCTGAACCGCAAAAGATATGTAGGCGTTTTGTAACGTCCGCTGTAACTTTTTCTGCGTATCAATTTTCTTTTGGACGGGTAGACTGTAGCGGTAGCCACCAGACTCAGCTGGCAGCTTAACCAGCTGCATCTCCTTGATATCCCGTGAAATGGTCGCTTGCGTCACGTGAATCCCGTCCTCATCTAATAGCCGGACGAAATCCTCCTGCCGTTCAATTTCTCGTGATGTCAGTAATCGTTTGAGTAATTGCTGGCGTTCCTGCTTCTTCATACCTAGCCCCCCTTATGTGATAAAAATGCATAATCTTATCATATACCAGACCTAAGTATTTGGAAAGTAAATTCTCATAAATTTCTCATAATCTATTGTTGTAGGCTCTTATAAGCAGCATCAATCGTTTGTTCAACCGATACATTACTTGCACAGACTGCATTTTTATCAACTGACTGTAAGTGAACCAGGAATTCAATATTCCCTTCGCCACCCCGAATCGGTGAAAAATCTAAACCTAATACGCTATATCCCGTGGCAACTGCAAAATCAATAATCATTTGCACCACGCGGGTATGGACGGCGCGGTCACGAACGATTCCATGACTACCGACATCGTCGCGGTTCGCTTCAAATTGGGGCTTGATCAGTGCAACCACGTCACCATCTGTCGCCAGGATGCCCTTCAATGGCGGCAAAATCATCTTCAAGGAGATGAAGGAGACATCGATGGAGGCAAAGGTGGGTTGGCCTTTGGTGAAGTCACTTAACTTACTGTAGCGAAAATTGGTGTGCTCCATCACAATGACCCGTGGATCTTGCCGGAGCTTCCAGACCAGCTGGTTGCTTCCAACGTCCAGCGCATAGCTTAACTGCGCACCGTTTTGGAGCATGACATCTGTGAACCCACCCGTCGAGGAGCCAATATCCAGGACGACACGGTCGGTCACGTCGATATCAAAACTAGTTAACGCCTTAGCCAACTTGAAACCGCCCCGTGACACGTATGGCAAGGGATGGCCCTTCAAATGAAGTTCGGTGTCTGCTGGAATCATGGATCCCGGCTTATCCAACCGTTCCTCATTTTTTCCTAAGATTTCCCCAGCCATGACGGCACGCTTGGCGTCATCTAAAGATGTATAAAGTCCCTGTTCAACTAATAAGTCGGCAACTCGTTTCTTTTTCATGCATTCACCCGTTTCGTATCAAAGTAACTAAAGAAAGCCGCGAGGAGCGTTGTATCTACACTAGCTGGCACCTTGGCCAAGGCCGCCTGACCGCTTTGAATCGTGGCAATCAGCGCCTGATTAGCGCCCGCCAGGCCCAGTTTACCTGGATAGGTATTCTTGGCCTCTCCGGCATCCTTTTGCGTGGCCTTGCCCAATTCTGCAGGCGTGCTGACCACGTCTAAGATATCATCGTAGATCTGAAAGGCCAGCCCAAAGGCGTCAGCAAATTCCAGATACGGTGCCCACTGCGCTTCTGGTGCTTCACTCAGAATCAATCCCGCCTGAACGGCATAGTGGAGCAGTGCCCCGGTCTTTTCCCGGTGCAAGACGCGCAACTTAGCCATCGGCAGGTCCACGTGCTCATTCTGCACGTCCTTGGCCTGTCCGGCAACCATACCGTGTGGTCCCGCCGCAACAGCGAGGGCCTGGGTCAGCGCCACCTGGGTCGCTGCGGGTAAGTCCGTCGCCGTCAGCCATTGAAAGGCCAACGTCAGCAGGCCATCACCGGCTAACGTCGCCATACCGGCACCAAACTTCATGTGATTGGTGGGTTCTCCCCGCCGCAAGGCATCGTTATCCATTGCCGGCAAATCATCATGAATCAACGAATAGGTGTGGAGTAGTTCCAACGCCATGACGGGTCGCCAATCACGCTGGTCGTCAAAGGACCGCCCCAGCGTCTGGAGAGTCGCCACCGTTAATAGTGGCCGCAAACGCTTGCCCCCGGCTAAAACGGAGTAACTCATGGCTTCAGCCAAGCGAGCATCCCCACTATCCGTGGCAATAGCTGCCTTTAACGGCGCATTTAAGCGCGGTACCCAGGTCGTTTCAAACTGCTGGAGCTGGTCATCAATCGGCATCACCGTTGCCCCCTTGTGGCGTTTCAAAGGCGACTTCCTGATCGGAATCATTCATCATGGTCGTCAACGTCTTTTCAGCGTCCTGGAGGGTCGATTGCAGACTCTTGCTCAGCGCGACACCCTTTTGAAATTGGTCCAGGGCTTGTTCCAACGGAATGTCTCCCTGTTCCAGTTGGGAAACGATGGTTTCTAAGGTCGTTAAATTCTCTTCAAATGTTGGTTGCTTTTCATCACTCATGTTTGTCCTCCGATGTTGGTGTAATCGTCTTAATATCGGCTTCAGCCGTGCCATCACTCAGATGGATCGTCGCTGGGGCGACTTTTAAGTCATTCACGCTACGAACCACGTGATCATTTTGGGTCACGTAGCTATAGCCCCGCCCCATAATCTTAAGTGGGCTTAAATAATCCAGTCCATTGATTAATTGGGCCACTTGTTTCTGTTGATTGGTTAAATACCGCTTGGCTTCCGTGTTCAAACGGGCCGACGTCTGGCTCACCAGGAGCTGGTCGCGATGAACCCGTTCCAGCGGCGACTGCCCGAGTAGGCCTTGTTGGGCCAACGCAAAGCGCTGCTGCCGTTGACGGACCTGCGTTTGCATGTTCCGCATCAGGGCCTGCTGCGCGCGGTCCAGGCGCTCTACGTAGGTCTCGTACAACCGCTGGGGCTGTCGGAACACGTAGGCCGTCATTAACTTATTCAGGCGTTCCTGTTGGAAGTTGATTCGGTTACTCATGGCATTCAATAATCGCGTCCGTTGTTGGCTCAGTTTGAGCAATTCGTCACTCAAAACTGGAACGGCCAATTCGGCTGCCGCTGTGGGCGTTGCTGCCCGCACATCGGCCACCAGGTCGGCAATCGTGGTATCCGTTTCATGTCCAACCGAAGAAATGATTGGCAATTCACTGGCTGCAATGGCCCGTGCCACAATTTCCTCGTTAAATGGCCACAGGTCTTCGATTGACCCACCACCCCGACCAATAATCAGGGTATCAAATGAGCCATTGGCGTTGGCCCGTTGAATCTGGCGAACGATGTCGGCCGCGGCCGCATCTCCCTGCACAACGGCCGGGAAAAGCACAATCTGTGCAATGGGAAAGCGCCGCCGGGTTGTGGTAATAATGTCTCGAATCACGGCCCCACTGGGACTGGTCACGACCGCGATTCGCTTAGGGAAGCGCGGTAATGGCCGTTTAGGCGCGGTAAATAAGCCCTCATCGGCCAGTTTTTGCTTCAACTGTTCATAGGCCTGATACAGCTGACCAACACCGTCTGGCTCCATACGTTCCACGTAAATTTGATAGTTTCCCGTGGGTTCGTACAGAGAAATGCGGCCCGTCACCAGGACCTTCATCCCGGTTTCCGGGGTAAATTTCAGCTTCTCAAAGGCTGATTTGAACATAATGGCACTAATTTTCGCGTGATCGTCCTTTAAGCTAAAGTACTGGTGGGCGTGCGGCCGGAGCCGAAAGTTAGAGATTTCACCCGTCAGATACACCTTGCCTAAGTATGGATCGACGTCAAATTTTCGTTTTAAATACTGGGTCAGCGCCGTGACCGTTAAATAATCAGTTTGTGCCAAGTTCCTCACTCCACTCGCAAAGGTCAACTGTCTGTTGCATTAGTGTGGCAATCGTCATGGGACCCACGCCCCCCGGAACGGGCGTAATGGCACCGGCCCGCTTAACGACGCCGTCAAAGTCCACGTCTCCGGTCAATTTACCGTTTTCATCGCGATCCATCCCCACGTCAATGACGATAGCACCCGGTTTCACGTCGGTTTCCTTGATCAAATGGGTCACCCCGGTCGCGACAACCAGCACGTCAGCCGTTCGCGTCAATTCGCTAAGATTCTTGGTGTAGATGTGGGCGATGCTGACCGTCATATCGGCGTTCAACAGCATGGAAGCCATGGGCCGACCCACAATCATACTGCGACCAACGACGACCGCGTGTTTCCCCCGTAAATGAACCGGGAGTGAATTCAACATGGTCATAATTCCTCGTGGCGTGCAGGAAACGGGATGGTGTCCTGGCAAGTTGGCAAATAAGCGACCAACGTTTAAGGGATGGAACCCGTCCACGTCCTTCGCCGGATCAATCTGAGCGACCACGGTTTGTTCATCCAGGCCCTCTGGTAACGGCGATTGCACCAAGATACCATGAATTGCTGGGTCCGCATTATACTCATTAACAACTTGTAAAAGTTCTGTTTGTGAAATGGTTGCGGGAAGCTGCCGAACCACGGAATTGATGCCAAGTTGGCCGGCCTTCTTGTGCTTGTTGCGCACGTAAATGGCACTGGCGGGGTCTTCGCCCACAATAATCACTGCCAGACCTGGAACGACACCGCGTTGCGCGAGCGTTGCCACCCGGTCCTTGGTTTGCGCATTGAGGTCTTTCGCCAGTTGTTTGCCGTCGATAATGGTCGTCATGAAGTTATTCCTCCCGTAAATTTCAAGTTACCTACCATTTTAGCATAGTTGACCTGAAAACGGGACTGCATCGCGGCGCAAAATGACCCGGCGACGAGCTGTTAAACGAATTGATTGCTGAAGACTTAATTAGTCCGCACCCTACCAAATTTTTCGCGCGGCACCCCCGTGCGCAGTGCCCACTCATCGCCGCACGTCGACGGTGTTCGTTCGCGACACATGTTTGTCGGCCACTGACGTTTCCACCCGACGCACTGACCCCATTCGGCGCAACAAAAAAGACCGACCGCTAAAAGTTAGCAGTCAGTCGATTTGTGACTAAGATTGTGAATCCAACGGGTCATCATCTAACGTATGTGCAAGCACACCGTTGATGAACCGCCGAGAACGGTCGTCGCTGAAGTTCTTGGCTAATTCCAAGGCTTCGTTGACAGCCACTCGGTTAGGCACTTCTTCCACGTAGTCAATTTCATAAAAGGCGATCCGCATGATTACCAAATCAGTTTTGGCAATCCGCTTGAGCTGCCAGCCAGTGCTCAGGTACTGGTCGATCTTCGCATCCAAGTCAGCTTGGTTTGCTAAGACGCCAGTCACGAGCTTCTGGAGGTAGTCAGGCACGGGAACGGTTTGGTCCGGGTCATCCGTCAAGACACGTTGGTACAACGCATCATGATCGGCATCGGGATTGGCGTTCAAGGCAAAAAGCATTTGAAACGCGCGTTCCCGAATTTGATGTCGTGTAAGTGTCACTATTGGTCACTATCTCCTTCATCGCTCTGGTTAAACAGGTTATCAGGGTCGACCTGTTGCGCCGTCTTTTCGGGAATGACGCCTTCCACGTGAACGTTAACTTCACGCAAGTCGAGGTCCGTCATGAACAACAATTGTTGCTTCACGTTATCTTGAATGGCCAAGGCAACCTTAGGCACCGCTACCCCATAATCCAAGTAAACGTAAACGTCAACCGCTAATTCGTCGCCATCAAAGACCAGCTTAACGCCCTTCCCATGTTGTTCTTTACGACCCAACAGTTCGGTGACGCTATTTGCTAAAGAACCCCGCATCCGTGCGACGCCTTCGGTTTGACTAGCCGCAATGCCGACGATAATTTCGAGGACTTGCGGTGCCACTTCGATCTTACCCAAAGCGGGTTCCTTTGATTCTAAAATGATATTAGTATCTTCCGCCATTCGTTGACCCTCCCTTACTGATTAAACGTGTGTGAAAACTTAGGCACGGGAAATGTACGTACCGTCAGTTGAGTTGATGGAGAGCTTGTCGCCTTCGTTAACGAAGAATGGCACTTGAACGACTAAGCCAGTGTTCATGGTAGCAGGCTTGGAACCACCAGAAGCGGTGTTCCCCTTAATACCTGGTTCCGTAGCAACAACTTCCAAGACAACCGTGTTGGGTACTTCGATACCGAGAACTTCGGAACCGTATTGTACCAAGTCAACGTTCATGTTTTCTTGTAAGTATGGGAGTTGTGCCTTGATTTGTTCATCTGGCACTTCGATTTGTTCGAAGTTGTCGGTGTCCATGAAGACCCGGTTACTACCATCTTCGTACAGGTATTGCATCGAACGCGTTTGGATATCAGCACGTTCCATCTTAGCACCGGCACGGAAAGTCTTTTCTTGAACGGCACCCGTCCGTAAGTTCTTAAGCTTTGAACGAACGAAAGCGCCACCCTTACCAGGCTTAACGTGTTGGAACTCAATGATGCGCCAGATTGCGTGATCGACTTCGATCGTTAAACCGTTTTTAAAATCAGCAGTAGAAATTGCCATAATGTGTCAGCCTCCTAAAATATGTCCTCTTTATAATATCAATTCTTACCCATAAAAAGCAAGATAGGTGAGTCACTTACAGAATAATTAAATTTCTTGGGACAGTTGTGAGGGTCTCGTGACCCGTTGCCGTCACCAATAAATCGTCTTCAATGCGAATGCCACCCTGACCGGCAAAGTAAACACCGGGTTCCACGGTGATGACCTCGTTTGGGGCCATCACGTCGGGCCAGCCCCGACCAATGTTCGGACCCTCGTGGATATCCAAGCCAATGCCATGGCCCGTACCGTGAATGAAGGCTGCGCCGTAACCCTGATCGGTCAAATACTGCCGACCAATAATATCCAGCTCATCCCCCGTGACACCAGGTTTAACCGCTGCCATAATCTTTTCCTGTGCGGTCTGCACAGCGTGATAGGCTGCCGTCAAAGCAGTCCCGGGATCTCCCAGGGCAACCGTCCGGGTCACATCAGAGGTGTAGCCATCCACGTAAAAGCCACAATCAATCGTGACCAGTTCACCACTGGCCAATTGCTTGTCGCTCGCCTGACCATGCGGCCAAGCTGAACGCACCCCACTGGCAACGATAGTCCCAAAGCTGGGACCGGTTGCGCCGTGGTCTTGCATCCACCGTTCGAGCCACTGGGCCGCTTGCCGCTCCGTCATGCCGGGCTTCAACACCTCCAGCAAAGCGAGGACACCCTCGCTAGTCAGTGCCGTTGCCCGTTTCAAGGCTACCAATTCGGCTGGCTCCTTGATTTGGCGAAGCGCATCGATGACCCCACTAAGGGGCACGATGTCGGTCATTAAATGCTCATCTAACCATTCAAATTCGGCTAAGGTTAAACTATCCTCAATCCCCAGTACCGTCGCACCAGCGGCCTCTAACGCGTCATCAACGGCCTGCAAGTAGTCGCGGGTGATTGTTTTCGGCACGTTGGGCATAGTCGCTGCTAATTCAGACTGGTAACGCGCATCCGTGATAAACACGGCGTCGTGTTCCGTGACCAGCAGGTACCCGTCGCCGGGCTCCACACTGGTCCCAACTAAGTAGCGTTGATTACTGGGTGATGAGACCAAAAAGCTATCGATACTTAACGTGGCAAATTTGGACTGTAACCGTTCGATTCTAGTTGTCATAACCCTAGCCTCCTTGATGTTTGGCAGAAAAAAGAAGAACTCAAAGCGAATTGGTCTCGCCTCAAGCTCTTCAGTCGTTACGAGGAAAACCTCGTGTTATTTAGCTGCTTCTTCTGCAACTGGGTATACGGATACTTGACGCTTGTCGCGGCCAAGACGTTCGAATTTAACGACGCCAGCAACCTTGGCAAACAAAGTATCGTCACCACCGCGGCCTACGTTCAAGCCTGGGTAGATGTGCGTCCCACGTTGGCGGTAAAGGATAGAACCACCGGTAACAGTAGAACCGTCAGCAGCCTTCGTCCCAAGACGACGACCAGCAGAGTCACGACCGTTAGCAGTAGACCCACCACCTTTATGGTGAGAGAAGAATTGTAAGTTCATGTTCATCAGCATAAGTTTCACCTCCGCAATTTAGTCTTTGGTTTCAGCGAATTGAATGTAATCCGCGTAATTTGTGGCGACATCTCTTAACCCATCCGCAAAACTCTGGAGGAGTGTTTGTCCCTTTAATTCGGCCGTTGCTTCCAGCTTTGGTGGAAGGTGGACTTCCAGATAGCCACCCTCCTGATCACGATTCTCAACCTCTATTGGAATCTCAGCGACTCGTTGTAGAGCATTGACCGTCGTAATCGCAAGCACCGATACCGCAGCGCAAACAATGTCTTGACCATACTCACCTGAGTCAGCGTGGCCAGTGATTTGGAATGAATCGATTCGGTTAGTTCCATGATGGAACGTCGCGTGAATCATCGAGATCGCCTCTCTTTAATCTTTAGGCTTAAGCGTTGATAGCATCAACGACAACCTTGGTGTATGGTTGACGGTGACCCTTCTTCGTATGTTGGCCCTTCTTGGCCTTGTACTTGAAAGTAACAACCTTCTTTTCCAGACCCTGCTTTTCAACAGTTCCAGTAACGGTTGCACCTGCAACAGTTGGCGTCCCGATCTTAGGCTTGTCACCACCGACAAAGACAACTTGGTCAAAAGTAACCTTTTCACCAGCTTCAACGTTCAACTTTTCGACGTAAACAGCTTGGCCTGCTTCGACCTTGTACTGCTTGCCGCCAGTTACGATAATTGCGTACATGTGTGTGCACCTCCTTATATATTTAGACTTAGACTCGCCGAAAACAAGTGCTCCGCAAGGCGGAAAACTTAATGACTCGTCCCGAGCGGTTGCAGCTGTGGAAGTCCACAAATACAACATGAAAATTATACTTGATAGGATTTCTTACGTCAAGCTTTTTCTGCACCAATTGGCAAGTCAATCCCGACCGGTGCGAACCAGGCCGCGACTGGCGTGACTTCCGGCTTTAATAATTGGCAAAAAGATTGTGCCAAAAATTCTGACCGATAACGGCGATTGTCATTTAACCAGTGGTGCACCAGCCCGGTAAAAGCGGTCGCTAAAAAGGCCGTCTGCACATCCAGTGGGGGCTGTTCCCCATCGAGCGCTGGCAGGTGTTGGGCGTAAGCGGTCATTTCCCGTTCAAACCGCTGAAGTAGTCGGGGTTGAAACTGCGTGAATTGGGGGTGCAACAAGACCACTAAGATCTGATGATGTTGGTCAACATACCGTAAGGCCGGTCCCAACGCAAAACCGCGGGTCGGTTCACCCTGGGGCGTCAGGGTCGTCTTAGCGGCCGCAAACCATTCATCAATGACCTGCTGCTCAGTCTGTTCGAGGAAGTCCACCTTATCCTTATAATGCAGGTAAAAGGTTCCGCGGGTGATCTGGGCCGTCTGGGTCAACTTCTGTACAGAAATCTGCTTCAACGAGTTTTGCTGGAGTAGCGTACTCAATGCTTGGCGCAGCCGGTCATTCGTCCGGACAACGCGTGGGTCTGTCTGACTGATAATGTCTCGCTCCCTTCACTTCTAGAAAAAGCTAGTCCGACTACGAACTAGCTTTTCATTTACCATTCTATTCTTAAACATCATTCATTGGGTTAGGCCTGTTCGTTCCCGGCGGCGGGCTCAAAGTGCCCTGCTGTGGGGCCGGTTCCAGCCTGAGAAGCGGGCTTCCACCTCAACTTTGAGCCAAAGAACGGTCTCAAAGATTGTCCCATGGGCTAAGCTGAGAAAATCACTCAGCTAAGGCCATCGTCACAGCTGGTCGCTTTGGCCCGCCTCTGGCCACTAACATTTGCCTAGCCCATTCACTATTTCATTGTAATTTTCACGTTAAGCTTGTTGGCCGCTAATCATACACAACCAAGTTGACCGTAGTATGTAGCCAACACGCTCCGTCACCCCACGCCAACAACTAACAGTTTCGGGTGCGGGTCAAACCAGTGTCAGCCGCAGGGCTGGTGAAAATGGGCTCAGCCGTGGGAGTTACCTTAGCGGGTCCCCCGCTTAGGTAACTGCTATCTTTGAGACGCGTTTCTCAGAGGCTCAAAGTAAGCCTGGAGACCGTCCTTTGGCTCCAGGCGCGCGCCCACAGCGCCACGGCCCATTTTCACCAGCCCGGAGGCGAGTCAACGACCGTTTCGAACCAAACCCAAAACCGTTAGTAATTGTTGGCTTGGCGGTCGAGATTGACTTGGCGTTTGGCCTCGTACGCAGCCTGAATCTGGTCCTGACTAAACCCGAAGTCCACGAATCCCCACTTGAGGAACAGCCGCCAAGCATGGCGGAAGTCCTCTTGCCGGTGGGCAAAGTGGCTGTTGAACACCATCCGTTTCAGGATCAAGTATTGTTGATCCAAATCCTTGGCTGGCCGACTGGTTTCGAGGGTCGTCAGGTCTTCTTCCGTCAACATGATCAGGTGGGTCCAGGTCTTCTTGGCCGCAACCAGGAAGAAAAAGTCCATGGCGTCCGTGTACTCCGTCAACAGGGTCTCTTCCGGCGTTTGACCGGCATCAGCCTTGCCACGGTGAGTCTTCCAGACCTTAAACCATTCCGACGTGTTGGCTACTTCGGCCAGTTCCACGTCGAGAGCCACGTAGGCGTTTTCAATCTGTGACTTACGGGTCATTTCAATGTCTCGGTCCTGGGTGATCTGCTCATCCAGGGCGATAGATTGTTGTACTAATTTTGCTAACTCTAACACGTTGGGAATCCTCCTAACCAAAGATCAAGGGGTCGGACGAGATTTCCAGATCCGTCAGGTTTTCCAGGTACCAATCACGCATGAATGGGTACTTCAAGAGAACGTCGAACCAGGAAATCTTCTGGTCGTCATCGTGAACCGTCAAGACCCACTCTGGTTGGCCTTCCAATTGGTTGTTAAAGATATCGACCACCACACCGTGTTCCAGCGCGATTTCGGCCCCGTTGCCGTTGACGCCGTTGGTTAACATGTAGTCTTCCTTGGCAGCCATGACAAACAGACGGTCCACAACTCCAGCTGGTAAGTCCGTTGACCGCACCGCATAGTTTTGACGGTTGGCGGCATCTAAAATGTTGAAGTCCACGGAGTAGCCGTAGTCTTCCTTCAGGTAACGGGCAAAGTCTACTAAGATCTGAACGGATGTCTTCACCGTTTCGGCAGGCACCGTTTCATGCAGGTCGATGATGAAGAGCTGCGTCAGCGCATGGCTGTTGAAGCGGAACATTTTGCGTTCCAAGTTCAGGTAGAACAGGGATTGGCCGGTCGCCCGTTCACGGTAGTAAACGCCACCGTTTTCAGACGTTTCCACGCGGAAGTTAAACGTTCCCCGGTCACCCAGCGGCGTTAACTGTTGGGTCAACTCTTCGTGGTGGTCGCGAGATTGTAAAATAACGTTCTTTCCTTGATCGTGCAGTTCCAGCATCCGGGACATGAATAACAGGTAATAGTCGGCGTTGCTGTACTGATGGGGGAAGGTTACGTAGTCGGAGTCCAGCGTAAAGTCGGCCAATTCCGTGGCGGCAGAAACCAATTCATCGGGATCTGTCGTCTTGATCAGTTGGTCCATCAATTTGGTGAACCGCAAGCCCGTTTCCAAACCATCTTTAATTGCCTCGTTATAGTTGAGTAACCGGCCACTGGTGGTCAATGTCGATGGGTCATTTTCATTAATCATCAACTGTCACCTCGCCCTCACTCTTGCCTAACAGGCTGTTCAAGTAATCCGCATATAGACTCGCATTGTGGGCTTCGAAGTGTTCAAAGTCATCAAAGGCGTCGCGAATACTCTGTTTTTCGTAGTTTAAAATCGTATCTTCCTTAGACAAAACCAGAATCTTATCATCGTTTTCCTTGATCGTCTTGTGGGCATTCAGGGCTTTTTCGTCCTCGTCCGCCAGCTTGGTCAATTGATCAATGATTCCCTGACGTTCGTCTTTGAGCTTACCGGAATCCCATGGCATACTGCTCTTGCCACTATTTTCCTTCAGCTGTTCACGCAACTCAGCCTTTTGGTTGTCCCGCGTCGTTTGGGCGTCCACCAATTTCTGGAGTTGTTCACTTTGACCAGAAATGGATTCGATTTGAGCGGTGTTGAGCCGCTGACCGTGGGCTTCCAAGGCGAATGAATCCTTGAGCTTTTGGTATTCCTTTTCGTCGAATTCAAACTTCACGTTAATGACGTCTAAGTCGCCGAAGAGACGCCGATCCCACCAGTTTCCAAAGTAAATGTGGAACAGGCCGGTCGTGTATTCTTCATAGTAAAAGAATGGGTAGATGTGCCCCAAGTAATCGATCAGGTTGTCACTTAGGTAGTGGCTGATCTGGGGATGAATATTGTCGACCAATTCTGCCAGATGGTTCACTGCCCGGGTCGAGCGGGTCTTCTTCACTTCTTGATAGTAACGCACTTGATCCAGCAATTCGTAAACCTGACGATCATCGCCGTGTTGAACTGCGGCTTGCAAGGTGCTTAAGTATTCGAGCTTGTTGGCGATTGCCTGTGTTAAGGCATCGGCGGCACTAGCTTGTTGTTCTTGATTTTCCATGGATTATCCCTCATTATTCTGATGTTCCCTAGCGCTTGCCGTGAACATTTGGTTATACGTTCATGTTACCAAAAATCGGCCGAGAAAAAAGCAGTTTGCCTGAAGTTTTATGGGAAAATCATTAATTTTTTCTCGACGGTTAAAATTTTACTCTGTCACCACGAAAAAAGATTCGAGACAATCGTCCCGAATCTTTAGGTGTTTTAAGTTTTAAAATGAGGTCTCACTGACGACCACACCATCTTTAGGAGACAGTGCGTACGAAAGTTTTTTATCAGCTAACGTGCCTGTCGCAACAGGACTAAACTGATTCCACTCGCACAGTCATCTGACACATCAGTGACTAGTAACTGCCACCCGTCACTATTGGGCTAAACCCGTGTTAGCCGCAGGGCTGGGAAAACTGGACCAGTCAAGGAAGTGACCAGAGGCGCGCCAAGATGACCAGCTGTGTCGATGGACTTGGCTGGGGTTCTGTCCCAGCCTAGCTCCATGGGACAACCTTTGAGACCGCACTTCGGCTCAAAGTTGAGGTGGAAGCCCGCCCTTCGGCTGGAACCGGCCCCACAGCAGGGCGTCTTGAGCGCGCCGCCGGGAACGGACGCGACCAGGCCCAGTTTTCACCAGCCCGGAGGCGCAATGACCATCAGTTTAACCCGTTTAGTACAGTTCCAGGTACTGATCGCGTTCCCATTCGGAAACTTGCGTCCGGTAAGAGTTGTACTCTAAGTTCTTGGCTTCGATAAAGCTTTGGTACAGGTGATGGCCCATTGCATTGCGCATGACATCATCGGCAGCCAAGTCCTTCAACGCGTTGTGCAACGTGTCAGGCAAGTTGGTGATGTGGTTTTCTTGCCGTTCTTCGGCATCCATCCGGTAAATGTTCCGGTCGATAGCCTCACGTGGGGCCAATTGGTTACGCAGCCCATCCAGGCCGGCTTCCAAGACGGCAGCGATGGCCAAGTATGGGTTAGCTGCGGGGTCAACACTCCGTAATTCCAAACGGGTGGACAAGCCACGGGAGTTTGGTACTCGGATCAGTGGTGACCGGTTTGACCCGGACCAAGCCACGTAAACTGGGGCTTCGTAACCAGGGACTAACCGCTTGTAACTGTTAACGATTGGGTTGCAGATGGCGGTAAAGCTCCGCGCATGTTTCAGCAGGCCGCCCAAGAAGTGGAAGGCGTCTTCGGACAATTCCATCTTGCCGTCCTTGTCGTAGAAGGCGTTCCCCTTGTCATGGAACAGGGACATGTTCAAATGCATCCCGGAACCGTTGATGCCGGCCAGTGGCTTTGGCATGAACGTGGCGTACAGCCCGTACTTCCGGGCGATGGTCTTGACCACCAGTTTAAACGTTTGAATGTTATCGGCCGCTGTTAAGGCATCGGCATACTTAAAGTCAATTTCGTGTTGGCCAGGAGCGACTTCGTGGTGCGCCGCTTCAACGTCAAAGCCCATTTCTTCCAGGGTCAAGACGATTTCACGCCGACAGTTTTCACCCAAGTCCATTGGGGCCATGTCAAAGTAGCTCCCCTTGTCGTTCAACTCGGTTGTTGGCTTGCCGTTTTCATCCATCTTGAACAGGAAAAATTCGGGTTCTGGTCCAATGTTAAAGTCGGTGAAGCCGGCCTTGCGCATGTCATCGAGCACGCGAATCAAGTTGTTCCGTGGGTCGCCTTCAAATGGCTTGCCATCGGTCGTGTAGACTTCACAGATGACCCGGGCAATCTTGCCCCGTTCCGTACTCCATGGGAAGATCATCCACGTGGAAAGGTCGGGGTAAAGGTACATGTCACTTTCTTCAATCCGGACGAAGCCATCGATTGAAGAACCGTCAAACATTAATTTGTTATCGAGCAACTTATCGAGTTGGCTGATGGGTACCTCAACGTTCTTGATTGTCCCAAATAAATCGGTGAACATTAACCGTAAGAACTTAACGTTTTCGTCCTTGGCCATCTGACGAATATCATCTTTGGTGAATTCCGGCTTTGCCATTAAAAATCGCTCCTTGCTGTTTTTTGAAATTTCTTACCGTGGTCTAAAGGGGTCGCTGTTGCGGCATCCCCGGTGTTGGATGACCCAGGCCACCCTGCCGAATGAATTCGTCTTGCAAAATGCGCCGCACGTCTTCATCCGTTAGCGGTTGCCGTTGGGCCGCTTCCTTCGCTTGGGCCGCCTGCTGTTGTTGATCATAAATGGCTTTGATGCCCGCCACGTTGACCCCCTCAGCCAGGTAGTCTTTGATTTCCAGCAATCGGTCGACGTCATTTAACGAATACATCCGCCGATTACCCTCATTACGTTCGGGAAAGACCAACTCTTGGGCCTCATAGTAGCGAATCTGGCGGGCCGTCAAGCTCGTTAACTTCATCACCGTCCCAATTGGCAGGACTGCCAACGATCGACGTAACTCTTTTTCCTTCATCACTACTGGCCCCCTTTAACTATGATGCCATCATACCACGCTGAAAGCGCTAGTCAAGGATTCATGTTAGAAAACATGACATGAAGGCTAAAAATCATTAATTCTTTAATTAATCGTAAGAACTAAGCCTTCAGCCAATCAGTTACTTGGGCCATGATTTGTTCATAAGCTTCTGGATGTTGGACCAGGTCGTACCAGGTCGCCGTGGTTTGGTTCCGAAACCAGGTCAGCTGGCGTTTGGCATAGTGACGGGAATCCTGTTTGATTAGGTCCACAGCCGCCGGCAACCGTTTGGGCTGATCTAAAACCGGCAACAATTCGCGGTAGCCAATGCCCGTGGCGGCCGGTAGATCCGTGCCACCTTGTGCCGCCAGCCAGTGGACCTCATCCAACAAGCCATCGGTCATCATCAGATCGACCCGCTGATTAATGCGGTCATACAGCAGGCTTCGGTCGGTATTTAAGGCCAAATACAGTTCATCATACTGGGGTCCCTCATTATTTTGGTGGGAGAAGAGCTGTCCCGTGACCTGAATGACCTCCAATGCCCGTACCGTGCGCCGGACGTTGGTTGGGGGAATCTTACCGGCCGCAACTGGGTCCAGGCCGTTAAGCCGTTGCCAGAGCGCCTGAGGGCCATTGGCCTGGGCCTCTGCCCGCAGACTTTCGCGAATTGCCGGGTCACCCGGGGCATCGGCGCCCAATTTTAAGCCGTCAAACAGGGCCTGCAAATAAAACCCGGTCCCGCCCGCAATAATGGGCAGGTGGCCCCGGTCGGTGATCTCTTGAATCAGCTGCTGGGCCGCATCCACAAACTGAGCGACCGTGAATTGTTGATCCACGTCGCGGACGTCAATCAAATGATGCGTCGCCGCGGCCTGTTCCGCTGGCGTTGCCTTGGCCGTCCCAATGTCCAGGTGGCGATACACTTGCATCGAATCGCCAGAAATAATTTCGCCGTTCAATTGTTGGGCTAGTCGAATCGCCAGTGAGGTTTTCCCCACCGCGGTCGGGCCTACAACTGCTAAAACCTTAGTCATCTCGTTTGCCTCCCTGCATCTTTTCTCGTAACGCCACTGCTCGCGCCGGGTAATCCGTAATCAAGCCGGCAAAGTGGTGCCGCAAACAGTAAGCCATGTCGGCGGGACTGTTAACGGTCCACGGTCGCAACTGTACGTGGGGCAACCAGAACCGGTGCGCCTTGACCCACCGAATATCTGGGTGCAAGCCCCCAACCAGGTGCTGCCGTTGCATGCGTTTCGCCTGGCGCCCGGCCGTCTTAAAGAGCTTGGCATACTCCGCCTGTGGATACAGACTACGCAACGTCACAATCGATTGCGCCCGAAAACTCGAAAAGACCAGCCGAAACGGCACGGGTTGCTGGGTGAAGTAATCCGCCAGCGCCTGTTCGATGCCGTCATAATGAATTTTATTTGTCTTCAACTCAAGGTTAAACACCCCGGTAAAGTGGTCCTTGATCAGCAACTGAATGACCTCATCCAACGTTGGCACCTTAGTCCCGGCAAATTCACTGCCAAAGTGACTACCGGCGTCCAATTGCTTGATTTCTGCCAGGCTATGGTCTTGTACCAATCCGGTACCATTAGTGGTCCGATCAACTTTTTCATCGTGCATAATAATCAATTGGTGGTCGCTAGAAAATTGCACGTCGGTCTCAATGCCATCCGCCCCAGCATCCAACGCTGCCTGAAATGCCAGCAGTGTGTTCTCAGGCCGGGTCCCCTTGCTACCCCGGTGTGCGATGATTTGTGTGGGTTGTCTCTTAAACACGCATTCCCATTCCCTTCACGTTAATTCTATTAGTAAGGGTACCACAGAACCCCGGCGTTTCGTCCTAAATTGTTACGTTTTGACTCTTTGAAATGAGACAGTTTTTGCTTCCGTTCCCGCCGGCGGATTCAAGGCGCCCTGCTGTGGGGACCGGTTCCAGCCGGTGGTGCGGGCTTCCACCTCGACTTGAAACCTCGCTGCAGTTCGCGAGTTTCCAAGGTCGTCCCGTGTTCTAGGTTGGGCAAGTTCTCCCAACCAAGAACACCGACACAGCCGGTCACCTTGATCCGCCTCTGGTCACTCACACTGTCGGTCTCATTTCCAAGAGTTAAAGCCTAAATTGCCTGTACTTTTCCTGTCATCCGACTCTTGTGTATCCTTCCACAATCCAGCACCCCAAAAAAAGCTAGTAATTGGCAGGCATCGCAACATTACCAGGTCCGCCCAAATCAGCCGATAGGCCGGCACCAATGGACTCAGCCGGGGGATTTTCTAAGTGTCCCACTTAGAAAATGGCGACTTTGAAACGTGCTCCCCAGCGGTTCAAAGCGAGTCTAAAGACCGCTCCTCAGGCTTCAGGCGTCCTACCCCCAGTATTCCAGTCCATTGGTGCCGGCCGGCAAGGCGCTGCCAGTAACCAAACTCAAGTCTCTACCCAATCAGAACACCATGTAAATCACTAGCAATTTGAAGGGAAAAATAGCATAATGGAAGCGGATAACTTAAAATCTTAAACGATGGGAGTCGAATGCTATGAAGCACTTCACAAAAGGGTTCTTATTTGGCGTTGTTGCGACCGCTAGTGCCGTTGCCGGCGCAGTCTTTTCTTTCAAGAAGAAGGTCGTTCAACCAATCGAAGATCAAGAAGCTCGGTTCGAAGAAAACCGGAAGTTGGCTAACCGCAAGAGTCACGCCGCTCATCACAACTAAGTTTTACTAAGACCAGTTACTTGGTCAACTTATCAGGGTAATTAAAAAAGTGTGTCACCGGAAAAAATCCGCGTGACACACTTTTATTTTGCTTAATTTGTTTTCTTGGTCTTACCTTGCCAACGGGCGTAACCCGTTTTCAGAATCGAAATATCTTTGTAGCCTTCCTTGCCCAACATTAAGGCTGCCCGGGTACTCAATGCTTTCCCCTGGTCGTACAGGTAAACGGGCAAGTCAGCCCGGATACCCGTATGGTAAGCCTTAAACGTGGAATAAGGAATATTGCGGGCCCCTAAAATGTGGCCGGCATCAAAGTCTTTCTTTTCACGCAAATCAATGACCTGAGCCTTACGCATGCCTTCTTGGAATGTGTCCTCGTCAATGACAGTGGCCACTTGGTTCCGGCGAACGATCGTAATCATTTGCCAAGCCGCCCAAGCGATGATCAAGACTAACAAAATGATGGTGTAGACCATCATTCCTGAAATTGCTGCAATTACCAAACTAAATCGTCCTTCCTAAACCACTTGTTCTAGTTGCTCTTTTGGAACCGCAAAGCTAATGAAGCGGCACCGATAACCCCGGCGTCGTTCCCCAATTGTGCTAAGCGTAACTTCGTTGAGTCACGAACAGCTGGGAAGGCATTTTCTTGGAAATACCGCGTCGTTGGTTGTAATAAAGTGTTTCCGGCGTTGGAGACCCCACCACCGATGATGATGTTGGCTGGGTTCAAGATGTTGGCTACGTTAGCTAAGGCTAAGCCGAGGTAGAACGTTACCCGGTCAACAACTTGGTTGGCCAAGATATCACCGTTGTCGGCTAAGTAGAAGACCATCTTGGAGGTGACGCTTTCCTGGTTGTCTTCCATTTTCTTCAAACGAGACGTGCCCATGAAGTCCTTGGCCATGTCGGCTGCCACGTGAACGACCCCGGTTGCGGAAGCGTATTGTTCCAAGCAACCGCGCTTGCCACAGGTACACAGGTAACCGTTTGGTTGAACCGTGACGTGACCGAGTTCGCCGGCCCCACCGTTGATACCGTGGAGCAAGTGACCGCCAGCGATGACCCCACCGCCGACACCAGTGCCTAAGGTAACGAAGACAACATCGCTGTCCTTTTCGCCGGCACCCTTCCAGTATTCACCCAGTGAAGCGACGTTGGCGTCGTTGTCCAGGATGAATTGCAGGCCTAAGCCTTCTTGGATTTGGTCACGGACCTGTTGGCGCTTCTTCCAGTTCAGGTTGAAAGCTCCGATAACGGTTCCATTTTCAATATCGACAGAACCTGGCGTCCCCATCCCGATACCTAAGAAGTCGCTCTTACTGAATTCTGAGTTGATGATATGTTGACTGATTGAATCAATGATGTTTGGAACGATGTGGCTACCTTCATCAGAGATGTCGGTTGGAATGCTCCACTTCGTCAGAATTTCTCCTGCAAGTGAGAGAAAAGCCATTTTCGTGGTGGTCCCACCTAAATCGATCCCAATTAAATTTCGTGCCATAACGCTAAATCCCTCCAATGGATTGGTGATTATCTCTTGCTCGTTGTTCCTCTAAACGGTGTTCATGCGTGAGAACGATCTTTGCTTGGACAAAGGTTGGATCATCCACCACCCGTGCTCTTCGGAGGTGGTCCAATTCCAATGCCATCACTTCGATATCCCAAAGTCGTTTACCGACGTACACATAAATACCAAATTTTTTAAGTAGCTGCTGAACATCATATAACGTTTTCATTGTGCCACAACCTCCATGAAATTGCACGAGACTTTTCGACAATTACTGGGCCATGCCGTGTAAATAAAGCCAGACCAAGCCACCAATTAACACGATAGTGGCGACGATTCTTTTAACTGGACTAACCTGACCAATTCGTGGCACGCCGACGGTATACGCTATCAGGAAGCCACTAGCCAAGCCACCCAGGTGACCCGCTAAATCAATCCCTGGCGTAAACAGATCAAAGGCAATGTTCATGACCACAAACGCCATGAACGTCCGGGCTAACTGCCGGATGCCCGGATTCTGCCAGAAGGATTCTCCTAGCATCAGGAAGGCCCCAAACAGCCCAAAGATGGCCGTGCTGGCCCCCGCTGACAGGCTGTTAGAGAAGCAGAAGGACGCGACGTTCCCGCCGATACCGGCAATCAGGTACATCACGAGAAAACGTGTGTGCCCAAAAGCGGCTTCAATCTGCATCCCCACAAAGTACAGGGTAATCATGTTCATCAGGATATGTGTAAACCCAATGTGGAGGAACATGGGGGTAAATAACCGCCACCACTCTCCCTGCTGAATCAGGGCATTGAGCTTCGCCCCAAAGGTAATCAGGACGTTCACGCTGGTACTACCACCGGCCAACGTCATGGCCAAAAAGACCAGGGCGTTGATCACAATCAAACCAATCGTCATGTAAGGCATCTGGTTTAACCGTTGTAACCGGTATTTAAAATTCGTCACCGCAAGGCTTCCTTTCTATTGGACGGGCGCTGCCAAAACAGCGTCCAATAAGACATCGAAGTCCTCAACTGGCCAAGTCGGCTGCTGCGCCTGTTGCGCCGGCAAAGCTAGTGCCACCTTGAACCCGTTTGTTCGGGGTAAATAACGGTCGTAATAACCGCCGCCAAAGCCTAACCGTTCACCGGTCGTGGCAAACCGCAGCCCCGGCACGATGATCAAATCAAATTCATCTGGCTCGATAATGGCACCGTTGACCGGTTCCTGCAAGCCAAACGAACTGGTCGCAAACGTCGTCTGGTCGTCCACCACGTGAAAGGCCATTTGCCGGTGCGGTAAGGTGACCGGCACCGCAATGGTTTTCCCCGCGGCTCGAGCACCGTCAATGATTGGCTGGGTCGCCAACTCAAAGTCCCCACTGATGGTCGTTGCAATACGCTTAGCGGCCTGCCAAGCTGGTAACGCAAATAGTTGCCGGTACAAATCGGCCGACGCCACCTGACGTTGATCAGCGGGCATTGCGGTCAAAGCTTGAATCGTCTGTTGCCGTAACAAGGCTTTGGATTGCATCGGTTTACCCCCTTGAGAGATTTTTTCAATAAAAAAAGGTGCGGACTCTCGCCCGTACCTTACTTAGTTTCACGATGCAAAGTTACTTTCCGGTCACGTGGGCAGTATTTCTTAAATTCAACCCGGTCCGGGTTATTACGCCGGTTCTTGCTGGATAAGTAATTGCGTTCGTGGCATTCCGTACATTCTAAAGTGATGTGTACACGCATTGTGGGTAACCTCCCAACTTGTTTAGAATTACAGGCTAGAGCCCTTAACTCGTAATATATTACCATTAATCGGCAGCAATTACCAGTGATAATCCTAAATATGTTAAGCAAAAATACTTAACAGCTGTAAAATCGCCGACACCGCGGGATTTTCGCCCGGAACACGATTTTTTCATTTTTTTGTTGCTGACCCACTCACTACTTAATGGTTGAGGTCGATTGGACCGTCTTCCAGTAAGCTGAGTAGATTTGCTTGGCCAACTTCATGTTGTTATCTTCGGCATTGACCCCTAAGTTAGGCATTGCCAAGGCAACGACCACTTGTGGATGCGTCGATGGTGCGTAAGAAGCCAGACTCAGCGTCACCGTTTCGCTACCCTTGTAATACGTTTGGGCCGTCCCAGTCTTGGCGGAGATTTCTGGCGAGATCGAAGATAATTCGTCCCCAGTCTTGTACGTGTTGCTCCCGTGAACCACGTCGTACAGACCTTCAGTGACTAATTTCTTCTGGGCTGCCGTCATGTCGATACGGTTCAAGACCTTTGGCGTCACGGAGTTCTTCACAGCCCCCAGTGACCCATCGGACTTGGTTCCCCGAATGGACCCCACCACGTGTGGCGCAATCCGGGTTCCCCCGTTGGCAATCGTGGACATGTACTGGGCAACCTGTAAGACCGTGTAAGCATCGTAGTTCCCGAAGGACAAGTCCAACGCGTTCCCAATGTGGGCCTTACTGCTGGAACCGCGTAACCCGGTACTTTCGCCTGGGAGGTCGATTCCGGTCGAGACACCCAACCCAAATTGATTGAAGTAGCCCCGTTCCTTGGCGAAAATGCTGGTTCCCATGGTCAAAGCCGCGCCGGAAACGTAATTAAACTTGGCTTCCTTCATGGCTAATTGCATCATATAGGAGTTGGAAGAAACTTCCAGCGCCGTTGAGGCATTGACAGCCATGTCGGCACCACCATTGGCGTTAAACCAGGAAGCCTTCTTGACCCCACCAACGGTGATCGGCTTATCGGTCAAGGTGTTGTTGTACGGCGTGATCACGCCATCCATTAACGCCCCAGAAACCATGGCACCCTTGACGACAGACCCCATAACGATGTCACTGTTCATGGCACCTAAGGCGTTCGTCGTAATCTTACCCGTTGATGGATTACGATCAACCCCAGCCATCCCAATGATGCCCCCAGTATTCGGGTTCATCACGATGGCGTAGGTCCCGGTCGAGACACCCCCGGCGCCTGATTCGGCCGAGTGAACCAGTGTCTGCAGTTTCTTCTGGAAGCTAGAGTTGATGGTCAATTGGAGGTTATCCCCCTTGGAGCCACCATACTTCTTAACTTCCTTGGTCACGGTATTATTACCGGCCACTTCGACCTGCTTTTCGGCCTTGGTCCCCCGCAGAACAGATTCGTACTCCTGTTCCAGGTAGGATTGCCCCACGCTATCGTTCCGTGAGTAGCCTTGAGCCAACAGTTCGTTGACCTTGTCGCTAGGCAACCCGGTCTTTTCGGATGAAACCGTCCCAATGATCGACTTGATCGACGACCCGTTTGGATAGTTCCGTGACCAACTCGTCCCGACCTGCACCCCAGGCATTTCGGATAAATGTTCACCGATTTCCGCAATTTCCTTGCTGGAAACGCCGGAATCCTTGATATAGGTGGTCGACAACGCGTAGGCCCCACTCATCTTAGCAAAAATGGCCGCCGCATTTTTCTGCGTTTTGGTCAATTTGAACGAAGAATCGTTTTCCAAATAACTCAGGGCCTTGTTGTACATTTGCGTCGTAGACATGCCCTTGGTGCCGGACAACTTCTTCTCAACCGCCTTCAACCGATTGGTATCGGTCAGGTAGTAGTCAATCGACTGCCGTGGCGTCAAAGAACTGGTGGAGACCGTTAAGTACCGGCCTAACTTATTGGCAATGTCGTACATACTGGTGGACAGAACGTTGACCCCTTTGGTGTAGGAAATGGCTTGGTGGGCTTTGTTCCCCACTAATACCTTACCGTTGGAATCGTAAACCATCCCCCGTTGCACGTTGGTGGTTTCAATCGTGGTATCGGTCGAATTGACCTCCGCCTTAAATTGCGACCCATACATTACTTGCAAATACGCTAACTGACCAATCAGCGCCGCAAATAACAGGGCAACAATGATGAAAAGAAAGTTCAACCGAAACGGGATCTCGGACTTCACGGGACCGTCACTCGACCGCTGATTTCGGTTGCTAACGCGATTATAAAAATTCTTCACAACAGCTCTGCTCCTTATTGTACAGCTACTATTCTACCAAACTTCGTGGCCAGTCACTATCCCACTTCAGAAATTTAAACAAACTATGCTATTCTAGAGGCCGGGATGGCTGACGCCCAATTGGTATTCTAGCATACTGTGATTCTCCCAAAAGTGACCTGCTCCCCATTTTACCAAAAATAAATAAATTATGGCGGTTTTTCTCCTTTCAAAATATTTAAGTGACAATTGTGTTTGGGCTGGCCGTTCCCGGCGGCGGGCTCAAAACACTCTGCTGTGGAGAACGGCTCCAGCCTGAGGAGCGGTCTTCCGCCTCGCCTTGAAGCCTGGAAAACCACCAGTCTCCAAGGTCGTCTCATGGTCTAGGCTGGGAAAGTACCCCAGCCAAGTCCATCGACACAGCCGAGCATTTTGGCCCGCCTCTGGTCACTCACATTTTCCTTAAATATTCTATTCGATGGGGACTGCCATATTTTATTTATGTCTGCCTGTGTCTCTGGGTGTGTGCAGTCTCTCTATAAATCTATTACGTAATCGAATTAGCTTAAATAGAATTTGTAGCAGCTCCTACAGGTAGTCTCATTTTCCTTCTTACTATGGCCAACACGCGTTTAATCTATCACACCCGTGTCCTTAGCCGCATCTACGACACCTGCCACTTAATTCTTCAAGGCTCACTATTTCGATAGGATCAAATTTTATTTGAATGGCTAACTCCGTCTCAATCCCTTTTAGTTTCTTGATAGCCTGTTAATACATAAGATTCAGTATTTAACGTCTGTGGACTAAACATGTGCCGGCCCCCGGGCTGGTGAAAATAGAACGCGCGTGTCAGTGACCAGAGGTGGGTCAAGATGCCCGGCTGTGTCGATGGTCTTAGTTGGGTAATTTTCTCTACTTAGAGCATGGGGCAACCTTTGAGACCGATTTTTGGCTCAAAGTTGAGGTGAAAGCCCGCCTTCTGGCTGGAACCGACCCCACAGCAGGGCGGCTTGGGCCCACCGTCGGGAACGAACGGCACCGCGTTCCAATCCCATTTTCACCATCCCGGAGGCAAAAGTAACAACCGTTTAACCCATAACCAGTATTTTAGTTGAGTTCTGAAATATCTTTAAAAATATGACAATCCGGCCGCACAGCTGGCCCAGTATAGTATGATAAGAACTGGTCAATCTTTGACCACACGTGGTCGCGTCACCTAACCCACCCGTTAGCCTGACCGTCACGCCAGCTTCGCCCTTAGGCTGAATCCACCGATTCACGCCGCAACATTAACAACTGCTTTTAAATTATTGAAAGATTGAGGTGGCTTCCTTGCAAGAAAAAAAACGACGTTGGACGCTTACACAACGTCAATCCACACTTTTGGGTGCGTTCTTAACGCCCTTTTTATTAATGACGGCCTATTTTATCTACCGTCAGATGGCCCCATTTGGCTCGAGTAGCCTCTTAACGGTCGACCTGGGTCAGCAGTACATCGACTTCTTTGCCTATCTACGGCGAGCCCTGTTGCACAATCCCAGCAGTATTTTCTACTCCTTTGCCAATGGCTTAGGTGGCGAAATGCTGGGGACCTGGTCGTACTACCTGCTCAGTCCGCTGAACTGGCTATTACTGCTGTGTCCCGGTGCCTCGCTCACGACCGGCGTCTTCCTCCTGACCGTGATCAAATATGGGCTGGCCGGCCTGACCTTCGGCTGGTTACTGCTCAAGACGACCAACCAATCCGGTTTTAAACTGGTGACGTTGGCCACCGCCTACGCCTTGATGGGCTGGTCGATTGCCAACCAACTCAACATCATGTGGTTAGACGCGGCGTACCTGTTGCCGCTGATTTTCTACGGCCTGTATCTATTGATGCACACCGGCAAGTGGCGCACCTACGTGGTCTGGCTAACGATTATGCTGGTCGTGAATTACTACATGGCGTACATGATCTGTCTCTTCTTGATTTTGGCATTCGTTTGGTTTGCCGTTGATCAATTTACCAACTGGCGGCATTTCTGGGGTCAAACCGTTAAGTTTGCGCTGACCTCCGCCGCGAGTGGCCTGTTGGCGGCATTCGTCCTACTGCCAACCTGGTGGTCCCTGTCGCAAAGCAAGGCCCAGTACACGGTCACGACCTTCAAGTGGAAGTTTGAATTCTTTCCACCGAAGATGATTGCCAAATTCTTCATGGGCGCCTTCAACTTTGACCAAATGCCAGACGGGACTGCCAACCTCTTCATCGGTGCGTTGGCCTTGCTCGGAAGCATTTTCTTCTTCGCGGACAAACACATCAAGCTGCGCAGCCGCCTCACCGCCGGCATCATCACCCTCTTCTTGGCGCTGTCCCTTTGTGTGCAGCCCCTCGACCTGTTGTGGCACGCGGGCCAGTTCCCCGTTTGGTATCCGTACCGCTTCTCGTTTGTCGTGAGCTTCTGGTTGATCTGGTTAGCCGCGCAAACGCTGACGGACGATTTCGAACCCGGCTGGTTAGCCATTGCCATCGCCACGCTGATCATCGTGGTCGGCACCGCCTACGTGGCCTTGAACCTCAAGTCCTTTAAGTTCTTACAAATGAATCAAGTGCTCCTCGGCCTGTTCTTTGCCGTCCTGGCCCTAGGCCTGACGACGCTGCCCGTCAAGCACCACTGGATTTACCCGCTGGCCTTTTTCGTCATCGGGATAACCGAGGTCTCGGCCAACGCCTTCATGTCGTTAAACAACATTAGCTACGTCTCTCAAGGCGAATACGGCAACTACACCAACGAGCTCCAACGATTGGTCAACCGCGTGCAGAAGAAGGATCAGGGCGTCTACCGCATTGGCAAGACCTTCCTGCGAACCAAGGGCGATGCCTTTCAAACGGGTTACGCCGGCGGGGGCGTCTTCTCGTCCGTCCTGCCGAAAGCCACGCCGACCTTCTACGGCAACATTGGGAGTCCGGATGGCGACGGCTTCGTCGAATACAGCAACGGAACGCTGGTCACCGATTCCCTGTTGAATATGAAATACTACTTCCAGCAAAAACAATTGTCCGGCGCTTTGAGTGGGACCAGCATGTTACCGGCATCCACCAACAAGGCCGACCTGGCCGATTACCAAGCCGTGGGTCAGGACCAATGGGCCACGACCTACCGCAACCAGTATGCCCTGCCGCTGGGCTATGCCGCTAGTCAACAGATTTTAACGTTGAAGAACAAGACGGCTGACCCGGCCCAGTACCAGTCCAATTGGCTGGCCGCGTTGACTGGCAAAACCACGGACCAGCACCTGTACACGGCCGAGAACTTTGACCAAGTGACGTTCCAAAACATCGCCCAACAGTCAAAAATCACTGGTGCCGTGTTACAACGGAAAAACCTGTTGAAGCCCGCTAAGATTACGCTGACGTTTACCCCAACCACCAATGACGCCTACTACCTGACCTTTGGCTCAACGGTCAACTCGGATAATGCAACGTTCATCCTGAATGGCAAAACGCTGGATCAGTACAAGATTTACCGGAATACGATTATGGTCAGTGCCGCCGACCATGCCAAGGGTAAGAAACAAACGTTAACGATTCAACTGAAAAAGGGCTCGTTGTGGCTGGATAACTTCACGCTGTATCAACTGAATACGGCGAAGTTCCAACGCGCCGTCGCACAGCTGAAGACACAATCCTGGCACCTGACGAAACACAGCAGTCGCTACTTCCGTGGGACCATCACGACCAAGACGGCCGGTCAGGTTCTGAACACCTCCGTGCCGTACTCCACGGGTTGGCACGCCACCGTCAATGGCAAGCGCGTCAAGACGTACAAGACAGTCGGCATGTTCACTGCAGTTAAGCTGCCTAAGGGCCAGAGTACCGTGACACTGTCCTACTGGCCACCGTTGTTAAATGCCGGGATTCTGGTTAGTCTGGTGACGTTGCTGGGGTTGACGGGCGGCTGGTACCTCACCCACCGTCGTCGCGGATAAACTACGCCTCCGGACCGGTGAAAATTGGGCCGTGACGCTGTGGGCGCACGTCTGAAGCCTGAGAAGCGGTCTTCAGACTTACTTTGAGCCGAAGACCACGTCTCAAAGATAGCAGTTGTCTAAGCGGTAAACCGCTAAGGCAACTCCCACGGCTGAGCCCATTTTCACCAGTCCTGCGGCTCACACTAGTTTAGCCCCAACGGACTGCTCGATTAATAAGCTCTATGTTGATTCGGTGAAGCACCTCTGACTAGTCGCAGCGAGTAACCGCACCAATTCAATCGACCTACTTAAGCGTCCCTGATTTAGTCCTAGTGACTGAGTTAGGGACGTTTTTTATCTGGCGGAGTTACGCCTGCTCTCCATCATTTACCAGTAGTCCGGATTGCTGCTAACCATCTACAAGCAGAAATTGATTTCCATATACCAATACCCCCGTTCAAGTCCTAGCGACTTAATCGGGGGTATTTTTCTGTCTGCTTACCGGCTCTCACAATTTACCCACAAACGAAAAAATTCGTCTGACCTTAAGTTGGTCAAACGAATTTGTTAGCGACTTACTTATCAAGTTCACCATTGTCGTCGTAGATGTATACGGGGCCATCTGTCTTGGCATCGTAATCGATGGTCAAATCATAACCGACGAAGAACCATTGGTCCCCCTCGGTGATGTAATAGGTCACATCGTCCTTCTTTTCTGCAACAATTGGGTGGCGGGGATGATCATCCGGGGTCATGCCGAGTGAAAAGCCATCGTGAACCGGCGTCTTACCGTAAACTTTACCAAAGAAACGAACGCCACGACCAGTCATTCCCATGTCTTCACGGAACCATTTGCTTGCTGCATCAGTCACATTAATTTTCATTTTGATAGACTCCTCTTTGACAGACTGTGAATCCGTTTTCATACCATTTATACCACGCCAAGCGGGTCCTTGGCAAGTATCGTTTCACTAACTGCATTATACACAATTAAATTGTGGTCTTCAATCTAACTGCTTAAAAGTAAGCAAAAAGGCGTCCCGACCGTGGTCGAGGCACCTTCTAAGTTTCAGGGCTATTTGAAAAAAGCCGCGAAAAGTTTTTTCTTATTCGACTGCTAAAATCTGAACGGTCATGTCGCCACCTGGGGTATCAAAGGTAACTTCTTCCCCATTCCGGTGACCTAACAGACCCTTAGCAATTGGTGAGTCGTTGGAGATTTTCCCAGACATGGGGTCGGCTTCAGCGGCACCCACGATGGTGTATTCTTCGGGTTCTTCATCGGGCAATTCCTTGAAGGTAACCTTCTTACCCACGGTGATTTCATCCTTGTCGCTACCATCGTTGTCGATGATTTGGGCATATTGCAGCATGCGTTCAACGGTGCTGATCCGCGTTTCTAACATACTTTGTTCGTCCTTGGCTGACTCGTATTCAGAGTTTTCTGAAAGGTCCCCGTAAGAACGCGCAATTTTAATCCGGTCAATCACCTTTGGCCGTTGAACCATCTTTAAGTCTTCGAGTTCGGCTTGGAGCTTTTCCTTACCTTCCTCAGTCATTGGATACATTTTATCTTGTGCCACACTGGCCACCCCTTTTAGCAAATTTTAGTCTTGCGGTTCACCCACAAGTTGAAGTTTATTTTGATTGATAGAAAAGGTTAGCCGTTTTTATCAGCTAACCTGTCCTATTCTATATGGTTGTATCTGGATTGTCAAAAACTTGGTCATTGCCACTAGCTTCGAGGATTGCCCGAATCTTCGTGACTAACAGGTCGATAGCGACTTGGTTTTCGCCACCTTCAGGCACAATCAGGTCGGCGTAACGCTTGGTTGGTTCAACGAATTGATGGTAAGTTGGCTTAACCGTTGCCAAGTATTGTTGGATAACTGATTCCAGTGACCGGCCCCGTTCGTTCATATCCCGTTGAATCCGGCGAATGATCCGAATGTCATCGTCCGTGTCAACGAAGACCTTGATGTCCATCAGGTCCCGCAGCCGTTCGTCATCGAGGATTAAAATCCCTTCCAAGATGATAACGTCCCGTGGTTCCTGGTGAATCGTTTCCTTGCTCCGCGTGGACAACGTGTAGTCGTAAACAGGCTTTTCAATGGGTTCGTAGTTCAACAATTGCTTCAATTGTGAAATCAAAAGGTCGGTGTCGAAGGCTAAGGGGTGGTCGTAGTTTACGGCAGCCCGTTCTTCCATCGTCATGTCATCTTGATTGTTGTAGTACGAATCTTGTTGCAAAATCATGATTGAATGCCCAATCAATTGATTGAAAATTGCCCGACTTACGGTCGTTTTGCCACTACCGGAACCCCCGGTAACCCCAATAATAATCGGTCGTTTCTTGTTTGCCAACACTGTCGCCATCCTTTTATTTATTATCGCTTGCTAGTGAACTTGTCTTTTCTTGATGCTGTGCATAAGTCTGGGAGAAGTAAACCTTTCCCGTCTTGGTATTCGCGATGAAGTAGTAGTACCCCTTCTTCTGGTCCTTCGGGTGTAAGACTGCTTTGATCGATGACGTGCTAGGGTTTGCAAATGGCCCTGGCCCGTAACCCGTGTGGATGTACAGGTTATACGGTGACTTCACCTTGAGGTCCTTGTAAGTCAGCGTCGACTTCGTGGTCTTCAAGGCATATTGCACGGAAATGTCAGATTGTAAGGCCATCCCCGCCTTGATACGGTTGAGGAAGACCCCGGCAATCTTATCCCGGTCGGACTGCGTGACCCCTTCGCGTTCAACCAAGGAGGCCAACGTCAGGGTTTCTTGCACCGTCCGTTTTTCCTTCTTGATGGTAGCGTAACTGCCTTGCAGGTTCTGATCCGTCTTCGCAACCATTTCGGTTACCAATTGTTTCAGGGTCATCTTCTTGCCGGCTTGATAGGTTGCGGGAGCTAAATAGCCCTCTAACCGGTACCGCACCTTTTTGGCCGACTTGGCGGAGCTCAGAAGTTGCGGATATTTCGCCGCTAATTCGTTAAAGAACGCTGGGCTCTCCATCAGGCTCATGAATTCTTTCTTGGTGAAATCCGTCTGAATCGGAATCTCAGCCGCAATCTGGTCGACCGTTTCGCCTTCACGAACTAGCACCTTCCCAGACGTACTCTGAATCGGTTCCGCCGAACCACCCTTCTGTAACTGCGTCGCAATTTGCTTCAGGGTCATGGACGGTTTCAACTGATAATACCCAGCCTGGAAATTCGTAAATTTATTCGATTTCACGTAATAGTTAAAGACCATACCGCTTTTAACCACTTTTTTGTCCTGCAGAATCTGCCCAATCTTATTGGACGTTGCCCCCATCGGCACGTGAACCTGAACCACATTGTTATTGCTAGTGTCCATGGGTTTCAACGCCGTCTGGAAGTAATGATATCCAAAGAACCCAATGACGACTGCCAAAAGCACTAGCAGACTTGCCACACCGATCATGATGCGCCGGCCAAACGACCGTTTCTTCCCCGATTCTTGTCGCGACGGGGTAGGATTTGTGCCATTATCCAACTTATTTCCTCCGTTCTATGCCATAGTCTTCTCTATTATACAGAAATTCCGGCCCAGCGGAAACCTGAAAAGCAGATTTTGAAGAAATGTAACAAAGAGTGCGGAGCGAGCCGATTAGGTCCTGAGCATTAACGCCGACTAAGTAATGACCCCGGGCTTGGGTCATTGCTTAGTCGGGGTTAAGCGCAGGGACCTGGCTCGCGTAGCACGTTTCCGAGGCTGTAAGTTTCCGAATCTAAAAGCGAAAAACCTGTCAAACGACCTAAGTCAGTCTAAATCAACGACGTTATCCCCGAACTTGGGATATTTTCTTAGCCGGGTTAAGCGCAGGAGTCTGGCTCGCGTAGCAAGTTTCCGAGGCTGCAAGTTTCCGAATCTAAAAGCGAAAAACCTGTCAAACGACCTAAGTCCGTCTAAACCAATAGCAATACCTCACCCCAGACTAGGAATATTTTCCTAGCCAAATTAAGTCCAGGTGTCCGCTTAGCTTAACAAAATTATCAATGTTGCTGAAGGCCTTTAATTAGGTGTACAATTAACTGTTTAATAAAACGTGCCGGGCGGTGAAACATACATTGATGCGTAAAAAAATGAAACGATTTCTAATAGTTTTATCCACGGCTTTAGCACTTTCGCTTCTTCTTTTCGTGCCATTTACGCCTAAGAATGCTGTACGATTGTGCATACTGGAAAATTTGCACCCGTTTGCGGCTGTACTTGCCTTTCCAAGCAAAATGACAAAAAAGGACAGTACAGGATATTCAGGCAAGCATATAGCAGCCTATTATTCAGTTTTGGTACAAGTTAGCTCAGACATGGGTGGCTTCGACACTTACGTTGTCGGCGTACAAGAGAAGAAGAGTGGGAAAATATTCTATAAGGCTGAATTAGCCTATGATCCTGCTTAGTTTAAGTGTTCTGTCGTTCAGTATATCTAAATTAGGAATAGCCTTGTGAAGCCGAGTTCGGTTTTGCAAGTTTTTTTTTGCTGACGGCCCAAACTAGTGTCAGCCGCAGGGCTGGGAAAACTGGGCCGGTCGTGGAAGTGACCAGAGGCGCGCCAAGGTGACCGGCTGTGTCGATGACCTTGGCTGGGGTATTTTCCCAGCCTAGCCCATGGGACAACCTTTGAGACCGCTCTTTGGCTCAAAGTTGAGGTGGAAGCCCGATTCTCAGGCTGAACCGGCCCCACAGCAGGGCGCCTTGAGCGCGCCGCCGGGAACGGACGCGACCAGGCCCAGTTTTCACCAGCCCGGAGGCGCAATACCACGTTTGACCGCGCAAAAAAACGCGCTAGCCGTCCCGGAGGAAAGCTAACGCGTTTCATTAAATCATTAACGAATTTCAGCGCCTAAGTCGTCTTGCAGCCGCTTCTCAACCTTTTCAAAGGCCTGAGTCACAACATCATCGACTAAGGTTTCATGCTTGTCTTGGAACGTCAACGTGTAAGCCAGGGACTTCTTGCCCTTTGGCACCTTAACGCCATCGTAAACGTCAAACAGCTTGACGGATTGTAAGAACGCCCCGCCCCGCTTTTCGATCAATTCAACGATTTGGTCGTTGGTCACGTCGTTGTCGACCAGCATAGCCACGTCACGCGTGATGGCTGGGTAACGCGAAATCACGTCGTATTGGTTTTCCTGCTTAGGCATGTCAATGATGGCCTGCAGGTTCAATTCAAAGACGTAAGTGGCCCCGATCTTGAACTTCTTGGCAATCGTTGGGTGAATCTGCCCCATGAACCCGATCCGGTGACCGTGAACTAAAATGTCCGCCGTCCGGCCTGGGTGCATTTCTGGCATATCCGTGTTGGCCACGTAAGTTACGTCGCCGTTCACAGCCATATCCTTGAGGTAGGCTGCGACGATTCCCTTAACTTGGTAGAAGTCAACGGGTTGGGCAGGGGCATCCCAAGCGGTTGGCAACAGCGTCCCGGTGATGGCACCGGCGATGTGTTCCTGTTCGCTAGGACGATCCGTCCCGTCCTCACGGTAGAAGACCCGTCCTTGTTCGTACAAGGCGACATCCTTCACCTTCCGGGCGCTGTTGTAGGCGATATCGTCTAACAGACCCGTGATGACGTTCATCCGCAACACGGCATGATCCACGCTCATTGGCCAAGCCAACTTGGTGACCTCGCTTGGTTGCATCAGGAACATCTTGGCCTTGTCTTCCGTCGTCAACGCGTACGAAATAGCTTGGTTCAACCCTAAGCCCTCTAAGGAGTGCCGGGTTGCCCGCATCAATTTCTGCGACGTTGTCAGTTCGCCCATGGTCATGCGACCGGTTGGCAACGTGGCTGGCAATTCATCGTAGCCGTAAATCCGCGCGATTTCTTCCAGCAAGTCGGCTGGGATGTGAATATCGTTGCGACGAACGGGTACCGTGACCGTCAGCTTTTCACCGTCGGCAGTCACGTCACAACCCAACGTTTCCAAAATGTGGGTAACCTTGGCTTGATCCAAGTCGGTTCCCAACACAGCGTTCACGCGGCTCATGGTAATGTCGATCACGGCTGGTGCGGGAACGTTGTCAGCAGCAACGACCGTCCCGGTTTGGACAGTCCCACCGGCTAATTCGTCCATCATCTGAGCAGCGGCGTCTAAGGCATCCTGCAAACCAGTCCGGTTCACACCACGTTCGAACCGTTGGGAAGCATCCGTGTGTAAGTTATGCCGTTGCGCAGCCTTTCGGATGTGGTCGTGTTCAAACACAGCGGCTTCGATGGCAACCGTGGTGGTGCCGTCAGCGATGGCCGTGTCCAGGCCACCCATGACACCGGCTAAGGCGATTGGGGCTTTGTCGTCAGCAATCACAATGTCGTTGACGTCTAAGTCGTGTTCGCCCTCGTCCAAGGTCGTCAGCTTTTCGCCGGCCTTAGCGTTCCGGACGTAAACGTCTTCACCCGCAAATTTATCGTAGTCGAAGGCATGTAAGGGTTGACCATATTTCAACATGATGTAGTTGGTGATGTCCACCACGTTGTTGATTGGCCGGTAGCCGGCGTTCCAGAGGCGAATTTGCAGCCACATGGGACTTGGGGCTAATTTAACCTGCTTGACCAACCGCATCTTGTATTGGGGAGCCAAGGACTCGTCCACGTGAATGCTTAATTGATCCGCAATCGGTTCACCAGCTTCTTTAACGGCTGGTTGGTCGAACTTAACGGGCAGGTCGTAGATGGCTGACAGGTCATGTAACGTCCCGTACAGACTCAACATGTCCCCCCGGTTAGGCGTCACGTCCAAGTCAATCAGACTGTCGTTCATCCCCAGGTAATCGTAAACGTCGTCGCCAGGCTTGGCATCGGCCGGCAGCACGTAAATGCCATCCGCGTATTCCTTAGGCACAACGGCTTCGGAGAAACCAATTTCTTGTAAGGAGCAGATCATCCCGGCAGAAGGAACGCCGCGCATCTTAGACTTCTTGATCTTAACGTTGTTGGCAATGCGTGAACCAGGCAGGGCCACGATGACCATCTGCCCTTCGGCAATGTTGGGTGCGCCACACACGATTTGTAAGGGGGCGTCTTCACCGACGTCCACTTGGCAAATGTGTAAGTGATCGGAGTCCGGGTGAGCTTCAATGCTCAGGACGTGGCCGACAACGATCTTCTTCAAACCGTCGCTAGGCTTAACAACGTCGTCCACTTCAACGGACGTCCGTTCAATTTTTTCCGCCAAGTCAGCGGGCTTAACGTTTAAATCCAGGTATTCTTTAATCCAGTTGTATGAAATCTTCATGGTTGGCGGTTATCCTTTCTTCGTGAATTGGTTGAGGAAGCGAACATCATTTAGGTAGAAGTTCCGGATGTCATCCACCCCGTACTTCAACATGGCGAACCGGTCAGGACCGACCCCAAAGGCAAACCCACCGTAAACATCGGCGTCAACGCCAGCCATCTTCAAGACGTTCGGGTGCACCATACCGGCACCTAAGACTTCGATCCAGCCCGTATTCTTGCAGACCTTGCAGCCCTTACCGCCACAGTTGAAACAGGTAATGTCGGCTTCAACGGAAGGTTCCGTGAATGGGAAGTAGCTTGGTCGTAACCGCACATCAAATTTGTCACCAAATAATTCGTGGGCCAGAACTTGTAACGTCCCCTTTAAGTCAGCCATGGTAATGTGTTTGTCGATCACCAAGCCTTCCACCTGATGGAATTGGTGGGAGTGAGTGGGGTCATCGGTATCGCGCCGGTAGACCACCCCTGGGGAGATCATCTTCAACGGGCCCTTGCTGAAGTCATGCGTTTCCAGCGTCCGGGCTTGCATCGGGGAGGTCTGCGTCCGCATCAAGATTTCCTTCGTGATGTAGAAGGTGTCTTGCATGTCACGGGCTGGGTGATTCTTTGGCAAGTTCATCATTTCAAAGTTGTACTTGTCTTCTTCGACTTCGGGACCGCTCAGGACTTGGTAACCCATGCCCAAGAAGAGGTCTTCGATTTGGTCGATGATTTGTTGGATCACGTGGGGTTCACCCTTGGCAACCGGTGTCCCTGGTAAGGTCACGTCGATGGCTTCGTTCGCCAATTTGGCATTCAAAACCGCGTTTTCCAGTTCTTCACGCCGCTTGGCTAAAGCCGCCGTCAAGTCATCGCGGATTTCATTGGCAAATGCCCCAACCTTAGGCCGTTCTTCGGCATCTAAGTCGCGCATCCCCCGTAAAACCTCGGTGATGGGGCCTTTTTTACCCAGTAACGATACCCGGACCTGGTTCACGTCTTTCAGATCGCCAGACTTTTTAATTTCCGCGAGACCGCGTTCGTGCAGTTCGTTTAATTTATCCTTTAACGACATACGTCATCCTCCATTTTCTTTGGTCAAAGCGCCACAATTCTTGGGCAAACAAAAAAGCCCCGCCCCCATAACTAGGGACGAAGCTTCGCGGTACCACCCTGATTCAGCTAAAAGTTTAGACTCTTAGCCACACTCAGAAGTGATAACGGTCATTCGCCGGAAAATCATTCATCGTGTCGCCACGAATCCCGATTACAACTCAAGAACTGAATTCACCCAGTAATTTGAAGTTTGCTTCCAATCTAGGCAAACTCTTCCTGACAAATTGCACCGGCTACTGCTTTTCTATCATCGTTTTTAATTATTACGCTATCTTAGCCTAGCGGATTTTGTCGCAACTGTCAACTACTTCTGGTCGGCTTCCGTTGGACAATACCACTTGTCAGACCACGCGTGGACCGCGGCCATAATGTCTTTGAACTCTTCGCCCTTGTCCGTCAATTCATATTCGATTAACGCATTGTCGGGGAATGTGCGACGAACAATGACGCCGTTATACTCTAATTCCTTCAAACGTTCAACCAGAACCCGATCACTACAACGGGGAATGTTGCGGGCTAAGTCACGGAAGCGTTGCGGTCCCTCTTGAAGGAGGACATCAATAATTAATCCGTTCCACTTCTTGCCTAAAAAAGAAAAGGTCTGTTCAAATCGCGGGCAAAGCTCAAAGTCTACCGTTGGTTCGTCTTGGGCCTTTGATGACATCATTTGCATCCTTATCCTGCCTCCCATCCATGTTTCCTGAAGCTAGGCGTTAGGCGTTACTTTGTTCATTAAGGCTTCCACTCGCTTACGGGCTGGTCCACAGAATTCGTAAACCGCTTCGTAATCATCTACTAGGGAAACAATCGCACTTTCCCGGTATTTTGGCATAGCGAGCGTTGCGCCCCACATGTGCTTCAAGATAATATCCTTTTCCATGGGGCTCAGGTCCGTTAATTTTTCAGCGTTCCGCAAAGCAACTCGTGGATGGATAAACGCGTGCGACCCTAAATTGAACTTCGTCGTGCGCCAATCATAATAAAATAAATCATGTAACAAACCACCCCGTGCGGTGGCCCGGGTGTTTAAGCCAAGTTTCTTTGCAATCAGGTAACTGTTATACGACACTGAAATACAGTGGGACAAGCGGTCAGAGTGATGGTGTTGCGTGTAATTCGCCAGGCGTTGAACCGGCTCCTTTGCCAACAGATCAGAAACTAAAGCCAGGTACTCGGGGTCATCACGCCAAGTCAGTTTGGTCATAGAATGCTTCCTTTTCATTTAAAATTATGATTTTCAGTCTTCTTAACCCTATATCTTACTTACTTTTCACCAAATTGCAACCATCTTGCTTGGATTTCGCCCGGGTTAAGCCTTTCTTTACCTTTATCCCCTTGTGTCAGGCCTGTAAAATTGGGTGCTGAAATTCCGTTCCCGGCGGCAGATTCAAGACGCCCAGCTGTGGGGAACGGTTCCAGCCGAAGGGCGGGCTTCCACCTCGCCTTTGAGCCTGAGAGGCGGTCTCAAAGGGCGTCCCGTGCTCTAAACTGGGAAAACCACTCAGTTAAGACCACCAACACAGCAGGTCATCTTGATCTGCCTCTGGTCACTCACATTGGCCACGCCATTTTTACAGTTCTGGCGATGGTGTTCGGTGTTATCAATTGATTTAGATGTATCATTTTAAAATGTTTAAGCGGGTCAAAATAAGGCACTACCATTCAATTTAATATGCATTACTCAGGCACGACAATAGTGTATAGAAAACGAGGAGCCAGTATCATGTAGCTGGGAAAAGCTCAGCCAGACGTAAAAGTGCCCAGAGACGAACACTGGTACGGGAAACGTGACTGGCACTACAACTCATTCGCTAGAAAATCCTACTGACACGTCCACCAACAATCACAGGTTGAACGCGTGTCAGCCGCAGGGCTGGTAAAAACTGGACCAGCAAGGTCAGTGTCAGTGACCAGAGGCGGATCAAAGTGACCGGCTGTGTCGGTGGCCTTGGCTGAGGTACTTTCTCAGCCTAGCCCACGGGACAACCTTTGAGACCGCTTTTTGGCTCAAAGTTGAGGTGGAAGCCCGCCTCTCAGGCTGGAACCGACCCCATAGCCGGGCACTTTGAATCCGCCGTCGGAAACGAACCATAACGCGTACCAGGCCCATTTTTCACCAGCCCGGAGGCGATGACAACGACAAAGTTCAACCCCTTATTGGACCAGGCGGAACATGACGACGCCGGCCGCCACCGCCACGTTCAACGATTCTGCCTGCCCCTTAATCGGAATGTACAGGTTCCGCGTCGTCATTTGCTGAAGGTCGGGCGCCATGCCGTTCCCCTCGTTACCCATGACAATGGCCCCAGCAGTCAGCTGTGGCACGTCCCGGTAGCTCTTGGCATCCCGGTCCAGGTTGGTCCCGTAGACGGGCAGGTGCCGGCCGGTAAAGGTGCTGATCCAGTCGTGCAGGTCGGCTTCGACCAATTGAATGTGGAATTGACTTCCCTGCATGGACCGGAGCACCTTAGGTAAGAACCGACTGGCGGTCCCTTTCCCAAAGACCACCCCGGTCAGGCCGGCAGCGTCTGCCGTGCGGACCATCGTCCCAATGTTCCCCGGATCCTGAACGTAATCCAGGAATAACCAAACGCCCTCAGCCGTGCTGGGGTCGCCCACCGTATCCTTGGGGAGCGGCACCGTCGCGAAAATTCCCTGCGGCGTGCCCGTGTCCCCAATCGTTTGGGCGATGCTGTCGGTCAGTTCATAGGTGGCCACGTTGGCTGGTAGTTCTGCCGCATGCTCGGCCAATTGGTCGGCCGTCCCCATGATGGCAGTCAGTTCATGTTTGGCCTTGATGGCTTCCTGAACCAAATGCCAACTTTCTAATAGGTAAGATTGCGTGGCTTTACGACCCTTTTTGGTGTTTAAGGCCCGCCACTGCTTGACCTTTTTGTTCTGTCCCGACGTAATTTTTTCAGTCAACTTGATTACTCCTATTCTTTGATCACATGTTTACCGCTAATCCACCTGACCACTCACTATTTGTGATGAGCCAGCGGACCCACGTCCGGTATGCGTTCTTTTTCCTAATTTTACCATACCACTGGGCAGGTCCGACCACACGCGGTATGATTAACCCAAAAATTAAAGGAGGCTTTCGATGATTACCCAAGAACTCTTAGTTAGCGGTCGCGTCCAGGGCGTGGGCTTTCGCTACTCGGCCAGCAAACTTGCCCAGCACCTCGGCGTGACCGGGACCGTGCAGAACCTCCCCAACGGCCAAGTGGCCATCGTGGCGAGTGCGGACGCCGATGTGCTAGCGGACTTTGCCCAGCAATTGCGCACCAACCTCTCTCCCTGGATTCGAGTCAGTCAGCTCAAGATTACCGACCGCGCGCCCAAACATTTTACGGCGTTTCGGATTATTATTTGAAAATGCCCGCTAAATCAAGTAAGATGTTTGATGTTAACGGCATTTTGCCGCTGGGGGCGTCCGCGCTCTACATGTTTATTTAAAAGGGGTTCAAAACATAAAATGAAAATCTCCAAGAAAGTCTCTGTCACCACCGCTCTAGCTGCGATGGCACTAGTGCTTAGTGGGTGTGTGCAGACGAAAAACGGGAAGCCATACGGCCTCGTTTACGATTACCTAGCCATTCCTGGGCAACACGTCATGAATTGGTTAGCCAACTTCTTCGGCGGTAGCTACGGTTGGGCGATTATTATTCTGACCGTGATTGTGCGAATGGTTCTGTTACCAGTCATGGTGAAGCAAATGCGCGGCGCCACGGTTCAACAGGAAAAGATCTCCATGATTCGGCCACAAATGACCGCCTTGCAAAAGCAACAAAAGGCTGCCAAAACGCCAGAAGAACAACAGGCTGCCAGTCAAGCTATGATGGCCCTCTACCGGAACAATGGGATCAGTATGACCGGTGGAATCGGGTGTTTGCCACTGTTGATTCAAATGCCCGTCTTCGCTGCCCTGTACGCGGCCATTCGGTATTCACCAGAATTACAGAGTGCTGTCTTCTTGAACATTCCCTTGGGGAAGGCTAGCTGGATCTTAGCCTTGCTGTCCTTCCTTTCCTACCTGTTGCAAGGGTACCTGTCCTTGCTGGGGATGCCGGAAGAACAGAAGAAGCAGATGCGCTTCACCCTGCTGCTGTCACCCGTCATGATTTTATTCTTCACGATGAGTTCCCCAGCCGGATTAGGCCTGTACTTCTTCGTCGGTGGGTTGTTCGCCTGCCTGCAAACGCTGATCATCAACTTCTACCGGCCACGGATTCGTAAAGAAATCCAAGCCAAAATGAAGGATCGGCCAGCCCCCGTTGTTGAACCGGTCGTCGCAAAACCTGTGACCCCGGCTGCTAAACAAGCAACGGCTAAAAAAGCCAGCCAAAAGAACCGGAATCGTAATGCTGGTAAGCAACAACATCATCAAAAATAGATTTTAAACCGCCAGTAATTAAATAAAGATGCTAGAAATCACAAAATGATTTCTAGCATCTTTTTGTTGCATCCCGATACATTCATTCTGCATAAAACACCAAGTTACACATAGCCTAAATGTCCCGCATTGATCACCTATATTGACTGAGGTAATGTGGCTCCCTATTTACTTTATTTCTAGCAAAATCTACAATTAACTTTGTCAGCTAGCATAAAACCACAATTCCAGAGGAGACTTATATATCTTATGAAATCAAAATTACTCGTTTCAACCGTAGCTGTTGCAGCTGGACTAGCTATTGGTGGTGTGACCGTGCCTGCCGTTAATGCACAAGCCAAGACTTACAAAGCAACGCCCAAAAAGTTGCGCGGTAACTGGCATCGTAAAATCGGCAACCAAAAATTCAAGCTCAAAATTACTAAACATACCTTGCGTGAGCGCGTATATAATGAGTCAAGACGATTATCTACAGTTAAGCTAAGTACGAAAAAAATCATTAACGGCCAGCGACAGTTCTACATTGGAAAGAGTGCAATGCATAAAGGTTATTGGAATATCGGACTTAACGGTTCCGACCAATCATGGCTCTTAAAACCCGTCAAGCATCACAGTAAAAAGGCCCTACGGTATCTTTTGCCATCATACGGTCAATCGACTCCCAAAGTTGTTTATTACTACAAATAGGCTGATTTGATAAATAAAAGCTAGGAAGAAAATTCTCACACAAAATGAGGACTTTCTTCCTAGCTTTTATAAAATTGTATTAATTGCCGGCCCTTCTTAATGCCAATTTGCTTGTTATACTCAAAAAGCTTAAAAATAGCATTTATAAGCATAACTTCATTCTGTTTTTTAATTAATCAGCGACAATTCCATCAAGCAACTGCCAATCTACGAATGCTTTTATTCTCACTTGCTAGTAACAAAAAGGGTTATTTAAGCATCTCCATTTAACTCATCATCAGTTCCTGCCGAATACCGCTAGGCACCGTTGCCCGGTCAACTTTGCCCCAAGATTCCACGTTTTGTCCCTTGGTACTGATCTTCAAAAATTTGTTGGGCTTCAACTTCCACTGAGAATCAAAAGCTAATGTCCGTGACTGCCCCTGGGCATTGTAAGTTACCAAGTGGTAAGTGTACTCGTCCTCACCACCCCCACCGATAAAGTGCCGAATGGGCTTAGCGTTGGTTGAAGCGTACACGTCTTCAATCTTAACCAACGGATTCACATTGTCCGCCGCCATGGCCAGTTCGGAATGCTTATTCTTGGTCAAGTTTGGCAACAGAAAGGCCCCCACACCTAAGAGCACGATAATGCTGGCAACGAACACAAAAAGCTTACTGATAAATTTCATTTTAAAATCCCCCTATATTGGTTAATTACTCAAGTAACTAACTAGTTACCATAGCATAACTGAACCCGCGAGACCTGTCAATCACAATTTTGATGTTTCCAGCTAATTGTATTCAGCAAAAAGGACACCCTCAGCATTCTCAACTGAAGGTGTCCTTTTAATAAGCCTTATTTTTCATCTGATGAATCCGGTGTGTCTGACTTATCGGCCTGACTATCGTCAACCAATAGCGCTGACTTGATCCCCGGAATCTCATCGTTGGCTGCCTGAACCCGTTCCTTCTTGTCGGTCAGGATTTGTGCATCCTCGTCCGATAAGATTGGCAGGGAGACCCGGAAGACCGAACCCTGGCCCAAGGCACTCTCAATGGTAATCTTCCCGTGGTACGCCTCAATCAGGCGCTTGGCAATGGCTAAACCTAATCCATTGCCCCCCTTAGTCCGCGAACGGGCCTTGTCGACACGATAGAAGCGGTTAAAGACGCGGTCACGGTTCTCCTGGGAGATTCCCTCACCAAAGTCTTGGACGGCCACCTCGAGGTTCCTAGTGTCACTCTCGTAGCTCATATGAACTTCCTTGCGCTTCTGCGAGTACTTCACGGCATTGTCCATCAGAATGATCAGGATCTGTTCCAAATGATTCCGATAGATTTGCGCTTGCACTGGCCGATGCACATCGTTATCCAAAATAAACACGTAATCCGGATGGATCATTTTAAAGTTGTCGAAAACTTGTTCAACAACTTCACTGACGTCCGAGACTTCATTGGGGTAATTGACCTCAATCTGTTCGGCCCGTTGCAGATCCAACATTTCTTGGACCAGGCTCTTCATCCGTTTCGTTTCCTGCAGGGACGCCTTGATGGACTCGTTCAAGACCTCCGGATCATCCTTGCCCCACCGGTCCAACATCTCCATATGACCCTGAATGATGGCCACGGGTGTCCGCAATTCATGGGAAACATCTTCCACGAACTGCTGTTGCTGATCCATGTAGCGCTGGGTGGTGTCGAGCATGTCGTTAAACAAATTGCCCAAGTCACTCAGCTCATCTTGGTGGTGCATCTCTGGGACCCGCCGATCGGTCTGGGGATCCTCACGCATGGCATGAATGGTCTCCCGAATTTCTTCGACCGGTCGCAACAGGAAGGTCGCTAGGCTGTAGCTCAGAACGGCAGCGGCTAAGACCGCCATCATCCCCAGCACCACTTCGACCTGTAGCAACTTGACCTGGGTGGCGCGATAGTCCCGTAAATTATCGGTGACCTGCACGTACCCCAGAATCTTGTTGCCCTGCTTTGCACGGATTGGTGCCGAGCCAACCAAATTCTTATGACCGCTGATGACCCGTGTCGCAATCCGTTCCTTATTGCTCTTCGCAAATTTAATCGGACTGTTCCGCGTGGCAAACAGTGGCTGGCCCTGATAATCATAGACCGTCACCGTTTGGCTATCGCGGGCAAGACTCGTGATTACCGCATTGTTATAGGCACCAGCCGGCTTCTTGGCCTCAGACATCACGGTCCGTGGCCGCAACAACTGGTTGACCTGGTTACCCGTCAACGGCTGTTTCTGGTTATTCAACTTCTCAACCACAACGTTCAACGTATCTGACACGTGGGTCTTTTCCTGGCGCATCAGAACCGTCATAAAACTATTAAAGATTAGGAGAACAATCACCGCAAAGATGACCAGTACCCCAAAAGCCGTGGTTAACGCCCACTCCCACTTCAGGGAGAAACGAAAACCCGGCTTCTTCGGTTGGGCATCGGCTTGATCGGTAGTCGTCTCCGTTAGTTCTGGCGATTTCACGAACGCATCACGTACCCTGTCCCCCGGACCGTCTGGATGTAACTCTTCTGGCCGGCGACATCAATTTTATTCCGCAGGTAACGCACGTAAACGTCCACCACGTTGGTTTCGACTTCGGACTCGTAACCCCAAACCTTGGTTAACAGGACATCCCGGGCCAAAACGACGTTGATGTTTTCCATTAAGGCTAACAACAATTCGTATTCCCGCTTGGTCAGGTTGATCACCTCATCGCCACGACGCACGATGCGGTTTTCCTTTTCAATCGTTAGGTCTTTGAACTTAACGGTCGTTTGCTTGGTGTTCTTCTGCTCGCCTTCCAGGTGAATCCGCCGTAACAGCGCCCGCACCCGTGCGAGTAATTCTTCAATGGCAAATGGCTTCACGATGTAGTCGTCGGCCCCATGGTCTAACCCGGAAACTCGGTCGATCACGGAATCACGCGCCGTCATCATGATGATTGGCGTGCTCTTCACTTCGCGTACCCGGCGGGCAACTTCGATCCCGTTCAATTCAGGCAGCATGAGGTCCAGCAAAATGACATCGAAGTCCTGTGACAGTGCAGCTTCTAATCCAGTCCGACCATTGAATTGCACGTTGGTTTCGTAACCTTCATGCTTTAATTCCAATTCAACAAAGCGGGCAAGATTTTTTTCATCTTCAATAATTAAAATTCGACTCATTGCGCTCTAACTCCTCTGGCTATTTCACGGCAACCGCTGCAATCAAACCCATACTACCAGCGGCCGTCCGATAATCATTTCAACATTTAATTTTATCATATTTTCTCATAATTGTATGCAAAAGCACGCGGCTTCTCACATTTAGTTATTTCTTTACTTTCTAAACCGGGAAAAAATCCTTCACTTGCAAACAACAACCGGTTGCATTCGATAGTTAAGTTTGCTTTTGAAAACGGTTAAGTAGTTTGCTTCACATTATTGATTACTGTATTCTTCTATTGTTGGCTTGATTTAACGCCAATTAATTGCCGACTTGGTTAAATCTTAATAATTTTTGTGCAGATTTTCACTTGCAACTCACCACTTTTGCAGTATACTAGCTCTTGTAGATAAAAAGAAAGAGGAGTTGTTTTCATGAAAGCAGCAGTTATTCGCGATTCAGTAGACGGTTACGTTGATATTAAAGATGTTACGCTTCGTCCTATCACCCATGGAGAAGCCTTAGTTAAGATGGAATATTGTGGTCTTTGCCACACCGACTTACACGTAGCTGCCGGTGACTTCGGCAAGCAACCTGGCCGGATCATTGGGCACGAAGGTGTTGGGAAAGTTATCCAAGTTGCTGACGACGTTGAAAACTTGAAGATTGGCGACCGCGTTTCCGTTGCTTGGTTCTTCAAGGGTTGTGGCCACTGTGAATACTGCTTGACCGGCCGCGAAACGCTTTGCCGTAATGTTAAGAACTCCGGGTTCACCGTTGATGGTGCCATGGCTGAAGAATGTATCGTTGATGCCAACTACGCCGTTAAGGTCCCAGAAGGCTTGGACCCCGTTGAAGCTACTTCATTGACTTGTGCCGGTGTAACCATGTACAAGGCTTTGAAGGTCGGCGAAACGAAGCCTGGCCAATGGGTTGAAGTTGTTGGTGCCGGTGGTTTAGGTAACCTGGCTATCCAATACGCCCACAACGTCTTCGGTGCCCACGTGGTCGCCGTTGATGGTAACCCTGACAAGTTGGCTGCTGCTAAGGCTAACGGTGCCGAAGTGCTGATCAACCGGCATGACGGTGATGTTGCTGAACAAATCCAAGCTAAGGTCGGCGGTGTAGATAACGCCCAAGTTACGGCCGTTAACAAGGACGCCTTCACCCAGTCCGTTAACGCTTTGAAGCCAGATGGCAAGTTGGTTGCCGTTGCCTTACCACAAGGCGACATGGAATTGAACATCGCCAAGACGGTGTTGGACGGTATCTCTGTTCGTGGTTCCTTAGTTGGGACTCGTCAAGACTTAGCCGAAACGTTCCAGTTCGGTGCAGAAGGCAAGGTTCACCCTATCGTGAAGACCCGTCGTCTGGACGAAGTTAACGACATCATCGACGAAATGAAGAACAACCAAATCGTTGGCCGGATGGTCGTTGATTTTACTAAATAAGGGTTCAAAACTTTAATACTTCCGAAAGCCGCTCCCGTGAAGAGCGGCTTTTTTGTGTTCTCAGGTGGATAGTCCCCCTCACCCAAGTATCATAGAACCATAGTTGCGACGATTGTGCCAACCACGAAACTATCCTGTACACGAGATTGCCCCGGCATTAATGATTATAACAAGCTAAATAGACTTATGACCTAACCGACAACGCATCAAAATGCCTACCAACAAATAGGCAGTTGGCAGTGTTGACGGTCATTGTCAGCAGCATTCCTATCGACACAGACTAATCCACTGCCGAAATCAGTCTTAGCTGAGCTGGTGAAAATGTGACTGAGCAGTCAGTGTTAGTGACCAGAGGCGGATCAAAGTCGAGGTGGAACCGCTTCTCAGGCTGGAATCGACCCCATAGCCGGGACCTTTGAATCCGCCGCCGGGAACGCCATGACACCCACAGCATCACGGTCTATTTTCAACCAAGACGATAAATTTTCATCATCCGCCAACCCCAACCTCCATGTCACCGGCAAAGACTAACGGTCTAAACTAGTGTCAGCCGCAGGGCTGGTGAAAATGGGCTCAGCCGTGGGAGTTGCCTTAGCGGTTTACCGCTTAGGCAACTGCTGTCTTTGAGACTCGGTCTATGAGGCTCAAAGTAAGCCTGGAGACCGCCCTTCGGCTCCAGGCCGCGCCCACAGCGTCACGGCCCATTTTCACCAATCCGGAGGCGCAAACCAGAACATTTTTTAGCCAGCTAATCCGTTACTCCTGATAAAGCAGGGCGAGTGCCCGCAAATCGGCCGTCGACAATGAGTCGTGCTGCTGATTCAGCGGATACATGATTGACTGGCGACTTTCGCTGTGTGCTAATCCCAGCGCATGTCCAATCTCATGAATCGCCACGGACACGCGAATTCTAAGCTCCGGGTGCGCCAGGTTGAGCCCCGCCTTGGCCCGGTTCACGGTGAATGCTTGCCACCCACCTCGGTGCTTCACGGTCGGGCCACCCTCTCCCAATTCAACGAAGTCCCCTGCTTGCTTGGACGTGTCTCGCTGATAGGTGAAGAAAGTCAACCCATTTTGGTGACTGCTCGGCATCCCCGGTACCAGGCGGACCAGCCCCGTTCGATTAAATACCCCCACGGCTTCCTCAAAAATGGGGCGAATATTGGCCGTCACGTGTCGGTCAAAATGATAATAATACGTGGGCGCCAGCGGATACGTCGCCGCCACCAGACTCAACGGGGTTTGGGCATGCTTGGAACTGGGGAGTGGCCCCTCCATTTGATTGACTAACCGATCCAATCGGCTGATTGATCTAACGTGGGGTGCCAAGGCCCCCGGCCACACAACACACATCAGACTCACCAGCATCCCGACCCACAGTAACCGCCACTTTAGCATGGTTGTTGCCTCCTTAATTTTCTGTAACTCTCAGTGTAAGCAGCTCGGTACTCGCTGACGAGCGTTTTGCAAATCGGGACGCAAAAAATAACGGCTGGCCAGTTAAAATTGACCCGTTTTATCAAAATTAAGCAACTAATCGCTGTACTGACGGGTCTTGCATGCGTTTCACCATCCTAGTCCTTCAACCAAGCCACTAGTGGGTATCCATTTTTACATCCATTAACGACTTCAAGACCAAATCTATTCAACTAAAAAATGGGTCCGGAAATTCCGACCCATTTTTCTGATATCAAGTTAGTTCTATATTAAATGTGGACCATCATCACGGCCCCACCAATCAGAATCGCCAGACCAATCGCCTTAGGTACCAATTGCTTCAGATTGGCTTCCTTCAGGACAATCACGCCGAGCAGTGTGGCAACCACCACGTTCAGTTGGGTTAAGACGAAGCCGTTGACCAGTCCATTCAGGCTCAACGACATCAGGTAAGTCCCCGCCGCCACGGCGAAGATGAACCCAGAGGTAATGTTGCGCAGACCCCAGGGATCTTGCCCCGGAATCCGTTTGCGACCGACGACGTAGATCGTCAAGGCCCCGGCCATCATCCCTAGTGTCTGTGGGAGGAAACCGTTGAGCCCCTTAGCCACCGTGTAGTGGGGAAATCCAGAATACCCCCAGTAACCACCAGCATGGCGTAGGCGCCAAGATCCTTACGTGACACGTGAATCACACCGTTGCTGACCATGACCCCTGCCAGAATAATTAGGAGGGCAATCACACCCAGCACGCTGTCGTGCCAACCGACCCATTCGCCGAAAACTCAGCCACCGATCAGGGAGTTCCCGATGATCTGAAGCGCCGTGGAAAATGGTACCGCGTTGTTGACGCCCAACGCGCCGTAGCCCCAGTACTGACCGCCTTGGCCGATGCTCCAGCAGACCCCGGAGACAAAGTACAACAGGAAATCCGTGAGACTATGGTCGTAGTGAAAAATGAGCTGTAAAATAATAGCGATGATCACGCCCCCCACGCTGGTTCCCAACAGTTGTTCCGTCCAATTGCCGCCGGTTCTCCCCTGCATCCAAATGGGAAGAATCCCCCAAAATAACGCGGGCATCAGACCAATGACGATGTTCATCCCGATCACCTGATTTCTAACTTCAGTAAGGTTAATCGTACGCCATTTATGAAAACGCTGTCAATGATGATTCGATAAGTTTTCTCGTGAATCTTCATTTTGACTCATCAACTAGTCGAAACTCCGGATAACCTTTAGGCTCAGTAGTCATGGCGCTTGCTTTGATTCTTTACAGCCTACTCTCACCAATATCTTCCATTAAAAACTTACATTATTAAACAACGCATCACCTATCCCATCAATAGCTGATGCGTTGTTTCGAATTATTGTATCTATCTGCTACTTCACTGGATTGACAATATCCCAGTGCTCGGCGATTAGATTGTCTTCTACTCTGAAGAGATCGTAGTAGATCTTGTCAATGCCCTCCGCATGGCCCTCGGAGATTGCTAGCGCGAAGTTACCATCGGCGATAACGTGATCGATTGCCGTGTAGATAGATTCTTTGCCGACCGACTTCAACATCTGGACCCCCTTCTTGACGGTTTCCAATCCATCGGGAATCCCAACGTGATGCTGGATATAGTCCGCACTCATGTATGCATCAGCGTGTTCGAGATGGGGACCATTCATGAGCGTGGCATTAATCGTGTCCGTAACCAATTGCCGAGTCCCCTCAGCCTTAAAGTTGGCATCAATCATCACGGGACCATCTAATTGTGTGTGACCTGAGGGCGTTGGTGTTTCCAGATAAGGTGTTGCAGTATGCAGATGTTTTTGCACCGTATCACCCGCGAATTGAAAAACGTCAAAGGTCACACTCTGGACACCGTCCGTCGTGGTCAGCGTATGTAATGCTAACCAGTCACCGTCCAGCAAGGTCCGAACGACTTTGACCTGCGTGTTAGCCTTTTGGAGTTCCTGCAATGCTAAATCGATTTTTTTCATAAGGGGTCCCTTCTTGGCATTAGCCTGCGCGAGTATCTGAGCAATCATGTCGGCAAGGGTCGTCTGACCCAATTGTTGTTTTACTTTTTCAGTCAGTTCTTGGTAGTAGTCCCCAAGAACAGATTGGATATTGCCACCGACGATACAGTTTAAATTCGTATTAATATCAACATTCAGTAGCTGATGATCGTCAACTGCCTGATAAATTGCGAGTAGCGAAATATCCTCCGGTGCCTTCAATAAAGTGATCTTGGAAACACCACGCTGCGTGCTTACCAATCCAGTTTGTTTGAGGTCACCCACCAGCTGGCGAATCAAAACGGGATTAGTATTCACGCTCTGAGCGATTTGCGTACTACTTAGATTTTCCTTTTCTCTAATAGAGAGCAATGCCAAGGTATGAATGGCATCACTCAATCGGGTATTGAGCCGCAAAGCAAGGCCCCCTTTGTGTATTTATTGTTATTACATGATTAACTATATCCCGTTTAAGGTGTAATGTCAATAAATACATCTCCGATTTTAAAAAAAGCGGAGGCTCTATCTGAAATAATATATTAAATTTTATAAAAAGCACCCCACCGCCAAAAATTGGTTGTGAGATGCCTTAATGTATAGAACTAACTTGATAAGCATAAGATTCAACGGTTACGGGCTAAACCTGTATCACCAGCCCGGAGGCAGTACAGCCATTAAACTTTCTGGTAAAGGTGCCGCAGCGTCTTCAAATCACCCGCCGACAAATGCGTCGTCCCTTGGTCGATGGGATACATGACCGAGTTGTGACTGTGACTGTGATCCAAACCGACCGCGTGACCGATCTCATGAATGGCGACCGAGAGACGCACACTTTGCGGATATTTCAGATTCATCCCCGCGCGCGCATGGTTAGCCGTGTACCCCTGAAAACCAGTGACTTCCTCAATTTCTGGGCCCCCTTTGCCCAGTTCCAAGTATGTGCTCTGATTCTCCGGCATCTCCTTACTGTAGGCAAAGAAGGCAATCTCGTTCTGGTGCGCAGTGGCGTCCCCCGCCACTAAATTCACGATGCCCGTTTCGTTATAGACGGCAACGGCCTTTTCAAAGGTGTGCACCATCTTATCCGGAACTTCAGTACCAAAGCGATAATAATAGGTCTTGCTTAACGTTTGCGGCTTAACAATTGATTCAACGGGTGTAGCACGCTTAGACTCCTCGCGCCCCACCATGGGCAACTGAACGCCCAGCCGACTAGTGGCCTGAGCAACTGTGATCTCTGACATCGCAACAAATTTAGGAAATTTTCCCCAGACACTAACTAGCATGACGCTCCCCAAGAGTAAAACTGCTAGTAGGCCCCAAAGCTTCCGCATATTCTCGCTCCTATCCAACTGACTAGTGCCAGTCTACCGAGAAACACGAAACACCGCCACCAATCCAGACTAAGATAGTCGGAATCCAAGACTTTCTTAAACTATTGACGGGGATACATTAGGTTTCTAATCTATTTTTCATTATGTAAACGGCGTTATTAAAGAATTTATAACCAGCTGTATTAAATTTCTCTAATTTAGTTCACACCAAAAGCCCACAACAAGCCATCTTGCCGTGGGCCTTTTCACATGCGATTCATTTCTTAAAATTCTACTAAGTTATCCTGGGCGGTGACCAGTAACCCCATAATTTCGAGATGATGATGCTGTTTAAACGCCGCAAATGCCCGTTCGCCCATGGCCACCGCCGTCGTTGCCAACGTATCGGCCGCAATCAGGCTGGGGGCCAACACGGTGGCTTGGTTCAGACTGGGGGCGCCCTCCTGACATTGAATGGGGCCACCAATCGCGCTGCCACCCCGCATCGAGGTCGCCATCGCCCCATTTTTAACGCGATAACGTTTGATGACGTGACTCATATCGCTCGGAGACTCGACCCCCACGTTCCAGACAAATTCGCTGCGCGCGGTCACGCCCATCTGCACGTCGCCCCCGCCGTTGATTGCCGCCGCGACCAGACTCTGATCGTGTAACAACGGCTGAAGATACATTTCAAACGCCTGAAAGAGCATCCAGCCCTTCAGGAGCCCGCGTGGGTCAAACGTCCCCGCGTAAAAGGGATCAAAGGCATTGCCGGTGTCCGTCTGCGCCTTGAGGGCCAGCTGATAGACGGCCTGCAATTCCGGACTGAAGGCGGACGGGGCCAATTCGCCGCGCTGAAACTGACAAAGTTCCGAATCCGTACGGTCGCATGAAAAACACAGGTTCAATCGCATAAAATACCGAGAAAGATTCGTGATCAACTGCCGAAACGTTGACTCGGACAGATGGCCAAACCGGGGCATGACCAACCGGACATCGATTGGCGCCGTTCCCGTTTCAATTTGAATGGTTAATAATTTGCTCACTTGGCCCGCCCCCCATTCGTGTACAGCAGCGTGACGGGTACCCGATCATTAATCACCGCAGTCGCCGATGACTTCGCTTCCCTGAGCAGCGTCACCCCATCCACTAAAACGGCCACCACCAGCAAACCAGTTAACACCCCACGTAAAAACCGTTTCATGTGCGTCACCTCACTCTTTATTTCGAGTATACCTACAAATGTCCCGTACTCGTCGTGGGAACCTCGGGTAGGTTAAGTGACCGCCAAAAGCGCTCTGTGATACAAAAAAATAGCCCAGGAAAACTCCCAGACTACCCTTGCAGTTCACAGCTATTTGCCTAAAACCACCTGTTGAATCGTCTTTAAGACGCCATCGTGTTCGTTATCGACGGTCGTCACGTGTTGCGCCGCCGCTTGAATCGCAGCGTCAGCATTGGCCATCGCAAAACCGCTCCCGGCAAATTGTAACAACGGCACGTCATTCACGCCGTCGCCAAAGGCCATGATGTTGGCTGCCGTGAGTCCCTGTTGCTGCGCCAGCCATTGAATCGCCGGCAGCTTACCCACGTTGGCCGCCACGATGTCAATGACCCCGTAACCACTGTCATGGGCATGGAGCCGGCCGTCAAAGTAGGTGTTGAGTCGGTCAACCAATTCGGCTGCCTGGTCTGGCGCCGTCGACACACTAATTTTCTTGATTCGATCATCCACGGTCGCTAAGCTCTCCACCTGTTGCAAATTGTCATAGTAGGCTTCGGCCGCGTCAATCAGCTGTTGTGGCGCGCCGAGTTCCGTGTAGGACGCCCGTTCCCCGGTTAGAATCACGTAGGTATGCCGCAGAAAGTCCTGATGCCGATCCACACTGACGAACTGTTCAACATCCGTCGCCGTCAAACTACCATCAAAAATTTGTTGACCATCCTGATAGATAGACGCCCCATTTTCAGCGACCATCACCAAATTAGGGGCTAAACTGTCCGCAAAGAGATCTCGTAGATGGGCGTACTCATTGCCTGAAGCCAAGACCAAGGTAATCTGCCGTGCGCGCAACGCGGCCAGCACCTCGCGCATCAGCGGCCGATTGTAACTCTGGTCAGCATGCAACAGCGTGCCATTCAGGTCCGTTGCGATTAATTTAATTGCCAAAATTTCACTCCTCAAAAATAACTGTGTGCAGTCATTATACGCGTCCACCCGGGTAAAACACAAAAAGAAATCCGAATCGGTTGACCCTGAACCACAGCGAGAGATTTTGACAGTCACCACGGTCGCCTGATTAGACTACCTAGCCTGCTGTTGCTGTTGACTCGCTAACAAGACCAAAGCCGCGAGAAAACTTAATCCGGAAATCGCCGTAATAATGAGCAACTGCGCCACGTAACTCGTTGTAAAGGGGTGCAGCCCACTGGTCAGCGCCGCCACAACCGAAATGCCGACCGATTGGCCAAACTGATGAACCGTGTTGACCACTCCGGAAGCGGCACCAGCAATTTCAGCATCGGTGTTTGCTACCCCCTCAACCGTTAGCGGACTCAACACTAGGCCCTGACCAACTCCAAAGATCATCATCGGTAGCGCAAAGGCAATCCAATAACCCCGATTCAGCCCCAAGATGACCGTGAGCGAAACACCTAAAGTAACCAATACCACGGCAATCACAATCAACCTTGCATTGCCTAACTTACTGGATAGCCGTGACACCTGAAGTGCCCCAAAGAATTGTGGAATCGTCACGGGCAGGAAGGCTAACCCGGTCAGTAACGGTGAAAAACCATAGATATGTTGTAACGCTTGCGTGGTGACAAAGAAATAAGCAAACGCGGCCCCGATAAAGAAGAAGCGAGCAACGTAGGCACTGTTCCGTCGTCGGTCAGAAAATAACCGTAACGGCATAATGGGATTTTTGACTGCCCCTTCAGCATAGGTGAACAGCCCCAGCGCAATCACGGCAATGACTAATGCCAACCGCTGGTGCACCGTCCCATCGATGCTGTAAACCAAGGCCGACAACCCTAACACTGATAAGAAGGTGCCGACAATATCCAGACGATTTGTTCGCTGGCTTTCACGGTTCTTCACAAAGAATAACGTCAGTACAAACATCAATCCCCCCACTGGAACGTTTAAAAAGAAGCCGACTCGCCAGGAGAAGGCACTCGTGATTACGCCACCCAGCACCATCCCAAAACTTGCGCCAATCCCAGCGGTCGTCCCATAGGCGGCAATGGCCTGCGACCGCATCTTCCCCTGATAATTATCCAGAAGCAGTGCCAACGTGGTCGGTGCCAGAATAGCTGAACCCACGCCCTGAAACGCGCGCATAGCAATAATCATCGGGCCAGTCGTCGCCAAGCCGACCATTAATGAACCAACTGAGAACACTAGCAAGCCAATTAAAAATACCCGCCTACGACCGTACACATCACCAATCCGTCCGCCAAACAATTGGAAACCACCAAAGGTCAAGGTATAGGCACTGCTGACCCACGCCAACATTTGCGAATCTAAGTGCAGGTCCGCCGCTATCTTCACGGTACTCGTGAACACAATTGAATTATCCAGGAGGATCATAAAATAACTTAATAAAATAATCGGTAAAACAATCCCAAATTTCTCTTTACTCCGTGTCATAATCAAGCCTCATCTTCACTTTAAAATAGTCTCATCCAACCCTGTTTCTTTGGAGGTGAATGAGTCCATCATAGCGAGCATTGGCCTGATTGAAAATTACCAGATAGGCATGCTAGTATGCGTGGCTTGTATACTAGAGGTGCTATGCCTGACACGACAACGCCTATCTGTTTTCGAGCGCGGACGAAAAAACGCCTGGGATAAAGTTCCCCAGACGTTTGAAATTCGCCACAACTTAACCAAAGAATCAGCCAATTTCACGATTTTTAGGTACAAAAAAACTCCCAGAAGCCGCGGACTTCGTGGGAGTTTCTCTAAACTAATAAAAATTAGTTGTTTGCGTTCTTAACCGCAACGACCTGACGGCCATCGTAGAAACCGCAACTTGGGCAAACCATGTGTGACTTACGTAATTCACCACAGTTAGGGCAAGCAGTTAAATTAGGCGTGGTTAACTTGATGTGACCACGACGCATAGCTTTTTTCGTCTTAGACGTTTTCCGTGCTGGTACAGCCAAAGAAAACACCTCCTTTAAATAAATTATATCCACTAGTGAAAAAATTTTTAAGGCTTACAAAGGCGATTATTGATCATCCTGATCAGGGAAGAAATCTTTTAACTTTGCAAGACGTGGATCAACTGATTGATTTTCCTTCTCTACCTTAGCCAGGTCAGCCTCGGAAACGACTTCCCAGTCGTCACCCGTTGGCATCTGTTCACCCTGCTTTTCAGCGTCAGAAAGAATGTGCATCGGAATCTGTAAAATAATGTTATCCCCGATGGCTTTATCGAAATCGATTTCGTCATCCTTAACCACCATCACAACGTCGGTCTTCTCAAACCGTTGCGTTGCGGCGGGGTCGGAAACATAGAATTCCGTCATGTTGAAGTCAACGGGCAGGTCAACCGGTGCTAAAGACCGGCTGGATGGGACCGTTAAGTCCGCAGTGACCCGTGCATCAACGACAACGTCACCATCCACAACGGACACAATGCCCTTAGCGTGGACGGGACTTAAATCTAGAACATCATCGCTAAAACGTTCCATCAAGTCCGCCTTCAAATCCAGCGTCTCGTCGAACGGTAACGGATCGTTCCGGTGATTCTTGCGGAGCTCGGTCAACGACCATTTCATCGCAATCCCTCCAATGCAACGTGATAAATTATACCTGTCAAAAAATAAGATGTCAAGGTAATTTCCTTGATAGTCATTTAGAATCCGCTTTTTTTACCGGAATTCGGCCATAATCCTGGTCGATTCCGGTCACTAGGGTGCGGACAGCCCCCAACCGGTCGTCCAAGGCGCCCGGTCCCTGTTGCCAATCCCGGTCAGCTCGGCTCACCAAGGGTAACGTGACCTGCTTCTTGATCTGATGCAGATACCGCTGACCCTGCGCCGAGTAACCCAGCACCCGCAGGTATTGCGGCTGGACCGCCATTTCGGCTGGCTTAGCCTGCAATAAAATGTAGGCCGACTGGCGCTGTAAACGCGTGTAGGTGTACCGCTTGGTCTTCACCGCGTGCATAAACGCCGCAAAGTCCGGACTCGTCAGCGCCGCCCGTTTTAAGCGATACTCGACGCCCTCGGTAATCTGGTAACACTGCCGCAGGTCCGCCACGTCTCCGCTCACTAGCTGATAACGCAGTGTCGGCCAGAAGTCGGCCCAGCTGGTCAGCTGAGCCCGTTTGAGCAGCTCCAGGGTCGTTGGCGGGACAACCGGTTCCACCGCCGCCCAGTCGCCTGTCAGGGCCGCTGAACGGATAGCGGTGGCACTGGCATAAGCTGCCCCGGCATCAATGGTCGGCTCGTTGTGCTGACTGCCACGGCGAGCCAACGGTAGAAGCGTTAACGGCTGCCCCTGTCGTTGGTTAGCTAGCGCATAGAAGAACCCTAGGATATCATTGGACGCGTTCAGGGTAATCCCCGTTTGCTCCCGCAGATAGCCCTGAAATAGCGAGGCATAGGTCTGGTCAAAGCGTTTGAACGTGGTCGGGTCCGTGGGTAAATGCGCCATCAGACGGGCATAATCCATGTCCGGGTGCTCGGTGCCAAAGGCTAGCCAGTGACACTGCAACGCGGCCAATAGGCGGACACCCCCCGCCGCAAATAAATGCGCCGGTTGTAGGGCCGCGGCGCTTGGCAGTTCCACCACCAGGTCCACGCCCCCGTCTAAGGCCGCCTGCGTGCGCTGCCACTTGTCCATCAAGGCCGGTTCGCCCCGTTGGACCCAGTTGCCGCTCATCGCCGCTACGACCACGTCAGCCCCCGTTTGAGCCTTGGCCTGTGCAATCTGGTAGGCGTGCCCATTATGAAAAGGATTATATTCCGCAATGATTCCCACTGCCTGTAACGCCATTGCTAAGCCTCCCGCGTCACCTCAAAGAACCAACGCGTGGTGTCAGAGGTGGGTTCACTGTTCCCGAAGTCTGCGCTGACCCGCTTGACCGTCAACCCAGCTTTGGCCAAAGCCTGCTGGTAATCAGGTAAGTCATAGGTCCGCTCATGATGAAGCTCGGTCACCTTCCGATACTCCCCGGTCGTTTCATTCTTGGTGAAGAAGGCCAGGTCGTGTTCGGCAGCGTGATCTTCGTCCTCGATACCATAGCTGGTCCAGACAAAGGCCCGGGTCTCATCGACGTAATTATACATGTAGCCTGGGTAGACGTCATCCGTTTGGTGCGGGGTAATCACATCAAATAGGAATTGACCGCCCACAGCTAAGTGGTCATGCACCTGGGTAAACGCCTGCGTCACGGCGTCCAAGTCCGTTAAATAACAGAAGGAATCCGCAAAACACGTCACCGTTTGGTATTGGCCAATCTCACTGAGGTCCAGCATGTTGCCCGCCATCAAGGGCAGGCTGACATCGGCCTCAGCGGCGTGCTTGGCAGCCAGTGCCAGCATGTCTTCACTGAGGTCCAGTCCACTGACCTGGTAGCCCTGTTGCGCCAATAGGACGCCTAATCGGCCGCTCCCACAAGCAAGGTCCAAGAGTTCCCCACTTGTTGGGGCTACCCGTTCAGCGACAAAATCCAGCCACTGGTCGTACATGGCTGGATCGAATAATTCGTCGTAAAGCTCCGCAAAGGATTGATAGATCATGCTTCAACCCATTGACCCAGATCAACTTCTGGGGCGTCTGACCAGAGCTTTTCTAAGTTGTAGTGACTCCGTTGTTCCTTTTGGAAAACGTGCACAACCACATCGCCTAAGTCAATCAGAATCCAGTCGGCATTGTTCCGACCTTCAACATCCTTGACGGTCACGTCGTTGGCGCCCATTTGATCAATGATCTCATCGGCAATGGCTTGGACCTGACGGCTGGAGTTGGCTTCCATAATCAGGAAGTAGTCCGCCATCAGACTCACCTTGTTCATATCTAAGGCAGTCATGTCCTCTGCCCGCTTGTTTTCCGCAGCCTTAACCGCAATTTCTAAAATTTGTTTGCTTTCCATGCATTTTCTCCTCTCAAACGTTCGGATAACGTGGCACCCACGCATTGTAGGTGTCAATGGACTTGGGGTAGACCGGTTTCCCGTTTTCTACCAAATATGCCAGGGTGTGTTTTGCCTGAAAGGCCACTGCCTTGGCCAAGTTCTTATCCGCTAATTGCCGTGCATCGTCGACCCCTGGGAAATCTCTAGCCGGTTCAATGTAATCGGCCGTATAGATAATCTGCTCCAGTGGTGACATGTAAATGGCCCCAGTCGTATGGTGCCGCACGGCATTTAAAATGTCTTCGTCATAGATACCCAATTCATGCTTGATCAGCTCGGCACCAACCACCCCATGCCAAATCGCATTGCCGTAATCCAGCAAGATGGGATTCAGGTGGTACTGCTTGATGGCCGCAATAAAGTCCTCATCAGGTCGCTGCTTGGCGTAATCGTGGACCAGACCAGCAATACTGGCCTTTTCCACATCAACGTCGTTCATCTGGGCCAAGGCAATGGCCGTTTGTTCCACCCGCTGAACGTGTTTAAAGCGTTTCGGTTTGAGCTGTTTCGCAATTTTCGCCAGCAACTCATCACGAGTGCCTGCGAAAAGGTGTTCCGTGTAGGTTAGTTCAGTCACGATATAATAAATGCTCCTTTATATAGAGATCGACCATGGTCGGCACCAGGTAGCGCACGGATTGTCCGCGGCGAACCTGTTCCCGCACCATCGTTGAACTAATGCCGATTTGAGGAACGTCGACCCACAAGACGGGGTACGGCGACTCGCGGTTAAATCCCTGACGACAGACGCCCACGAACTGAACCAGTTTCGTCAGTTCATCGATTCGGTACCACTTTGGTAAGTAAGCGACCATGTCGCCCCCAATAATAAAGTAATACTGATTCTCCGGATGGGCTTGCGTCAGCTGGACCATGGTGTCGTAGGTATAGCTCCGACCACCCCGTTCAACCTCGGTCAACTCTATGTCAAACCGGGGATTGTCCTTGATGGCCGCCTGCACCATGGCGACCCGGTCTTTCGCCGGAATCGTCAGCTTACGGTCCACGTGGGGCGGCTCAGCATCGGGCATGAATAACACTTTATCCAGCCCCAGTTGCGTTGCCACTTGATCCGCAATCACCAGGTGTCCGAGATGGGGCGGGTTAAACGTTCCCCCCAGAATCCCGATGCGCCGTTTCTTAGCCGTCGCCGCCATCTCAGTAGCGACCTGCGTACTCGTTCGTTCTAGGATTTTTACCACGACTGCCAGACCTCCCTACATGTTTTCCACGATTGGTGAAATCTTTTGGTTTTCTTCTTCAGTAGCCACCCGGTACAAGACCAGGACCCGGCCGATGGTTTGGACCACTTGAATGTCCGTGTTGTCTTCGATGAAGGCCTTGGTCTCCTCAACCGACACGTCGGCACTCTGTTGTAAATTGATCTTGATCAGTTCCCGGTTTTCCAGGGCGCCGGTCAGTTGTTCCAACCAAGCCTGGGTCAAACCGTTCTTCCCCACTGAAAAAAGTGGGCGCATAGCATGGGCGTGAGCCCGTAAGTAGCGTTTTTGTTTCCCTCGTAGCAAATTGTCGTCCTCCATATTTTTAAATCATCGCGCGGCGAATCAAGACGCCGACGCCAGCGGGTGCCCAACCGGTCACGTTAATGCCAGCAGGCACCGTAATCCAACCGAGGCCTTCAAAGACCAGATCACTCTTCACCGTGGTCTTAAATTCATGGGCAACCAGTGGTGGGAAGTCATCTTTATTGTCAGCGTGTGGTGGGGTTAAGAGCTCACCCAATTGACGCGCATAAAAGTCATCGGCATTCTCCAGCTTCGTGCGGTGAATGTATAAGTTGTTTTCAAAGTAAGCCGTGAACCCGTTCTTCGGGCCCTTGGTGTAGTCAAACCGCGCAATCCCGCCTAAGAACAACGTTTGTTGGTCATTCAGCTGATAGTTCTTCGGTTTGATTGGCTTTTGTGGCGTCACGATCTTGAGGTCCTTACCATCCAAGAAGTGTGCCATCTGTTGGTTTTGAATGATACCAGGGGTGTCGACCAGGACGTGTTCGTCATCCAGGGGCAATTCAATCTTATCCAGCGTGGTTCCAGGGAAACGTGACGTGGTAATCAAGTCTTGAACCCCGGTGTTTTGCCGAATAATTTGGTTGATCAACGTTGATTTCCCGACGTTGGTGACCCCAACCACATACACGTCGCGGTCGCCACGATACTTGTTGATCAGTTGCAGTAACCCATCAACGGATTGGTTGGTCTTGGCACTTAACAGAGTCACGTCGATTGGCCGTAAGCCTTCTTCGTTAGCCCGTTGCCGTAACCAGTCACGTAACTTGCTCCGCTTCAGTGAGCGGGGTAACAGGTCTTCCTTGTTGCCGACCAGTAAGACGGGGTTACTCCCGACGAACCGGTGCAGACCAGGAATCACACTACCGTTAAAGTCGAAGATATCCACAACGTAAACAATTAAAGCGTTAGCGTCTTGAATTTGCGTTAAAAGGTTTAAGAAATCATCGTCCGTCAGACCGACAGGCACGATTTCGTTGTAATGCCGTAACCGGAAACACCGTTGGCAATAGACTTCTTCCTTCTCAATCCCTTTATCTAACGCCGATTGGGGGGTGTACCCCGGCGCCGTCTTGTCCGTTGTCTGAACCACCGCGCCACAGCCAATGCAGTGCAACGGTTCACCATCGATTAATACCGGTTCAATGTGTTTTTCGTTCATTAAGATCCTCCTGCCAAGTTAATTCTGGGTAGTTGCGGTGCAAGCGCCACATAACTACCTTTTCCAATAACCGATTACCCTTTGTGATCCAGGCATCCGATTTCAAAATGGGTTTGACTAAGACACTCCGTACGCCGCTATGATGCGCCGCCCAGACGTCCGTCAATAATTGATCCCCCACCATGACCACCTCATCACGCCGTAAATGCCAGCGACGAAGCGCCCGGTTCAACCCCAGGGCGAATGGTTTCAGTGCCCGGTGAATGTAGGGTAAATTAAACGGTGCCACGGCACGGTCCACCCGCGCGCGACTATTGTTCGACACCACAATGACCTGAATCCCGGCCAACTCTAGCAAATTGAGCCAATGATGCAGTTCGGGTGTTCCGTCCGGATTATTCCACGCAATCAGCGTGTTATCCAGGTCGGTCAAGACCACCTTGATGCCGTTAGCCCGTAAATCCGCCGGCGTTAAATCATATATGTTCGTAACCATCCACGTGGGTTTGAATCCAGAAACCATGCGGGTGACTGCCCCCCTTCGTTCGTTTGCCAGTAATGGCATGTCTAGCTTTTTTATTATACGCAATTTTCACCAATTTTACCACCATCAAGGGCTGTCGATGGTGGCTAATAAAAAAGACCTCGCTTGAACAGCGAAGTCCTTTGAAATGACTGAATTAAGCAGCCAAAGCTTCTTTAGCTTGGTCAGCTAAAGCCGTGAATGCAGCAGCATCGTTCACTGCTAAATCAGCTAACATCTTCCGGTTAACGTCGATGTTGGCTAACTTCAAACCGTGCATCAACTTGCTGTAGCTCAGACCGTTCATCCGGGCTGCGGCGTTGATCCGGGCAATCCAAAGCTTCCGGAAGTTACGCTTAGTGGCTTTACGGTCACGGAAGGCGTATTGACGGCCCTTCATGACTTGGTCCTTAGCTACCTTAAATAAACGGTGCTTTGAACCACGGTAACCCTTAGCTAACTTTAAAACCTTCTTGCGACGTGCGCGTGAAACAGTACCGCCTTTAACTCGTGGCATAATCTTTTCCTCCTAAATCAATTCAAACATTATGTCGACATTTCGTCGACCCGAAAATATGTGACCAGCTTACTGATTACTTTTGCAGTAATTGACGGTAAGTGTTGATAGTCGTTTCGTTCATCATCCGGGTACCACGAAGGTTCCGGCGTTGCTTCTTGGTCTTACCGTGGAAACGGTGAGACGTGTATGCATTGGCACTCTTGATACCGCCCTTGGCAGTTACTTTGAAACGCTTAGCTGCGGCGCGGTTAGTCTTCATCTTTGGCATAATACGAAATATCCTCCTTAAATCGGTAGCTGGGCTACCCAATCAATTACTTATTCTCTGCGATGGGCGAAAGCATTAAGAACATGCTCCGACCGTCCATCTTAGGCCGTTGTTCAACCGTGGCAACATCAGAAGTTTCCTGAGCCATCCGGTTGAGCACCTCACGACCAATGTCTTTATGAGTAATAGCCCGGCCCTTAAACCGAATTGACACCCGAACTTTTTCACCCTTAGCCAAGAACTTTTTAGCGTTCTTCAGCTTGGTGTTAAAGTCGTTGGTATCAATGGTAGGACTTAACCGTACTTCTTTGACACTGACCACTTTTTGCTTTTTACGAGCTTCGCGTTGCTTTTTTTGCAACTCGAAACGGTATTTCCCGTAGTCCATGATCCGGGCTACTGGTGGCTTAGCTTTCGGTGCAACCAAAACTAAATCGAGGTTTGCGTCTTCGGCGATCTGTAAAGCGTCGCGTTTGGACTTAATACCCAATTGTTCACCATCATCGGCAATCAATCGAACTTCGCGTGCGCGAATACCCTCGTTGACAATCGTGTCGTTTGCTATGGTAATCCACCTCCAAATTAATCTCGAGAACTGCAGAAATCTCACTCACAAAAAATGCGGGAACCTTTGATCACAATCAAACGGCTCCCGCATGAAATCCAATCAAAAGATTGAACTAACGTGCATATCCAGCCCAGCAGCGTTAGCCACAGGGCGAGAAGCGGAAGCCTCTGCTTAATTTCTCAACTTAACCATCATACCAGCTACCCGGTTACCTGTCAATGGGTGTTCCCCATTTTTTCAGATAACCGATAGAAATATCACTGAGACGGTCTAGTCCTCTAATCATCTGACTTGGCCCCGGTGCCCAGAACCTGGTCACTGTGATCCAACCGATTAATCACAAAGGTCAGCACCACAATCAGAAAGCCAATCACGTAAACCCAGTGTAAGCCATTATACAGGATGTGCCGCAGGGCTGGCAACAACTTTTCCGGCAACTGGCTCGCCGTCTGGGGATTGATCAACCGGTTCATCATGGCCATGCTGGTCCCGGCATAGTGGGCCAGACCGCGCTGCATCCCCGTGTTCAGGATAATCCCAAAGACGGAGACCATCAGTGTCTGCCCAATCGTTCGGCCCAGCGTGTTAAATGAGGTCGCCACCCCCACGTTCTCGGCTGAGACCAACCGCTGGGACGTCAGGGTCGTCGTGGTCATCGCAATCCCAAAACCGAAGCCGTTGATGGCCGTAATGATGAAGAACCAGCCGAACGACGCCTGCAGTGGCAGTAAGGCTAAAGCCAGGCCGGCCACCAGAATAAACGACAGGCTGAAGTACAGGATTCGCCGTGGCGTCCAGCGTGCCAGGAAGTAGCTGGTCGCAAAGGCGCCGACGACCCACATCAGTGAGTTGGGGGTCAGTGCGAGTCCCGCGACCGAAGCGGAGACCCCGTGAATTCCCTGGCCCCAGGTTGGGACGTAGACGGTCAAAGCCATCAGGTAGCCGTTGATCAGTGCCGCAATGGCATTTTGGACAATGAAGGGCCGATTCTTAAAGAGTTCCAGCGAAATGATCGGATCGACCGCACGCCGCTCGCGACGAATAAATAGCAGTAGGCTAACGGCGCTCACGACCAGTCCAGCCGCGAAGACACCCCAGTGAATCGGCTGGCTACTGAGCACCTGAAAGCTCAGCATCAACGTGAGCAAGCACAGCATTAGCCAGAAGCTTCCCAGGTAGTCGATGCTGGCCGCGTGCTGGCGCTTGGGTTCGTGTAAGTATAATTGAAATAAGAGCATGGTCAACAACCCAATGGGCACATTAATGAAGAAAATCCAGTGCCAGCTGAGCTTATCAATGATGATGCCACCCAGTAAGGGCGCTAGAACCGCCGCGATTCCCCAGGCGGAGTTGGTGATGCCCAAGATTTTGGCCCGTTTTTCCAACGAATAGATATCGGCAATAATGGTCATGGACACTGGCAGTAAGGCCCCGGCCCCAATTCCTTGAATGGCGCGCCAGAAAATCAGCACCGGCATGGTCTGGGACAAGCCGCTCATGGCCGAGCCCACGATAAACACGGCTAACCCGAACTGCATGACGGGTTTACGACCGATCACATCGGCCAGTTTGCCATAAATGGGGGTCACCATGGCCGTCGCCAATAAGTAAATCGAAAAGACCCAGTTCATTAGGGCCACCCCATGCAGGCTCCCCACAATGGTTGGCAGTGCCGTCGATACGATAGTCCCCTCAACCGCGCTCACGAACGTCGCCACGTAAATGGCAATCGTGACAGCGAGCACGTTGGTCTTTGACTGTGACATTTCAAACATCTTCCTTCTAAAGCGCAAGTTTTACAGTCAGCGCTAGCCATTCACTAGCCGGCTGACGTTTAACCCGCTTAAATTTTAGTCTACCACTCTAGCTAGCTTCTCGACAGGCATCGTTTTGCCTACACATCGCAACCCAAACAAAAATGGGACCGCCATTAGCGACGACCCCGTTCCTTCTATTCTCTGGTTACTGACCAGAAACGTTTAAATTTAGTTTTCTTCACGACTGTATGAAGCAATGTCGACGAGGATTTCCTTGACGAAGGCGTCACTGCTCATGGAGTTGCTGTCGTCTTCCCCGTACTTCCGGACAGAGACAGTGCCATTAGCCATTTCGTCTTCACCAACGACCAACGTGTATGGAATCTTGTGCGTTTGGGCATCCCGAATCAGGTAACCCATCTTTTCGCCACGCTTGTCGACGTTGACCCGCACATCAGCGGCCTTTAATTCAGCGGCTAACTTGTCAGCGTAAGCACCATGCTTTTCTTCGGAAACAGGAATGATGGTGACTTGCTTAGGCGCTAACCAGGTTGGGAAAGCACCCTTGTAGATTTCAGTCAGGTAAGCGGTGAACCGTTCCATGGTTGAAACCAAGCCACGGTGAATCATGACTGGACGGTGTTCTTCACCATCGGCACCGACGTAGTGTAAGTCGAAGCGTTCTGGCAACATGAAGTCCAATTGGATGGTTGAGAGCGTTTCTTCGTTCCCGAGGGCCGTCTTGGTTTGGACGTCCAACTTAGGACCGTAGAAGGCAGCTTCCCCTTCGGCTTCAACGTAAGGCAAGCCAAGGTCATCCATGGCACCCTTCAACATCTTTTGGGCGTTGTTCCACATTTCATCGTCGTCGAAGTACTTTTCCGTGTTCTTAGGGTCACGGTAGCTCAGACGGAACGTGTAGTCCTTGATGTCAAAGTCTTTGTAAACCTTAACCATCAAGTCCAGGATGCTCTTGAATTCATCTTGGATTTGTTCTGGGGCAACGAACGTGTGACCATCGTTCAAGGTCATTTCACGAACCCGTTGTAAACCACTCAGGGCACCGGACTTTTCGTAACGGTGCATCATCCCTAATTCAGCGATCCGTAATGGGAGTTCACGGTAAGAACGGATGTGGTGGTTGTAAATTTGAATATGGCTTGGGCAGTTCATTGGCCGTAATTCAAGTTGTTCGCCATCGCCCATGTCCATTGGTGGGAACATGTCTTCACGGTAGTGGGCCCAGTGACCGGATTGCTTGTACAGATCCAGGTTAGCCAGGACTGGCGTGTAAACGTGTTGGTAACCATTAGCAACTTCCTTGTCGATGATGTAACGTTCGATGGTCCGACGAATCGTGGCACCGTTTGGCATCCAGTATGGTAAACCGGCACCGACCTTAGGATCAACGAAGAACAAGTCCAGTTGGTTCCCAATGACACGGTGGTCACGTTCGCGGGCTTCTTGGCGCTTAGCCAGGTCAGCATCTAAATCAGCTTGCTTGTAGAAGGCCGTCCCGTAAATCCGTTGGAGCATTGGGTTTGAGGACTTGCCTTGCCAGTAAGCACCGGCAACGGAGAGCAACTTGAACTTCTTCACGTCGCCCGTGTTGGCTAATTGGGCACCGTCGCTGAGGACTTGGTAGTCACCGATCTTCAGGAAGGAAACGGCGTCGCCATCAATGGCATTGATCAATTCAGTGGTGTAAGGGTCATCCTTGGCAGTAGCTAAAGCATCGGCCTTGCTCAAAGAAATCCGTTCGATGTCTGACTTGTCGCTAACTAACTTTTCAACGATCACAGACAAAGCGTCCAGTTCATCAACGCTCACTTGTTGGTCGTCCTTGTCAGTGTCCACGAAGAACCCGTCTTCATCGGCGCTCACTTCACCCAAACGAATGGCTGGGAATTGCTTCTTCAACGCAATCCGGACTAAGGCTGCAGTCGTGTTCCGCAGAACGCTCAAGCCTTCGTCGCTGTCCTTGGTCACGATTTCGATGGCACCGTCGCCTGACAATGGGGTCAAGTAGTCGACCAATTTGCCGTTTAACTTACCGGCAACGGCCTTCTTAGCTAAGCTGATAGAAATGGATTTCGCAACGTCAGCGGGCGTCGTGCCTTCTGGGAAGTCCTTAGACTTGCCATCGGGGAATTTGATTGAAATATCTGCCATAATGATGATCTCCCTTATTGAAATTTGGGTAAATTACGCAAAAAGTCCCCAGTACCTGCAATAGGCACTGGGGACGTCAATAACGTGGTTCCACCCGATATTTTTCACGAGACTGATCCCGTGAACTCTAATCGTCGATAACGGAACGGACCGGCCGAAAATTTCCTTTCGACAGCTTGTGGAAAGCGGTAATGCTAGTGGTCGCTAAGTCGGCTTCCAAGCAAGGCCAACTCTTCCTGTGAACGATCCCACCAGCACCATGTCTTTCGTCATAGCTCTTTGGTTTCAAAGACTATTAAACACTTGCCAGCGATAGTTGTCAAGGTTCCGCTGGAAAAAAATAAAAAAGGCAAGGCCACCGCCCTGCCTCAAAAAAATATTTATTGTGGTCGCCGGTTCACACCGACCATCGTGATCTCCCGGGCCAGGAAGCGAATCCGTTGCATCAGCCGTTGGGCCTTCAAGGGTTCATCATCCCCGCGCGTGGAGATGCGCAAGTGTTCCTTCTCCAACTGTTCCATCGAGAAGTTGGAGCTAAAGAACGTCGGTAACTCTTCTTGCATCCGGTATTCCAAAATAACGCCGAGCACATCGTCGCGCACCCAAGCAGACATGGCATCCGCCCCAATGTCATCGATCATTAAGACCGGTGACTTCTTGAGGGCGTCTAGTTTTTCCGCGACACCGTTTTGGGCAATCGCATTTTTCATTTCCACCGCAAAACTGGGGAAGTGAACTAACGTGGTGGAGAAGCCATCCGTTGCGAGTTGATTGGCAATGGCCGCTAGCAAATAGGTCTTGCCCACGCCAAAGCTCCCCTGCAAGTACAGGGCCTGGTGTCGCCGGTTAGGACTGGCTTCGTAGGCGTCGACAAAATCTAATGCTGCCATCAAGGCCTCGGCTCGATCGGAGTCCTGGTCAAAGTTTTTAAAGTCGGCCTCGCGAATGCTCTTGGGCATGGCAATCGACTTGACCCGTTGCCGCAATTGCTGTTGCGCCTGCTTCTCCTGGGTCGCCTTGGTGGGCACGTAGGCCACGTCGATCAGGTGGTTGGACACGATGAGCTGGGGTTCATACCCCGCCGCAAAGGTCGTACCGCCATTTGCTAACTTTTCCCGTTCGCTGACAAATTCATAGAGTTTGGCCGCCGAACGCGTCATCACGTCCTCCGCCAGCTCCTCTTTGTGGGCCTGGTAAAAGGCCGTCACGGTTGGATCGTCATAGACTTTGGCCATCAGTTGCCGGTAGTTATCGTTTAAATGCCGTTGATTCATCAGGTGTTGCATGGTTTTACTTAAATCTTCCATCGGTTAATCCTCCTTCCCATCCGCGGTGCGTTCCTGAAGCCGCGCAATGCGCTCTTGTAATTTCTGTTGTTGAGCTGGTGACAGCTTGGCCTGCGTCGTTTGCGGTTGGGCCTCAGCCGGCTTCTTCGCCCAGTCCGGTAGCGTCTCCTTGACCGTCGGCTGTCGGTTACGTGACCGCCGTGGCTTGCTGGCCGCCTGCTGGTGCTCGCGAATTTCCTTGATGGCCGCCTGGGGCGTTTGAATTTTCTTCATGCTCCAGTCATTGGCAATCGAATCCATGAGGGCCTTAGACAGCGTTGGCTTGTCCGAATCCACCAGCATGTGATAAATCAAGACGTTTAACACTGACTGCGGAAACAGCTGCCGACTGACCTGGTCGCGGATGATCCGCTGCTCGCCATCTGTGATGTAGCCCCCGCGTTTTTGCTTGATTGCCTGCAAAAATACCGCGGGCACCGTGGTATTTGCCACCTTGATCAAGGCCTGTTCGGCGGAACTCAGGTGCTGATCTGTCGGTGCCTGGGCCAGTTCCGCGGCAGAAGGTGTCTGTTCGCTAGCCGCTGGTTGCGCCCGGTGCTGTTGCCCAAAGCTCTGCGCAATCACACGTTTGAACTGTTCGGGGTCAAATTGATTCGTTGCCAAATCCGTTGCTTCACCCACGTACCGCGCCATGGTGACCTCATCCAGGCCGTACGTCGCGTGCTCCGTCAGCAATAGTTGACGTTGGCTCCGTAATGCCCGGGTGTCAATGAATGAGTGCTCTAAGATATCGCCTAATAATTTAAAATCAAAATCATCATGACCGGTCGACTTCAGAGCTGGTGCGCCGGCATCGACAGGCAGTTCATCCCGTGTCGCCGTGATAGCGGCTGGCAGTTGCTTGAGCTCTTGCCCATCAACATGAAACACGTCCAAAAAGTTCTTGGTAATATCCACTTCATCCGCAGAATCAGTGGTCTGCGGCGTGTTGTGGGTGACCAGGGACCGGTAGACCTCTTCGCCGACCACCCCCAGTAGCTGAACGCTCAACAGATCATCGCGAAAGAAGTCTGCCGGCTGAAGCGGTGCGCGCAGCTCATAGACAAAGCTGGTCAACTCGTTAGTCGTCTTCACCTTAGTCGTCAGTAAGCCCGCGGCCTCCAGGCGTAACCGGGCCTCATAGAAATGAGCCAGGTCCATCCCCAATAGTCCCAGTAAAGTGGCGTGACGCTTATACGTCGCCCGTTCGGGGAGCCAAAAAAGGGCCGAGTAAAGCCCCGCGGCACTCGGTCCAATGATTGGCTGATAAAGTTGGGTCAACGTCTGCCAACTTTGATCCGTCAAGCGGTCCGCTAGCCGCACCAGGAATCCTGTTCGCGGTTTTAATTGATGCCAGGAATCCTCCATGCGTTATTTCCCCTCACTTTGCCCCTGGTCCCCTGAATCTGGGTCAGAGTCCTGTTGGGCCTTTTGCTTATCCTTATCGAGCATGTCCTTCAACTCGTTAAAGAACACCCCGGTATCCTTGAATTGCCGGTAAACACTGGCAAAACGGATATAAGCGATTTCATCCACATCCACGAGCCGGTTCATCACGTATTCCCCAATCAATTGACTGGAAATTTCGTTGACCCCCAGCGCGCGAATTTTATTTTCAACTTCATCCACGATGTTGGTCATCACGTCCATCCCCACTGGTCGTTTCTCAGCGGAGCGGATGATGCCTCGTAGAATTTTCTCCCGGTTAAATTCCTCCCGGGTCCCGTTTTTCTTAATTACCAACAGCGGCGTCACTTCAACGCGCTCAAACGTCGTGAACCGAAAACCACAGTTCTCGCACTCACGACGCCGACGAATCACGCGGCCGTCGTCGGTGGGCCGACTGTCGACGACCCGCGATCCATTATGATGACAGTGTGGACACTGCATTATTGGTCACCTCGTTTTAAATGGTTACTCTTGCCAAATTTATTGGCGTCAAGCCATTTTACCACTTGTTGACGCGTTTGGGCAATCGTGCCCCCGTTGTCAATGACCACCGTGGCCTGGGCAATCTTCTGGTCGATGGGCCATTGCCGGTCCATCCGGGCCTGGGCATCGGCCACCGATAACCCATCACGGGCCATTAGCCGTTGCCGCTGGGTCGTGGCATCGGTCGCCACGACCATCACGTGATCGACCAAGTGAATCAGGTAGCCAACCTCAAAGAACGTGGGCGCATCAACGACTACCACGGAAACCTGCTGCGCGCGATAATCCGCCAGTTGCCGCTGAATCTCGGCTTTGATCAGTGGCGTGGTAATGGCCTCGAGGCGGGCCAGTTCTTCCGGATGGGTAAACACCAACTGGCCCAACTTTTTCCGGTCCAGCCCCTCTGCGGTCAGGTAGTCCGCCCCAAAGGTCGTGCCAATCTGTGCGAGACCGGTCGACCCCGGTGCGACCACCTGACGGGCGATGATATCGGCATCGATCACGGGCAGGTCGGCTGCTCGTAGCCAGGCGCTCACGGTTGATTTGCCGGTCGCAATGCCCCCGGTCAGTCCCCAGACTTCAGTCATCGGTCAACGCCTCCAATGCTTCTAAGGGCACGGGCTGACAGTGCGGACAGTAGTGCGTGCCGCGCTGAGCAACCTTGATCTTCACGATTTCCGCACCGCACCGCTCACAGGGTTCCCCCTCACGCCCGTAGACGTGCAGGTGATTTTGAAACTGCCCCGCCTCGCCAAAGGCCGTCGAGAAGGAATGCACGGTCGTCCCATGCCCCTTGATGGCCTGTGCCAGTTCGTCAATGATGTTGCGACGCAGTGTGATTAGCTGGTCGGTGCTCAGCTCATCGGCTGGGGTCAACGGATTGATTTTTGACAGCCATAAGACCTCATCCACGTAGATGTTACCCAGGCCCGCAATTTTAGACTGGTCCAGCAGGAAGGGTTTGACCACCTTATGGGACTTGCCAAAAATTCGTTGCATGTAGGCCAACGTCAACGTCTCATCCGTGGGTTCCGGTCCCAGTTTTCCGAGGGATGGCAAGGCTGCCGCCTCGTCTCCCGTTGGGACTAACCGCATCCGGCCAAACTTACGGGTGTCGTTGTACCGCAGCTCCCGGCCATCCGTCAGATAGAAGATGACGTGGGTGTGTTTGATCACGGGGCTCCCCTGGGGTTGGACATCGTATTTTCCTTCCATCCGCAGGTGTGACACCATGGTCAAGTCGCCACTGAACCGAAACAACAGGTACTTGCCCCGCCGGTCGATACGTTCAATTTTTCTGCCAATCAATTCCGCGGTAAAGACTTCCGCGTCAGGGGTGACCATCTTGCGGTAGAACACGTCGACATGGTCGATGGTTGCGCCCGCCACCAGGCTGATCAGCCCACGCCGAACCGTTTCAACTTCAGGTAATTCTGGCATAACCGTCTCTCCTTTTGCCGCTACTTGGCGTTGTACCAAGTCGGTCCGAAATGACTTTCCACCTTCAACGGGATCTCGAGGTCAACGGCAGAATCCATGACACTTGGCACCAGTTTCTCTAGCGTTTCAATCTCATCGGCTGGTGCCTCAAAGATCAGTTCATCGTGCACTTGTAAGAGCATGGTGGCCTGTAAGTCCTTGACCGCGTCTTCCATCCGAATCATGGCAATCTTAATGATATCCGCCGCGCTCCCTTGGATTGGCGTGTTCATCGCCGTCCGTTCAGCGAAGGACCGTTGGTTAAAGTTACGGGAGTTGATGTCTGGCAAATACCGCCGACGATGGGCAATCGTTTCCACGAAGCCCTGTTCCTTAGCCTGCTGCACCATCCGGTCCATGTAGGACTTAACGCCAGGATATTCTTCGAAGTAGGTGTCGATAAAGTTCTTGGCCTGCTTCCGGGTGATGCCAATGTTTTGCGACAAGCCAAAGTCACTGATGCCGTAAACGATTCCGAAGTTGACCGCTTTGGCCTGCCGCCGAATGTTTGGCGTGACCTCTTCGTCGGGCCCCATCTTAAAGATTCGCCGGGCGGTCGCCGCGTGAATGTCTTCACCCTCACGGAAGGCTTCCTGCATGTTGGCGTCATGACTCATATGCGCCAGGACCCGCAGTTCAATTTGTGAGTAGTCAGACGAGAAAATCTGCCAGCCCGGATGACGCGGAACAAAGGCCTTCCGAATCGCACGACCCTCTTCGTTTCGGACCGGAATATTTTGCAAGTTCGGGTCCACGGAGGACAGCCGCCCAGTCTGCGTCAACGTCTGCAGGTAACGGGTGTGCACCTTGTGGTCGTCGGGATGAATCACCTTGAGCAGACCCTCGACGTAGGTGGACTGAATCTTAGAAATCTTGCGGTATTTCAAAATATTCTCCGCAATTGGCGCTTCTGCGGCGAGCTTTTCCAGGACCCCAACCGCCGTCGAGTATCCCGTCTTGGTCTTTTTAATCGGTGGCAAACCCATCTTTTCAAACAGAATGTGGCCCAGTTGCTTAGGTGAACCAATGTTAAATTCTTCACCGGCCTCGTTGTAAATGGTCTGTTCGATTTCAGCGAGTTGTTCGGTAAACTTGCTGCCCATGGCTTCCAGTTCACTGGCTTCAACCGTGATCCCGGCAATTTCCATGCGGGCCAGGACAAAGGCCATTGGCAGTTCGATCTCGCGATAGAGTTGTGTCTGTTCATTGGCGTCCAAATCTTTAATCAGCTCGGGACGGAGATTCTCGATAGCCCGCGCCTTACGTGCCAGGTGAGAGAAGAAGTCGACGTCATCGGCCGGAATGGCTTCCTTGGCACCCTTACCGTAGACATCCTCATCCGTCGCCACCTGGTGATAGCCGTGTTCCATGGCCACACGACCCAGGTCGTTGCTGTTGTCATAGGTATTCAACAGGTACGAGGCAATCAGCAGGTCACAGTCGACCCCGGCCAGCGTAATGTTCAACCGGTTCAAGGCCACGTAGGTCCGCTTGGCGTCAAAGACCTGCTTAGCCACGTCTGCGGATTCCAGCAATCCCTTGAGTGGGGCCTGTTGCAGGAGGCTCACGTCACGGCTCACGTACCAGTGGTCTTCATGACCAATCACAAACCCCGCCATTTCGGCCAAATGGTAGTTGTCACCCAGCATTTCCAGATAGAATTCACACCCGTCGGCAAAGGTTGGCAAGGTGTTCAGGTTATCGGCCTTCAACACCGTGAAATCAACGTCCTTCAGACCTGGTGTCGCCGTTGGGGTTTCCCCATCGATCTGCATTTTGCTCAGGAATTGGTTAAAGTTCATCCGTTGATAGAATTCGACCAATTTTTCTTGGTCATCGCCTTCATAAACTAGGTTTTCCACTTGCTTTTCAACGGGGGCATCCCGCAGAATCGTCGCCAATTTCTTAGATAGCAAGGCTTCTTCGTGGTCGGCCACCAGGTGTTCCTTTAACTTTTTCGCAGTGATTTCGTCAATATGGTCATAGAGGTTCTCAATGCTGCCGTATTTACCAATCAGGTCAACGGCACGCTTAGGCCCCACGCCGGTCACCCCAGGATAGTTGTCGGAGTTGTCCCCTTGTAACCCTTTAATATCAATGATCTGTTCGGGCGTCACACCCATTTTCTCTTTGACGTAGGCCGGCGTGTAGTGCTCAATGTCACTGACCCCTTTTCTAGAAATGGAGACCGTGGTGTGGTCATCGGCCAGCTGGGTCAAATCGCGGTCCCCGGTGACGATGGTCGTGGTGAAGCCGTTGTCCTCGGCTTGCTTAGCCAGGGTCCCGATGATGTCATCGGCTTCGTAGTCGGGCAGCTCGTAAGTCTGAATGCCCCGAGCGGCCAACAATTCCTTCACATAGGGAAATTGTTCGGAAAGTTCCGGTGCCGTCTTGGCCCGGCCACCCTTGTAATCGTCATACATTCTGGTCCGAAATGTCTTCTTGCCGGCATCAAACGCCACTAACGCGTGGGTTGGTTTGACCGTATCCAGCATGGTTTCCAACATCGTATTGAACCCGTAAATGGCGTTGGTGTGCAGGCCTTCGCTGTTGGTGAACTTGCCTAAAGCCGTGTACAACGCGAAGAAGGCCTTAAACGTGACACTGTTACCATCAATTAATAATAATCGTTTTTCCGCCATGTTACGCTCCTTTCGAGCAACGGTCAGCCGCGCTCGAGTATTCTGTGTCTATTTTACCAAACATTAGGGCAAACCCGAAACGAAATCTAGCGAAACTGGTTGGTCGGAGCCGATTACTTTCAGACAAACTGAATTCTGAATCAAGTCATCGTAAGTAATCGCCTATCCATCTCTGAGCTAACCAAAATTAACCTAGTATCGAGGTGGGACCTGTCTCTCAGGTTGAAACCATTCCCACAAGAAATTGCATAAGTCCACCTCAAAACAACCACGAAGAGAGTGGAAATGCGTGGTCCATGTCAGTGATCAGAGGCGGATCAAGGTGCCCGGCTGTGTCGATGGTCTTGGCTGGAGTTCTTTTCCAGCCTAGTCCATGGGACATCCTTTGAGACCGCCCCTCAGGCTCAAAGTTGAGGTGAAAGCCCGCCTTATGGCTGGAACCGCCCCCACAGCAGGGCACCTTGAATCCGCCGCCGGGAACGAAAACAAGTCCACCCCATTTTCACGACAAAAGAAAAAGCACTGGCTGAATTTGCCAGTGCTCCCGTCAGTAACCTTAGTCGTTGTTCCCACCAAAGATACCGAAGATTTGTAAGAGTTGTAAGAATAAGTTAACGAAGTCCAAGTACAGTTGTAAGGCCCCGTTGACGGCCAACCCAGTCGTAGAAACTTGATCACCGTATTGCAGGTACATCTTTTGCATCCGTTGCGTATCCCAAGCGGTTAAGACCGCAAAGATGATGACGGCAACGAAGGAGAAGATTAAGGAAGCCAGTGGCAAACGTAAGAACATGTTCACAACCATCGCCACGATCAACCCAATCAAAGCACCGGTTGCCTGTGTCCCAATCTTGGTTAAGTCGCGCTTGGTAAAGGCCCCAATCCCCGCCATGGTAATGAAGATAGCGGCACTAGAAACGAAGGCGGCGGTCATGGTTGCCGGCGTATAGATCAGTGCGTACAAGGAAATCACACCACCCGTAACGACTGCGTAAACGAACAACCCAACTAAGGCGACAATTGGCCGTTTCATGGACTGCCCACTAATCACGAATGGTAAGATGAACCAGACAATTAGCGGAATCCAAAGACTGCCACCACGCAGGTTACTGAGTTGTGAAGCCATGGGGGTCATCATGAATGCCGTCACAGCAGAGACCAACACGGCCGCACCCATCCAGCCAAACATTTTAGTCATGAAGCTGTTGAGGCCGACCTCAGTGTTCACTGTCGTCCGGGGTTGCTGATCATAGTTGTTCATTGAAACGCTCCTTCTTTTTTCAAATCAATTCCCGGCTTAGTCAACCACCATTGGCCGACCAGTTGCGGGTTATTAGAATACATTTTACCAAATCTAATAGTAAACACAAGTAATGTGTTCAGATTTTAAAGGACGTCACCAACTATGACTCCCCGTTACTTAGTCGTTGATTGACCGGCACCACCCTCGTTGTCCGCTTCGCCACTCGCCCAGACCTTGTTGGCGTAAACCGCGTTGAAGAGTAGAGCGATTTGTAAGGCCACCTGTGACAGGTTGGCACCCAGCGTCCCGACGTTGGTGGCACCCGTCATGATCTGGAAGGTTAAGATTCCCCAGTAGGCGACGTTGACCACGTTGACCACGATCCACAGCGACCAGTTTTCCTTGAACTTTAAGATGTAAAGCAACTGTGCAATCAAACTCACCACGAAGTTCACGGAATCAAAGTAAGGTAGTTGTCCGTGTAATAAGGACAGCACCAACCATCCGGCCGCCCAAGCTGCAAAGGCCGCCGCAAAGATCCAGTTTCGAGTTGATTTCTTAAATGACCGTGTGGCCTCGTCATGGCCCCACATGTACCAGCCGATGGGTTGCGAAATAACATAAATAATATCCATAGCAAATGACCCATACGCGTGGCTGATCCAAGCGACGTACGTCATGGCGACACATTGAATGAAGCCAAAGATAAACGAAATCTTACGGCCCTTCATCCCGTAGACCAGGCACAAGACGCCCCCAATCCCGGAAATCATTCCAATGATGCTATCGGGAACGATCGCGTAGACCACGACCTGTAACAAAAGCAAAATCGACACGTAAATCATTTCAAACTTTTTCCAGTTGGTAAATAACTGATTGTACCACCAATTGTGTTGCGTTGCTGTATTCACTTGCATTCTCTCCCCAAAATAAATTGGACTCCCCTGAGCCCTTAATTTATTAGAATACAGGTTCTCAGCCGAAGTGCAACTCATTTCTAACTAATGGGTTAAGCCCGTTCATCGCCCGTCCTATCAGTGTTTCGACGTCCCATCCATTTCACCTGGAATTCGTTTACAGTTTCCTACGCGCCATAATTTTTTCAATAAAAAAGACGCCAGTCAGCGTCAATTCGCCAACCAGCGTCCCATAAATTTAGTTGTTTTTAAGTGATAAATGACTCAGTAATTCTTCGTAAGACCGTTCGTACTTTTGTACATCCCCGGCACCCATGAAGACCACAACGGCGTCATGGAAGTCCAGTAATGGTGACATGTTGTCGACGGTTAAGATCTCGCCGCCCTTAACGATCTTGGCAGCCAAGTCCTTACTGGAGACCGCACCGGCAGTTTCCCGGGCAGAACTGAAGATGTTGGTCAAGAAGACCTTGTCGGCCAAGTTAAGGCTCTTAGCGAAGTCATCCATCAAGGCAATCGTCCGGCTAAACGTATGTGGCTGGAAGACGGCAATGATTTCCTTGTCCGGATACTTTTGCCGTGCAGCATCCAACGTGGCTTTGATTTCGGATGGATGGTGCGCATAGTCATCAATGATGGTCATGTCAGCTAACTTACGTTCCGTGAACCGACGCTTAACCCCCTTGAAGTCGGCCAATTCATGCTTGATTTCATCCATGTTGACCTTTTCAAAGTAGGAAACGGCAATGACGGCCAGGCTGTTCAGCACGTTGTGTTCGCCGTACAGGTGAATTTCAAAGTTACCTAAGAATTCATCGCCATGGTAAACGTCAAAGTTAGAGCCGGTCGTTGAGCGCTTGATGTTCTTAGCTTGGAAGTCATCGCGGTCGCTAGTCCCGTAGTAGTAGACTGGCACGTCCGTCTTTAATTTCCGCAGCTCAGGGTCATCGCCCCAGGCAAAGATGCCCTTCTTGACCTGGTTCGCCCAGGTTTCAAAGGCGCTGTAAACATCGTCGATACCCGTGTAATAGTCGGGGTGATCGAAGTCAATGTTCGTCATAATGGCGTAGTCTGGCTTGGTAGCCAGGAAGTGACGCCGGTATTCATCGGCTTCGTAAACGAAGAAGCGGGCGTTAGGCGTCCCCTTTCCAGTCCCATCACCAATTAAGAAAGAGGTTGGGGCCACACCGCTTAACACGTGTGACAACAGACCGGTCGTACTGGTCTTCCCGTGGGCACCGGCAACACCAATGCTGGTATAGCCTTCGATTAAGTGACCTAAGAATTCATGATACCGGTAGACGGGTAAGCCCATCTCCCGGGCCTTTTTAATTTCAGGATGATCATCCGTGAAGGAGTTCCCGGCGATAATCGTCAGTCCTTCGTGAATGTTGGCTTCATCAAACGCCATGACGTCGATGCCAGCCTGTTCCAGACCGCGTTGCGTAAACGTGTACTGGGTAATATCTGACCCTTGAACCTTAAAGCCCTTATCGTGCAAAATCAGAGCGAGGGCACTCATCCCTGATCCTTTAATCCCAACAAAGTGGTAAACCGTTGCGTTATCCATCAAATGATCCTCTTTTCTACTCTTTCGGCAAGGCTCCGACACCCCTCACCGGCCAAGTGACTCTCTATTCATTTTAGCATATCCCCCCACCCCTTAAAAGAAGTCGGCGGAGAAAGACGGTGAGGCCTGTTCAAGCTAAGATGAAAATGGTGCACCCTGGTCGTGTGGTTCCGGCAAGTCCTTACCCAAGTCTTCTGGTGTCAGGTAAACTTCACGCGGCTTGGAGCCGTGTTGTGGTGAAACGTAGTGGTGTTGCTCGAGGTCGTCAATCAAATTGGCCGCCCGGTTGTAGCCAATGGAGAAGACCCGTTGGAGCTTAGACGTTGACACCGATTTTTCTTGCGCAATATATTCAAGCACTTTCGGCAACAACTCGTCTTGGTTCTCCTCGGCCGTTTCGCGTTGGAGCAAGCCCTTGGGTTCAAAGGCGTAGTGTGGTTGACCCTGAGTCCGCACGAAGTCAGTGACCCCGTCGACTTCGGATTCCACGAAGGCCCCTTGCAGCCGCATCGGCTGACTGGCCCCGTTGCCCAGGTACAGCATGTCTCCGCGACCCAGCAGGTTTTCGGCGCCGGCCGTGTCCAAGATGGTCCGTGAGTCGATTTGACTGGAGACCATGAAGGCAATCCGGGTTGGAATGTTGTTCTTGATGGTCCCGGTGACGATGTCCACGCTTGGCCGTTGGGTAGCGACCAGCAAATGAATCCCGGCAGCCCGGGCCTTTTGGGTGATCCGTACGATGTAATCTTGGACTTCACTGGCGGCCATCATCATCAGGTCGGCCAACTCATCAATAATAATCACAATGTATGGCATCTTCAGGCTCGGTTCGTCGTTGGCATCGGCGCGGTCGTTAAACTGCTCGATGTTGCGGACGCCCGCTGCGGCTAGCTTCTCGTACCGTTCGTCCATTTCCGTGACGACCCACTTGAGGGCTGCCGCAGCGGCCTTCGGGTCGGAAATAACTGGCGATAATAGGTGTGGCAACGCGTCGTATGGCGCCATTTCCACGGCCTTCGGGTCAATCAACAACAGCTTGACCTGGGCCGGTGTGGCCTTGTACAGGATGGACAGCAACAGGGAGTTGATGAACACACTCTTCCCAGAGCCGGTCGCCCCGGCGATCAAGCCATGCGGCATCTTCCGCAGGTCGGTCACTTGTGGTTTCCCAAAGAGGTCGACCCCGAGGGCTACCGTCAAAGGTGACTCACTATTCTTAAAAGCAGCTGAATTTAAAATTTCTGATAACATGACTGGACGTGACTTCACGTTGGGAATTTCAATCCCGACCGTGGTCTTCCCGGGGATTGGCGCTTCGATGCGAATATCCTTAGCGGCCAATGCCAATTTCAAATCATCGTTTAAGTTCGTAATCTTATTGACCTTGACGCCTAGTGCCAAACTTATCTGGAACTGCGTCACGGTGGGTCCAACCGTCCAGTCGGTCACGTGGGCGTCCACGTGAAAGGCACTCAGCGTGGCGTCCAGAACCTCGGCTTGGTGTTCGATCCACTCATCCAAGGCTTCTTCATCGGGCACCACTGGCTTGGGCAAAAGCGAGAGGTCTGGGAAATGGTAACCGCGTTCTGGCGTGGCTTCTTCCGCCGGTGCAGGCGTGGCTGCGGGCCGGTCAAAGAGGGCCAGGTTGCGTTGGTCATTCCCTTCCTCTTGCATGATGTCGCCTAGGGAGTGGCCCAACCCGCGCGTTGGCTTGGCCTTAGCCTTAATGACTGGCTTGGCTGGCTGTGGCGTGGTATTGGCGGTCGATTCAGGTTCAACTGGGGCCGAATTGTCGTCATCCCCGGCATTGGCCGCAGAACCTGTCTCTGGTTCCGTAGCCGCCTGATCTGGCTCTGGCGTGGCTGCCGCTGCTGATTCTGGTGCCTCGGCCCGCCGCAAAAGTTCTGTGACTTCTGCCGGTTGTGCCGTGGTCGGTTTCTCTGTGGCCGCTGACGTTGTCTCTGGCGCCGTTGAAGACACAGCGGTCTCCTCGACTGGCGTGGCTGGTTCATCCTCATCAGCTGACGTCTCAGTAGGCTCTACAGCTTCGGTAACGTTAGCGTCAGTATCATCTTGGTCCGCCGGTGCCGCGCTAGCAACCGTTTCGGCGTCACTGGTAATAGCATCAGCCACCTCCCCTACCGGCGCGGGCTGATTGTCCACGGGTAAATAGGCCTGGCTGGTAGCCGTATCAGCTGGCTGTTCCGGATAGAAAATTTCGGTTGGGGCGGGTTCAACGACAGCTGTCGATTCAGCTGTCTTCGAATCATCCGCTACCTCGGCTTCACTGGTCAATTGATCAGTTGTCGACACACTCTCGGTTGGGTCAGCAGCCATCGTCGTTGCTTCCGCAGCATCAACGGTTTCGGTTTCATTATTATTGTTATTGTCCGCGACTGATTCCGACGCTACCTCAGATGTGTCTGGTGTGTCAGTCTCTGGGTCGTTTGTCATTGCTTGTGGCTCATCGGCTACCGGTGTCTCAGCCGTGTCTGACAATTCAGTGCTGCCGGTTCCCCCATTTGGCGTCTCGCTAGTAACAGGCGTCACCTCATCAACGGCCGTCTCTGCGACGGATGCTGCGGTTTCGTCAGTTGCTGTCGCTTTGTCTTCGCTAGTAGCGACTGATTCGACTGGTTCAGCGCTCAGTACAGTGGCACTAGTTGTGGCCGACTCAGCCTGAACGACCGGTGTGGACGCTGGTTGTTGCACGACAACGTCTGCTGTCGAGCGCACCGTGATAGCCTGAGAACTTGCGGTTGCCGCGCTATCCGGCGTGAAGACGACCGTTGGGGCCGCCTGACTCGTAGGCGTGTCCGTAGCCGACGCGTTGAGAGCGGCTTCATCCGCCGCCGTGCCGTACAACAGAAAACTGGCATCGTCCTTATGAAAACTAGCGATCAACCGTTGATAGCGTTTGCGCAAAACGGCCGGCTGCCAAACCCGCGACCGTTGCTTGGGAATCTGTGTAACCGCAAAGGGCCGGTAGTTTGCGCTAGCCGCCGCGGCTGCCTCTTCCGGCGTTGGGGCACTGGCCGTCGGCGCCTGCGTTGGCTTGACCGTCGTTGGTCGGTTGGGCTGTTTGGTTTGATGTAACACGGCCTGGGCAGCACTCTGCGCGGCCGTTTCCCGTTTTTCCTCGCGCTGTTGGCGGAGGCGTAACCGGTCATTGCGCTCTTTACGGAGCCGGACCTGTCGTTCAGACCGTTCATCCGTGGTATCATCCATTTGTTCAGGGGTCGGTTCTACCGGAAATTTTCGATAAAATGCCGGTCCATCATAGTGCTCCATGTGTTTCTTCCTCCTTGACGAGCGGACCCGTCGAAATTAATGACTCCTGGGAGGAGACGCCGCCAACCTAGCGGCCACTTAACTCATTCCCTGAATCTCTCTTTTTTAGTTTCATAAAATCCATAATTGTTAGTCTCCCCTATTGTACACAAAAAAGCAGGTCACCGACAAGGGTTCACCTGCTTTGTAATAATCTTCTTAATCTTTAAAGATGGTTTGGCCCCGTTCGAAGTCAAATGGTTCCCCAACAACGTAATCATCGGGTAAAATCAAAGCGCCTGGTTTTTGTGGTGCATTGGCCAAGCCTAATTCGCGACCGGAACAGATCATCCCGTTGCTGGCAACGCCCCGCAGCTCACCGGGCCAAATAATCAGACCGTTGGGCATCATAGCGCCAACCTTAGCAACGACGACCTTAATATCCGCCTGCATGTTCGGTGACCCACTCACGATTTGGAGTGATTCATCGTTGTCGACCACCGTTTCCGTGACCAGTAAGTGGTCGGAATCGGGATGTGGCGTGGCCGTTTTAACGTAACCCACAATGAAGCGTGAGCTGGTTTCGGCAACCAGTTCACCGGCAAAGCCAGCGGCTTCCAGGGCGGTGTTCAAAGCCGCAACATCTTCGGCGGACAGGTCGATTTGACCATTACCACTGATTTCGGGTAAGATGCTCGAAATCGCTAAGAAGTTGTAGCCTAACGTTTTTTCAGTTGCGGCGTCGTAGATCCGAGCAATGTTATCCCGCACCGTGTGGGCTTGGGTCTCAACATCCTGCGCAACAACAACAATTAAAGTATCCCCTAATTCTTGGGGATTGTAACTAGCAATTAACATGTTTGAATCCTTTCCAACGGGTTTTAGTTGGCGTTGGTCGTCAAAGAATTAATAAATTCTTCTACCTCTGCTTTAGTTTTACGATCTTTGTTTACCAAACGGCCAATTTCTTTGCCATCTTCGTAAGCGATGAAGCTAGGAATGCCAAAGACGTTGAGTTCGATCGCCAAATCAATGTTTTCATCACGGTCGACCGCGATGAATTTGTAGTCAGAATATTCGGCTTCAATTTCTGGCATGGCTGGCTTGATGAACGCGCAGTCGGGGCACCAAGTAGCGGAGAAGAATAACATCGTCTTGCCGTCCTTCACAACGTCTTGCAATTCAGCCGCAGTCATCTTGGGTAATTGTTCCATGAATAAGCACTCCTTTTAGGTTAGTTTTGAAAGTTAACAAGAACCATTATAGCATGACTGGCAAAATATACACGGGTTTTGTTTGACCGCAATCCATGGAGGACAATAATTTCAAACGACTTCTTCCGTTGTGCCGGACAACACCATGGACCTAGCAAGCGTGCAACCCAGGTCCCCCGCACCGTCTCATCGTGACCGTTAATCGGGTAAAGACATGGTAAATTCTACCAAGATTTTCCCGCTCTGAGGCGAAAACCCGGCGGCTACGTAACCGACTTGTAAGCGCCACCCGAATTTTTCCATAATTTCTGCCTTTTTACGGGAACTTCCACTCAATCATTGCTATACTAGGGGCAGAAGCGATGGGATATGCACACACTCAGTTGTGACCTCAGATTTTCGCACCTTCAGGCATATCATATTCCAAACACTCTGCGAGTCAGATGACTAGTTAGCCGCAGGGATGGTGAAAATAGGCTCAGCCGTGGGAGTTGTCTTAGCGGTGAAACCGCTTAGACAACTGATATCTTTGAGACCCGTTTCTCAGGGGCTCAAAGTAAGTTCGGAGACCGCCCTTTGGCTCCGGACGCTCGCCCACAGCGTCCCGGCCTATTTTCACCATCCCGGAGACAGTTGCCAATCTGACTTGCCCATAATTTTAATGATGTAGGAGGCGGTAGTATGACTGCTAAAAACGGACAATTGTATCAACTAAGTCTCACCGGCGTACTCGGCGGCTTAATGGGCGTTATCGTCACGCGTTTCTTCGGCGCCAACCGGCTCAATCCAGACGACATTCTGGAACAGGTCAAACGCCAATTCCGGCAAGAATCACCCATCGAGGGCGCCTGGATTGAAAAGCACGCGGTGCCATTTCAAAAATTCGCGGTAAAGTCCCGCGTTTACTATGGCGGCATCAACCGCTATGAAGACGACCAGCTGGTTCAGTACCAGTTCGTGGCCGATGCCGAAACCGGGAGTGTCTTAGACATTCACCGGCTGTAATCTTAACTCGAATAAACCTTGGCGTTGACTATTTTCTTTAGCTAGCGCTTTTTTACTGCTCAAATGAAAAAGGACGAAAACCATTTCTCGGTTTTCGTCCTTTATTATTTGCCTAAAACTTAATCTGTTGGCAAGGTCTTCAAACTCTTGGCTTGGTTGTGAATATCGGTCCGCACAATCAGGACGTCACAGACGGCGTTGGCGACCACATAACTCGCCGTGGACCCCATCAACATCCGTTCGACCACGTTGACCCCGGTCGCGCCGAGCATGATCAAGTCGGCCTGATATTCCTTAGGCAATGTCTTGGCCAGATCAACCTTAGCGTGCCCATAGAACACGGAGGTCACGACTTCTTTCACGCCAGCCTCCTGGGCCTTACGCCGATATTTATCGACGGTAGTTTCCAGATCCTGACGGGCTTCGTCCATCACCTGTTGATCGACGTACCCGAAACCAACTTGGGTGTCGGTCCCCAAGCCCACGTAATCCCCACCACTCATAATCGTGACGATGATCAGTTCAGCTTGGTTCCGCACGGCAACGGCAATCGCTTTGTCAATTGCCCGTCGTGCCTGCCGGGAACCGTCGACCCCCACTAAAATACGCTTGTATTCTGCGGCCATTTCTCTCACTCCTTCGCCAGATTCGGTGGCTTACTTGGTCAGCTCGTAAATGGCCTGACCGTAAATGGCCATCGCCTTTAATAGGTCGGCCTTGGGTTGAAATTCATCGGCTTGATGCATCGTGTCAGCCGTGCCGGGGAACAAGGCCCCGAAGGCCACACCACGCTTCATCAGCCGGCCATACGTGCCGCCACCCACAACTTCGGGTTGGGCATCCATATCGCCGGTCTGTTGCCGGTAAACGTCCATCAATTTGGCCACGATTGGGTCACTTGGATCAACGTAATGCGGCACCATTTCGCGACCCTGCTTGAGTTCAACGTTCATGTCAGCGGTTGCCTTGGCTAAGCCGGTTTGAATGTCCGCCGCACCGGTACCAGTTGGGTAACGGAAGTTGGTGTTGATCAGGGCTGTCTTGTTGGCCGTAAAGGTTTGAACCCCCACGTTCATGGTCAGGTCGCCCATGACCTTGTCCGTGTACGCGATGCCTAACTTGTTCGCCCGTGAATCGTCATGTAGCTGGTTGGCTAGCAGGCCTAAGAAATCGGCTGCGTCGGCGCCAAAATTCAAGCCGTTCAGGAAGGTAGCCAGGTAAGTCCCGGCGTTGATGCCGTTCTTCGGTTCCATCCCGTGAGCGGCCTTCCCAATCACGTGGAAATGCACGCCGTCGGCTTCAACGGTGGCTTCACCGGTAACGGGCGCGTCAGCCAGGAAGCTGTTAAAGTCAGCCACAACTTGGTCCCCATTGGCAACCTGCGCAATAGCTTCGGCATCCCGTGGCACCATGTTTTCCCGTAGCCCAGCATCGAATTCTTGCAGGGAATCCGCGTCGCCGTTGGTCCCAGCAAAGGTCGTGGTGAAGGTCACGTTCCCCTTTTCACCGTTGATCAGGGGGAATTCAGCGTCGGGTGAGAAGCCCAACGTTGGAGCTGGTTCGAGGTCGAGGTAATGGTTCATCCCCGTCCAGTCGCTTTCTTCGTCGGTCCCAATGATGAAGCGAATCTTCATCTTAGGTAAGATACCTTGGTCCTTCAACATTTTCAAGCCATAGTAAGCGGCCAGTGAAGGCCCCTTGTCGTCGGACGTTCCCCGACCGTACAGGTTGCCGTCCTTTTCCGTCAGGGTGAAGGCATCAGTGTGCCAACCCTTACCAGCAGGCATCACGTCGGCGTGACCGAGGATGGCTAAGGTGTCATCCCCTTCACCAAATTCGACGTAACCGACTAAATTGTCTAAGTTTTTCGTTTTAAATCCATCGCGTTGTGCTAAGCCTAAAAATGCAATCAAAGCCTTAGCCGGACCGGGACCCAGTGGGTACTCATCGGTGGCCTGTGAATCATCACGAGCACTATCGATACCGACCAACGTTGTCAGGTCTGCCAGGTAGTCCTCTTGGTACTGTTCAGATAGCTTTTGCCAATCAATTGCCATGATTGGACCTCCTTCATTTTATTGGACTTAACGTCCGGATCACTGCTGTGGATGAGTTAAAATAACGCTGTCAATTTGCGTGGTCCAATCAGCCGAAAAAAGGGTCTGCTAATTGCCGCAATGTTCATTCAGTGACCTACCGTCAATTTTAGCATACCACCCCGCAATTGTAAGCCGATTTCATGGTGTAAATTTACAATTCACTCGGTGAAGTAGCTGGGCGCTGTTCCGGTTGATTTGACACGTGCGCCTACGACCGGCCGTGCTATACTAAAATGGTGAACGAGGAGGCCCACTCATATGGAAACTTTAACCGATAAAATTTTAACCGAAACGATTCGCCAGCGTCCAACTGACAGCTACAAGGGCACCTATGGCCGCATCACGCTGATTGGCGGCAACCGCAACTTTGGCGGTGCCATCCTAATGGCGAGTGCCGCGGCCGTGTACGCCGGTGCCGGGCTGGTCACGACCATCACCGACGCCAGCAATCAGGGTAGCCTACACGCGCGACTACCCGAGGCCATGTTCGCGGACATCACGGACTTTGCCCAAACGCAGTCGCTGATCAAGGGCACCGACGTGGTGGTCATTGGCCCCGGCCTCGGAACGGACAACCAGGCGCAGGCCGTCTTGGCCAACGTCTTCAGTGCCGTGACACCCGAGCAGACGGTGGTGATCGACGGGTCGGCCATCACGTTAGTCGCTCAAGACCATCTGTCATTGCCGCAAGCCCACCTGATTTTCACGCCCCACCAAATGGAATGGCAACGACTCAGCGGTATCGCCATTGCGGACCAAACGGTAGCCGCCAATCGGGCCGCCGTGGATCAGTTACACGCCACGGTGGTGGTCAAATCCCACCGGACTGAAATTTACACGGCGGACCAGACCTACGTCAATCCACTGGGCACGCCCGCTCAAGCGACCGGTGGCATGGGCGACACCCTTGCGGGGATGATTGGCGGCTTTGTGGCGCAGTTTCATCCCGCGGACCCGGCCGTTTGTGCCGCGGTCTACAGCCACAGCGCCATCGCTGAAAAGCTGGCACAGACGCAGTACGTGGTGTTGCCTAGCCAGATTGCAGCGGCCCTCCCCACGTTTATGAAACTACATGAAGCTAAGTAACTGTGTGCGTGGCTGTCCGTTCCCGGCGGCGGGCTCAAAGTGCCCTGCTGTGGGGCCGGTTCCAGACTGAGGGGCGGTCTTCCACCTCGACTTTGCGCCTGAGAAACGGTCGCAAAGGTCGTCCCATGGGCTAAGCTGAGAAAATCACTCAGCTAAGACCATCGACACAGCTGGTCACTTTGGCCCGCCTCTGGTCACTGACGTAGTACCGTTAATTATCAACATCCTAATAGGTTACGCTGTTTTGTCCAATCAACACTAAACTAGTCCATCAACAATCCATTCTCTGTATCAAGTAACACTAGTCTCAAAATCAATGTATACAGAAAAGGACTAATCAGCCTTCCCCAGGGAATCGCTAATCAGTCCTATTTTTGTCATTTTTAAGTTTAATTCTGTGTCGCAATCTTTTCCAACGAGCCCACCGCATCAATTTCCTCGGCGAAGAGTCCGCGGTACGTGCCGACCGGTAGATCCACCGGCAACGCTAAGGGACCGAGTGCCGTGCGACTGACGGGACCGTTCACGCCAGGCAAGGCGGTCAACGCCGCAATTCCTGCCGGCACTTCGCTGGTTACCAGCGTCAGCGTCACACTCTGGTGCACCTGGTCCACGCTTGAGCTGACCTGCTTGAACGCCGCATTTGTTGTCAGTGTCGGCACCGTTGTCCCGCTCAGACTGACCTGCAGCGTGCTGTCCCACTTCTGCGCCGTCACGTCTGCTAAGAAGTGTTCATCGTCACTGGCCACGACCAGGCCCACCGCTTCCTTGGGCAAATCTGCCAAGGCTTTGAGTGAGCGCTGCTGGTCCAGCGCGTTGAGCAGGCTGCCCAAACTCCGTTGACTGGTCGGCTCCAGGTTCAAAACGAATCCCACCGGCTTATTAAACACCAGATACTGGGGCTGCCGGCCCGTGACCGCTAGCCCATCGACGCGGACTTGGTCGGTCGCCACCACGTTTTCACGGGGCGAGTCCACTACCAAGTCGTTGACGGTGACCCGACCCTGCCGAAGTAAGCGGAAAATCTGGCCCGGGGTGCCCTGACGATGTTCCGTTAAGTAACGTTCAATGTTCATCGCACTTTGCCTCCTCTAACGAATGTGCAACCGTCGCCGCAGCCCAGCAATTCGTGGGCCCAAGATGGAATCCGCTAATCGGGTTCGCAGAACGACGTACACGTAGAAATAACCGGCCACGATGACCGCAACCATCACAATCAAGAAGTTGACGCCCCGGCCCTGACTGCCGCTGAAGGCCCCTACCCAGGCCACGAATCGGGCCAATACGTAGGTGCCGATTGAGGTCAACAGAATCCCATTCGTTTTCTTGGCAATGTGGGCAAAGTTAATCCCAAATTGGACATCGAGTGAATGGATAATCAGGTAACAGGTCACGGTGAAACCAATCCCGGTCGCAATCAATGGTCCAAAGGCCCCAAAGAAGTAAACCAGCGGCCACTGGACAATAAATTTCACGACGGTCCCAACTAAGAAGTACCGGACCGCGCGTTTATTTTGCGAAATCCCCTGCATCAGCGCGGAAACCACCGTGTACAGGCCCAGCAAAATCGACAGATATGACGAGAAAGCCAGGATGGAAGCGGCCAGTGCGGCATGCGACCGACCATAGAAGACCAGGTTCAGCGGGCCAGCAATGGCAGCCATCCCCAACGCACTAGGAATCATGACGAATTCAAACATCAAAAACGCGTTGGATAGTTGCGCAGAAATTTCAGACTTATTCCCCCGCGTATACGACTCGGACAGTAACGGCACGACCGTCACGGCCAAGGCCGACGCGAGTGAAATGGTAATCATAATTAATTTGTTGGCGTTAACCCCGAACAACGCGAATAAGTCGTTCAGGTGGGCGTCCGTGTAGGTACCGGCCATGTGCATGATGGGCGCAAAGGTGTACTGGTCAATCAATTGGAAGATGGTAATGCCGGCCCCTAGAACGATAAACGGCACGGCTTGGGCAATAATTTCCTTATACAATTGATTGGCGGGCACCACTAACTCGTTGTTACTGTTGGCTACTAAGTCGCGGAAATAATGCCGCCGACGCCAGTAGTAGACGCCCAGGATCAGCAGGCCACCCAGGGCCCCGATGGCCGCCGCAAAGGTGGATTGCGACACGGCCGTGACCCAGTTTCCATTCAAGACCCGCATGATAATGAAGGCCGTGATCAGCATGTAGGCGACCCGGACCAGCTGTTCCACAAATTGGGAAATCGCTGACGGCGCCATTTGCTGGAAGCCTTGGAAATACCCCCGCGTCAAACTCATCGTGGGGATGATTAGGATGGCCCAGGCCAGTGAGTGCAGGACGGGTACCAGGTGCGCATCGCCCCCGGTAAAGAGCGGCGCCCCAAAGTACATCAGCAGCGCGATGGAGATCCCGGTGACAATCGCAATTTCCAGCCCCCGTTTGTACAACCGGACACTAATGCCGTATTCATTTAAGGCATTGTAATGGGCCACCTGCTTGGCAATCGCCGAAGGTACCCCCGCAATCGCCGCAATCAGGAAGAAACTATAGATGTTATAACCCTTCCCATAGAGCGCGTTACCCTGTAGATAAAATGCACCGAACCAGATGTTCCAGGGAATAATGTACACGGCGCCGAGAATCCGAGAAAAAATACTCCCGGCCGTCATCCACGCCGACCCGGCAACCATCTGGTCTTGCGCACTTCCTTGGTTTCCGGTTTGATTTGACCTTGCCGCCATTTGACACCCTACTTTCAATTTCTAAAATTTCAAAATTCATCGTTTGTCCCGACCCGAAAATGGCCGAGCTAATCAAACAAACATTATACCATAGGATTTCCCTGGTAAATATCAGGTTTCGGTAAAGATTTCGTGATTATTGGCAGTTTCTCAGCATCTTGCTTACCGGATGCCACTAACAGTGGTATGCTTGAATTAGTCGAGAAACAGTAATTATTCAAGGAGGAATGCCAACATGACGCAGGCAACAGCTGGTTCCAGCGCAGCACCGAAGATGCAGATGTCACCAGAACGAGCAAAACAGGTCGTAACGATGACCAAGAGTATTCGGGCCCACTTCCCAGAGTTAGCATCGATTCCAGATGCCCAGTTAATTTATTCCACGTGGCGCAGCTTTAAGCGTATTGATCAGACGAATGATAGTGATTATCAAACAATGGCCAACGTCTTCTTCCACGAATTCGATCGGCATTTATTAAACTATCAACTTTCTAAGAGCGGCCAAGAAGCCGTTGTCAGTCATCGGTTCTTTGCTATTTTAACTGAAATTCTTTAGCGTTTGCTTCTCCCCTGTTAGCCAGTTGGCCGACGGGGTTTATTTTTTTACGCTGGTGAAAATGGGGGCTCTGGCTTGCCGTTCCCGGCGGCGGGCTCAAAGTGCCCTGCTGTGGGGAACGGTTCCAGCCTGAGGGGCGGGCTTCCACCTCGCCTGAAAGCCTGGAAAATCACCAGTCTCTCAGGTCGTCCCATGCTCTAGGCTGAGAAAGACCCCCAGCCAAGACCATCGACACAGCTGGTCACTTTGGCCCGCCTCTGGTCACTGACATCGACCACGCATTTTCACTAGCGTGTACTCATAAACTCGTCATCGGCCGACAATGTTGTTCACTAATAGTCCACTACCGAATAGTGATGACGACCTCCTACCTTGAATCTGAGTGAAAATTGTCATAGTGAAACCGCCTTATCGCCTGCTAAGTCAGTCTTTCAGAGGATTATCCGTTTCCAAATGCGGTATACTTATCCTGTGAATGACTTAGTGTGACGACTTTTTTATTGCGCTAAGAATGAGTGATAAGTGAGGCGATTTGTTTGCGTTATTTAGCATTGTTAGGCAGTCACGAGCGGCAAGGCATCACCGCCGGCTATTTGCAGGCCGTGTTAGATGCCTTGCCCGCTTCGGCCGAGGTGGAGACCGTGTTTCTTCGGGACTACGACATTTACCCGGACACCAAGGAACAGGCCTGCCCGGCGTTGGATGAAATTGAGGCCAAGATGGCGGCCAGTGACTTCTGGATTGTCTGCGCACCAACCTATTGGGGCGGCATGTCCGGCGTGATGAAGCAGTTCTTTGACTGCATGCGGTTCCGTTTAGTCAAAATGAATTCCGTGGCCGACACACTACCCGGTAAATATAAGGATAAACATTACTTAAGCATGACCACCTGTTTCATCAGTTCCACGGAGAACTTCTTCACCGGCATCACCGACCAGACCTTCGTTACGATTGACCGCATCTTAACCGGGGCCGGTCTGATCAAGGTCGGCGAATTTGTCGGCACCGGAACCTGGGGGACTCACGCGCCCCGACCAGAAAAAATTGCCGAATGCCAGCGCTGGGGTAAGAAAATCGCTGACCGGCCACGAAAGGATGATAATACGTTGAAACGCTACATACTCTTATTCTTTATGATTGCCATCATGGCGCTGATCACCATGGGCCTACAAGCCTGGTGGTTCGGGGTCTTTGCGGCTGGCAAATTCTGGCTGACGTACGCAACGTTTGTGGTGATCTTTTACGTGCTGCTGGCTAGCATCCTGCATTTCTTCACCTTCGTCCGTCACCGCCGGCGTTAAGCCTTTGACTTCGCCTTACCGGACGACAAAAATGGACCGGAACGCGGTGGGCAGGACGCTAGAAGCCAAAAATCGGTCTTCTAGCTTGTTTTGAGCCACAGAATCGTGTCTCAAAATCACCAATTAAAGAAGCGGCTAGCCGCTTTTTTAATTCCCACGGCTGAGTCCATTTTTGTCGTCCTCACGGCTTAGACTGGCTTAACCCCGACGTTTCGCTTATCTTCATCTTTTCGTTTTGGAGACAACACCTACATTACGGTGACAACTTCCAAACAGTAATGACGGGTAAGCAATCCACGGGTTAAACCAATGTCAGCCGCAGGACTGGTGAAAATGAGGCAATCCGGTAGATGTTAGTGACCAGAGGCGGGCCAAAGTGACCAGCTGTGTCGATGGACTTGGCTGGGGTTCTTTCCCAGCCTAGCCCATGGGGCAACCTTTGAGACCGCCCTTCGGCTCAAAGTTAAGGTGGAAGCCCGCCCCTCGGCTGGAACCGACCCCACAGCAGGGCGCTTTGAGCTCGCCGCCGGGAACGGACAGCACCGCGTTCTGGCGCAATTTTCACCAGCCCGGAGGCGTCCACAAATCGTTTAACCAATTGCATACACTAAAGGGTGATGACTGGGCCGGTTGGCTGGGTCATCACCCTTTTTGCTAGTCCTCATAATGCGCCTGAATCGAGGCACTAGCCACCAACTTGCCGACGACCGTCAACGACTTAATGGCCCGAAACAGGTTATCCTCCTGGCGAATCTGCGTCAGGTCCAGCCGCCCGACGATGAACAGCTGACTGGCACCCTTCCGCCGCAGACGGTCGTTGATGTCTTCATCGGTGTACGTGTAGTTGCCGACCAGCGTTTCCAACGAGCGGCCATGAAACGTTTCCGCGTTAACCGTTTGGATGATGGCCCGGTTGGCCAGTAGTTCCTGCTTGATGGCTCGCTGGATGAATTCCGTGCGCGAGTGCACGATTCCCTGGTCGATCAATAAATCAATTTGTGCCAATTCCGTGGCCGACAATGTCATAAACACTCTCTTTGAATCTTGCATCATCGCTGTGCCTCCCCCAATCTTTAGGCATCCGTTTTCAAATAAGCATCTTCCAGCGTCTCAGCGTCGGTCTCGGCCATCAGCTCGGCCGGACTCCCACTAAACGCGATGCACTGGCCCGCCAAAACCAAGACGTGGACGTTTTCCGTTGGCAGATTGCGAAACTGGTGGGTCGTCATGATGACGGTCTTACCCCGCGCAACCAACTGTTTGATCTGATCAATAACCGCCACGGCCACTTTCACGTCCAGTCCGCTTTCGGGCTCATCGAACAAATACAGGTCGCGTTCCAGCTGGCAAACGCCCGCCAACAAGACCAACTGTCGCTGGCCCCCAGACAGATCCTTCAGTCGCGTTTGGGCAATCACCTGAAGATTCGCGGGTAACTGGTCGACTTGAAAATTCTCTGATGGTCGATCCAGATCCGCCATCATTTTAATCGTCTCAAAAACCGTGGCAGTCCCGGTGAACGGCGCGCCCTGCATTTGATAAGCAATCCGCTGCATGGGTGGAAAGCCGGTGAAGGGTAAGTGGCGTTGCTCGCTGACTCCGGCAATCAAGTCGAGGAGGGTCGTTTTGCCTACGCCATTCACACCTAATAAAATATTAAGTTTGCCCAGTTCAAACGTCGCCGTTAAATGATCAAATAGTTGGCGACCATCGGGTAACTGGTACGAAAAATTTTCAATTTGCATGGTGCGCCTCCTAATAGCGACTGGTGTACGACTGTAGCTTCATGTGCCGGACCGGATAGAAGCCCACGACCAAGTAGAACAGGGCCACGACGCCTAGCACGCCCAGCATCAGTCCGGTCGCCGACCCCACCAAATTAAACAGCATCCCGTACGCCACAATCATATAACTGCAGGGATTCAGGGCCGTCAAGACGATACCCAATGCCGAATCCGGGTTGAACGGCAGATTGATCAGCAGCATCCCCAGGAAAATATATCCCATCGTCATGAGAGACACCACGTTGAGCTTGATTGGCAGCACCAAGATAAAGTTCGTGAAGCCGGACACAATCGGAATCAACAGGAAATTCATGAAGAATCCCCCCACCATCAGGGGTACCAGGCTCAGTGAGGCCGGATTTAACAGCAGTACGATGACGTCAAACACCACGATTTCAACCTGAATAAACACAATTTGGACCGCCAGATTGCTATAGAAAATCAACCGCTTGTCCCCGGCAATAATCGTAAACATTTTTAGAAAGTTACTCTCCCGCATCCCAATCAGCCCAAACTGAAAGCCGTTCAGCACACCAACCAGAACGATGTAGGCCCAGTACCCCAGTAATTGGTATGCCACGTTGTGTAGGCCAAATGGATGACCACCGGAACTAACGGTCGCAATCACAAAGTAAATCGTGGGCGCAACCAACGTGTAAAAGAGAATCGCTTTTTCATCCCAGGTTTGTCGCAATTCAAAGCGACTAAGAATCTTCAACCTTCGCCACATTCTGAACCCCTCCTTATTGCCCCACAGTCAAGCAGAACATCTGCATTGACGCCCTTCATTATCCACATCAAATTCCCCATGCCAAATAAAAAGTGCCAGCCACCTTCGATTAGGAAAGTGACTGACACTTAAGTTTTCAAATGGCTTATCTTATCGCTAATTTAACTTTAACCTATCCGAAACCACCAGTCGCACGGACAAGTGTCTCCAATAAGGCAACGCTACCTGCAGCTGAAGTCGGTCAGATACGGAGTCTGGTGTCGGTTCTGTTTGGCCGCTGCTTTATTCGGCCTTACAGAACGGGACGCCTTTGAAATCTCGTGATTTTCGAGAGTTCAAAGCGAGTCCGAAGACCGCCCTGTGGCTTCGGGCGTGCCCCACCAGCCGGAGTGTCTGACCGGCGAAGCGACTCGCAGATGTTGCCTTTAGTTGGCGACGATGTTGACGAGCTTGCCGGGAACGACAATGACCTTCCGAACCGTCTTGCCATCCGTATGGGTCTTAACCGTCTCATCAGCCAAAGCTTGGGCTTCGATGTCATCCTTAGTAGCGTCCTTGGCCACCTTCAAGTGAGCCCGGACCTTACCGTTGACCTGAACGACCATTTCGACCACGTCTTCAACCAATTGCTTGGCATCGTACGTTGGCCACTTGGCGTAGGAAATCGTGTCGTCGTGACCCATCAAGGCCCAAAGTTCTTCGGCAATGTGGGGAACGATTGGAGAAATCATCTTGACGAAACCTTCCATGTAGATCAATGGTAGGCTGTCGGCCTTGTAGGCTTCGTTGACGAAGACCATCAATTGTGAAATGGCCACGTTGAAGCGCATGGCTTCAAGGTCTTCACTCACCGTCTTAACGGTTTGGTTGTAGATCTTATCCAACGTGCCATCGTTGATCATCGTGACCCGGTCACGCAGATGGTTGTTGTCGTCGATCAACAGACGCCAAACGCGGTCGAGCCAACGCTTGGAACCGTTGATACCTTCCGTACTCCATGGCTTGGAAGCTTCCAGTGGCCCCATGAACATTTCGTACAGACGCAGGGTGTCGACCCCAACCTTATCGACGATTTCGTCGGGGTTGATGACGTTGCCCTTGGACTTGGACATCTTTTCGTGGTTGGTCCCGAGGATCATCCCTTGGTTAACCAGCTTTTGGAAAGGCTCCTTGGTTGGCACGACACCGAGGTCGTACAGGAACTTGTGCCAGAACCGGGCGTACAGCAAATGCAGTACGGCATGTTCGGCCCCACCAATGTAGAGGTCGACTGGCATCCAGTATTTCAGCTTTTCAGGGTCGGCAATGGCCTTATCGTTGTGTGGATCGATGTAACGCAAGAAGTACCATGAACTCCCAGCCCATTGTGGCATGGTGTTGGTTTCACGTTTACCCTTACGACCATTTTCATCCACGACGTTGACCCAGTCATCCAGGTTAGCCAGCGGACTTTCACCGGTCCCAGAAGGTTCGAGTTGCTTAGCTGCTGGCAGCTTCAATGGCAATTCGTCTTCGGGAACCAACGTGGTCTCGCCATCTTCCCAATGAATGACAGGAATTGGTTCACCCCAGTAGCGTTGACGGGAGAAGATCCAATCGCGCAAGCGGAAGTTGACCTTCTTGTGGCCAGCCTTGTGTTCCTCAAGCCAGTCAATGGCCGCAGCGATGGCATCCTTCTTGTTTAACCCATTTAGGAAGTCGGAGTTGATGTGCTTGCCATCGCCCGTGTAGGCAGCGGTTTGCACGTCGGTATCGTCATCCCCAGCAATCACTTGCACGATTGGCAGATTGAATTTCTGAGCAAATTCGTTGTCCCGGTCGTCATGCGCAGGCACGGCCATGATGGCCCCAGTCCCGTAGGAAGACAACACGTAATCCCCGATCCAGATTGGCAATTTCTCGCCGCTCATTGGGTTGATTCCGTAGGCCCCAGTGAAGACCCCGGTCTTGTCCTTGTTCAAATCAGTCCGTTCCAGGTCAGACTTGCTGTCAATGGCTTGTTGGTAAGCCTTGACCTCATCGGCATGTTCCGGTGTCGTGATTTTTTCAACCAAGGCATGTTCTGGTGCCAGAACCATGTAGGTCGCACCAAACAACGTGTCAGGACGCGTCGTGTAGACTTCGACCTTGGTATCTTCCTGCCCAGCAACGGGGAAGAAGACGCTGGCCCCTTCGGAACGGCCGATCCAGTTACGTTGCATTTCCTTGATGCTGTCCGGCCAATCCAGGTCGTCCAAGTCATCCAACAAACGGTCAGCGTAGGCCGTGATTTTCAGCACCCATTGCCGCATTGGGACGCGGTAAACGGGATAGCCACCCCGTTCCGTCTTCCCATCGACAACTTCTTCGTTGGCCACAACGGTACCACCCATGAAATCAGGCGCCCAGTTGACCATGATCTTATCTTCGTAAGCCAGACCCTTTTTGTACATTTGTTCAAAGATCCACTGCGTCCACTTGTAGAAGGATTCATCAGTCGTGTTGACCTCGCGGCTCCAGTCGTAAGAGAACCCAAGTGAGCGGATTTGGCGTTTGAAATTCTTGATGTTGTGTGCGGTGAAGTCCTTGGGGTTGTGCCCCGTCTTCAAGGCGTACTGTTCAGCGGGCAGGCCGAAAGCGTCCCAGCCCATTGGGTGCAAGACGTTGAAGCCTTGCATCCGCTTCAAGCGGGCCATGATGTCGGTCGCCGTGTAACCTTCGGGATGACCCACGTGGAGTCCTTGACCTGAAGGGTATGGGAACATATCCATCACGTAATACTTCGGTTTGCTTTGATTGTCAGAGGTCTTAAATGTTTCATTGACCCGCCAGTAATGTTGCCATTTGCGTTCAATTATTTGGTGTTCGTATGCCAAATCGTTCGCTCCCTTTCTCAATTTCAACGTTGAGCCACAAAAAAAGCCCCCAGAAGCCCAAAATTCAGCTTCTGTAGGGCGTGTCAGCGCGGTACCACCTACATTTCCCCGGTCTTGTACCGAGGCTCATTAACGGCTGATAACGTCGCCAAACGCCCACTTTGCAGCGGAGAAGACTCCGAGACAAGTTCGTCCGACCGGGTAACGGATTCACAGCGACCATCCGCTTGCTGAATACCCCGTCAAAGTACTACTTCTCATCAACGTCTTTGCTTAATCAGATTGTTTTCATCTTAGCAAACCCCTTCGCGAAAAGCAAGGGCCACCCCGGCATTTCCGCGAATAATTCTATTTGAAATAACGGAAACTACCGACTCCGGCTTCCAGAGATTCCGCCTCCCAAACCAGTGCCTCCGGGACGGTGAAAATGGGCCGGGACGCTGTGGGCGCACGGTGGAAGCCATAGAGCGGTCTTCCATCTTACTTTGAGCCGCTGTGCGTCTCAAAGACAGCAATGGCCTAAGCGGCTAAATCCGCCGCTAAAGCCATTCCCACGGCTGAGCCCATTTTCACCGACCCTGCGGCGGACACTGGTTTGGGGCACTAGAACTGCATTTTTTCTACTGGCTTTCTGAAAAACACAGTTCAATTAGCTTCATCACACTAAGGACGCATCCTTATATTAATTTTTCAATAGGCAATCAACTGAGTCGCTTATTCGTGACCCCCCTGTGCTATACTGAAATTATTATCAAAAGGACTGGCCACGCCTTTGCAACAGCCTTGGCCAGCTCTTCACGTCATGATTCTATTTCACAGGAGGTCTCCTTTTTTGACGACCATTTCACAAACCCGCTGGCGCTTTACCTGGGCCGCGGGAATTCTCTTTTTGATTGACCTTTTCGGCGTTGTCTTCCAGCAATCGTGGCTCAAGGCGTTTGACCAGCTGATTATTGGCTGGATTCGGCAGCCCTTGCCCACTGGCTTGACGCACGCCATTATCTGGATCACTCACTCCGGCAATCCCAAGCCCGTGACCTGGGTCACGCTACTACTGCTTGCCGCCTTAGTGATTCTCCGGCGTTATCGGGGCGCACTGTTTTTGGCAGTCAACGTCCTGGTCTGGGCAGGTATCGGCAATAGCGTGATCAAGCACCTGGTCCAACGGCCACGGCCCACGGTTGACCGCCTCGTCAGTGCCAGCTCCTACAGCTTTCCCAGCGGTCATTCCATTACGGCCATGCTCCTGTGGGGCTCGCTGATTGTTTTACTGGGCTGGTCGTTGCGCCAGCATAAAAATTCTCGCTGGGTGGTGACCCTCCTGCTAAGTATCTGGATCGTCATCATTGGCCTGACGCGAATCTACGTGGGCGTGCACTACCCGACCGACGTGATTGGTGGCTGGTCGCTCGGCTTTGTCCTCCTGACTTTGACCCAATGGTTCTTAACCCGTTACGGAGATGCTTTATAAATGAATTTACCAAATGCCTTAACTTATAGTCATACGCTTTTAACTGAAATCGTCGGTCCCGGCATGACCGTGGTCGACGCCACCGTTGGTCAGGGCCACGACACCCTATTTCTCGCCAACCTGGTCGGCAAGACCGGTCGCGTCATCGGCTTTGACATTCAGCAGGCCGCCCTCGACGCCACTCAGCAGCAATTATCCTTGACTGGCCTCGGCGCTCAGGTCGAGCTCCACGCCACCGGCCACGAACACGTCGGTGAGTTCCTGGCGCCCGACGAACCCGTCACGGCGGCCGTGTTTAACCTGGGCTACCTGCCCGGTGGTGACAAATCCGTCATCACCCGACCGGAAACCACGTTGGCCGCTGTGAAAACGCTGCTACCCCACCTGTCTCGTGGCGGCCGCATCATCCTGGTCGTCTATGCCGGTCACCCCGGTGACCCGACAGAACGCCAGGCCGTGGTGGACTTCTGCCAGGCATTACCGCAAAAGACGTATCAGGTCCTGCAATATGGCTTTATCAATCAAATTCATACGCCACCGTTTCTGCTCGCGATTGAACGGCGGTAAGCAAAAGCGTTAGCCACCATCCCCACTGGGACATTGGCTAACGCTTTTTCGTTTTAATTATTTTTCGGAGTGAAATCGTTTAGTCAGCTTATCCTGGCTGGCCTGCAACAGCTGCTGCGGGTCGACGTCGTACTGACTGGCGACCATCAACACCTGATCCAAGACGTCCGCCAGCTCTTCTTGCAAGTTCGCTTCCCAAACGGCCGCCGACTTGTGCGCCTCACCGGGATGGTCGCGCCCAATCTCAATGGCCCGAACCGCCCGCGCCAGTTCACCGACCTCTTCCGTCAAAAAATTTAAATGGATGAAGGGCGAGTAATCATACCAATTCCGTTGCTTGTAAAAGTCCACTAACCACCGTTGATGTTCATCAATATCCATGTGACGACCTCCCTGTCTGCCGTGAAAATTTGTTGTTCCTCTAACAGTACCATAGTGCTCGCTCCCGGCAACCCACCACGTCTTACAAATTTAGTTATACTAAGCGGTGAGCTGCGGTCTTACGTAAAAACGAGCCTGAGAATTCCCCCAGACTCGTTCGTTATTTTATATGGCCGAAACGTGCGCCAAAAAGGCAGCCGGTTCCGCTCTTATTTTTTCTGCAACGACTTTCGTTTTGGACTGACCCAGGTGCCCGAGCCAAAGCCCAAGATCGTTTTCAGGGCGGGGATGAACGTCATCACGACCGTAATCGGGTTGACCATCCAGTAAAACAGCATGTACAGCGGCGCAAACAGGATGTACTTGAGCTTGATGCCATGGTGGTCCAACAGTAGCGCCGCCAGCAGCTGCATGAAGCCGGCGAAGATTTCAAAGGTCACGAAGATAAATGAAATCACGATGCCGTGGAGGACCCGCTCGTAGTTGCCGGTAAACAGGAACATTGCCATCGTCGCCAGGAATGACAACGAGGTCAGCGTGAAGAAGAACGACCACAGGATGGAAAGCGTGGAGTCCACGAACATGGAAATCTGGTAGCGGTGCTGAATCGGATGAAAGACAAATTTCTTAATATTGGTCAGCCAGACTTCGGTGCCCCCCTGCGCCCAGCGTTTCCGCTGCTTGTAGAGGTCCCGAATCGTTTCCGGCACGTTCATATGGAAAATCACGTTCGGGGCGAACCGCGGTACGGCGCCAATCATCTGGTGGTCCCAGGCGATACTGATATCCTCCGTGGCCCGGTTCTGCCGGAAGCCGCCGACATCAATCAGAAAGTCCTTCTTATACAGGGTATTGGCCCCACTGTACGCGTACATCGAGTCGTTGATGGCCGTCTGGCTACGCTTGATAACCCCGACGATACTGGTAAACTCCACCGTTTGCGACTTGCCTAGCAGACTAGACCGGTTCTGCACGTCCATGTTGGCGGTCACCGCGGAGGTGTTCATATCCCGGTCGCGCATGAAAAAGTTCATATACTTCATCAACGCATCGGGTTCGGGAATCGTGTCGGCATCGTTACTCAGAATATATTCACCCTTGGCAAAGTACATGCCGATGTTAAACGCGTGGGCCTTGCCCTTATTTTTCAAAATTTCAACGGTCCGCAACCGCGGATATTTTTCCTGCAGGCGGCTGATAATGGCCCCGGTATCGTCGCTGGAGCCGTCGTTCATCACCAGCACCTCAAAATTGTCATAGTTCAGCTGGTCAAACAGGTACGTGATGGTTTCTTCAATCATGACCTCTTCGTTATGCGCCGGAATCATGATGGTGATCATGGGTTGCTGCTCTACCGGAATATTTTCCCAGTCGTAGTCGCGCTTGTTGGTCTTAAAAAAGCGGTACGACAGTGCGCCCGCAAACCAGAAGAACGAGCCCACTACCGGGTACAGGCAGAGAATCAACAGAAAAATGTTCAGCAAGGTCTGCCCCAGTGTCGCTTTTAAAATGCTATCAATAAAGACGTTAAACATGGGACCTCCTAGTCATCCAAATCATTTAAATCGTGTTTCTCGTACAGGTCGTGAATCTGATCCGTATCGAGGTTTTGCTCGGGCTTAACCTGGTAGGTCCGAACGTTGTGGCGAAATTCTTCGTCGCCAAACCGCTCGTCCATGAATTTTTCCAGGGCCGTTTCCCGCTTCTTTTGATTGATGGGGTTAAACGTCGGCCACTGTTCCACGACCCGGTCACGCTTACGATTTTGAATGATCGTCATCCCCACGGCAAACAGCCAGACCATCACAAAGGCAAACAACAGGATGATCCCAATAAACTTGATTTCAAAAATCCCCTCATTGTACGACCATAGGTGAGGAATCTTCGGATCGTACGCGGCCCAAAAAGACGTGACCGTAATCACCACGGGCACGATGACGCAGATCCAGCCAAAGATGGCGACCAACGTTTGCCAAATTTTCAGACCCCAGTGGCCCTTTTCAAAATAAACGTCGGTATACAATTGTTGCTTCACCTTGGCGCTATCATGTTCACTTGCTGCTGATTTTTTGGTCATCCATTGCCTCCTGTGGGTTCGCCGGCCGCCCAAAGCGATACCCCTGCCGGACCCGAATCTTTAACTGTTCCGCGAGTTGCTCGTCCGCCTCGTCCTCCACACCCATCAAGATCAACTGGATGTGATTCTCCTGGGACAACCGGTTCCAATATTGCAAATTCAAATCCAACCATACGGACGGATCTTCCTTCCTGAAGCTCCGCATGGAACACTTGAGCGAATCGACCTGTGGCAAGAGCCACTTGACGTTCTTTAAATTTTCCAGGCTGGACCCGACGTTATCCACGTCAAAGCGCATGCCATACGCCCGACCATCCCGAATGCGTTTGAGAAATAACCGCCGATTCAAGCGCCCCTCTTGGCCATTAGCCGTATACTCGACCGCCAAATTCATCGGCGTGATTTTTGAAATCGCCCAGCGCACAAAGTAATGGAAGTCTGGACTTAAAATTTGATCGTACTCCAGGTTGATCGATAAGGTGATGTCTTCGCGCGGCAAGGCCTTGAAGGTGTCTTCCAGCAAAAAAATCACTCGCTGTAAGGGTAATGAGTCCAACTTTTGTGGCAACGACCAAGACCCATCGTCGTTGTGTTGCCGCAGCAAGCACTCGTACCCGGTGGTCTGGCCGCGGAAGTCGACCTGTTTTTGAATAAAGTACCGTAACTCTATTTCCTTATTTTCCAAATAGTTATTCGAATTTTTCCGGGAGTACCAAAAATAAACCGCCACCGTAATCACTAAAATCACGGCCGCAACCAGGGTAATCTACAGTAAAACCGACTCTAATTGGGCTAACGACATGCTTTTCGTCCTCACTTTTTGAACCATTCTTAGGCCGTTACGCTTCTGCGCAACGGCCGTTGATAGTCACTTCTCGCTTGAAACTGGTCGCGCATCTAACCGTTCTCACGGCTAGAAACGCGTATTATCCAGAGACAGTATCATCACTAATTGTATATTTTGTGGGGCCGAATTCAAGTTCTTTGCCGGAATCTGTAACATCCCGTTAATAATGGATAGCAATAACGGATTATCGCCTAATGGATACAAAAAAGCCACCGCCACAATCGCATTCGCGTGTGGCGGTGGCTGCTTGTTAGTCTCGCAGTACCAGGGGTTAACTCGTTTTACTAAAGCGTTTGGGAATAACCAGTAAACTATTTTTCCCGTTAGACATTCTGTCCGCAATTTTAGTCGATAGACTGTTCAATTAAATCGTTATTCGATTGAATGCCGTTATGCTGGCTTCTTGTATGTAGCATAATTAAAGCCACCTGATTAATTGCTACCTACAATCGACAAACTTTGACCGTTATTTTACTTCGTTGCCGGCACAACCGGGTGAACCAGGTCATCGGCGACTAGTCGTTCCGCAATCTGAACCGTGTTCCAAGCGGCCCCCTTTAACAGGTTATCGGACACGACCCACAGGTTGAAAGCCCCCGGATTTTCCAGGTCGGGCCGAATCCGCCCAACGTAGGTGTCACGTGTCCCAGTGGCATTGACCGGTTGCGGATAGACTTGATGGGCCGGGTCATCCTGTAGAACGGCACCCGGCGCGTCCACAATGGCCTGCCGTAATTGATCGACCGTGGCGGTAGGATCCCCGGTATCGATCCAAATGGATTCCCCATGACTGATGGGCACGGGGACCCGGACACAGGTGGCCGTGACCTTGATTTCACTGGCATTCATGTCCCCCAGCATGATCTTCTTCGTTTCGTGAATCATCTTCCACTCTTCATGGGAATACAGGTTGTCCTCCAGCACGTCAATCTGTGGCAACAGGTTAAAGGCCAGTGGATAGTGCCGTTGATCGCCCTTCGTTGGGAAAATGTCCGCGTGCATCTGCTTGCCGTCCAGGAAGTCTTGGGCCTCGGTGTACAGCTCGTTCAAGGCTGACTGCCCCGCGCCGGATGCGGCCTGGTAGGTAGACACGATAATCTGCTTTAACCCAATGGCCTGGCGAATGGGTTCCAGGGCGACCATCATTTGAATTGTCGAGCAATTCGGGTTAGCAATAATGCCTTGGTGGTGATACAACGCCGTTTCATTCACTTCCGGCACGACCAGCGGAATCTCTGGCACCATCCGAAAGGCACTGGTATTGTCCACGCAGACTGCCCCGCGCTTCACGGCTTCGGGCAGGAATTTCTTAGAGACACTGCCACCGGCCGAGGCCAAGACTAGGTCGACCCCGTCAAACGCAGCGGGCGTGGCTTCTTCAACCGTGACGTCCTGTTCTCTAAATTGTAAGACCTTCCCCGCCGAGCGTGAAGACGCCAATAATTTAACCGACTTCACTGGAATCGTAGACTGCTCTAACTGTTGAATCAAGCGGGTTCCCACGGCGCCCGTGGCCCCTAAAATCGCAACGACAAATCCTTCACTCATACCGTTCATCCCTTAATTTTTAATTGCATCTTTTCCGTAAATACCGTCAACCGCGCCATGGCTTCCTGCAGATCCGCCATCGATGACGCGTAGGACAGGCGCACGTACCCTTCGCCACCAGCGCCAAACGCACTGCCGGGGGTCACGCCCACCTTGGCTTCTTCGGCCAGTCTCGTCGCAAATTCGACGGAACTCAGCCCAAAGCTAGCCGGAATCTTCGCAAACGCGTAAAACGCGCCAGCCGGCAACGCCGTTTCGTAGCCCAAGGCATTTAGTTTGGGCACGATGTAATCACGCCGTTGTTGATAAACCTGCCGCATGTCCTGAGCATCATCGACGCCGTTGGTCAGCGCCTCCAACGCCGCATACTGGGCTGGATTCGACGGACTGGTGACCGCAAAGCCATGGAGCTTGCTGGCGTTCACCACAAAGTCCTTGGGCCCGACGAAGTAGCCGATTCGATAGCCGGTCATCGCATGGGACTTGGATAACCCGTTGATCAGAATTGTTTGTTCCGGCAACAACTCGGCCATCGAGGTGTGCGGCTGACCATAGGTTAATTCCGCATAAATTTCATCGGTTAAGACGTACATGGCATTTTGCTTAATGACATCCGCCAGTTCCTGTAACTGGTCGCGGCTGTACTCGAATCCGGTGGGATTGCCAGGGAAGTTCAAAACCAGTGCCTTCACGTTGCCGGCACCCTCTCGGTCAAGTACTTCCTGTAAATGTTTACCGGTCAACCGGAACCCATCGGCCGTGGTATCCACCTGAACAGGAATTCCGCCAAAGATTTCGATGACCGGCCAATACAAGGCAAAGGTCGGGGTGGCCACCAGAATTTTGTCTCCGGGATTGATTAAACTGCCCAGTGCTGCAAAAATGGCCTCGGTCGCCCCCACGGTCACCACGATTTCAGACGCCGCGTCATAGCTGACGTGAAAGCGTTGTTGCAGGTAGTCGCTGATGGCTGTCCGCAGTTCCATGATGCCGCGCTGATCGGAGTAGTGAGATTTATTTTCCCGAATGCTCTGGATGGCGGCTGCCTTCACGTGCTCGGGCACGTTGAAGTCGGGTTCCCCCAGCGTCAGCTTAATAATCCCCGGAATCTGCGCAAATTTCTGCGCAAAGAACCGAATCTGAGAAACGCCCATTGGCGCAAGTGTTTGGTTAACAATTGATTTTAGTTTCGAATCCAGTAGCGGCAAATTGGTCACCTCTCCTAACCTTTATGTTTTCTGTTTACTATTGTTTTTGTCTGTCCGTTCCCGGCGGCGGGCTCAAGACGCCCTGCTGTGGGGAACGCTTCCAGCCTGAGAATCGGTCTTCCAGCTCGCCTTGAAACCTCGCTGAAGTTCGCGAGTTTCCAAGGTCGTCCCATGCTCTAGGTTGGGACAGAACCCCAATCAAGACCATCGACACAGCCGGACATCTTGGCCCGCCTCTGGTCACTCACGTTTGTGCGTAACAAACATACCGGCGTAGTTGCGCAATTCCTTGTGGTGGTTGTGATTGACGGATTGAAATTGTTGAATTTTATTACACTGTTTCTGAAGATCACGGACGCATCGCCAATCGCTGGGGCGTCATCACCAAACGTAACTGACGTAGTCCCCCTCCAGAACCCCTGACATGGTCATCGGCAAATCTGCTTTAAACCAGTATCAGCCGCAGGGCTGGCGAAAATGGGCTCAGCCGTGGGAGTTGTCTTAGCGGTTTACCGCTTAGACAACTGCTATCTTTGAGACTCGGTCCTTGAGGCTCAAAGTAAGTCTGGAGACCGCTCTTCGGCTCCAGACGTGCGCCCACAGCGTCACGGCCCAGTTTTCACCGGCCCGGAGGCGCTGCCAAGCACCCAAGTTTAAAGAATATTTTCCAGGCCGATGACCAGGTTCTGACGGTGCATGACGGCGTCGATAGCGATGCGCACACCGGTCATAAATGACGCCCGGTCCGTCGTACTCTGCTTCAGCGTCAAGGTTTCACCCGCCCCGCCGAAGATAACCTCCTCATCGGCGATAAAGCCCGGCAGCCGCACGGCGTGGATCTTAATCCCGTGGTAATCGCCACCGCGTGCACCCATGGGGTCCTGTTCCTGCGGATTGTTCGTTTCATCATGCCCCTGTTGCTCGTAGATCAGTTTGGCCGTGTTGCGGGCGGTCCCGGACGGTGCGTCCAGCTTATCGGCATGGTGGTATTCCATGATTTCAGCGTGGTCGAAGTAGGCCGCGGCTTCCTTAGCAAATTTCATCATCAAGACGGCGGAGACCCCAAAGTTGGCGGCAATGATGCCCCCTAACCCCTTCGCGTTGGCCGCCTGTTGAAGCGCCACCTGTTGGTCCTCGGTCATGCCGCTGGTCCCAATCACCGGCCGAATGCCGTGATCAATCGCAAATTTGGCATTGGCGTAGACCCCACTCGGCAGGCTGAAGTCAATCCAAATGTCAGCTGCTGGCAACTGGGCGAGGTCGTTAGCGACCACCACCGTTGAATCTAACCGATACGTTGCGGGCGCCAGGTCAGTCACGTGAGGGTTGTACACACCCACTAGGTTTAAATCAGCTACTTGATCAATCATGGCGAGGGTCATTTGCCCCATCGAGCCGTTAAATCCGGCAACAATTACTGAAATCACGCTTGGGCCTCCTTGGTGCCGAGGGCCGCGTAGAGCGCCGCCTTTTCCTCAGCGTTGAGTGGCAAAATTGGCAAGCGACACGTCCCAACCTCATAGCCCTGGTCGTTTAATACGGCCTTGACCGGTGACGGTGACGGGTACATGAACAGGGCCGCCATCTTGGGCGTCAACTGCCGGTGTAAGGCGCCAGCGGCTTGGACGTTGCCGGCTGCCAGGTCGTCTAACATCTCACGAATTTGGTCGCCGTAAACGTGAGACGCCACGGAGATCACCCCGTTACCCCCGACCGCCGTGGCAAACAGCGCCTGGGCATCCTCGCCGCTATAGACCAGGAAGTCTGCCGGTGTGTGTTCCACGATGTACTCGAAATCGGCCATCGTATTGCACTGCTTGACGCCACCAATGTTGGGGTACTGGGCCAAGTCGACGACGGTTTCCTTGGTCATCAAGACCCCGGTCCGGCCCGGAATGTTATAGATCATCACGGGAAGCGGCGAAGCATCGGCTACCGTTTGAAAATGCGCCCGCATCCCCCGCTGGTTCGGCTTATTGTAGTACGGCACCACGACCAGGGCCATGTCGATACCGGGCACCTGGCCCAGCTTCTGGACAAAGTCGACGGTCTCCTGCGTGTTGTTACTGCCGGCGCCGGCGATAACGGGCACCCGGCCACCGACCATCTTGCCAAAGCGCGTATAGAGCTCTAATTTTTCCGTTTCGCTCAGCGTGGGCGTTTCCCCAGTGGTTCCGCCAATGACGAAGCCCTTGGTCCCGGTCGCCAGCAAGTGATTGGTCAACTTTTCCAAAGCAGCGTAGTTAATGGCGCTCCCATCGGCGGTAAACGGCGTAATGATTGCCGTGAGTAAATCTGCATTTTCAAACATTCTCAATCTCTCCTTTAGTGAGCCATTCTGTCAGTTAAGAAGCCCCGCATAGCGGTCACGCCCTTGATGATGGCGCCCTCGTGGGGATTAAAATTAGCGGCGTGAAGCGCACCCGGACTGTCGACCCCCAGCCAAAACATGGTGCCAGGAATCTGGTTCAGCAGGTAGCCAAAGTCTTCGCCGGTCATAGCCGGCGGGGTCTCCTGAAAATCCACGTCGGCGGCCCGCTGCATGTACTGGATAAAGTTGGCCGTTAATTGCGGGTCGTTTTCCACGGGGTAGTAGCCCCCCTGATTAAACGTCACATCAATCTGGGCGTTGTAGGTCTGAGCCACCCCGGCCGCAATCTCACGCACGCGCTGCCGAATAAATAGGATCATGTCCTGGGTCAGCCCACGAATCGTGCCTTCCAGCCGGGCTTCCCCCGCAATCACGTTGCGAATCGACCCCGCGGTCATTTTGCCAAAGGTCACCACGCCACACGCGGTCGGGTCGATGTTGCGGGCAACAATCGTTTGAATCTGGGTAATGAAGCTGGCCGCAATCACGACCGCATCGTTGGCCCGGTGCGGAAAGGCTGCGTGACCGCTAGTACCGTGAATCGTCACGTTGACCTCGCTGGTCCCGGCAAATAACGTGCCGAGGCGACAGCCAATCGTGCCGGTGGGCAGGTCGGAATTGTCATGCAAGCCGTAGAATTCATCGATGTGCCACGCCCCGGTGAACAGTCCCAGGTCGTACGCCTGCTTCCCCCCGCTCTCGCTCTCTTCGGCGGGTTGGAAGAAGAATATCAGGTTATCTTGTGGCTGATTCTCGGCAAAGTAGCTGAGGAGGCCCAGCGCCACGGTCATATGAATATCGTGACCGCAGGCGTGCATCACACCCGGATGGGTCGAATGGAACGAACGACTGGCCGTCTCGTCGACGGGTAAGGCATCGATGTCGGCCCGGTAGCCAATCGTGCGTTGTGGCTGACTCCCCGCGACCTTGACCAGCAAGGCCGTCGGGAGCTCGCTGGGTTCGCGCACCGTCAACCAGGTCGCTGGCAACTGCTCGACCACCGCTTTTAAATAGGCGTGCGTGGCAGTTTCGTGAAGTGCCAGCTCCGGAATCTGGTGAAGGTGGCGGCGAATCTGAATGAGTTCTGCTTCCGTTAGCATGGTCTACAACTCCCTCAAGGTTTCTTCGATATGGGTCTTGTCAGTCGTCTGCTGGTCTTTTATTTTGATTACGCGCGCCGGTACACCGGCGACGACGGCATTCGGGGCCACGTCTTTGGTGACCACGGCGCCGGCGCCAACCACGGCATTGTCACCGACTTGCACACCTTCTAACACGACCGCGTTAGCGCCGACCGTGACGTTGTTACCGATGCGGACTGGCGTCGCGGACGCGGGTTCCACCACGCCGGCCAGCACAGCATTCGCTCCGATGTGAGCGTTGGTTCCTACCGTGGCGCGGCCGCCAAGCACGGCGCCCATGTCGATCATGGTGCCGGCCCCAATTTCTGCGCCGATATTGATGACGGCCCCCATCATGATGACCGCGTGATCACCAATCGTGACCTGATCGCGGATGATGGCCCCCGGCTCAATGCGGGCGTTGGTCGTTGCCGTGTCCAGTAATGGCACGGCCGAGTTACGGGCGGTTACCTCAAGGTGGTACGTCTCTTCCGGCCGATCCGCCAAGAGTGGCGCCACGTCGCGGTAATCCCCAATTAACAGGGTAAACTCGGGCGCAGCGAATCGTTGCACGCTAGTGGGAACCTTATCGGCCGGAATATTTTCTTGCACGTAAGCTTTCACGGGCGTTACCTTTTCGGCGGTGCCAATGTACCTGATAATTTCTTCCGCAGTCATCTTTTTCATTAATTTTCCTCCTATATAATAAGCACCCGGTGCCGGCCGAGTTTACGCTGGCTAATTCAGTACGGTTCTCATCCACATTTCAGTTTATAAATAACTCTCATCCAACCGTGTCAGATCCGCGTAGGTCTCACGGCGAACCACGACTTTGGCCTGGCCATTTTCAACGAAGACGACCGCGGGCCGCGGGTTGCGGTTGTAGTTGGACGCCATTGAGTAGCCGTAAGCACCGGTATCCAACATGGCAATCAAATCGCCGGGTTCCGTGCGGGGCAACTTGGCCTGATCAACCAGAATGTCGCCGGACTCACAATACTTTCCGGCCAGATGGACGGTTTCCTGTTGCGGGGCGTTGAGCTTGTTGGCTACCACCGCCTCGTATTGCGCCTGGTACAGCGCTGGTCGAATGTTATCGCCCATCCCCCCATCAACACTCAGGTAGGAGGTCAGGTTGGGAATGTCCTTGCGCGACCCGACCGTGTACAGGTTGTAGCCAGCGGGACCCACGATGGACCGACCCGGTTCGATCCAAATCTCGGGGAGGTCCAGGTTAGCTTCCGCTGCACTGGCCTTCAGGGTGGCCGCAATGTGTTGGATGAAGACGTCCGGGCCAATGGCTTCGTCGGCGGCCGTGTAGGTAATACCAAAGCCACCGCCAAGATTCAAGATTTGGGGAACGAAGTTGAAATCATCGCGCCACTCGGCGGCAATGCTGACCAACTTTTGGACCAGCATTTCAAAGCCGGCGACCCCAAAGATCTGTGAACCGATGTGGGCGTGAATCCCAATCAGGTGCATCTGCGGTACCGCCAGAACTTCCTGCAGGGCGCGGGTGGCTTGTCCGGAGGCGACGTCGAAGCCAAATTTACTATCGACCTGACCAGTTTGTGTGTAGCGGTGGGTATGCGCGGAAATGCCCGGTGTCAGCCGCAACATCACGTTGACGCTGGCCCCCTTGACGGCAAGGACTTCCTTGAGCAACTGAATTTCGTGGAAGTTGTCTAGGATGATGACACCAACGCCGTGATCCACGGCCATGGTCAGCTCGGCCACCGACTTGTTATTACCGTGGAAGCTGAGGCGCTCGGCAGGGAAGCCGGCTTTTAACGCGGTGTACAGCTCGCCGCCGGAAACGACATCGGCGTGGAGGCCCTCTTCCTTAATGACCTGATACATGGCCACGGTCGCGAAGGCCTTGCTGGCATAACTAATTTGATAACGAAGCCCGCTCTGGTCAAAACTCTCACGGAAGTCCTGAATCTGTTGGCGAATGTTGCCGACATCGTAAACCACTAATGGCGTGCCGAAGTCTCGTGCGAGTTGCGTGGCATCCACCCCACCTAACAACAGATGTCCTTGTTCATTGGCTTGTAAATCACGACTAATCATCTCTCAACCACCCTTTCGTTACGGGACAAAAAAAGGATCTCTTTGCTTACAAACAAAGAGATCCCAGAAATTTGCATTCTGCATCGTATTCGTCGTAAGCGCCCCGTAGCAGACATTTTTGCTACGACAGTCCGCGTTTTATTCAAACCACGTCCCAGCTAATCAGCCGCTGAATCGACTGACGCTTCGGCAACCGCCCCTTTCCGCAAGTTCCTGGTCCATTCAGGGACTCCCTTGCGTACTGATGTTGGTTGCAACCTCTTATTTGATGTTGCTATTAGATTAAAACAATTCTCATAATCCGTCAAGCCTTCTGACGTAAATTCACAATGTTTTCTAACTTTACGAACTGGATTCAGAAAGTTTCGCTTGATTTAATCCGGAAAACTGCTAAAGTTGCCATTAAAAATAAATGTGAGTTTCAAACTAACTTTGAGGTGATTTTTGTGAAAGTCGTTAAGTTTGGTGGTAGTTCACTGGCCACCGGCGAACAATTTGATAAGGTCGTTAACATTATTCGAGCGGACCCAGAGCGTCAGGTCATCGTGACCTCGGCCCCCGGCAAACGGACTAAAGGGGACGTCAAAGTGACGGATCTGCTGATTCAATACGCCCAGCAGGTCCTGGCCCAACAGGACTTTTCAACCACGGTGGCGCAGATTACGACTCGCTACCAGGCCATCAGTGACCACTTTGATCTGCCGGCCACAACGCTCCAGACCATCACCCATAAGCTCGGCGCTTTAGCCACGACAACTTTTACGGACGATGACCACCTGATGGCAGCTTTCAAGGCCCACGGTGAACTGCTCAATGCCATTTTACTGGCGGCCGTGTTAAATGAACAAGGCATCCCCGCCAAATTTTTAGACCCCCGCGAGGCCGGTTTTTTGGTCGATGGGGAACCCAATAACGCGGATGTTTTAGACGAAACTTATCTTAATTTGAGTCATCTTTCACTAAGTGGGGCCCGCATCGTGTTCCCCGGCTTCTTCGGCTACAGTCCCAGTGGAGACATCTACACCTTCACCCGCGGTGGTTCCGACATCACGGGTGCCATTTTAAGCCGTGGCTTCAAGGCCGACCTCTACGAAAACTTTACGGACGTCGACGCCATCTACACCGTCGATAATCACATCGTGCCGCACCCCGCCGTCATCTCCAAGATGTCCTACCGAGAAATGCGGGAACTGTCCTACGCCGGCTTCTCCGTCTTCCAAGACGAAGCCATTATCCCAGCCGTTCAGGGCCAGGTCCCGGTTAACGTTAAAAACACCAATAACCCCACGGCGCCGGGCACACTGATTGTGCCGGAACAATTTCTCTTCAATCCGGCCAATCCGATTACCGGGATTGCCTGTTCCGACCGGTTCTCCGCGTTATACCTACACCGTTACCTGTTAAACAAGGAAGTCGGCTTCACCCTGAAGCTGCTCGAAATTTTCCAACGGTACGGGATTTCCTATGAACATATGCCGTCCGGAATCGATGACCTCACAATTATTTTTGACCAGAGTAAATTGGATTCAGCGACCATCAAGGCCCTTTGCCATGACATTCGTGAAACGTTAAAACCCGATTACTTGGAGTGGATCGACGATTACGCCATCATCATGGTCGTCGGTGAAGGTATCGCCCACACCGTCGACACCATGGGCAAGGTGATCGATTCCCTGACCCAGCACGGCATCGCCATTCAAATGATCAACCAGGGGGCCTCACGCATCTCCATCATGATTGGCACCCAGCGTAAGGACGCGGCCGCCGCGGTCCGGCACATCTATGACACCTTTTTCGTAAAAAGTGAGGTATAAATCCATGACAACTTTAATCAAGGCCCACGGGTCCGAAAATCAATTCTTCTTGCTCGACCAAACCACCCTCGTCACGCCCCTAACCGATGCGGAGCTAACGCAACTGGCGATTCGTCTCTGTTCCCCCGTTACGGGCGTCGACAACGGCGCGGACGGGCTCCTGGTCATCAACGACGTCCCCGCCACGGACTGTGCCGGCCAGATGCGCGTCATCAACGCCGATGGCAGCGAAGCCAAGATGTGTGGCAACGGCCTGCGAACCGTGAGCCGATATTTGGCGGAAAAGACGGGCCAAACAGCCTTCAAGGTCGCCACTCTGGAAGCCAATTTACCAGTCCACCAAGCGCCCAGTCTAGCCGCCAACGTCCCGGCATTTAGCGTTCAAATCGCGCCGATCTCCTTGGCCGCGGCCGACCTACCGTTCCACTATCAGGACTTAAGCACCATGGTCGACGTCGACGTGCCAGAGTTCATCCCCGGCCAAACGTTCACGGCCATTGCCGTCCCGAACCCGCACCTGATTAGTTTCGTGGACCACATCGACGCCGCGCAACTCGGCCAGCTGGGGGAACGCCTGAACGCGAAGAACCCTTATTTTCCAGAAGGCGTCAACGTGAGCTTCGCTGAGATTCGGGGCACCAACACCCTCTTCGTCCAAACGTATGAACGTGGCGTCGGCTTCACGAACGCCTGTGGCACGGGCATGTCCGCCACCAGTTTGGCCTTCGCGCAGCTTTACCCCGACCAATTCGACGCGCAACAGGATATCACCGTCTTCAATCCCGGCGGCATGGTCAAGACGCACGTCACACTGGCCCAGTCGGCAGCGGCCAGCCAGCTGCAGCTGATTGGCAACGCCACCTTCACGGCCACCCTCACCATTGCCGAGGCTGACCTCCACCAGGCCAACTTGCAAAACGTGACGCTCGCGACTACGGGCGAAGAAGCCGCCTACCAGGAATTTGTGGCGGCGGTTACGGCTTAAAATAATTTTTTAGACAAAAACACCCAACCTTGCAATCTGGAGGTTGGGTGTTTTTCTGTAAATAAAAAGACGAAACACCGTTAACCAGTGTCTCGCCTAATTTTAATCAGTTAAAAAGTGAAATCTTGCTATTTTTAAATAGCTCTACACCAGGGTTTTAAGCAAAAAAGTGGGCTTTTATTGGGTAAGCCGGGCTAGGCATTTACATAGAATGTATACCACTTCGTTATAGTGAATATTCAAAAGCCACCCTACCCGCAATGGATAGAGTGGCTTTCAGTCTCTCAATAGATCATCTTCACGACTATTCTGGCAGTTTCTATCATCAAAGGAACACTTTCCTCCATTCCATTGTAAGTCATCTTGGTACGCTCACTCTTCGCTTTGCCAGTTGGTAAATACCCCATATCTCCTGTGATGATCATTTGTAGTGCTGTTACATGCTCCATTGCAGTCCGCAAGACAATTTCTAGACCTATATCTGTGTGCTTGTCTGGGTTCCTAATAATACTGATTATCTTTCCAACATTCACACCGTCTCGGTAAGACACGAGCTTGTCGACTGCCCACAATGGTAAATCACGAATTGCTAATTTTCCTCCATCAATTGATTTAATCATAGACAGCGGCAACACCAAATTATCAGTGTCGCCCGCGTGATACAGCTTTAAGATGTTAGCCACTGCTTCTGTAACTTGTTGTTTAGTTCTCATTAACTGACTACCTTTCTTAATCGACCAACACTAACACAGATTGCCCGCTTAGGCGTAGTAAAACGCATAGTTAAGGCCATACAACGAAAAAAAGCCACCCAGTCCATATAGGATTGAGTGGCTTCGTTGTTACTTGAGTTTATTGACGTAGTCCGTGTTGGATGTGATGTAGAGGCTATTTGCCAGCTTGAGACGTGTAATCTTTCCATAGCTAACCACAGAATCAATATCAAAGATGGTCCCCTTCGCAAACTTACGCTCTTTCTTCTTAAACGCTTTGTCACGGTACCGGGTCACATTAGTCTTCGCTTTAACCTGCTTGGCTGCCTTCAAATAGGTGGCCTTCTTTGCCGGTGTGGAAGAAACCCCGCCAACACCGTTCTTCAAGTCCTTGGCAAACTGGCTCTTACTGATGCCCCATTTGCTCAGATACCCATAAGGATCTTGATGGTCCCCCCAGATATTATCTGACACCCACTTATGGGACTTGATACCCGCACCGGACCCGTCCAGCGTCAATGGAATTCCGTACTTATTCGCGTAGTACCGGAGTACCCACACATAGCGCTTGTAAGATTCGTTGAAGCGCTTCTGTGAGTCCACATGCGCCAGTTCGACCTGAAACGGTGAATTGGTATTGGCTACGGTCCCGGCGCCGTATGCGACATAACCTGGCGTCCCTACGATGTAGATTCCCTGGTCATCTACAATGGCGTGCGTGTAGGCTGCTGACCAGTGCCCCTGCATGTAACTGGCTTCGTTCTTGCCGGAGCCGGAGCCCCGATTATTATCATTCCCGGTATCATGAGCAATGATGTACTTGTGCACTGCCTTGCGGTTATCACCAATGTTAGCAGCCAACTCGTAGCTGTGATTAAATGAATATCCCATTACTTGTCGTCCTCCTTCACATTGAAACCTTTGAACCCGTCAAACAAACCAGACGTGAATCCGCCTACCAGTAAGCCCATAACGGCTCCTGACAGGAAGTTATGGTCAGCCGTTACAAATACCGACAACAGACCGACTACTACGCCGACTCCCATCGACAACCATGGCATCCACTGGTTCGGCACCTTCGTCTGCTTCACGGCTTGAGTCAAAACAAAAACGACCAGAGTTGTTAGAGCTAACTCGGCCGCCGTTCCTAGATTGAGTTGCTGGATATAGTCCACGCTACTCACCTCGCTTCTTCAATTTTTCATTCTCTCGTTTGAGTCGGTCATTCTCTCTCTTAAGTCGCTTGATCTCATCATTTTTAGTTGGCGGCTTTCCGGCGTTAATCCGAGCCACCCATACAGGCACGTAGCCAACCGCAATAGCTGAAATTGCAGAGAGAATGGCCGTAAATACCTTGTCGCTCAACTTTAATCATCCCCTGTAAATGCATAGCTCACAATCCGACAAATCACCCCGCCAGTCAGCACGGCCCCCGGACTGATAAGCGCCCCCATCTCCATATCGTGCACCAGGAAGCCCAGAAAGAACGACATCCACACAAAGACTAGGCAGCCAATCATAATCGGCCGGGCATAGAACCAGTGGAAATCCCAGATTGAGTAAACCGCCGTAAACGTCCCAATCACCCCAATTAGGAAGATTGAGACGGGGTCATCTAGGAACCCCAGCATAGTGTGCGCTGGGGGCTTCAAGTCGAAGAAGTTCACTTGGATGATGAAAACGAGCGCGATAGCATAGGTCTCGACGGCGGACCAGAACCAGAACTGATTTTTCTTATAGTGTCGGTATAACTTTTTATCCATAAGAAAAGCACCCCCTATGCCACTGCTGGCTTGTAGTCGGTGCCTGAGATGTCCTTATACTGTTCGTCGGTGATGAAGTCATGTTCCCGGTACCAGTTCAAGTCCGGGGTCAGCATACCCCAACTTGAAAATAATTTGATTGTCGTATAATTCATAATTCTCCTCCTATTCCGCGTCTACGTTCGGAGCTGGTGTCTGAGCAACCATCATCTGAGCTACCTGACCGCCAAGTGCACTAGTGGCCGTCTTAACTTCCGTGACATCTTTTTTAACGCCTTGCACGTCCACAGTTGTTTGAGCCTGGGCCCCACCCAAGACGGCAAGAGTTTGCTTGAGCTGGGTGATAGTCTCCTGAGCTAACTCATTGTTGTGGATGAGATGATCGACGCTTAGGTCAGGCAGCCAATTAGCTGTGCGCTTCATGACGCCGGCCGTGTAAACGTAGTTTTTCCAATACCGCTGTACTGATTCCAGGGTCTCAGGTAACAGGTACAGCACTGTCCATCCCTTAGTTTCTTCACCAGTTGGTTGCGCCAAGGGCACCCCACTATCGGGATCCAGGTTCCAATAGGTCTTAATCGTTTTTTCTTCCATTGTTCATCACTCCTTAACTAGCTTGTCATAATAAATCTTTACAAACGGGCCTCCATCTTGGCCAACTGATGAGACCGTATAGCCAGCCCCATATCCATTTCCATTATTTGCATTAGTATACAACCTCGCGCCATCTAAAAGACTTACCGTCTGTGTGGAAATAAAAGTGTCCCGAGCAATCACAAAACTACACTTAGTGATTTTTGATACCATATTGGATAGATCAATAAACACTGTCTTAGCACCTAAATCTGATTGGGTCTTTCCACCAATAGTTGCTTCGATATATCTCTCTTCTCTGTGAATCCGATACAACATCGTATAACTTGTAAAAAAGTCACTGGAACCTGTTAGTATCTGCCACTCATTTTCTTGGTCATATAACACTTGTCCGCCAATCAGCACCTTCGTAACCTTTTGATTGCCAATACGCATTTCCATTAGGCTACACCTCCTGCAAGAGGTGTACCCCAATTAGTTAGTGAAAGTCTGGAGGGTTCCCCCCCCCCGAATTTTATCGTAGCTTGTGAATTTAATGTTCATGTTTTAGTCCTCCTTGATTACGTTGAATTGATAGCCCCAAATTGTTCCATTTTTAAGATAAAGACTTCTGATTGATCCGTTGATAGTAGACTGACCATAATTTCCAAATTTAACGTACAATTTATTTCCGTTGTAAGTGGCCTCACAACTACCATCCACGTTGGAAGACATACTGATGGTCTTCGGATTGTTATCTCCAAATCGAAACCCTTTAGGTAACTCCAACATGAGTCTATCCGTTACAGCAGAACCATTTGATATGCTTATATAGCCCCCGTCAACTACAAAGTAACCGGTATTTGTTCCTGGTTCAAACATCATAAGCGTATTCAATCCAATACCAAACGGGCAGTGAAACCAAGTGTTGGCATAATCGGGTTGCTCCCAGATAACCTTATTTCCAATCAATACTTTCACTAATTTGTCCTTACCAATACTTACTTGGGTCATACTCGCTCACCGCCCATCAAGGCAGTAGAACCAGTATTTAAGAGGTGGGTTCTACCCCCCCCGATAATTTAACAATATTAATTAGTTTCATACTTACTCAATCCTCTCTAGTTGAATACCGACCGGAGAACCAATACCAACAAAGAATTCTTGCCTCGACAATACATACGCCACATCGTCCTGCATCATCACAGCTGCTTCCGTTCCAGAATCGTTAATGACGAATTTTCCAAGCCGATAATCTGATGCACCATAATTACCACTAACCTTATTAGAAGTATCAGTCTTTGTACCGGTAGAAACGAACTTTGAAAAAATAAATCCATCAGGAGGTACTATCTTGCAATACATCGATTGTGTACTGACAATTCCAGTTAACGATAAAATCCCATGGGATAAATTACTTAGCATCACTCCGCCAGTCATACTTCGTACACCATCATATTTTTGCCAAATATCATCAACCGAAAGAAATAAGTTTCCACCAGCAATAATTTTCTTAACTTTTTTGTCACCTACTAAGACTGTCATAGGGCACCACCCACAATCTGGTGGCTCAGCGGGGTATTTCTACCCCCCCCCATGATAAATAGGGTTAACTTGTTATTCATAACGCTACCTCCTACACTTTTTCAATACCAATTATTGCTGGACTTGAGTCACTCGTATCCATAGTTGTATATCCCAAACAAAAGTTGAACATAAATGTCTGGTATGATGGCGCCACTGGCGCACTACTCCCTGTAAAAAAGAGTGCACCACTCGCGACTTCCGGAATAAAAACCGCTTGGTTTGCACCATAAATACCTGCTGAATGCAAATATCTAGTATCGTTTGTCCCCGGTGACTTCCAATTGAAACTAGTAAACGCATATTCTTTTGGTGGATTTAGAATACAAAATTTCTTAGTCTTATACAGAAAAGAACAGTTTCCCAATAAGCTTGCTGTTCCATCTTCGTTATCCCTGAAAAATACTAATCCATTCACACCATCAGGCAGCTCCAACGGAATCCAACCACCAGAATCTCGGTAGACTACCTCACCACCAACTAACACTTTCCTAACTCGCTTATTACCAACTTGCATCCTTCCGCCTCCTAGCTAGTTGTCTCACTGGTATCAGTGGCCGGGTCCTCAACAACGAAAATAACTGCGCTGTCATGGGTATCACCAAAACTCTGATAATCATCCGACTCGTGGAACACTTTGGCACCGAGCACTTCTAGATCCTTATCAATCGTCAAATCACCAGCGTCATAGTTGGTCGCCTCGGCCGTCCCATTTTCACGCCGTTGCACCACATGGCTCTTATCAGCTGGATTGATGGTTACATTGTCCCCATAGGTGATGGAGCTGTCACCATTATCCCGAACGTAGCCCTTATCAGCCGTTTCCTTAGCCACATAAGGACTATCATTCGCATTAACCGGGTCCTGCGTGTATTTCCACAGTGCTGCCACCGTTGCATCCTTGTCCGAGTACATTAAGCTCTCTGGCAAGATTACCTTATGTTCTTCAATGGCCCTGTCGACATACTCACGGCTCGCTAAGCCTGTGGGTGTGATGTTGACCGTGACGTTAGCTACATCCCCAACAATCACGTAGATGGTCGACGTGAAGCGGAACCAGACTTTATCCGCATAATCCGGCATAAGCTCCGGCGTCTCAGCAGTGATAACCGCGTAGAGCTGTTCCTTATCTTCCCCATCCTTTGTGGCATACAGTCCAATAGCTTGAATAAGGTAGCTTTCATCTAATTTCTCATTGACGAATTGGACCTCTGTCCCCGTTACTGCGGCGTTCCCATCAATCGGCTTTACTTGGTCAACAATATCTGCTGACTGAACTTCATTTGGCAGAGCCTCCAGACTGTCCAAATCAACTCCACTAAGATTATCAGCCGTGGAGGCCGCACGAGTAATCTCAAACTTAGCCTTACCGTTAGCTGCCAAACTGGCCAGTAGCTTCCCAGCCATCGTCAGTTTTGACTTATTATATTTACTCATTCAAATTCTCCCCTCCTTCTCTTACCATGGTTGCGACAGCCACATCAGGCTTAATTGCGCCCGCATACAGCTCCTGAGTCGTATCCGTAGCTGCGTCCAGGTCAGGCATGACCACCGTCGCAACAGCCACGTTTTGAATAGCTCCCAGATAGAAGTCTAGCTGAGTCTCAACCGCCGTCTGTGTCCGAATCTGATAGGTCATGTTTACTGGTAAATAGACGTTCAGCAAGTACCGTAGCCGCTTGATTTGCTCCGGCGTGATGTCGTGAGCCTCACTCATCGTGTCAACGTGACTCCTGATGTGGTCCACGTCTACCACCGCAGAAATATCCAGTGACTGAATCAGCTCCTGAAAATATCGGATAGTGATTGGCCGGGGCGGCAAAATTCGCATAAGCACATCATACTGGCGGGACTCTAGTGACTTGGTGTAATCGGTTGGAATCCCTAGCTGATACTCAAAGAGTGCTAAGCCCTCGGAATCAGCCTGCATGACAAACTGATTCATCAGCAGTCTTTCCTCCGAATCACCGAACCGGTCACCCATCTTTTGCTCAACTTCCATAAGACGTTGCATCTCACGCACACCGTCGTAGTAGCTAGGCAGATAGTCCTTTAAGTTAAGCATTAAGCGTCACCTCGCCAACCACTGGAAGTTCGGAAGTATCGTTCGTAAAGGTCATCTTCACATCACTATCGGACCCGTTAAGAACTGGTAGCGTAGCATTGATGACCCCTTCGACCTTCATAATCTCTGTCAGAATCTGTGACCGGTAGACCGTGAGCGAGTACCCCCGGCCTGTCACCTTGTCGATGTCATCCCACGCCTCGCGACGTTGGACAAAATAGCTCTCGATACCTGCTTCAATTGCCGTCTTCAGGCCATCCACCGTAGTAGACGTGTCCGGCGTGATACTCGTCTCGATACTAATCGGCACCTCTGTGGGCGCAACCACCGTCACCAGATGGTCGATAGGCGCTAGACCGTATCCCTGACCTTCTGTGTCCGGTGGGTCAATCTGTTCTTTGACTTGCTTGACTAACTCAGGACTAGCGGCCCTTTTAGAGTTGTTCAGGATGACCAGCTCGACTGTTCCGCCGCCCTGCCATGCTGGATAGACCTGACCGGCACCCACAGAATCAATCTTGCTGAGCATGTCCATGTAGTCGGCCACGTTCCCACCATAAGCATTGTAGGCATCCGGTGAGAGCAAGCGGTCCCGGAAATGGTCGTCGGTTTCGTCGTCCTTCGCCGGCACGTCCACAGAAAGGATTTCCGCCCAACTCAGCGCATCGTTCGGTGTGACCGGGAGAATCTGTCCGAGATAGCCGTTGGCCCGCGTACCGGTCTCCTCAGCAACAAGCAGCCCAGTTAAGTCTTCGTTGACCTCCAGAACGTGGTAGAAGATAGGTTCTTCACCTACACTTGCGAACTGGTCGCCAACCTCAACATTGCTGACTGGAACACCCTTTGAGTCTAAGAACTCGGCGCTAACTTGCGCCGCGGTGGCAGTCTGACGCGCCAGCCCTCTCTCTGGTCCTCGGTAGTCCAAAAACTCGCCTGGGGCCGTCTGTGTGTACGTGGCACGCACGATATTTGCCATGTTCAGCGATTGCTCAGCCATCAGTGTAGCGGCCGGGGCCATCGCGTCGTAAATGATTGACCCTTGTCGCTTGTCTACGCCATCGGACACTTCATCAAGCATGGAATCCATGAAGTAATCGAAGTCATGAGACTCTAGTTCTGCAATCAGTGTTTCAGGATTCACTAAGTGTCACCTCACTATCAATTGGGATGGTGCCGAAGATGGTCTCACAGGACCCGGCGACTCGTAGCGTAGTGGCGTCGACCCGCTCAGTCTCATCAATCGACACATCAGTGACCCGGTCGTCGGCCTCCAAAGCTTCAGTCAGCATTCGGTCGATTTCAACTTCTGCGTAGTCAAAATCCTTGCCAATTAGTTCTTCGAAGTCATTACCGTACTGATCATCGTAAATGGGATAGACAAAACGTTCCGTTTGAAGAATCTTGTCCACAGCTTGTACCATAGCAGCCTGTCCATCGACCATTGAGATGATTCGACCATCCCGGACTAGGTACGTGTAGCTGGAAAGTGTCTCCTCCTCAACCTCGTCTTCGACCTCATCAACCACGTCCTCGGTCTCAACTTCTTCTAGTTCATCGTCATTCATCTTCGTCACCTCCCGTCTTCTCTAGTACATAAAATTGTTGGCCACCATCCTGGCGAATCATTGTGACTCCGTCGCCCTTTTTGAGAGCCCCCAGAATAGTGACCGTCTTCTCTTCGCCATCAAGCTTCACCTTCACCTTATGGTCGGTGACCGATTCACTAAGATTCAAAAATGCTTCGGTAAGTGTCATCTGGTTTGAAATTTGAATGGCCAGTGGGTCTTCAGTAACGACCGTGCCAAACACGATGTCTGAATACTCGCTATCCGGACCGCCACGGCTGGCCCACCAATTCAACATTGTCTCTCCCGCCATTAGATTCTCACCTTCATTTCAAGCTCGGCCGTATGACTGGTAGTCCCAAAAGTATGGGTGGCCTTCGTAATCAGCAAATACTTGCTGCCTAAGCCAATATCTTTCAAGCTTTTCACCTTCACCAAAGCTTCATTGCCCGGCACCATCGACAAGGTAGCCAGCGTCGTCAGCTTTAAAGTGTAGGTCTGTTTATTCTTAGACTTAAGAATATCCTTGGCCTTCTGCTTCATTTGCGCCGCGTTGGCCTTGTCCTTGGCTTTCTCGACAATCTGTAACTTACCCCAGCGGTCAACCGAGTTGCCGGCGGCCGTGACAGTCTTCAGTCTGGTGTTGGCTACGTCAGCAGCCTTCTTCTGGGCCGCAGTCTGTTTCTTGGCTTTGGCCGTGGATGAGGACTTCTGCTTCTTTTTCTTGTCAGTTCGGACTACCCGGACGACATTAGCAGCCTCATCAATACTCTTACTTAAGGAAAAACCGGTCAGCTGCGACCTGTCACCAATAATATTCTTGAGCTTCTTGTACGGCGAGCGACGCAACTCAACGGTTCCATAATTGTCATGCAGAAAATACCGGTGTCCCGTAGCCAGCCGCGTCGACTTGAATGAAGCTTTCAGCATATCGAAATAGCTCTTACTGTCGGCAACCTCAGCAACTAGCTTGTGAGTCGACTTGTCCACCACCTTATGCTTCACGCCGGCTAGTTTCGCCACCTTAGTGAAACGTTGCGAGATAGTCGACACCGGCCAGATAAGCGAGTCCTGGTTTTTAAAGTATCGAAGGCTGTCGTAGGCCGTCACACTGAAAACTTCGGACTCATCGTAATCGACCTTGAAGACTTTGCCTTTGAAGACGTGATCATGGTCCCAGTTGAACCAGATTACATCCCCGTTCTTAGGCGTGTACCCTTCGTCAACTTCAACCAGGCCAAAAGTCAGCTGACCGGCTGAGAAGTCGATGTCAGTCGTCCACTTGATATCAGTCTTTAAAATCTCACGTAGGTCCCACTTGGTCTTACTCCCCGGCGTCTGCGATTGAAAAAAAGTTACTGCCATCACCTACACCGCCTTTACTGCTGACTTAGATACCCAGCCGCGAGCTCCGCCACTAAGCGTAGTGACGTGATAGGGGTACTTGGCACCCTTAGCAATCAACGAGATTTTTCGGGTGGCGTTCCGTTCTGTCATCCCGGGGCCGCTGCCATTCGAGCCAGCATGGAGCCGGCCATTCACGACAACCTTAGAACCCCGTCCCACCTTACCGGGTGGGGCCGAGCGAGACTTGCCCTTCTTAGCGACCTTGGACTTTTTCTTCTTTTTGCTAGTCTTGACCTTCTTAGCTTTATGGGGCTTTTTCTCAGTCAATTTAAGCGTGTAGATATACTCATTAGAGTTGCCGCCTGTCATACCATACTGGAATTCGGACATAGTCCCCTTAAAGCTAATCTTAGTTTTAGTAACCACCAGTCGGACCTGCTTCTTAGACTTATACATCTTATTGAGCTTATCCAGATAAGTTTGACCTTTGGCATAAGGCTTTGAAACGCTGAGATAATGAGCTTCTTTCGGCTTGACCGGAATTGTACTTTTAATCTCGATGCTCTTAATCTTCTCATCACCAGTAAGGTTGATTTGTCCCAACTTAATCACCGAAACGGTGGAGTCCTCGGTGCCTCCACCAATCAGAATCTCTTCTGGATTGAGCGGTAGTGCAAACGTCTTATTCTTACTGTCAGTTAGTTTGAATTGCATGCCAGCCATGCTAACCCCTCCGTTCCTTCAAATTGATTAAGTGAGATTCTAGTGCCGCGGCGATGCGCTCACCGTCGTAGTCGGCGTTACCAGTGCTTTGAATCTGGATGGCACCGGCGGCAAACGTGACATGAGTCCCGCCGTTTCGCTGATTACTGTTGGTGGTAGTGGCGTTGGTTGTACTAGAGCCTGATGCCACTCCTCGGACAAAGGGAGAATGACTAGGAGTCGATGCGTTAGGGTTGAATTCCGGCATCGTTGCCCCTCGTGCTCCACCCACAGCAGAGTGCGCCATGGTGGCCCCGGCACCCGCAACTAATGAACTCGTCCCGTTCATACCGACTGCCATCCCTTGACCCATATAGTCCCCAATCTCAGCGAACACACGGGAAGGCGAGTGAATCTTAGCAGCGGCCCGAGCCGCACGGTCAGCTTGAGCGACCAGTGCGTTAGCAGCAGCGGCAACGGCCCCGACTTGGGAACGCATACCACCAGCTAGCCCAGCACCAATCATGGCTCCGGCTGAGCGCATGGCCCCGGCGCCCGCTCTAGCAGCACCCACCGCTTGTGCGATTGAACTTCGTACAGCAGCAGAGATACCAGCACCGCCTTGACGGGCAGCGGCCGCCGCACCTCGCATACCAGACGCAACCGCTGAAACAACACCAGCCATCGAGGGACGCATAACGTGTGGCGCAGCGATAGTCGGCATAGTTGGTTTAGTTGGCGTTGGAATCTTAGGTGTAGCCACTTTGACGTGAAGAGTTGGCATAGAAGCCGGCCGCGTCGGAGTAGGAATCTTCGGCGTAGCGACTTTGACATGAAGAGTCTGACCTTTAGGCATTGTCGGTGTTGGTACCTTAGGCGTTTCCACTTTAGGCTTGATGGTTGTAGATGCCGCCTTTGACTTAATCTGTTGGAAAGGATCAGCCGTGGAAGATGTATCTGCTTGAACCTTAGCCTTGATTGGATTAGCCGAAGCCTGTGACTGCAACTGTTTCAACGGATTGCCGACGCCAGTAGTATCCACCTGAGCCTTCGTTTTGACTGGGTGGGAGTCAGCTTGTGCCTGAATCGTTGCAAAAGGATTGGCCCCAGCCTGAATCTCAGGTTTAACGTTTACCTTTGCCGTTTTACCAGCGGTCATTTGATCCATCTGAGAAAATACATTAGATGTATCCAACTTGGGCTTAACCTGAATATTACTTAACTGACTCTTTGTGCTACTTGCCTTTGATCCAAGCTGGTCCAGAGAGGACAGCACTTGGCTGGTAGCAGACTTATCACCGATGTGGCTTAGCGCATCGCCAATTCCACTAATGCTATTCTTCGCCTTAGACAAAGAACTGGCTGCACCGCTAAAGTCTCCCGTCATGGCCTGATGAAGTGCTTGCATCCCTTGTACAATAGCCATAACAGCATGAACAACAGCCGCTCCAACACTTACGACAATTCTTAAAGCATCAGCAAGTGCGGCGAATGCAACTGCAATGCTTACAATGACACCGACCCCAATCATTCCTAATGCCTGTCCCAACATTGGTAACAGTACGTTGGCAACTGGTGCTAGCGCCGACTTCAACTCATCAAACGCACTGACTAGTGGAGCAAAGATGCTCCCCATATTGCCGAAAACGCTACTCATGAAGTCCCTAATTCCAGCAAAGTTTGTCTGCCAAGCATAAACAGCAGCCACAACAGCAACTGTTACCACAGCTAAAGCGATTATGATTGGGGTTCCAAGCGCGCCGAACGCGCTGCCAATGGTACTAAACACCGAAACTATTTGTGCCGGCATTGCCTGAATCTTAGTGACAAAATTTATTAGGCCCATGCCAGCCGCCTCAGCTCCGGCAGAAACACTAGTCAAAATGCTTGAAATAGCTGAAATACCAGCAAATGCTCCAACAGCCGCTATTACATATGGCGCTACCATCTTCAACGGTTGTAAACCGGCCATAATCTTCGGACCTAATCCCAAAAGGCCATCAGCTAAGCCATCAAAATTGACATTGCCAATTTTATCGGTAATCCCGCTGATAGCATTGATACCGACTTTGCTGACCTTATCGAATGCCGGCTGCATTTTGTTGGCCAACGTTTCTTTAAGACCATCCATCGCTTGACCAACCGTCTTGTACTGGGTCGCCATTTTACTAAAGTTCTTGTTAGTACCAGTCTTAGCAATAGCCGCAAAGAAATCGTTGGTCTTAACCTTACCGTCCTGAACATCCTTAACCAGCTGACCAGTGCTTCGGTGCATAGTCTTGGCCACAGCGGCCATCCCAGCGGGAGTTTGCTCCATCATGAGCTTAAAGTCTTGCCATTGAATCTTAGGTTTAGCAGCGGCTTGCGTAGCCTGTTGACTTAAAGTCTTCATGGCCTGTTGTGGGTCTGAAGAAGCGGACGCAAGGCCACCAAACCCTTTAACTAATGACTTTGTGTCCTTCGTACCAACAGCGGCTAACTGGCTATAGGTGGATGCCATATCGGACGCCGAATAGATGGTCTGCTGAGCGAACTTTTGCAAATCGCCCCGTGTGGAAGCAATCTGCTTAGGACTCTGGCCAATCATTTTCATGTTGCCGTTAAATGTTTGCCATGCACGACTAGACTCATCGAGTTCACCATACATACTACGAACACCATTACCAATTGCACCCATAGCCTTCGTGACTCCAGCACCAATAACGTTAGCCCCTAAGAACTGTTTAAACATACCGCCGCCACTGCTTGACGCAGAGGTATTGCTTTTAAGTTTATTCATTGCCGTTGCGCTACTACCTAAACCCGACTTCAATTTATTTAGCGCTCCACTAAAGGCGTCATTAATTTTAATCGTTGCGCTAACAGTCCCTGCCATTTATTCCCCTCCTTTCTATGAAAATAGGCCAGATCACTACGACCTGGCCTTCCGTTCCATTTTCTTCTGTTGCTTCTTCTCTTCTTCGATTCGGTTATCAATTCCGGCTATGACTAAAGCTTTTTCATCCACGTCCAGATTGGCCCACTGCGCTGGCAGCCAGCCAAATTCAAACATGGCGTAGTGGTAATACCACAGCTCTGCGCCACGACCAGACTTAATTAGTTTTTTGCAGCTTCCATCTTGTCATCCAAGGCTTCATCTGCACCGGACAGCTTATTAACTTCTTGTACCAACGCCGTGAATTCACCAATGGATAGCATTTTCTTTAACGTCCCATAAGGATCCGCAAGCGTACCATAGAACTTCTGTAAGTCCTCAGAATCTAAGTCAGGTTGAACCACTGAGGTAAGAAGTAAGTCCTTAGCATACTCATCCTGATCCATGTTTTGAACAACTTGTCCGGACCGTGTCTTGGTAACCTTAGTCACTGACTTTTGCAGTCGTTCATTTTCTTCATTCGTAATCTCACGAATGACAAATGGGGCCGAGAAGCCCTTGAACTTCACTTCCTTGGTCGCCATTTCTCGCTTTCGTAAAAAATCTTTAACTGATACTTGCGTCTTTGCTTCTGCCATGTCAGTGGCCTCCTATTGTTAGTCTTCGAATCCGGTAAATGGTTGCAACAGCTGAGAATCTTCAAACGTAAAGTCCGTCTCAAACTCCATGACGCCATCGTCTGCTTCAAAATCGGCGATTGGAATATCGTCCAAGTTGACATTAAGCAGCTGAATACTTTGTTTCCCAGCGGCAGACGTTGGGTCTTCAATGTCCATAATGACTTCAAAATAAAGGTCCTTGCCACCACGAACGTATGGCATCGCATACTTCATCCAGTTTGACGCGACAAGGTATCCGCCTAGAGAGCCGGTACCTTCCACACCAGTAACCTTCTTACGCTTAATACGTGAGCCGAGCGTCTGAACGTCTTCCTTGTTCTTTTCCCACTTTGCTGAGAATTTATTGCACTCAATCATGTTTCGGACTTTGCCATTAATCTTAGTGTAGATTCGTGCATCTTTGGTAGAGATAGTGTCTCGGCCATTTAAGACTTGCGCGAGCGTTTTAATTTCACTCATTTATAATTCCCTCCTATCCAACATTAATCGTCATGTACAGCTTCTCCATTGAGTCAATCGGAGTAATCCCCAAAGTAACCACGATTGCATCGGCATCAGTACCTGGATCAACCGTAATGTCTTCTGGGTCGAATGCTTGAATGACTCGTGCATCCGCAAGGCCTTGCAAATAAGTGGCCCGGTCAGCCTTGAACAGGCCCCGGCCGGTAGCATCATTCCCAACCTTACCGATGAAACTATCCTCAAAGGATTCAGACGTATTCATTGCAATGGTGTCCAACGTCCGCATAGTCCGGTTCTTCTGGAAGCTCTTAGGCTTGTCGTCTGTCACCGTCAGCAACGAATTAATGTCCTGTTCAACCACCACGGTTCCATCGCGCCGGGTGGTGAAAACAACTTGCCCAGCGTTAAGGGCTGTGATAGTCTGCTCGTTCGTCCGTTTGGGACTAGCAGCCACTGCGTCAGGATAAGCGGTATAAGTGAGCGAGGTCGCTTCGTCAGCCGCTGAGGAAGCCCCAGCAAACCAGCCAGCCGCCTGAGTAGTCGTAAGCACAGTACCATCAGTCAGTTCAACACCATTGTTGACCACTGACACACCTTCGTAATCGTACTTAGTGCCGCCTTCTTGACCTGGAACCACTGCACGAATCTTGTAGCCCTCGTCCTCCCGAAGTCGCTTCGTTGCGGCCGCTACCAGGCCGTGGATGTCATTGTCCACAGCAAAGCCGGCAGTCGTAACCACATTGTAGTTCTCCGTCCCCATGACATCGTTCAGCACGTCCGTCACGTCGGTTGGCTTGGTAGTCCCACCAACTAATGGGTAGGTTGTGGTAGCAGACAAGGCGTCTAACTTTTCGGCTGCTCCTTCTGCGGTAAATGCGACATCCACATAGGCGTTAGCCTCCAGGCCTGCAGCATTGGTAGTCCGGAGGGATTGCTCGTTGACTACTTCAGTACCGAAAAGGGTCGTGATAGTCACCAGAGTGGTGTCTGCTGGATCCTTTTCGACTGAGATAGTCAGGTCGTTCCCTTTAGTTCCAGCATACTTAGCTGTGAAGGCCCATGGTAAGGCTTCGGGAGCTACCGTGGCCTTCTCACCACTGTTGGTATTCAAAAAGAGCACCGTAAGTGCTCCCTTTAGCGTTTCTTTTAAAGTTACCAGCTTGTCTAGGGTAGTCCCCAGAACAGCTTTAAAATCCGTCCCTGCATCGACTTCCGTAACGCCGTTAGCGCCCCAATTCAACTTCTCTGAGTTGATTAAGAGTGTTCGGCCCAGCGTCGTATCAGGCTTGGCTTGGGCAACTCCCTTGGTATTGATATAGGCACCAGGGCGCCGCTTGTTTTGCGTGGTCCATGTTCCTCCAGCCATTTAAATTCCTCCTTTAGTATTCCGAATGATTTTCTTTGCCTCATCCAGTGAGTAGAGCACCTTATCATCAAGCTTGAGTGAGAGAATATCCCGCTCAATTGGCTTGAATCCGGCACTTTTCACCAGTGAGGCCTTGCTATACTTTGCGGCCGTTTTGGCCGTTGCTTTCTTAGTTCGAGTAGCCATTACTTCACCCTTTCCGTTTGGTCCATCTTCTGTAGTTTCGTACCATCTTCCACAGGATGGGTCCAGAGCACAACGTTAAAATCTATTGTCAGTGTCCCATCTACCCGGCCGAAGTTACGGTCCCGAATGTGAGCGAACTCAGGAAGCGTCAGGAACTGATCCAACAACAATTGCTCCATTCTCTCCATATCTGCGTTCGGTTTATTCGGGGTCGGAAAGTAAACGACTTGGTAGCCATGCGTTCGCTTCTGGCGGCCAAACAATTCTGGTTGGCCCCGGCTTCCAACCGCTGACACATAAAAAGACGGTTCCTTAAACCCGCCTTTCTGATTCTCGCGATAGATCGGAACATCAGGGACAATGGTTCCCAGTAACTGGCCGATACGTTCAATAATATTCATCTATAGTAGCCCCTCCATGGCACTCATGAAACCGGGCGTCAACAAGCCTGGTAGTTCACCCGAAATGGCTTCCACAGTATCACGGAGCATGAATCGACCTTCGACCCAGCCACCTCCGCCGCGAGTACGGTGACCGTTCTCAATGAACGGCGCGTATTCGACGTTGTTGGACAGTTGAAGTGAGATAACGGTCCCACCGATAAACGGGCCTCCAATGGTCCATCCCCGTCGCAAGTTACCGGTATCAACGGGTGTAGTGTTGCTGACACGTCGTTGTGCCTGAACGCCCACCCGTTTAAGTGAATGTTGAAGCTCAGTCTTAAGGTGAGTCGGATTGGCAACTTTGGCTTGAACTTCTTTAGCCCAAGCTTGAAACTCGTCATCATCGACATCGACGGTAAAGAATGCCATCTACTCCACCTCCTCAGTCGCTTTCTCATCCCTGACCATCGCTACTTCTTGATGGCTCACATACCCGGCATATCCTTTGCTGGCGCGCTTATAGTGTGTAACCTGACCATTTATATCAGTCACATCTATGTCAACACCAGCAGGGATTTTTAGGCCATTTCGGATGAGTAGTTTGGCGTCGTAAGCATCCGTCCCGAAAAACGTCTGATCACTAGCCTTGAGTCCCTTAAGAATCACCTTGGCCGGTTCATTCTCAACGATGGTCACAGGCACAGTATCAGTGAAGGCACCGTCCTTAACCGTCTTGACACCGGTGATGGTCGCTCGGTCAAACCACAGCTTAGTGAGTTGGCTGCCCATCTTACTAAATACAGCTTTCATCGCTTCACCACCCGAAATGAATTGAGCTGAGCGGTGTAGTTATCAGTCAATGAATTCACCGACTGTGACTCTGCATACACCTCACCAACCGACTTAAAAGTTACGGACGTGTCACCTTCGCTGAGTGTCTTAACGTCTCCATCTCGGTCAGCAATTGGTGTGAGTAGCTGATGAGTTGCTAGAAACTGCTGGCATAAGCCCACCAAAACTGTGTCAAGCTCAACAGGAAGCCCCGTAACATGCAAGTGCGTGTAGTTGGCTACGTCCTGAGCCACTTTGTCGAAAGCAAACTCCAGCATGACCTGATAGCTAGGATTGCTCCCATCATCAGGGTTAAGCAGATTGAGTTGTTTCAATAGTTCGTCTCGCCGTGGATGCTTATCCATGTGGATTCCCCCTTTAGTCCGCCGGTACCAGCGCTAACAGGTCAGCCTTCAAGGTTACCCCATCATGGCTGATACCGTTAGCGTCAAGCCAGGCAGTAATCTCAGCTACCGTACTGGCACTGGTCGGTTTGTCGGGGGCTACGCTTTTGGGGCCGCTACCTTATCAGACGTAACGAACTCGATACCTTTCGTCTTAGTCTTGAGTAACAACACATCATCGTAAGATTGTTCGTAGTACAGGTAGTTACCACTGTTAGCGGCACTAGGTGCGTCAAACCCAACAAAGCTGTACTTTTGTGGGGCAATCTGAACACCGTTGTAGATTAAGAACATCTCGATTTGCTTAGCGTCATCCACTGCCTTAGAGCCAACACTGAAGTCAAATGCCGTTTGCATTAAGTCTGATGGCACCACGACAATAGTCACATCATCAATGCTGTAGACCGTACGTTGGACATTGTTAGGGTCCTTAAGACTAAGCTCGCGGTTCATAGCCTCGGCGCGCTTAAGAATTGCGTTGTTCTTAGGCGTCAGGTACAATACCCGGTTGTTTTGCGGAATCCGTTGCTCATCGAAATTGACCATCATGTCATCGAAGGCCGTCAGGATGTTCTTTTCGTCCAGCGTGTCAGTGTGTAAACCGCCATCAGCCGCTGCTACCTTTTGCTGATAAAGCTTTGAGAACATTTCACGATCCATTTCAGGCATCTTTTCATCGAGGTTGAACTGCTTGGTGATATTTGCAATCGAAATCACCATGTTAGATTCATCTACGTCTGAAGGATCTACTAGTGTTGACCAGTAACGTTCATTGGTCAGTTCGTATGAATCCCAGTCGTTGGAATAGTTGGCACTAGGTTGCGTAATTGTCCGGCGTTTCCGATCTCGGCGCCCTTCATCAATCTTTAAAACTGGTACTTTAATGTGCTTGGCACCATCGAACTTGATAGTGCTGTTAGATGGGGAGTTCCACAGGTTGGCTGAGAATAGATGCCCATCATAGAATGCTTGCTGAATAGCCTGTTGGTAGGCGTCAGCGTAATTAATTGTTGCCATAGATTATTCCTTCTTTCTTTTATTTAAATGCATCGACTAAGGTTTGAACTTGGTCAGAATCATCAGAACCATTGCCACCGGCCGGATCATAGTTGACTTGCTTGCCGCCATCAAACAAATACCCATCTGACTTACGGAGGGCACTAAGCTGGTCATCTAAGCCTTCTAGCTTACCTTCGTCAGTGAGCTTGACCTTATCCATATCGAGCAAGCCTTCAATAGCCTTAGGGTTACGTACCTTAGCACCCGTCAGTGCAGTGCTAAGTGCCCCGTTCAACTTGGTTTGGCTCAATTGCTGGGTCAAAGTTTCAGTGTCTGTCTTGTACTTATCTTGGAGGTCGGTCAGCTGCTTAGAAAGGCCTTCATTGTCGCCCGCATCCTTCTTAAGTGACTTAATGTCCTTGTCACGGTCGGCAATCTGCGCCTTGAGGCTCTCAGTTTCAGTGGTTAGTTCTGTCAGTTGTGACTTTGAGGCTTCCACATCCTTGCCATGCTCAGCCATGATGGCGTTGATCTGTTCTTCTGATAATTCCAAGCCCTTTAAAAATTCTCGTTTCATTTCAAACATCCCTCTCTCGCTATTTTTACGTGGGGCGGCCACATTCGAGGCAAAACAAAAATACTAAGCTTAGAGGCATAAGAGTTATCCGACGGGATGCTCTTATGCCTCTATTACTTTATAGTGGT
>NZ_BOLM01000008.1 GCF_016861605.1 Levilactobacillus wangkuiensis
CACAGGTCTTCAAGAACATGCATCCGGTTATGCTTACGCCTTACTGTCCTGTGTTGCACTTGATTTGACAATTGGGGGTTTTTTGGAAACTTACCGGCTTTTCATAGAGGCGGTTGTGAGGAGGTCTGGGCGACGGCACCACATCGGTCACCTGACTTAACACAAAAGCACGAGGCCAGGACGTTAATCCTGCACCTCGCGTTTTTTAACTATCTTTCCTAACGTAACTGTATCCTCTATTGCTGAAGTTAAGACGTCCCGTCCTAAAGTTGGGGATTGGCCAGACCAGTCGTAACTACCGGAAATGACTCGGCCAGTGTGAGTGACCAGAGGTGAATCAAGGTGCCCCGCTGTGTCGATGTTCTTAGCTGAGTGCTTTATTCTCAGCTTAGAACATGAGGCGACCTTGGAAACTCGCGACCTTCAGCGAGGTTTCAAGGCGAGGTGGAAGACCGCTTCTCAGGCTGGAACCGTCCTCCATAGCGGGGTACCTTGAATTCACCGCCGGGAACGGACGCACGCCACCTGATTTTCGCTAGTCGTACAGGAGCTCGTCAGGCCGGACTGTGTGATACAGCGAAAAGCCTCCATCCAAATTAACCACATCAAACCCATGCTGCTTCAAAATCCGCTCGGCCACGTAACTCCGGTGACCACTCTGACAGCTGACAATGTATGGTTGCTGTGGATCTAATTCGCTTAACCGGTCACGCAATTGGTCAAGCGGAATGTTTCGTGATTCCGGGAAATACCCCTGCGCCAATTCATCCGGATTTCGCACGTCGATCAGCTGACGACCGGCCACCTCATTTTCCTTGAGCGCAGACCACTGAATGTTATCGCTGAAACCCTCAACCACGTTTAACGCGGCGTACCCCAGCAGGTTCACGGGGTCCTTGGCCGACCCAAACGGTGGCGCATAGGACAATTCCAACTCCGGTAGGTCTGCGACCGTCAGGTGTCCCTTGATGGCCGTGGCCAAAACGTCGATGCGCTTGTCCACCCCATCCGGCCCAACCCCCTGGGCGCCGTAAATTTCGCCGCTATCCGGGGCAAAGAGGAGTTTTAATAAGAGAGACTGGCTACCGGGGAAGTAGCTGGCGTGATTGTCTTCTCGCACGTGAACTGCCCGGAAAGGTCGACCTTGATTGCGTAGGTCGGCTTCGTTCAACCCGGTCATTGCCGCAGTCTGATCGAACACCCGCACGATGGCCGTGCCGATGCTTCCGCGGTTCCGCCGGGGATGGCCGGCCACGTTATCTGCCACCTGACGACCCTGCCGATTGGCCGGCGACGCCAATGAAATGAGCGCGTCCTGTCCGGTCAGTTGTTGCTTGACCAAGATGGCATCCCCCACCGCATAAACGTCAGCGGCGCTGGTTTGATAATAATCGTCAACCACGATGCCGCCGTGATCGCCCAAGGTGATACCGCTGCCGGCAAGGAAGTCCGTGGCCGGCCGTACACCGACCGTCAGCAACGTCAGGTCCGTTTGCAGTTCGGTCTCATCATCCAAAATCAGTGTCCGGCCCGCGTGGCGAAATCCCTGGACCGCGTGGCCGGTGATGACCCGGACATCATGGGCAACGAGTGCCTGCTGAACGCCGGCTGCCATTTCCTCATCCAATGGTGGCAAGAGGTGTTGGTGCTGTTCCACGATGGTCACGGTCAAGCCCCGTTGACGCAAGGCCTCGGCCATTTCCAAGCCAATAAAGCCGCCGCCCACCAGCGTGACGCGCTGAGCGGCCGTATCGTTGAGTTGCGCCATGATTTGGTCTAAATCGGGAATGTTGCGCAGAACCCAGACATTTTTCGCAGCGGTCAACCCGGCTAACTCGGGCACGACCGGCACGGCTCCGGGCGCCAAAATCAGACGGTCATAGGATTCGACCGTTTCTTGTCCTTGGCTGACCACGGTCACCGTATGCTGCGCTGGACTAACGGCCGTCACCCGATGACTCGTTCTCACGTCGATACCGAATCGTTGCTGTAGCTTAGCGGGCGTCTGTACCAGGAGATCTTCCCGGTCACTGATTTCACCGGATAGATAAAATGGCAGGCCACAGGTAGCGTACGACACGTAGGGCCCCTGTTCCAGCACCACGATTTCCGCCGTCTCATCCAGCCGACGTAGCCGCGCGGCAGCGGCCATACCACCAGCCACGCCCCCAACAATCACAAATTTCATATCCAAGCTCCTTTCGAGATACCCCCGTAGGTATGTAACTTCTTTCAGTATAGCCGACCCGTGATTGGGCGCAACTATTTTGCCAATAAGTGTAAAAGAAAAGCCGGCAAACGATTTCCGTTTACCGACTTCACTATAATTAGGAACGACTGCGCGCAATGGCAATCCAAATGGCGTTCACGCCAAAAACCGCAAAGAAGAACGCAATCAATACGTTCAGGGATAAGGCGGCAGCAATTGGGTGAATGAAGAGCATGATGCCGACGATTAAGGTCACAACATCTAACACGACCGACAGCCAGAACCAAACGCCCCCAAAATCTCGAAGGTGACTGGCGACCAGCAACCGTTCAATGGAGTCAAAAATAAACCACAGGGCAAATAAATAACCCAGCGTCACGATGGCACTGTTCATATCAAAGAAGAACACCACCGCAATCAGAATATCCAGGACACCAAAAACTAACGCAAAGTTAGCCCGTAATCCGGTTGCATCATGCAATTTTTTATAACCCGCAATCGTGGTCAACCCACTCAGCAGTGCCATGAAGGCAAAAATAATGGCTAATCCGGTTAGCCCGATCTTAGGTGAGCGCATTAAGCCAAACGCGGCAACGATGAATAGAATACCGAGAATGAACTCGCCCCAGTCAAAACCCCAACGGGATCGATTCATATTAAACATAGTCTGCATCTCCTCACAATTCCGGCCAAGTGGCGACCGGCTTTCAATCATTGTACTGGTTTTTCAGTCCGTCGACAAGTTCTACCCGCACCCAAATGCCGGGCAAACCGTGAACGGTCAACGTTACCCCATTTTGTAACATTTTGATGACTAACCGACCGGATCAAAAAAGCAGCAAGCACCGCGCACAAAGGCGTGGGCACTCGCTGCTACTGATTGGCATTTCGTTAAGCTTGATCTTCTTTGGTCCGGGCGGTGTCGCGTTCCAGTACCGGCTTCAGGTATTGACCCGTATAGCTCTCGCTGACCTCGGCCAGTTCTTCAGGCGTTCCAGTCGCAACCACGTTACCACCGGCTTCCCCACCTTCAGGACCCAAGTCGATCAGGTGATCGGCCGTCTTGATGACGTCCAGGTTATGTTCGATAACCAACACCGTGTTGCCCTTATCGACCAGACGATGAAGCACGACTAACAGGCGTTTGATATCATCGCTATGCAACCCCGTTGTCGGTTCGTCCAGGATGTAGAAGTTCTTCCCGTTCTGTTGTTTGTGCAGTTCGGAAGCTAACTTCATCCGTTGGGCTTCCCCACCAGACAATGTGGTGGCGGGTTGGCCTAATTTAACGTAACCCAAACCAACGTCCTGAATCGTCTGTAGCTTCCGGGTAATCTTAGGAATGGCATCGAAGAACTTCAGGGCTTCACTGACCGTCATGTTCAAGACGTCAGAGATATTCTTCCCCTTGTATTCGACTTCCAGCGTTTCGGAATTGTACCGCGTCCCATGACAAACCTCACAAGGCACGTAGACGTCGGGCAGGAAGTTCATTTCAATCTTCAAAATCCCATCACCGTGGCAGGCTTCACACCGGCCACCCTTGGTGTTGAAACTGAACCGGCCCTTTTGATAGCCCCGCAACTTGGCATCGTTGGTCTGTGCAAAGAGTGTCCGCACGTCGTCAAAGACCCCGGTATAGGTCGCCGGGTTACTCCGCGGCGTTCGGCCAATGGGACTCTGGTCGATATCCACCAATCGTTCAATGTTTTTGACCCCGGCGATGCTCTTGTACTTACCGGGCTTCTCAGAGTTGTGATTCAACTTCTGCGCCAGGGCACGCTTCAGAATTGTGTTGACCAGCGTGGACTTCCCAGAACCAGAGACCCCGGTCACCACGACAAATTCACCCAATGGGAAGTCGACCGTGATATCCTTCAGGTTGTTTTCAGCTGCACCGGTAATTTCGATGGACTTACCGTTGCCCGTGCGCCGTTCCAAAGGTACCGGAATGTACTGCTTACCGGCTAAATACTGACCCGTCAACGATTTCCGCGAACGCATGACCTGCTTGGGGGTGCCGGCAGCCATCACGTGGCCCCCGTTTTCACCCGCACCGGGGCCAATATCCACGATGTAATCGGCGGCACGCATGGTATCCTCATCATGCTCAACGACGATCAGGGTATTCCCCAAATCACGCATCTGCTTGAGGGAGGCAATCAGCCGATCGTTGTCCCGTTGGTGCAGCCCAATTGAGGGTTCATCTAAGATGTAGAGCACCCCGGACAGGTTCGAACCAATCTGTGTGGCCAACCGAATCCGTTGGGCTTCCCCACCGGACAGGGTCCGTGCCGAACGACTGAGCGTGAGGTAATCCAATCCCACGTTCCGTAAGAACGTCAGCCGGTCCCGAATTTCCTTCAAGATGGGTTGGGCGATGACTTGGTCTTGTTCCCCAAAGGACAGGTCTTGGAAGAAGGCCAGTTCCTTTTCAACGGGTAATTCAGAGACCTCACCGATGTGTTGGTGATTGATTTTGACACTCAGAGCTTGGCGGTTCAACCGAAAGCCGTGGCAAGTCTGGCAAGTCAATTCGGTCATGTACTTGCGCATCACATCACGGGTGAAGTCACTGTTGGTTTCGTGGTAACGCCGGTCGATGTTCGGGATGACCCCTTCAAATGCAACATCCACGTCACGCACGCCACCAAAATCATTTTCGTAATGGAAATGGAATTCCTTACCTTGTGATCCATAGAGCACCAGGGCTTGGTCGTTCTTGGAGAGCTTTTCAAATGGGGTATCCATGTCCACACCAAAAGCGTCACAAGCCTGTTCTAACAAGGCTGGGTAGTACTGTGAGCTGATGGGATTCCAGGGTTCCAAGGCCCCTTCGCGCAGTGTCTTGGTTCTGTCGGGAACGACCAGATCCAGGTCGACCTCCAGCTTGACCCCTAACCCATCACAATCCGGGCAGGCCCCAAATGGTGCGTTGAAGGAGAACAGCCGGGGTTCGAGTTCCCCCACCGTAAACCCACAGACTGGGCAGGCGTAGTGTTCAGAGAAAATCATCGGCTCACCGTCGATCAGGTCGGCGATGGCATAGCCACCACTCAGGCGCAGGGCAGCTTCAAATGAGTCAAACAGCCGGGAACGAATCCCCTTCTTGACCACGACCCGATCGATGACGATGGCAATATCGTGGTTTTGATTCTTGTTCAGTTCGGGAACTTCAGACAGGTCCATGGTTTCACCATCTACCCGCACCCGCACGAAGCCTTCGCGTTGAATCTTTTCAAAAATTTTCTTATGCTGACCCTTCTTACCCCGGACAATGGGGGATAAGATCTGCATCTTCGTCCGTTCAGGCAAGGCCAGGACTTGATCGACCATCTGCTCAACACTCTGGCTGGTAATCTTGGTACCGTCGTTGGGACAGATAGGTGTCCCGACCCGGGCCCACAGCAGGCGCAGGTAGTCATTGATTTCGGTAACCGTCCCAACCGTCGACCGCGGGTTCTTTGAGGTCGTCTTTTGGTCAATGGAAATGGCCGGACTGAGCCCATCAATGGAATCGACGTCTGGCTTGTCCATCTGTCCCAGGAATTGCCGAGCATACGATGACAGACTCTCAACGTAACGGCGTTGGCCTTCCGCGTACAGGGTGTCAAACGCCAATGAACTCTTCCCGGAACCGGAAAGACCACTGATGACGACCAATTTATTCTTAGGAATCGTCACGTCAATATCCTTTAAGTTATGGGCCCGCGCCCCGTGAATCACGATTTTATCGTTTGCCAAATTGAAATCTCCTCACTAACCTAATCACCGATCTCAGTCTTCATGTCCATGATGGTATCCCGTAACGATGCGGCTTGCTCAAAGTCGAGCTTCTTAGCAGCGGCACGCATCTCGTCTTCCAACCGAACAATCAGTTTTTCTTGATCTTCCTTGGTCATATCTTCAAAGTCGCTGGCCACGAAGTCATCCTTCTCGTCAGCGTTATCGTTCTTCTTCGTGACCGCAATCAAGTCACGAATTGGTTTAATAATGGTGGTTGGGGTAATCCCATGCTTCTTGTTATATGCAATCTGAACTTTCCGCCGCCGAGCCGTCTCATCCATCGCGGCCTGCATGGATTCCGTCACCTTATCGGCATACAAAATAACGTGCCCGTGGGAGTTCCGTGCGGCCCGGCCGATCGTTTGAATCAGCGACCGTTCGTTACGCAAGAAACCTTCTTTGTCGGCATCCAAAATCGCAATCAGCGAAACTTCTGGGATATCGATGCCTTCCCGCAACAGGTTGATGCCGACTAACACGTCGTACTTACCCAGTCGCAGGTCCCGCATGATTTCGGTCCGTTCCAGCGTCTTGATATCCGAGTGTAAATAAGCCACCTTGATGCCCAGATCCTTCAGGTAATCCGTCAGGTCTTCAGACATCTTCTTAGTCAAGGTCGTCACAAATGTCCGCTCGTTCTTCTCAACCCGCGCGTTGATTTCACCCACCAGGTCATCCATTTGACCCATGATTGGCCGGACCTCAATGGTCGGATCCAACAAACCGGTTGGCCGAATAATCTGTTGCACGACGTGGTCGGTCTGCTCTTGTTCATACGGTCCTGGCGTGGCTGACATGTAAACGACCTGGTTGATGTGCTGTTCCACTTCGTTGAGCTTCAATGGTCGGTTGTCCAGTGCACTTGGCAGCCGGAAACCGTAGTCCACCAGCTGTTGCTTCCGGGCACGGTCCCCGTTGTACATTCCCCGAACTTGGGGCATGGTGACGTGAGATTCGTCGACGACCATCAAGAAGTCCTTGGGGAAGAAGTCCAGCAACGTGTATGGCGGTTCCCCTTCCTTACGACCGTCCATCCAGCGTGAGTAGTTTTCAATCCCACTGGTGTAACCCATTTCCCGCATCATTTCGAGGTCATACGTGGTCCGTTGCTTCAGCCGTTGGGCCTCCAGCAACTTACCGCCATTTTCTAGCTCCGCGACCCGGTCCTTGAGCTCGCCTTCGATGCCCGCCGTGGCCTTCGCCATGATGTCATCGTTGGTCATAAAGTGGGTCGCCGGGAAGATGGCTACGTGTTCGCGGTCACCCACGATTTCGCCGGTCAGGGCATCCACCTCACGAATCCGGTCGATCTCATCGCCAAAGAATTCGATTCGTAACGCCCGTTCGTCCCGTGATGCTGGGAAAATTTCAACGACATCCCCGTGAACCCGGAACCGGCCCCGCTGGAAGTCGTAGTCATTGCGTTCAAATTGAATATTCACTAATTTGCGTAACAGGGCGTCCCGTTCAATCTCTTGGCCGACCCGCAAGGAAACCACGTGGTTCTTGTACTCGGTCGGATCACCCAACCCAAAGATAGACGATACGGAAGCCACGACAATCACATCGTTGCGCTCCAGTAACGAACTCGTGGCCGAGTGCCGGAGTTTATCGATTTCATCATTAATGGATGAATCCTTTTCGATATAGGTATCACTCGAGGGCACATAAGCTTCCGGTTGATAATAATCATAATAACTAACAAAATATTCCACCGCGTTGTTGGGGAAAAACTGTTTGAATTCCCCGTAGAGCTGTCCCGCTAACGTTTTGTTGTGGGACAACACCAGTGTCGGCTTGTTCACATTTTTAATCACGTTAGAAATGGTAAACGTCTTCCCGGTCCCGGTGGCCCCCAATAGAATCTGGGCCTTTTCACCAGACTCGATGCCCTGGGTCAACTTGCTAATGGCCTCGGGCTGATCCCCGGTAGGTTGATACTTGGACACCAAATCAAACTTACGGTCCGTTTGTCGATCGATCATGAATGGTAACCTCCCTGCTACTGTTATTTTCACTGCGCTGGCTGAAAGTCTGGCCTGTTCCCAGTCCCGCTTTCCTCGACGCCACGCCGCAGTTTCGTTCGTTGTCAGGCCCTGCCAGACTGGCAGAAATGCCTGCAATCGCAAAAAGAGTCTGGACGTAAATCCAAACTCATTACGCTAAAATATTTTACCATACCGAACATACTTTCGCCAGTTTGGCGACCTACTTAAAATTTATCCTGGTAAATCGTCACGTTGGCGACCCGGTCACCCTTCACGAGCGCGGTCGTCTGCATCGCAGCTAACCCACGGTCTTCCCAGAACTGCTTCATTTGCCGGTCGCCCATGAAGACACTCAACTGGAGCTGAACTGCCCCAGCGGCCTTCAACGTCTCGACCAGACTCGCATAATAGGCAGCGGATTGTTCCGTGGTGACCGTCTTAGCCGGTAGCCACATGCCTAGCCAGACCAGACTTGGCAGTGGGTAATCGATGATCAGATCGACCAGCACCCGCAACTCGCCATCCTGAAAAATCCCCAGGTAGGCCTTCTGCTCCGGCTGCGCGTTCAGTGGAATGTCTGTCACGTCTTGAATGGCCTCCTGGCGCGTCACGGGATGGTCCTGGAAGTGGGCAAAGTATTCCGGATGACTGGCCTGAAACTGGTAGATCAGCGCGTCATCGTCATGCGTTAACGGCCGCACACCGGCGCCGCCCAGTCGTTGATTCCAAACTTCTGCTAATTTCATTGCGCGTTATCCTCCAGTAATTTATCCGTCAACTGCGCCAACTTCTGCCGGTCGCTAAAGTCCGCCGCTAACATTTCTGGTAATACCTCGGCCAAGAAATACTGGACGCAGGCCATCTGATTGAATGTCAAAATCGTACTCAGGCTTTCCCGGTAAATTTCGGTGAAGACGGGTTCCGGATTGCCCTTTTGAATTTCGCCAAAGGATTCGTACAGCAAGTCCACCTTGTCGGCCACGGAGAGAATCTGGCCCTCCAACGTGTCATCCTTCCCTTCACCTAAGCGGCGGGTATAGGCGGCCTGGAACTGTTTGGGAATTTCATTTTGAATGAAGTTGGCCGTCAACGACGTCTCCACGTCGGCTAGCATCTGGCGTAACTGGGGTGTCGCATACTTCACGGGCGTCTTGATGTCGCCAATAAATCGCTCGGTGTAATCGTGATTCAAGGCCTTCTCGTACAACAAGCGCCAGTTGATGTCATTTCCAGCTTGCTCTTCCACATCGCCTAAGAATTGCGCGACTTCCGCCACTTTAAACGAGTGTGCGGCCACGGAGTGTTGCTCAAATTTAAAGTATCCCGGTGCCCGGTCGATTGTTTCCAAGTCACTCAAGCTTTGCAAAAATTGATTCATGCCCATAGTTCCCTTCAGCTCCCTCAAGTTAGTGATTGCCGTTGGAGCGGTCCCCAACATATTCTAAAGTTAGCTTACCACTCTTTTCGGTTTCAATTCACCTATTAGCCCAATAAAAAACGGGACTCACCCGCAAAGGCGTTCCCGTTTCTAATCACACATTATTTAGCTGCAGCGGCCTTTAGGTCTTCGATGAAACTGAAGGCTTCTTGGCCCGCGATACCGCCATCACCGACCGCCGTCGTGATCTGCCGCAAATCTTTTTGCCGCACATCGCCGATAGCGAAGATGCCAGGAACGGCCGTCCGCATGTGTTCGTCGGTCTTGATCCAACCAGCGTCATCCGTGATGCCCAGGTCCTTGAACGGATCGGTCATTGGTAAGTTCCCCACGTAAATGAAGACCCCACTCACAGCCTTTTCGCCAGTTTCACCCGTCACGTTGTTCTTCGTGGCCACACCGGTCACCTTCATGTCGTCACCCAACACTTCGGTCACACTGGTGTTCCAAACGAATTCGATCTTGTCGTTAGCAAATGCCCGGTCCTGAATAACCTTTTGGGCCCGCAATTGGTCACGCCGAACGTAGACCGTGACCTTGGAAGCTAATCCAGAGAGGTAGATGCTCTCTTCAACAGCGGAATCCCCGCCACCGATGACGGCAACTTCGCGGTTCTTAAAGAACGCCCCGTCGCAGACCGCGCAGTAGGAAACACCACGGCCACCGAATTTATCTTCGCCAGGCACGCCCAGCTTCTTGTATTCGGAACCGGAACCAATGATGACAGCCTTCGCAGCGTAATCACCGTCGTCGGTCTTAACCACCTTGTGGTCACCGTGATCTTCAATGGCTTCAACGCTACCGTATGCAAACTCAGCCCCAAATTGGGTCGAGCCTTCGTACATGTCCTTGGCCAGGTCGGGTCCGAGAACGGACTTGAACCCAGGATAGTTTTCAATGGCGGCCGTGTTGTTCATCTGACCCCCATAGATGCCGCGATCCAACATTAAAACGGATAAGTTGGCCCGTGAGGCGTACAGCGCTCCGGTCATCCCACCGGGGCCGGCGCCGATTACAATCACATCATAATTCTTCAAGCGTAACGCTCCCTTCCACTCTTGCCTTGATGATAGAGCCTACTTTACTATTAAAAAGTAAGTTTGTCACCTATTTCGACTTGGGTGCCTTCTCGTCGGCCTTAGCCAGCTTAGCGCCCAACTCTTTAATGTAGGCCCGGAGTTGGTCTTTGGTTTCTGGATGGTTCAAGCCATATTCGATGTTGGTTTGAATCCAGCCGAATTTATTGCCGACGTCAAACCGTTTGCCCGTATACTCGTGGGCAAACACGCGTTGGGTCTTGTTTAGATTATCAATGGCATCCGTTAATTGCAGTTCATTGCCCAAGCCAACTGGCGTGTTCTCCAGGGCTTCAAAAATTTCTGGGGTGAACAGGTACCGGCCAATAATGGCCAAGTCACTAGGTGCCTCGTCCGGTTGGGGCTTTTCCACAAAATTCGTGACGTTGTACAGTCCTGGCGCCGTTTCCTCGGAAGGATTGATCACGCCATACTTTGCCGTGTCCTTGTGTGGCACCCGCATCACTGCCAGCGTAGAGGCCCCGGTTTCTTCATACCGGTCGATCAATTGCTTGGTCAGTGGTACCTTGCTGTCGGTCATGTCGTCACCCAACATCACCACAAAAGGTTCGTCGCCGATGAAGGCCTTGGCCGTCAATACGGCATCCCCCAAGCCCCGTGGATAAGGCTGGCGAATAAAGTAGAGATTCATGCCCGTAGTTTCCTGGACCTGGCGTAGCAGGTCATCCTTATGCTTGGCTTCCAAATTCGCTTCCAATTCCGGGTTGGAATCAAAGTGATCTTCAATCGAGCGCTTAGACTTGCCATCCACGATCACGATATCCTCAATGCCAGACTTGCGGGCTTCCTCAACGATGAATTGAATCGTTGGCTTGTCCACGATAGGTAACATTTCCTTCGCTAACGCTTTGGTTGCAGGTAAGAAACGGGTTCCCAAACCCGCCGCTGGAATCACTGCTTTTCTAACTTTTCTCATAGTAATAAGATCCTTCCTCGTATCCCCAGAAATTTTTAAAATTCAGACCGACCCTCGCGTTGCATCAAATCAGAGATGGCGGCGCGAATGTCCTTGCCCTCATAAATAACCTGATAGATGGCTTCCGTGATTGGCATGGAAACGCCGCGTTCACGGGAAAGTTCGTAAGCGGCCTTGGTCGTTGCCAAGCCTTCGATGACCATGCCCATGTGATTGATGACGTCATCTAACGCCTCACCGCGGCCCAGCTCATCGCCGGCCCGCCAGTTCCGTGAATTAGAACTCGTGGCGGTCACGATAATGTCACCGACACCGGACAGCCCAATGAAGGTCATCGGATCGGCGCCAAAGGAGGTCCCCAACCGAGAGATTTCGGCCAGACCCCGGGTCATCAAGGCAGCCTTGGCGTTGTCGCCGTAGCCTAAACCGTGTAAGGCCCCGGCACCCAAAGCAATGATATTCTTCAATGCGGCACCAATTTCGACCCCAATAATGTCGGGATTGGTGTAGACCCGGAAGTATGGCGTCATGAACAGTTTTTGCACGTATTTAGCCGCGTCAGGGCTCACGCTAGCGGCCGTTACCAAGGTAATATCCTTGCGAGCAACGTCTTCCGCGTGACTTGGGCCAGACAAGACGGTCACGGCCTTGCGGTTGGCTGCGGGAATCTCTTCCTCCAGCACTTGTGACAACCGCTTGTAAGTCTTCTGTTCAATCCCTTTGCTGGCGTGAATCAGTTCAGGTTGTAAGTTCTTAGCCTTTAAAATTTCAGCAACCTGACCCGCCACGGACCGAATGGCCTTGGTTGGGACGACAAATAAAATGGCGTCCACGCCGTCCAGAGCGCTCGCCAAATCGGAGTAAGCCACTAACGACGGAGAGAAAGTAAAGTCCTTAATGTAATGCGTGTTCGTATGCTGCTGGTTTAATTCCTCAACTTGTTTGGGATTGTACGACCAGAGGCGGACGTCATGACCATTTTCGTCCAAAACGCTCGCTAAGATTGATCCCCATGAACCGGCACCGAGTACTGCAATTTTCTCTGACATAGTAATGGATTCTCCTTATTTAGAAAGATTAGTTTTTTCTTGAAACGGATTTCCGTCAAGGTAAGCGATTGGTGGCGTGGCCGCCCGTCGCCGGGATACCCAGAGAATCAGGGCACCCACAAACAAGATGATTGACAACAGCTGGGACACCCGGATGACGCCCAACAACATCAGGCTATCCGTCCGCATGCCTTCGATAAAGAACCGGCCAAATGAGTACCACATCACGTAGCCCAGGAAGACCTCGCCCTGCTTGAAGAGCTTGGGATAGTGACGCAGGCTCATCAAAATGACGAAGCCCATCAGATCCCAGGTCGACTCATACAGGTAGGTGGGCTGGCGGTAAGCCCCGTTGATTAACATTTGATTGATGATCCAGTTAGGCAGATGGAGCCCCTGCAGGAAGGCCAGGCTAGTGACACGGCCAAAGGCTTCCTGATTCATAAAGTTGCCCCACCGACCAATGGCTTGGCCCAGAATAACGGTCGGCGCGGCCACATCCAACATCAACCACACCGGAATGAACCGGGAACGGCAGAAGAAGTACACGACCAGGCCGGCCCCAATCAGCGAGCCGTAAATGGCGATACCCCCATCCCAAATCGCAATGATCTCACCGGGATGGTGCTGGTAGTACGACCATTGAAAAATAACGTAGTAAGCGCGGGCCGCAATCAAAGCGGCCGGCAATGCCCAGAGAATCATGTCGTAAATATCATCCGACTTGATTCCCCGGCGGTCGCCCTCCCGCACTGCCAGGGTCACCGCAATGATGACCCCGGTCGCAATAATGACGCCGTACCAGTGGACTGCAATCGGTCCGAGGTGAATGGCGATGGGGTTCAACGCCGCCACAATAGGTGAAAAGATAACGCCCATCTCCCTTATGATTTATTTCCGTTTTGCTTAATTAAGCGCTTTAAGTTTTCATCAAAGACCTTGGTGGCATCGTAGCCCATTGACCGTGCCCGGAAGTTCATGGCGGCGGCTTCAATGATGATGGCCAGGTTACGCCCAGTCTTCACGGGAATACTAATCTTTGGCACCACGACATCAAAGAACCGTTGCGTCTCATCGTTATTGCCGAGGCGGTCAAAGTGGTTATCGTCCTTCCAGAGTTCCAGGTGAACGATCAAATCGATGTCCGTTTCACTCCGGACGGCACCGGCACCAAAGAGGTTCATCACGTCAATGATCCCGATTCCCCGAATCTCAAGCAGATGGCTCAAAATGGCTGGGGCGGCCCCAACCAGGGTCTGTTCATCCTGCTGGTACACTTCAACGCGGTCATCGGCAATCAACCGGTGGCCCCGTTTAACCAGTTCCAACGCGGTTTCACTCTTCCCAACACCGGAGTCACCGGTAATCATGACCCCAACCCCGTAAATGTCCACGAGAACCCCGTGAACGGATTGGCGTTCGGCTAGTTTGCCTTCCAAAAAGTTGGTCATGTTACTGAGAACCCGTGACGTGGTGAGCTTGGTCCCTAAGATAGGGATCCCCGCCTCAGCAGCAGATTCCTTGAGTTCTTCTGGGGGATCCAGTTGCGTGGAAATCACAAATGCGGGTGTCTCGGGTTGACACATCTTCCGCATCACATCGAGCAATTTCTTGTGACTCATGCCCTTTGCAAACGAGGTTTCGGTGATTCCCAGTAACTGAACCCGTTTTGCTGGATAGTAATTAAAATAACCGGTCAATTCCAATCCTGGCCGGGAAATATCGCTGGTCGTAATTTGACGGTCTAGATTTTCTTCGCCGGAATACACATCTAAGCGGTTGGCTTTGACGAGTTCGGCAACCGTGACACTTTCTGTCATGGGCGCTCCTCCTTACTGCATAGTAAACTACTTTAATTTTAGCACTTTCCCGTGGGAACTCCCACCAAATTAAACCGGTAGCAGCAAGTTATCCTCGGGCAAAGTGGTCGCTGATAATCGCGTTACATAACGACATGATCACCGCAATGATCAGGGTCGTACCAAACGAGCTGAACGCAAAGTTGGCACCAACAAACGCCGAGGTCAACTCAAGCATGGCGGCGTTCAGCACGATACTGAACAAACCCAGGGTCAAAATGGTAATCGGCAGCGAGAGCACGAAGAGAATCGGCTTGACCACCGCATTTAATAGAGCCAGCACGAAGCTTGCCAGTAAGGCGATCCAGACGCTGGAGACATAGAAGCTATTTTGAAATGACCCGGCCAGCGAGCTCTGGAAAAAGCCGGCTAATGCCAGGAAGATTAACGCGTTTACAAAAATTCTTGGCCAAAACCGCACCCTACTCACCGTCCTTGTGAGAATCCTTGACGTCCTGTTCGGTGACGTCGTGAATCACCTTACGCCCGGTGTGGTCGGGTTCTTGTTGGCCCCCGCTCCGGAATAGATCCCGGAAGTTAGGCGTTGCTGGCTGTGAATCATCCAGTGGCATGAAGGTCATCACAACCACGTAGACCAATAGGCCCAAGACGCCGTGGGTGGGAATTGCGAGCGAAACCAAGACGTAGATCAACCGTAAGAGGTTGGCGTTCCAACCAAAATATTCTGCAATGCCGCCCAATACCCCACCAACCAAGCGGTTAGTACGGGAACGGACGAGACGTTTCTTTGCTGCCATAGGCGAACACACTCCTTTTTATTTACCTCATAAACATTTGAAATATATTAACTGACAAACTCTTTACCAGCTCACTAAGTAATCGGCTAGGCGACCACGTTAGCTTGAGTTAGCAACGTTAGCCGCAGGGAGAGTGAAAATGGTCTCAGCCGTGGGAATTGCCTTATCGGCGAACTAGGCCGATTAGGCAATTGATATCTTTGAGACATCCTGATGGCTCAAAGTAAGCGCGGAGACCGCTCTTTGGCTCCGGGCGTTCGCCCACAGTGTTCCGGACCATTTTCACTCTCCCGGAGGCCTGTCCAACGCACAAAACATGGCCTACGGTTAAGTGCTTCTATCATATCCGAAATGGCCTTAGTAAATCCAGTAATCTTACGAGAATTATCACCGTTCCGGAAGCCAACACCCCAGTTTCTCGGGCTCACTAGGGCAAGAATAACGAAAGCGGCCACTGAAAGCAAGTCTTCAGTGGCCGTTCTCATCAATCTTCAGTTTAGATTAAGCTTTCACACTGTTCGCAACGGATTACGCCGTTTCGCCATCCTGGCTTGCCGTGTTCAATTCAATGATTTGGCCGGACTTCAGGTAAACGATCCATTCACAGACATTCGTCACGTAATCCCCAATTCGGCTGAGGTCTTGCGCCACGTTCAAGTAAATGGACGCACCCGTTTCAAACGCCGGGTCGCTACGCATCTGGGCGTAACTATCGGCCCGTACCTGGTGATTCAGCTGATCCAGTTGCCGGTCGACATCCGCCAACTTGCGGGCTTCGTGGTCATTCTTATCCACGTACGCCGCCAAGACATCCTTGACCATCTGCGTCGTCATCAGCCCCATCTGGTTCAGTAACTGTTCTAAAACGGGAATCTTTTGCTTCGTGCCAAATTTAATCGTGGCGTGCGCAATGTTCCGGGCATGATCCCCGGCCCGTTCCAGTTCCGACACGGCCTTTAGAATCGTCACGATTTCTCGGAGATCCGTGGTGACGGGTTGGTACAAGGCAATCATTTCAAACGTTTTCTTTTCCAACGCAATTTCACGTTCGTTAATATCATGGTCGTGGTCAATGATCTGTTGCGCGGCAACGGCATCCCGGTTGGTAAAGGAACTCACTGCCTGCTCAATCGTTTCACTGACCAGCATCCCCATTTCAGTAAAGTCAGCATCTAATTCAGCTAACTCATCATCAAATAATCTGCGCATATCCTGCCTCCTTACCCGAAACGACCACTAATGTAGTCTTCTGTCTGCTTGTTCGCTGGGTTCATAAAAATATTCTTCGTTTGATCCACTTCAATCAGCTCCCCGTTCATGAAGAACGCGGTCCGGTCCGCAATTCGGGACGCCTGCTGGAGGTTATGGGTCACAATAATAATCGTATAATCGTGGCGTAAATTCAAGAGAGTTGCTTCAATTTGGCTACTGGACACGGGATCCAACGCACTGGTCGGTTCGTCTAGCAAGATGATTTCTGGTGACACGGCTAAGACCCGCGCAATGCAGACCCGCTGCTGTTGCCCACCGGAAAGGGCCAGGGCACTTTCATGCAGGTGGTCCTTGACCTCATCCCACACGGCCGCCTGCCGCAAAGACTTTTCAACGACGGCATCCAGCTTTTCCTTGTCCTTCTCGCCAGCAATCCGCAGTCCGTAGATCACGTTGTCGTAGATGGAGAATGGGAAGGGATTAGGTTGTTGGAACACCATGCCAATTTCCTTTCGAATCTGTACCGTGTCAGCACTAGGTGCGTACAGGTCGTCGCCCTTAAACTTAATCGTCCCGGTAATCGTGACGTTTGGAATCAAATCGTTCATCCGGTTGAGGGTCCGCAGGTAAGTGGACTTGCCACATCCCGATGGCCCGATCAATGCGGTGATGCCCTTTTCATCAAAGTTTAAATTGATGCCCTTTAAGGCTTCCTTGTCCCCGTAGTATAAGTGAAGATCCTGCGTCGTCAAAATTTCTTCTTTCATTATTTCTCCTCCTCTTAGCCGAAGTTCCCCGACACGTAATCACTGGTCACCTGCACCGACGGATTGGTAAAGATATGGCTCGTGGTGTCGTACTCCAACACCCGTCCCTGATTGAAAAATGCCGTATATTCACTGATCCGCGCGGCCTGTTGCATGTTGTGGGTCACAATGATAATCGTGTAATGCTCCTTGAGTGACAACAACGTGTCTTCCAGTTGCCCGGTCGACACTGGATCCAACGCACTAGCTGGCTCATCCAACAATAGGATGTCTGGCTTGATGGCAATGGCGCGGGCGATACACAACCGCTGCGCCTGACCACCGGAAAGTGCCAGCGCACTCTTGTTCAGGTCGTCTTTGACCTGGTCCCAGAGTGCTGCCTGCTTGAGCGACGTCTCCACGATTTCATCTAACTTATGTTTACCGGTTACCCCCCGGAGTCGTAAAGCAAAAGCGATGTTATCGTAAATTGACTTGGCAAACGGGTTGGGTCGTTGGAAGACCATCCCCACCCGGCGCCGCATCTCATAGACGTCGATACTGGGCTGATTGATATCCACGCCGCGGTACATGATTTTCCCCGTCACCGTGGCGATCCGATCATTCATCCGGTTCAACGACCGCAAGTAGGTCGATTTCCCCGAACCGGAGGGCCCAATCAAGGCCGTGATTTGATTGCTGGCAAACTCCAGGTCGCCTTCAAACAGGGCTTCCTTCTTGCCATAGTACACGTGGAGGTCTTCCGTGGAGAGAATGACGGGATGGTCCGGGTCACTGAGCTTAATCACGTGCCGCTCTTCCATGGCCATCGCATTTTTTACATCGTTATTCACAAACATGGCTTTCCTCCTCTACGCCGACGTCAGGCGCTTATACAAACGTTTGCCCAGGTAACGGGCCGCAAAGTTAAACAGCAGGATGGCAATCACCAAGACGGCCGATGACCCGGATGAAATGGCCTTAGCGTCCGGCATGATACCTTCCGAATTGATTTTCCAAATGTGAACGGCTAGTGTTTCTGCCGGCCGCATGGGGTTCAGTGGACTGGAAATGTTAAACGGATTCCAGTCCGTGAAGTCCAATGCTGGGGCACTCTGGCCCGCCGTGTAGATCAACGCGGCGGCTTCCCCGAAGACCCGGCCGGCACTCAGGATGACCCCGGTCAGGATACTGGGTACCGCGGCGGGTAAGATTACCCGAGTAACGGTCTCCCACCGAGACAGGCCGAGTGCCAGGCCACCTTCCCGTTGCACATCACTGATGGTACGCAGGGAATCTTCAATACTCCGCGTCAGCAACGGTAGGTTAAAGAACGTTAGCGCAAAGGCCCCGGACAAGATGGAAAAACCTAGGTGCAGCTTGACCACAAAGAACAGGAAGCCAAACAACCCAACGACCACGGAAGGCAGCGAACTTAAGATTTCAATCGCCGTTCGAATCGTGGTCGTGACCCAATTATCCTTGGCGTATTCATACAGATAAACGGCCGCGCCCAGGGCAATCGGAAAGGAAATCAGCATGGCGAGGATCAACAGATAAAACGAGTTATACAGTTGAATCCCAACGCCCCCGCCCTTCAGGAACGCCTTCCCCGGTGCGGTCAGGAAGTGCCAGCTTAACTGGGGCACCCCACTGACCAAAATGTAGCCAAGCAGGGCTAACAAAATCAGAACGACCAATCCGGCAATTCCGTAGAGACCGCCAATGGCAATCTTATTTTGCGTTTTGGAATTCATTATTGTAAGCGCCCCTTTCGACCAATCAAACGAATAATTAAGTTAAAGACTAATGACATGAATAACAGAACCAGTGCCAGGGACCACAGCGCATTGTTTTGCAGCGAGCCCATAACGGTGTTGCCGATTCCCGTTGTCAGGACCGACGTCAGTGTGGACGACGGTGAGACCAGGCTGTTGGGCATCAGTGCGGCGTTCCCAATCACCATTTGCACGGCTAAGGCTTCACCGAAGGCCCGCGCCATTCCGAAGACGACCGCGGTCATTAACCCGGGGGTCGCTGCGCGCAGAACCACCTTGTAGATGGTTTGCCACTGCGTTGCTCCCAAGGCCAGGGAAGCCTCCCGGTAGTAACGGGGCACAGCGCGCAAGGCATCGGCACTCATCGACGTCACCGTTGGGAGAATCATCACAAAGAGCACGCAGGTCCCGGAAAGAATCCCGAAACCACTACCGCCAAAGATGGCCCGGGTGGTCGGAACCACCACGGAAAGCCCGATAAACCCATAGACTACGGAAGGAATCCCCACTAGGAGTTCCGTCACAGGTTGGAGAATCTTGGCCCCTTTATTGGGTGAAATTTCATTCATAAAGACCGCCGTGCCAATCGCAAATGGCGTAGCCACGATGGCCGATAAAATGGTAATTAAGAAGGATCCGACAATCATAGGCAACGCCCCAACTTCAGGCTTGCCGTTGGCGCCATTGACCCCGGGGTTCCAGCTCTTGCCGGACAAAAAGTCCCAGAGACTCACGTGGTTACTGGTAAACGTTGCAATCCCTTTGGAGGCCACGAACCCAATGATGGCCACGACGACCGCCACAATCAGCATCAGCGCCGTTAGACTGACCAAGCGCCCCCAAATTTCTAATTTGGCGGCCTTGGAACGACGCTTCAGCTTGGCTTCTAATTGTTCCGTTGTTTTCATGTTAGTTGCCCTCCGTCTGCGTAATCTGCCCGGTTGCATTTCGTTCGACCATCATTTGGTTGGGTGAAAGATAACCCAGTTGGCGGACCAAAGTATTCTGGACCGCTGGCGATTGAACGTACGCAATGAAGGCCTTCGTCAGACCGGTTGGCTGACCCTTCGTGTATAAATGCTCGTAGGACCAAATTTTCCAGCGATTGGTTGTCACGTTGTCCTCCGTTGGCGCCACGTGATTCAAGGACAGGTCCTGAACCGTTTGGTCAACGTAAGAAAAAGCCACGTAACTGATGGCACCGGGCGTCGTGGCGACGATGGACCGGACCATCCCGGAAGAATCCTGTTCCTGTGAGGTCTTGGAACGGTGCTTCTCCAGGCCAAATTGTTCAAAGGTTGCCCGGGTCCCACTACCTTGGGCCCGGTTAATTAAAACGATGGGGAGGTTCGCGCCACCGACCTGACGCCAGTTCGTGACCCGGCCGGTAAAGACCTGAATCAGCTGATGCGTCGATAGGTTCTTGACACCCACCTTTTTATTTACGATAGGGGTAATGCCCACGACAGCTACGCGGTGATCGACTAATTCCTTAGCCCGAATCCCCTTTTGTTCTGCAGCGAAGAGGTCTGAATTTCCAACCTGGACCGCACCCTCTTGAATTTGGCTCAATCCCGTCCCGGTGCCCCCACCCTGAACGTTGATGAACGTCCCCAGGTGTTCGCCCGTATACTGCTCGCCTGCTGCTTCTACTAAGGGTTGAAGGGCCGTTGACCCGACCGCGGTGATGGATTCACCCGCATGGCTGACCTGACGCGTTTGGTAAGCATAAATCCCTAACGCAACCAGAACGACCAAGACCAGGCCCTGCACCCAGCGCTTCTTAGACATACCGTTAACCTCCTAATCGGCTAGGCTTTGCGGCCCGACCATTTCAAAAGCAAGTATACCTAACGAATGTAAATGTCGTGTAGACGTATTGTAAAGGTTATGTAAATATATCCCGTTATGGGTAATTTTTTTGGCTAAGCGGTCACGCCCCACAACTAGCCCATTAGGCGGCGGCCGCGGGGGTACGCCATCCCCACTGACTCTTTCGCCAATCAAGTCACAGCCACCCGCGAGCCCACCCGCCCTGCACAAAAAAGGTGTCCGGAAAATTAATTCCAGGCACCCACGTCATTCGTCTATTCTTTTTCAGCCAACGGGAACGTCAATGTCACCTTAGTCCCGACGTCTGGCGTGCTTTGTAAATCAATCTTGCCGTTCAGCGATTCGACCAGCTCCCGGACAATGGCGAGACCGAGGCCACTCCCACTGACCAACTGATTGGAATGGGACACGTCGGCCCGGTAGAAGCGCTCGAAAACCCGGAGCTGGTCCTGCGGGGCAATTCCAATCCCGGTATCCGCAATCGTCAACGCCCACGAGTGCCCTAAGATTCGGGTCGAGAGCGTCACAGACCCCTGCGGCCGATTGTATTTAATAGCGTTGCTCAACACATTTTTCAGCACCTGATCAAACTTACGCTGGTCGGTGACGGCCATTAAGTCTGTCGGTACCTGATTGATCAGCGTCACCGCATTAACTGCCGCCAAGGGCGTTAACAATGCCACCTGACTCGCAATCATCTGCCCCACGGGGACCTCGGTCACCTCAACGGCATTACCCGATTCGATGTGCGAAATGGTTAAAACATCATTGATTAATTCCACCAAGCGTTCGCTCTGTTGGTCAATAATTTTTAAGAACTCAACCGATTTTTCCGGATCATCCTTGGCTCCCGCTAACAGCGTTTTAGCAAAGCCTGAGATAGCCGTGACCGGTGTCTTCAGCTCATGGGACGCGTTGGACACAAAGTCCATCTGCATCTGCTCAACCGCATACACCTCGGTCACATCGTACAGCAGGACCAACACTTGAAAATAGTCCTGCGACGTCGCCGTATAAATGGCCCGGGCATCTACGGTCCGCTCGTTAACCACGCCTGGCAACTTCAAAGTCCGATGCTGGGTCTCGCGGTCACTCAACGCCGAGTTAATCAGACTGGCCAACTCAAACTGCCGAATATCTTGGGTGAAGGGATGCCGCCGCGGTGAGATGCGGTGCTGGAGAAACTGTTCCATCGCGGGATTGGCCAGCTCGACCTTGCGATAGCGGTCAATCACCATCACGCCGATGGGCAGGTAGTCCAGCAGGGTGGCAAACTCTTGGTTTTGTCCCGCCATCTGCCGCCGGGCCTTACGTTGCTGCGTTTGCAGATAGTTAATCTGTAAGGCCAGCTGATAAAATGGGTCGTGCGGCGATAATAACACGTGGGCCGGGGCCTCCTCATGACGGATACCCTCGACCTTCTTCGTCAGAATCGTAATTCGCTGTTCAGCCCAGTGGTATAGGTAGCCAGCGACCACCGTTTCCAGCAAGGCCAACGACCAGGCTACCAACGTGGCTAACGCAAAATGAGGGGCGCGCACCACGCTCACCAGTAACGTATTGGCCGCACCCAAGCCGAGAAAGACCACCAGCAATTGCCGGATCATGGCTGGACCTCAAAAGTATACCCAAAGCCCCGAACCGTCTTCAACAGCGTCGGATGCTTAGGGTCCCGCTCAATTTTTTCTCGCAGATGGGATACGTGGATGTCGACCATCCGCGTCTGCCCACTATAATCAAACCCCCAGACGCCTTCCAGTAATTGCTCACGACTCCAGACCTTGCCGGGACGCTTGGCAAAGAACAGGAGCAGTTCAAATTCCTTAGGGGTCAGCTCAATCGGCTGGTCGCCCCGCTTCACCTGAAACTTATCTTGATCAATGGTCAGGTCCCCGACCTGTAGCCGGTGGGCTGCCTTGCTAGGCGCCTTTTCCTGCGGTTCATCCTCATGGTATCGCCGCATGACAGCCTTCATCCGCGCAATGACCTCCCGGGGACTAAACGGTTTGGTGATATAATCATCCGCCCCTAATTCCAAGCCAAAGACCGTATCAAATTCACCTGTCTTGGCCGTCACCATAATGATGGGTGTCTGAATCTTCTCTTGGCGGAGGCGTTTGGTCACCTCAACACCATCCAATTTAGGCAACATTAAATCCAGTAAAATCACATCAAATTTTTCGTGTAGGGCTAAATTCAACGCCTGTTCGCCATCAATTGCTGTGACCACTTGAAAATCTGCTTGTTCCAAGTTGTACTGCAACAGCGTCACAATGGCGGGTTCATCATCGACGACTAGGACTCGACTCATAGGTTACCCCTCCTGATCTCTGAATAAAACGATCCCAATTTCGTGCGGTGCGCCGGAATAAATGGCCGTTTCGGTCATCTTCAACTCGCCATTCATGTCCCGCACGCGTAAGTGACAGTACGCAGGATTGGCCAGCAGCGCCTCATAAAAACTCGTTTCACTATTGATGGGACGATGGTTGCATTCCAAAATAATATCGCCAGCAGCCAGATCCATTTTCACGGCTGGTGTTCGTGGCCGGATAGCCAGTACCCGGACGCCGTCGTCCACCTGAGAATACCAGAATTGTTGGTGTTCGTCATAGCGTTTAGCCCGCCATAGGATAACAGCATAACCAACTAACAGGACGATTAATAGGAATGGCGAATCTTGTGGCCGAAACGTTGTCCAACCCACAAAAGCCGCGGCGGCCACACCTAACCACACGAATTGCTTCGCTAGACGGCGGTAGACCAGCTGCGGGGCCTGCCGAAAGATGGTAAAACGTAGGCCTAGCAATAATGGCAAAACTAAAATTGCAAAACTCTGTCCTTGAATGTGAAAGACCGGCCAAAAGGCCCACTGACTGGTAAACCAGTCCCCAGGAACCAGCGTCACCATGGGGATGACGAGCAATTCACGCCAGGGGTAGCCAGCGATGCGCTTCCCCCGTTGTTTCGCATAAATCTTAGGACTTGTGAATCGGCCACCATAATGGGCAACCCAGTGGCCCAGCAAAAGGAAGAACATGACGGCGAGCCACAGATAGTTGGCTCCCGCTACAGGACCAAAGCTGAGACCGGCAGCCGATAAATCGGGCTTGATCGGTATGTAATTACTGCCCCACCAGGTGATTAACGTGCTCACCACAATTAGGGTCAGTGGTAAAACAGTGGTTGGCAAAATGATCAACGTGATAAACGCCAACACTTCATAAACAATAATCCACATAATGGGTAGACTGAACCCAATCAAGAAGTTAACCAGGGAGAGCCCTAACCCCAGTAAAATCCCCTGCGTCAACAAGTGACGCAACTCAAAGTGATCGCCGTAAACGGCGCTCCCAAAGTCATGACGCTCGGACTTGATCCGCGCGCGACTAGCCAGCCAGACCCGCAGAACGGCCAGCCAAACTAGCGGCTGCAGCAAATAACTGCCGCAAGCAATAAATGTCCGCATGAAATCGACACCTTTCCTGAAAAAATAGCTGTCCTCAGTATAGCATGAAACAAAAACGGGCAACACGACATTCGTGTTACCCGCGCAATCATTATTTTTGTGAATCAGTCAACGACCCGTCCATGCCCGCTGGCAGTTTCATCAGGTCACTTGCCGTAGCGGTTACCAGACGGTGATTGTTAGTTTCACTAACGTTTAAGCACGCTGACCGACCGCTTAGTCTGGATTCTTCTGGCTCAGTTGCCATTGCAGATAGGCGTCGATGAACGGATCCAGGTCACCATCCATGACAGCCTGGCCGTTCCCCGTTTCATAGTCCGTCCGGTGATCCTTGACCATCGTGTACGGATGGAACACGTATGACCGAATTTGAGAGCCCCAGCCAATGTCCATCTGGTCACCCTCAAGCTTGGCCTTTTCCTCGGCCTTCTTCTGTTCTTCGCGTTCATACAACTTGGCCCGCAACATCCCCAAAGCCGTCTGCCGGTTTTGCAGTTGTGACCGTTGCGCCTGACTCTGCGTCACGATACCGGTTGGCAAGTGGGTGATTCGTACGGCCGAAGACGTCTTGTTAACGTGTTGGCCCCCAGCACCCGACGCCCGGTAAACATCCACCTTCAAGTCAGCCGGATTAATTTCAACGTCGACCGAGTCATCCAGTTCTGGTAAAACATCCACGGAAGCAAACGACGTGTGCCGCCGCCCAGCCGAATCGAATGGGGAAATCCGAACTAGCCGGTGCACGCCCTTCTCGGACCGGAGATAGCCATACGCATTGTGCCCGGCAATCAGTAACGTTGCGCTGCTTAAGCCTGCAACATCCCCTGGTTGATAATCCAAAATGGTGACCTTAAAATCATGCTGCTCGGCCCAGCGCGTGTACATCCGCATCAACATGTCCCCCCAGTCCTGGGATTCAGTGCCCCCAGCCCCGGGATGGATTTCTAAAATCGCATTGTTGCGGTCATACTTCTGGTTGAGCAACATGTTCAGGCTGTACTGCTGTAGTGCTTGCTTAGCCTTGGCAAAGTCCGCCTCAAACTCCGCCTGCATGTCGGCATCGGGTTCTTCCTGTAATAACTCCAGGGCAACCTCGAGGTCATCGACTTGGTCGGAAAGGTTTTGGTATTCCTCGACCTTTTTCTTCATTTCATTGGTTTCGTCAATTAATTTTTGCGCGGTTTGGGCATTATCCCAAAAATCCGGTTGGGCCATCTGGCCTTCGTTAACACTGATGCTTTCGTTCAAGGCATCAAAGTCAAAGCGACCCCCTAAAGCCGGTTAGTTGTTCACGCATGGCGGTAATTTCACGTTTTGCATCGCTTAATTCCATGTTGGTTGGCTCCTTTTTAGTTATTCTATTTGTTTCAGGTTAAATGTTGTCGCCTCCGGGCTGGTGAAAAATGAGCCGTGACGCTGTGGGCGCCCGTCTGGAGCCAAAGAGCGGTCTCCAGACTTACTTTGAGCCTCACAATCCGAGGCTCAAAGATAGCAATTGTCTAAGCAGACCAGCTGCTAAGGCAATTCCCACGGCTGAGCTCATTTTCACCAGCCCTGCGGCTAACACTAGTTTAACCCATAACCAAGACTGCTACTAGTATGACACACTTATCAGTCATGTGCCGCCAATAACTCTGTCTTAACCTTATTCGTGACTAAGACTGTCTTGTCCTCGCCACTACTTAGCATTTTTTGAAGTTAAAAATAAAACGAGGTCGGAATTGCTTCCGCCTCGTTCGTTCCCGTTTAACGGGTAATATTTTGTCTAATTTCAGACTTCATGAACAGGCGCGTGGCGTCGTAGTCAATGTCGGAAATCATTTCGCCGAACATCCGGAACCCATCTTGTTGGTATTCAACCAATGGGTTCAACTGACCATAGCCCCGTAATCCAATGGATTGACGTAATTGGTCCATGGCGTCGATGTGGTCGGTCCAGTGAGAGTCAACACAACGTAACAACACAACCTTTTCGAATTCCAGCATTTGTGCTGGGTCGTAGAGTTGCTTTTGCTTGTCAGCGTAAACCTCTTCCGCCAAGCCCATGAAGAAGGCCTTGATCTCATCAGCGGTCTTGCCCTTCAAATCATCCAGGCTGATCTTATCTGGTGAAACCATTGCGGAAATCCCGAAGTCCAGTAAGGTATCCAAATCCCAGTCGGATTGGTCGCCTTGCGTATGCAGGTTAACCACGCGTTCAACGGTCCGTTCGATCATTGGCATCAAGACCCACTTCAATGAGGAGTCTTGGTTAATGACCTGGTTCCGTTCGCCGTAGATAACGTCCCGTTGTTGACGCATAACGTCATCATATTGCAGAACGTTCTTCCGGGAATCGTAGTTGTTCCCTTCAACCCGCTTTTGAGCGGATTCTACCTGCTTGGTGATCATCCGGCTACGGATAACAGCGTCTTCGCCATCAACATTCATCCGTTCAAGGAAGGCCTTGACCCGGTCAGAACCGAACCGCCGCATCAAATCATCTTCCAAAGACAGGTAGAACTGGGTCATACCAGGGTCACCTTGACGACCGGAACGCCCACGAAGTTGGTTATCGATCCGCCGTGATTCGTGACGTTCAGTCCCGATAACGGCTAACCCACCAATTTCAACGACGCCGGGTCCCAATTTAATATCGGTCCCCCGCCCAGCCATGTTGGTGGCAATGGTAACGGCACCCTTTTGACCAGCGTTTTGAATGATATCGGCTTCCTTAGCATGGTTCTTGGCGTTCAAGACCACGTGCGGGATGTTTTCACTATCCAAACGTTGGGACAGGTATTCAGAAGTTTCCACGGCAACGGTCCCGATTAACATGGGTTGACCCTTTTCGTGTAACGTCTTGATTTCCTTAACCACGGCGTCAAACTTGGATTCCAAGGTTGGGTACAACAGGTCAGGTTCATCGACCCGGACAACCGGTTTGTTGGTTGGCACGGTGATAACTTCCATGTTGTAAATTTCCCGGAATTCTTCGGCTTCGGTCTTGGCAGTACCGGTCATCCCGGAAAGCTTCTTGTACATCCGGAACAAGTTTTGGTACGTGATGTTGGCCATCGTCTTAGTTTCTTCTTGAATCTCGACGCCTTCCTTGGCTTCAATGGCTTGGTGCAGGCCGTCAGAGTAACGACGACCGTCCATAACCCGCCCAGTAAAGGAATCAACGATTAAGACTTCACCGTCTTGAACCACGTAGTCTTTATCACGAAGCATGATAAAGTTGGCCCGCAAGGCTTGGTCCATATGGTGGGTCAAGGCCGTGTTATCGGTGTCATACAAGTTCTTCAAGTTGAAGTACTTTTCGGCCTTTTCAATCCCAGTATCGGTCAAAGCAACCGTCTTGGATTCGAGGTCAATCTTAAAGTCGTCTTTTTCATGTAAGGTCTTCGCAAAGCGATCAACCCGTTGGTAAAGCGCACTCGTCCCTTCGGACTGACCAGAAATGATCAGTGGCGTCCGGGCTTCATCAATTAAGATGGAGTCAACTTCATCGACAATCGCAAAGTTCAATGGTCGTTGAACCATATCTTCTTTGTAAACAACCATGTTATCACGCAGGTAATCGAAACCGATTTCCCCGTTGGTTGAGTAAGTGATGTCGGCGTTGTAGGCTTCCCGCTTTTCTTCTGGTGACTTTTCAGCTGAGTTCAACCCAACCGTTAAGCCCATCCAGGTGTACAGTTCACCCATTTCAGTGGCGTCACGTGCAGACAGGTATTCGTTAACCGTTACAACGTGAACCCCTTTACCGGCAATAGCGTTCAGATAGACGGGCATTGTGGCGGTCAAGGTTTTCCCTTCACCAGTCTTCATTTCGGAAATATTCCCTTCATGAAGCACAATTCCCCCCATGATCTGCACGTGGAAAGGATAGAGGCCGAGAACCCGCTTGGCACCTTCACGGATAGCCGCAAAAGCCTCAGGCAGTAAATCGTCCAACGTTTCGCCGTCTTGATAACGCTGTTTAAATTCCGGCGTTTTTGCCTTCAGATCATCGTCTGAAAGTTGTGCGTACTCGTCGGCGTAAGCACCAACTTCGTCCGCTAATTTACTGAGGCGTCGTAAAGTCCGGCGATCACTTTCGACCCATCGTTTCAAAATATTTGCCATGTGAGAATTCCCTTCAGTACATTTAGTAAGTCTATTTAAAGTTACCCATTTGTTTACAATAAATCAACCTACATTTTACCACTATCCGGACCAAGATGAAACAAATCTCCATACTGGCGGCTTGGTGAAGCGGTTTCTTTGGCTTGGCACCAACCTAAAATAGGGTTAACAAAATTAGTTTAACAATTAATCTATTGCGATATTCAAGGGGGTCACAGACTTCCAGCGTGCATCGCGGTCTCCCCGACACACTGATTCGAGTCTTAAGTATAACAGTTCTGCGTTAAGTCTGCGTTGCGTGGAAGTTAAATTGTGATTTCAGCGGCCAAACTGATTGGTAATTTGTGCTGGTTGAATTGATTGGGACGGTGTGTCACGAGTTCACCCGGCAGAAACTTATTCCGCAAGGCAGCTAGTTCCGCTTAACAACGTAACGGGAGTGTCCCAGGCTCTGGGTGAGTTCTTAGATTCTATTTTGTTTTAGACCCTTGGACTAGGAACAGTCCTGGACCTGGCAGTCTCTGAAACGTGTTACGCGAGCCAGGTCCCTGCGCTTAACCCCGACTAAGCAATGACCCTAGACTGGACATTCATTTCAGCTTGCTTTAAATCGTTTCACTGGTTCTACACGGAACATTCCCGATTCTGGCGGCCTCTGAAACGTGCTACACGAGCCAGGTCCCTGCGCTTAGAAAGTAAAAGAACTCCTGCCCGGCGCTGCCGGACAGAAGCTCTTTTACTCCCTAATGCTCAGGACCTAAGCGGCTCGCTCCGCACTCTTATATAAAAAAAGCGCCGCAAGAACTCGCAGCGCTTCGGAAACTAAATTTACTTAATCTTGGTCATCGGCCTCAATCAAGCCATACCGACCGTCGTTACGACGGTAGACGATGCTGATACCATTAGTTTCAGCGTCTTCGTAGATAAAGAAGTCATGGCCTAACATGTCCATTTGCAGAACGGCCTCTTCATTATCCATTGGCTTCAATGAAACCCGCTTGGTGCGGACAACTTCTAATTCGTTACTGTCAGCCGGTTTTTCACTGTCAGTGTCCGGTGAGAAGTCGAGATTCTTGTAACCCTTTTCCCGGGACTTACGGTTGACCTTGGTCTTGTACTTACGAATTTGACGTTCCAGCTTGTCCGTTACCAGGTCAACACTTGCATATAAGTCCGGAGAGGTTTCCTCTGCCCGTAATGTCAAGTATGGGAGTGGGATTGTTACTTCAACCTTCGCTGTCTTGTTTTGGTAGACCTTCAGGTTGACATGCGCAATTGCCTCAACGTTGTTGTCGAAATATTTCTCCAACTTGCTGATACGCTTTTCAACGTAATCCCGTATTGCGTCAGTAACTTCGATGTTTTCACCACGAATATTAAATGTGAGCATAAAACTTCTCTCCCTTCAGCCAAGAATTCCTTGGCTTGCTCAGCATTAGAAGGACCACTCTTCTAATATGCTTTGCTTACACTTATTATAATAGAAAGCCCTACCAGAAACAATTAATCTAATCATTTTTACCTACCCCTTAACGTGCTAAAGTCAGGCTAGTAACCGCTTTCGCCCCTCCCAAATAAATTTGGTCAGCGGCGTGACGCAGGGTCCGCCCCGTCGTGTACACATCATCTAAGAGTAAAACGCGTTGTCCGTGGAGAATCTGACTGGCGTTGGGTGCCAGGGTAAATGGCTGGGGTGTCCGCAACCGGTCGGCCCTAGCCTTGGCCGATTGCGGCCGTTCCTTGTGCGTTGCTCGAACCAACAGGGCCTGCTGGAAAGGCTGGTTTCGCAGCCAGCCGGTCACCTGATTGAACCCCCGCGTCCGCCAGGTTGTCTGATCCACCGGAATCGGCACCAACACATCATAGGTCTCCCGCTGCAGGGCCGCCGCCAGTGGGGCCTGCATCAGGACTCGCAATGCGTAATCCCCCTGAAATTTATATTGCTGCATGTAGGCCTTCATCGCCACATCATACACGTAAACGGCATGGTTGGTCAGTGGACGCCCTGACCAGCGCTGACAATCCAGGCAAACAGTCTCATCGATTTGCTGCCGACCGCATGCCGGACAATGCTGACTCGTAATCGCCGCAAACCGGTGTTGACACGTGTCACAGACGGTGGCCTGCGCAATCGGTGCGAACCGCCAAATTTGGGCTAACGTCAGCGTCGCTTGCAGCTGGCGGCCGCACCAGACACAGGCGCTCATGGCCGCCCACCCTGGCGTCTGCCCTGGAGATTGAGGTGAGCGATCATCCCCCGCGCCAACCGCACCCGTTTGGTATGACTATGGCAGTAACAGGTGACCTGCCCACTGGGAAAGTCCGCACTTCGGCCAACTCGTCCGGCAATCTGGACCAGGGCGGCCGTCGAAAAGACCGGGTCATCTCCGCCCAAAATCACCACGGCAATATTGGGAAAGGTGACCCCCCGTTCCAAAATCGTGGTCGTGATCAAGAAGGGAATCGTCTCGTCGCGCATCGCCTGGACCTTGGTCGGCCGGTCCGGGTCCGCCGCATGGACGGTCACCCCGCCCTGAATCCCAGCCAGTTGCAGGGCCTGACTGATCACCGGCAGATCCACCACGTGCGGCACAAACAATAGGAACCGCTGATGCTTGGCCAAATAGCCCCGTAACTGGTGAATCAACGCGCTCGGCAGGCGATTGCGTAAAAGTCCCTCCCGCCACCGCCACGCTAACCGGAGATCAATCTGTGGCAACAAATGGCCGTGATAGCGCAATGGCACGTAGGTCACCGCTAACTGATGCCGACGAACCTGTTGCTGCAGGTCGTTGCCGGGCGTTGCGGTCAATAACAGATGACACCCCTGCGGCTTCTGGGCATTGGCAATGGCCCGTTGGAGCATTGGACTGGTCGCCAGTGGAAAGGCATCCACCTCGTCCACGACAATCAGGTCAAAGGCGGCCTTGAAGCGTAATAGTTGATGCGTGGTACAGATGGTCAGCGGACAATAAGCATACGGGTCGGCCTGACCACCGTATAACAAGGCCTGCGCGACCCCGCCAAATGCCTGACGCAACCGTGGGGCAAGTTCCAAGCACACGTCCACTCGTGGCGAGGTCCAGGCGACCCGCCAGCCTTGGGCCAATGCCCAGGCCAGCGCCGGATAGACGATTTCCGTCTTCCCCGCCCCGGTGACCGCCCACAGTAGGTGGTCCGTTCGTGTTTTCACGTGCCGTAACACAGCCTGTGCCGCCACGTCTTGTTGCGCACTCAACTGCCCTGTCCAAGTCAATCCCCCCGATTTGACGCGCGCAAACCGGTTGGGCTCCGGAATAGTGTATAATTCATGTTGCGAGGTCAATCGGCCTAGCTGCAGGCACTGGCGACAATACCAGTCGCCGTTGGCCAACCGGTCCGTGACCGCTAACCACTGCCCACAGCGCTGACACTGCCGCCGTTCACCCACGGTTCTTAACGCCCGTTGCCCCACCGCTCCATTTGCGGGTGCTCCTCGCAACGGTAACTGGCGGCCAAAAAAGTCTTCATCATTTTGCACGGCTACTCCTCCTTACGGTGACTCTACTAGTTAACTCCGTAAAAGAAGGCCGATTATTTTTTTGAAAGGTGCTTTTTTAAAATGGAAACAGATTATTTAACCATCCAAGCGAGCGGCAACCATGAGCTCGAAATTAAAAAATCGCGGTTCATCGCCGATCTCGGCCGGGTCACCACGGAGGATGACGCCAAGGCCTTTTTGGCGGACGTGACGGCTCGTGAAGCAAAGGCCACTCACCATTGCTGGGCCTACTTGATTGGCGAGCACGACGAAATCCAACGGGAAAGCGATAACGGCGAGCCCTCCGGAACCGCGGGCGTGCCCATTCTGACCGTCCTGCAACGCAATCATCTGCACAACGTGATTGCCGTGGTCACCCGGTACTTTGGCGGCATCAAATTGGGCGCTGGTGGCTTGATTCGCGCTTACAGCAACGCCACCTCGACCGGTATCGAAGCGGTTGGCGTGGTCAAATTGGTCCGCCAACAGGAACTGACCCTCACCGTCGACTACCCCAACTACGACCGGCTCAACCACTACCTCACCGAAAACGCCATCAGCATCCTGGCCACCAACTATACGGACCAGGTCGCCGTCACGATTGCGGTCGATTTGGCTGCCGTCGCTGACACCCAGGCCGCCATCACTAACCTGTTGAGCGACCGACTGACGGTTGTCGTGGGTGACATCGCCTACAACGAAGTCCCAGTGGAAATCAACGCCAGCAGTCGCGACACCACGGATTAATTCTTCTACTAATACATTGGTAAACGAAAAGGTGTGCCGTCAGAATTTTCTGGCGACACACCTTTTTTGGTTAAACATCTGATTGATTCCTACTCGTCAGAATTTTTCGACGTAAGTTTTTGAACCACACGGTTGATCCAGTGCAGCAAGGGCTGTCGATTCGAACCGACCAGGCCAATGGCCTCCACGAAGAGTTCCAGTCCAATCAGGATGGCCACCGTCAGCAGGACGGACCCCCAGATGGTGGACAACGGGTAAAGTAAGGAAATAAAGGAAAAAATCAACGCGATTCCGTAGATAACCAGCACCGTTTGCCGGTGGGTTAAGCCCAACTGCATCAAGCGGTGATGCAAGTGATGCTTATCCGCATGCGAAATGGGCTGCCGATTTAAGATCCGGCGAATCATGGCGTACACGGTATCCGTGATGGGCACCCCGAGAATGATCACGGGGATGATCACGGAAATAAACGTCACATTCTTTAACCCATATAGGGAGAAACAGGCAATCATGAACCCAATAAACTGGGCGCCGGTATCCCCTAAATAAATCCGGGCTGGGAAAAAGTTATACGGTAAGAACCCAACCATGGCCGCCACCAACGCGAAAATCATGATGGCAACCCAGGTGTTGGCCACGTTTAAGAAGAACAAACCGGTAATCCCGGTAGTCGTCAACGCAATGATTGAGACCCCGGTCGCCAATCCATCCAGCCCATCGATCAGGTTGATGGCATTCACGATGGCCACAATCCACAGCAACGTGATTGGCAGGGCTAACCAGCCAAAGTGCCAGACGCCCACGAAGGGTAAGGTCAGGTAACGCATCCGCACGCCGGCCACGAAATAAACTTCTAGGGCCGCCAGCAGTTGTCCTAAAATCTTTTGCTTGGGGGAAAGCTCGAAGACATCATCGATCATGCCCTCAGCAACAATAATACATTCACCACCGAACAACCCCCACAGCTGCTGCGTTGGCATTTGGTCACGTAACAAAAACATGGTTGAAAATGTAAACGCAATGAAGATGGCTAGGCCACCCAGGGTCGGCATGGGAACTTTGTTGACCCGGCGTTGATTCGGTTTATCCACCGCACCAATTTGAAACGCAAAGCGGCGTACAAACGGGGTTAGGACCGCGGAGATAATCATGGTAGCAAATAAGCTAACAATAATCTCAAATTTCATTAAAGTGTCCTCTTTCTTTCATTCAACTCTTTTGCTAATTATACAAATCTATGAAATTAAACACAACCGCCTTTTCAGACTCATCAGAGAAAAATAAGCTTTGTTCAGCCAACTAACACAATTCACAAAGTACCCCACTCCGGGTTTGTGAATTAAAAATTAATTCATAAAGTTTGTGTAAGCGTTTCCTTTCTATCCACTTGGGCGATTTCGTGCACAAGTGTACAGACGAAAGCCTAAAATTCACAGATTTTTCTTGTGCAAATCAGGCAAAAGCCATATAATAGGTTTGTGTCATTGAGAAAGGTTTCACATTTCATTTGTGTCCAAGCTATTTATCCTATTTCCTTGTGAAACCTTTCCAGTCGTCCGTCACTTTGGTTTGTATTTTGAAAGGAGATTTTTCTATTGGCTGCTAATGATAAAGCAACAAAGACAGAAACGGCTAAAGAAGAACAAGCTTCACCCATCTTAATTCAAATGGGGATCTTCGCCGCTATCCTGTTTGTTTCCAGCCTAATTTCCCCACTGTTCCCAGCAACGTTCCCAGTTCCAACGCCTGTTATCGGTTTGGTAATCCTTTACATCTTATTGGCTTCCCACATCGTTAAGTTACGTAACGTTGAAAAATTTGGGGACTTCATGATCAGTTTGATTGCCTTCTTGTTCGTTCCTTCAGGTATCCAATTGGCTGCTAGCCTGGACATCTTAAAGGCACAAGGGGTTCAACTGGTTGTCGTTATCTTAATTGCAACGATTGTCCTGCTGGTTGTTGTGGCTTACACGACCGCCGGATTCATCTGGCTTCGGAAGAACGTCTTCCATCGTGACGTTAACGTCGAAGAATAAATTCGTCGACTGCTACTACTTTCACTAGAAAAGGATGAAAATTTATGATGACTTTAACTGCAACTGCCCATATGGCAGCTTGGGGCAAATGGCTCGGTGACGCGTTAGGAACTAACGCCGCTGGTGCTTCTGCCGGTAACGCTTTATTTGGTATTTTTCTATCATTAGTTGTTTACTTATTCGGTCAATGGTTATTCAAGATCGGTAAAGGTTTCTTCTTATTCCAACCTCTGTTCGTTGGGATGGTCTTAGGGATCTTCATTCTGTTCCTGTTTGCTAAGGCATTCGGAACGGACACGGCTACTTTCTACAAGTCAGCCTACTTACCAGGTGGTAACATTATCTTCTGGTTCTTGAACCCAGCTACTATCGCCTTCGCTATTCCTCTGTACCGTCGGAATGACGTTGTTAAGAAGTTCTGGTTGGAAATCGTGCTTTCCCTGATCGTTGGGTTAGTTATTTCCTTGTTCGTTATCTACTACGTATCAAAGCTTATCGGTTTGGACAACGTTGGTATTGCTTCAATGATGCCACAAGCTGCCACGACCGCCATCGCGATGCCTATTGCCGGTGCTATCGGTGGTAACACTGCCGTTACTGCCATGGCCTGCATCCTCAACGCCGTTATCATTTACGCCTTGGGTGACTGGCTCGTTAAGTTCTTCCATGTTAACAGCGACCCAATTGGTGCCGGACTTGGTTTAGGTACTGCCGGACACACGGTTGGCTCTGCTAAGGCCTTACAACTTGGTTCTATCCAAGGGTCTATGGCATCCATCGCCGTTGTTGTTATCTCTATCGTTGTTGATATCGTTGTTCCACCATTTGCTTCTATGATGGGCTTAATCTAAGCTAACTTAAACTAGCTTGCTATAAACACCGAATCCACTTGGGTTCGGTGTTTTTTTGCGCTCTTTTGTCTTAGGTTTGGTTTTGGGTCAAGGGACTTAGGTCAAACCCGTCAATCACTTGCAATTGGCCGCCTGCGGCTTCCAGGACTACGCCTGCTGTGGGGCCGGTTTCCGCCTGGGGTGCGGGCTCCCACCTCAACTTTGAGCCCTGCTAAGCTCATGCAGGTCTCAAAGATTGTCCCATTCTGTAAGCCGGCCCAAGAACGCCGACTAACAGAATCGACACAGCCGTCTCCGTCCTGGCTTCCTCCGGCTCTTGATTGTGCGTTGCTTGATGTGTTCGCTTAGCCCGTTTGGCCCAAGACCTTGAACCCGGGCCCAAACGCAAGCTCAACCGCCACGTCGTCTGTTGAGCAGCCAAGAGCAACTCTTTTAGCTACTCTTACTTCCCCACCTCGTTAGCAAGTTTTGTTAAAAAGCGTCCGCTAACATGAACTGCTTCACACAACCCGCAATTTGCCCGTCTAGATATCATTCTCCACGACTTTACTGGTGAGTTGGTAAACTTACCCATGAACGGCTAAAGTCTCTAATAGTGCCGAATATCACTGAAATTCAGTAGTCCTAAATTGCCTACTAACTGACGTCCCGGCTCATGGATGATCCTACCGCCAAATTGATTAGTTGGAAAATCGTTCACCTGTTCTAAATTGCGCACAAAAGGCGCTCCCCCGACAACCGTGTAAACGGCTGCTTAAGGAACGCCTTTTCTGGTGAAACTACTCTTTTAAGTGATAGTTATAAGTTGAAACGATGATATTTTCCCGTGAGTTCAGGATAGTCCGTAAGCGTAACGCCGTTTGGTTATGCAGAACATTTTGCCACGGGTGCCGCGGAACGAACTGCGGTACCAGGACCGTGGTCGTAAAGTTCCGTTCAGCCGCCCGTTTGGCAATCACGTCACAGAACCGCAACGTTGGCGTGGCAATGGAGCGGTAAGACGAATGGATATCCACGAACCGGATATCTGGGAACTCCTCTTTGAACTCCTGAGCCGTCTTGTGTTCCTTCTCTGGATTTTCATCGAAGGACACGTGCATCGCAATCACGTAGTCCCCAATGGACCGCGCGTAGTTGATGGCGCCGGACGTCACCCGGGTAATGTTGCTGACCAGCACGATAACGGTTGCCCCGTCATACTCGTGGATGTCAGCCCGTTCCTTTTCCGCAACTCGCAACTGTTTCGCGACGTTATGGTAATGACCATTAATCCGATAAAACAGTAACAGAATCAATGGCATAATGATCAGGTATGGCCAAACATTGCCAAAACGCAGCAGCAGTAAGACGGTGACCAGTCCCAGTGAGATTAAGGCCCCTAACAAGTTAATCAGCGCCTTACCAACCCACCAGCCTTCACGTGTTCTGAACCAGTGAATGATCATCCCAGACTGTGACAGGACAAATGGCACGAAAACCCCAATTGCATAGAGGGGAATCAGCAGCGTCGTTTGACCATGGAAAATCAGGATCAGGACAATGGCCCCAACGGCTAACGAGATAATCCCGTTGGAATACCCTAATCGGTCCCCCCGGTCGAGGTACGCGTGTGGCAGGAATTTATCCTTGGCTAAGTTGTAGGCCAAGATTGGAAAGGCCGAGAACCCAGTGTTCGCAGCCACGGCTAAAATCATGGCCGTTGACAGTTGGAAAATATAATACAGCACACCGTGACCGAAGACCGCCGTCCCAATTTGAGACAGCACGGTCTGGCTGCTCTGTGGCCGAATCCCCATGTAGTAACTCAGGAACGTAATCCCAGCGAAGAAGATGGCCAGGATACCCGCCATAATGGCCAACGTTGCCGCTGCATTATGCCGTTTCGGCTCCTTGAAGTTTGGCACCGCGTTACTAATGGCTTCGACCCCCGTCAATGAAGATGACCCGGACGAGAACGCCCGCAGGAACAGCAACAGCGTCATACCCTTTACGGGATCGCCAAATGGGGTTGCCGCAGCGTGATACGTGATATTTCCACTCATGATGTTGTAGAAGCCAACACCAATCATCACGATGATCATCCCAATGAACAGGTAGACCGGAATCGTCAGAAAGGCCGCCGACTCCTTCATGCCCCGTAAGTTCAAAAGCATAATCCCAATAACGATTAAGACTGATACCAATACGGAATACGGATACAGCGCTGGAATCGCCGAGGTAATCGCCTCGGTCCCAGAAGTCGTTGAAACCGCCACGGTCAGCATATAATCAACCAGCAAGGAACCCCCAGCGACTAACCCGGCCGATTGGCCCCAGTTGGTGCTAGCAACCACGTACGCGCCACCCCCGGAAGGATACGCGTGAATGATCTGCTGGTAAGAAAGCGTGATCGCAAATAACAGAACTAAGACCAGGGCAGCAACCCACAATTGATACATCAAAGCGGCTGCTGATAAGGTAATCAGAACTGTCGTAATTTGCTCAGTACCATAAGCCACGGAAGATAACGCATCAGACGAGAGTAAGGCTAACGCTTTAAACTTGGTTAACGCCTGACCGCCTTCGTCCATGGTCTTGAGGGGTTTACCAATTAAAACCCGCTTTAAATAACGCCACATGACTATTTACTCCTTATCTCCATAAATAATGAAAACGGGTCTATGCCCGTTAATAAGTGCTTTTCAGATTGAATCCGAATGTGTGGTAAGTCTACTACAACTAGCTCCACATTACCACAATTCTAGCAGTTAGCAACACCAGAATTTCTCAACGAACTTATCCATTATCCGGCAAAGGCTCAGAGAAATAAAGACTTTCTTTTTACTTTGTTTTGTTGCTACCCCCTAATCCCTGATATACCGACTCTTTTTCCCCTGAAATTTGGGTCAAATCACCCTAACAAACCGGCATTTGCGCAGAAAAAAACGAGAAGATCGCAATCTTCTCGTTTTTGTGATAATCATTTTAATGAAGCAGTCGCTTACATCATGCCGCCCATTCCTGGGTTAGCAGCTGGTGCAGCTGGTGCTGGATTGTCTTCTGGCTTTTCAGCAACAACGGCTTCAGTCGTCAACAACAGAGCTGAGACAGAGGCAGCGTTTTGCAGAGCAGAACGGGTAACCTTGGTAGGGTCAGTGATACCGGCCTTAACCATGTCTTCGTAAGTGTTGTCAGCAGCGTTGTAACCAACACCAGGCTTTTCGCTCTTCAAATGTTCAACAACGACAGAGCCTTCGACCCCAGCGTTTTGCGCGATTTGACGAACGGGTTCTTCCAAGGCACGCAGTACAATGTTCACACCGGTCTGTTCGTCGCCTTCGGCTTCAACCTTAGCAACGTCCTTGATGACGTTGATCAAGGCAGTCCCACCACCAGCAACGAAACCTTCTTCAACGGCCGCACGGGTAGCGTTCAAGGCATCTTCGATCCGGTACTTACGTTCTTTCAATTCAGTTTCCGTAGCGGCACCGACACGAACGACGGCAACCCCACCGGATAACTTAGCCAAACGTTCCTTCAGCTTGTCGCGGTCAAAGTCAGAAGTCGTATCGTCGATCTGACCCTTGATTTCAGCAACCCGAGCAGCGATTTGGTCCTTAGCACCAGCACCTTCAACGATGGTGGTGTCATCCTTCGTCACGTTAACCTTTTGGGCTTGACCTAATTGATCGATGGTCGTGTCCTTCAAGTTCAGGCCTAAGTCATCGGTAATCACAGTCCCACCAGTTAAGGTCGCGATATCAGCTAATTGGGCCTTACGACGGTCACCAAAACCAGGTGCCTTAACAGCAACCACGTTGAAGGTCCCACGCATCTTGTTCAATACCAAGGTTGGCAAAGCTTCACCGGTGATGTCATCAGCGATGATCAAGAGTGAACGGCTTTGTTCAACGACGGATTGTAACAATGGCAAGATGTCTTGAATGTTGGCAATCTTCTTGTCAGTAATCAAGATGTAAGGATTGTCGAGGTTTGCTTCCATCTTATCGTTGTCGGTAACCATGTATTGTGACATGTACCCACGATCGAATTGCATCCCTTCAACAACGTCCAAGCTGGTATCAACCCCACGGGATTCTTCAATAGTGATGACCCCGTCGTTACCAACCTTTTCCATGGCGTCAGCAATCAACTTACCCGTTTCCTTGCTGGCAGATGAAATGGAAGCGATTTGGGCGATATCGTCCTTGGTCTTCACGTCGATGGACATCTTGTGTAAAGCGTCCACAGCGGCGTCAGTAGCCTTTTCGATTCCGCGACGGATACCAACTGGGTTGGCACCGGCAGTGACGTTCTTCATCCCTTCGTTAACGATGGCTTGCGTTAAGACAGTGGCCGTCGTGGTCCCATCACCAGCGATATCGTTGGTCTTGGAAGCAACTTCGGAAACTAACTTCGCACCCATGTTTTCAAAGTGATCGTCTAATTCAATTGCCTTAGCAATCGTGACACCATCATTCGTGATGGTTGGGTTGCCGTAGCTTTGTTCCAAAACGACGTTACGACCCTTAGGCCCTAAGGTGGTCTTGACCGTATCAGCTAACTTATCAACACCAGCAAGCATCTTGCTGCGCGCATCTTCAGAGAACTTTAATTCTTTAGCCATTTTTTACATTCACCTCATACTAAATTTTTTAAATAGTTGCACGTATTAGTGGGAAAGCAATTAGTCGACGACAGCGACTAAATCCTTTTCGTGTAAAACAAGGTAAGTCTTGTCTTCGTACTTAACTTCCGTACCGGCATACTTATCAAACAATACCTTGTCGCCAACCTTAACAGCTGGGGCTACCTTATCGCCATTGTCTAACACACGGCCATCGCTGACAGCAACGACATTGGCCGTTGAAGGCTTTTCCTGAGCATTACTTGCTAAAACAATGCCACCAACCGTAGTTTCTTCTTCTTGTGGTTGATCCAAAATGACGCGGTCTCCTAATGGTTTTAACACTTGAATCCCTCCAATAAACTTACTTTTTAGCACTGTTAGCACTTGACTAACATAAGTGCTAATCACAATATCTAATATATGGTTTTTCCTCGTAAAAATCAAGGAATTTGGCAAACAATTTCTCGAGTGCTAATTGGTCAGTCCACTGATGCCTTGTGGGCCTAAGGATGACCGCACATTGTATGAATTTATTCATGGTCAAAGGCCGGTAGCTTCTCGTTGGCAGCGCATCCAGACGCGTGAAATTCTGCCGAGGCGTCATAGCTGCCCATCTGGCGCCAGTGGGAGGCATTCGGCCTAACTTGGCGCTGCCTAATTCAAGGTGACTTCATCATTACTGGCCCGACTCGTTGTCCCATATAATAGCGAATTCCTGACAAATTGCTATTAATTTAACAGGTCCCGCTACCACCTTTGCTTGGCAAGTCTACAGGTTTCGCGTGACTACTACCTAAGTACCGATTTTTACACTAGCAGGCGAGGATGCCCCGGGAGCGGCTTAATAACTAAGCCACCAATCAGCCGGTCATCGACACAGTTAACGCGGTTGTTTTTAAATACACAATCACAAAGTCGTCAATGTGAAGGCTTTTTCCGCAAATTTCGACAAATTTAGCCAAGAGCTTTCACAATGCCAACAAAAAAGTCGCAACCTACGAATAGGTTGCGACTCCCTGATTATTCTTTGTTGTAGTGTTCCAAGAAGTAGATCAACGTTTGCAGTTCGTTGGTCAAATCCACGTTTTGTACGCGGACATCCTTAGGCACCGTGACCCGCAGTGGCGTGAAGTTCAAGATTCCCTTCACCCCGCCGGCAACGGCATCATCCGTCACGGATTGGGCAACATCAGCTGGGACCGTCAAGATGGCCACTTGAATCTGTTGTTCTTCCAACTGTGTCCGCAGGTCTGACATTGGGTAGATTGGCACGCCACTTTGAATCGTGTTGGCAATATCTGCGTTCACGTCAAAGGCGGCACTGATCCGCACGTTTCCGTCCTGATGGAAGTTGAAATTCAAGAGCGCATGGCCCAAGTTCCCAACCCCAATTAAGGCGACGTTCGTCAGTCGGTCTTGGTTCAAAATTTTCTTAAAGAACTTAATTAAGCTCTCAACATCGTAACCGTATCCCCGCTTACCGAGGGCACCGAAGTACGAGAAGTCACGACGAATGGTAGCAGAGTCAACCTTAACGGCTTCTGACAATTCTGTCGAAGAAACACGCGTTTTGTCTGCATCTAACAAAATGTTTAAGTAACGATAGTAAATGGGTAACCGCTTTGCTGTAGCGCGGGGAATCTTTTGTTCAGTCAAAAAACGAGACCTCCTAATCAATATTACGAGTTACCACCAATTGGCGATAACACTTTCTCTAAATGGCATTATGATTGTGAAATTGACTTTCTTACAAATTATAGCATAACCACCGGCCTTGTGAAAGAATTTGCAAATATTTTTCACAATTCTTTACTAATTTCGGTCTAATCCCAGAATATGCTAAAATAGACGTATCTGCATTGGTCGCGTCATCCCCCTGATTGTGGGTGGTGAAAATAATCGAGAGCCGCGGCAACACTTGCTTTTCGTGGCGCCAGACTCAGCTGACCAATGAGCAACTAATTAACTACCAACATGAATTAAACTAAAAAATATAAGGAGGTCGGTTCACCGTGATACTTTTACAAGTGCAACAGGTTACCCGCCGATTCGGCGCCACCGTCCTGTTTGAAAATGTCAGTCTGGATGTCCCCGAACACGGCCGCGTCGCCCTAGTTGGCCGCAACGGTGCCGGGAAGTCTACCCTACTCAAAATGATTGCCGGCGAAACCACCCCGGATGTCGGTCAAATTACTACGAAACGGGGACTTACCCTGGGTTATCAAGCACAAAACGCTGGCTTAGCCTCATCTAAAACGGTCTGGAACGAAATGCTGGACGTCTTCGCCGAGGTCCGGGCGACAGAAAAACGGATTCACGAACTTGAAACGCAAATGAGTGACCCCGCCATTATTGCCGACGAGGAACAGTTTGCCCAAATCAGTGCGACCTATGATCAGCTCCAACAAGATTTTAGCGACCACAACGGCTATGGTTACCAGGCTGAGATTCGTGGCATGCTGCACGGGTTTGAATTTGGCGAAGAATATTACGATAAGCCCATCAATGAACTCTCGGGTGGTCAACGAACCCAATTGGCCCTGGCCAAACTCCTGCTGGAACGGCCTGACTTACTGATTTTGGACGAACCCACGAACCATTTGGACGTTGAAACGTTAACCTGGCTCGAAGGCTACCTCCAAGGTTACTCTGGCGCCATTCTTGTCGTTTCCCATGACCGGTACTTCCTGGATCACGTGGTCAACGACGTCTACGACATGGCGCACGGCGGCCTGGTCCATTATCCCGGCAACTATTCCCACTACATTTCCGCTAAAGCCGAACGGTTGCGGCGCGAATGGAAAGAATACGACAAGCAGCAGTCTGAAATCGGTAAGCTCGAGGACTTTGTGAATAAAAACATCGTCCGGGCTTCGACGACGAAACGGGCCCAGGCCCGGCGGAAACAGCTGGACAAGATGGATCGTATGGAGAAACCTGAGGGCGATGAAAAGGTCGCTCGCTTCACTTTCACTCCGCACCGTCAAAGCGGGAACGTCGTGTTGGACGTGGTCAATGGCGCCGTTGGATACGACCAACAGATTCTCTGCGCCCCGGTCACCCTCGATATCAAGAAACATCAAGCCGTCGCCATCGTCGGCCCCAACGGTATCGGAAAATCCACCTTGTTGAAAACGATCCTGGGTCGCATTCCCGCCATTCAGGGCCAAATCATCTTTGGCACCGGCGTGGATACCGGGTACTACGACCAAGACCAAGCCACGTTGCACGAAAAGAAGACCGTCTTGCACGAACTGTGGGACGACCATCCCACGACCCCCGAAGGCGATATTCGCTCCATCCTTGGCAGCTTCCTGTTTACCGGGAGCGACGTCGACAAGAGCGTTCACAGTCTCAGCGGGGGTGAGCGGGCGCGGCTCCTGCTGACCAAGCTGGCGTTACGGCACGATAACTTTCTGATGCTGGACGAACCAACGAACCATTTGGACATTGACAGCCGTGAGGTCTTGGAAAATGCCCTGAATGAATTCGACGGCACCATCCTTTTCGTTTCCCATGACCGGTACTTCATCAACCAGGTTGCCACGCAAGTCGTTGAATTGGCCCCAACCGGCACGACCCGCTATCTGGGTAACTATGATTATTACATGGAGAAAAAGGCAGAACAGGATGCCTACGCCGCCAAGGAAGCCGCCGAAGCTGAGGAAGCCCACCCAACCGTGACCGCCCCCAAGCAAACGCAGGTCGACTACCAGCAACAAAAGGAGCAGCAGAAGGCCAAGCGGAAATTAAGCCGCCAGGTCGACGCGCTGGAAGCCAAGCTCGGTGACCTCGAACAGCAGAAAACGGCTATCGAAACGGACATGAGCTCGCCGGACAACTTCAATGATGCCGAGAAGCTGGCTGACCTGCAGGCCCAATTGACTGCGGTCACCACCGACCTCGACGCCACCGAAGAGGAATGGACGGAAAAGAGTTTAGCCTTAGAAGATTTTGACGATTAATCAAAAAGCCGTTTCACCCGTTATCCCCTAAGGGACACGGGTGAAACGGTTTTAATTTACTCTTTTATAAAGCGGTGTACCCGCCATCGACGTTAATCGTGGCGCCGGTCACAAATGAGGCCTCGTCACTGGCGATAAAGGCAATGACGTTGGCAATTTCTGCCGGTTCGGCTAACCGACCGATTGGCATCTTACCCACCATCGGGCCAGTCACCTCTGGCGGCAACGTCTTCAGGAGTGGTGTTGCCACGTAGCCCGGTGCCACCGAATTGAACCGGATTCCCTGTTGCGCATAGGTGACTGCCTGGGATTTGGTATAGTTGGCCACACCAGCCTTAGCCGCGGAGTAGGCCTGGGATTTTGCAGCGCCCACGACCCCGAGAATCGAGCTCATGTTGACGACGCTCCCACTCCCCTGCTTCACCATCTGAGCAACGGCGACCTTGTTAGTCAAGACGACCCCGGTCAAATCAATCGCGATAACTTTGTTCCAATTGGCCATATCAATGTCGGCCACACCGGCCTTCTGCTCGGCAACCCCGGCATTGGCCACCAGAATGTCTAGATGACCGTACTGGCTGACCACCTGATCGACCATGGCTTGTAGAGACTGCTCGTCCGTGACGTCCGTCTTGATAAACGCCACGCCCTCATCGGCAGGAGCCGTCACGTCAGCGGACACCGCCGTCGCACCCTCCGCCGTAAACTTTTGAATGGTTGCCAGTCCGATTCCGGACGAGCCACCCGTGACAACGGCTACCTTGTTCTCTAGCTTACCCATGACACATCACTCCTTTGCGTCCAGTATACTGCAATTTATCGTTTAAATGTAAGCGCTTTAGTCGTGCCTCCGGGTGGGGGAAAATAAGACCGGTCCGCGGTGGGCGAACGCCTGGAGCCAAAAAGCGGTCTCCAGACTTACTTTGAGCCGCTGAGAAACGCGTCTCAAAGATATCAGTTTCCTAAGCGGCCAAGCCGCTAAGGGAACTCCCACGGCTAGGCTTATTTTCCCCCACCCTGCGGCTCACTTTGGCTTAGCCCGTCAATACAGAATTCCCGTCACTTCAAAAGGGGCGATTCGCCATAAAAATATCCTTATTAAAAAGTCGTTCCCATAAAAATGGAAACGACCGCGTTATTTATTCTATTTAAATGTGTGCACCCACGCTAATATAACCTTACGCCCCAAAGACGATTAGGACCCAACCACGTCAGACGTCGGATACTGAAAGTTAGCCGACATAATCAGTGTCAGTGACCAGAGGCGGACCAAGGTGCCCAGCTGTGTCGGCGGTCTTGGTTGGGGTTTTTGCCCAACCTAGTCCGCGGGACGATCTTTGAGACCGCCTTTCGGCTCAAAGTCGAGGTTCCAGACCGCCCCTCAGGCTGGAACCGACCCCATAGCAGGGGCACCTTGAGTCCGCCGCCGGGAACGACCAGGACCATGCTCCGGGTATCTTCACTAGTCCGGAGACACCACCAAAACCATTTGCGCCTAGTCAGTAAATGAAATGCCATCGTACGTTAACTGGCAGAACTCGGCGATACGCTGGAAGAATCTCTCCACAACTGGCTGATCAAAGTCACCCCAACGTTTGACCGTAAACCGCATTCGCTTCCCCGAAATCTGATAATTCCAATGACCAACCAACTGGCCGTTGACAATAATGGGGGCCATCAGGATGCCGTTCACGGTCCACATTTTCGACTGCAGTTTCGGGTCGACTAACCAGCCTTTTTGCTGGTAGCCGGTCATCAGTGAACTGAACCGCGGCGCAATCAGCGTGCGGTCGGCCACCTCTGCCGTTATTTCCCGCAATTTTTGGGCCGACACTGCCTGCATCAGCCACAGCGTTTCGCCCGCAACCGTCACGGGCGTCAACTCGGGTTCAACCACACGCCACGCCGGCCGGGCCTTGCCAATCTTAACGCCCGACCATTTGACAAAGTCCGTCAACGTGGCGGGACCGAATCCCGTGAGGTAGCGGCGAATCAGGTCTTGGGTCGCTAGTTGCTGGTCAGTCCGGGTAAAGGCCGGTCGAAACAGGTGAAACTGACTCTGCCCCGGCTGGCCCTGCATCACAGCGCGGCCTTGTGCTTCCAACACTTGGAGAACCGCGTAATCAAAGTTCCGTGAGCGCTTCAAGTCCGGGACCAGTTCAGCCACACAGGCCAGGTAATCCGTCTTGGACAATTCTCGGTGCTGTAGGACCGCCGCAATCTCATCGGCCACGGCGTATACCTGCTCGGACTGTCCTTCAAAATAGGCTTTGGGGAGCCGCTCCGTTTGCCGGGCGTTGATCATCAACTGCCAGTCCGCCGCGGTATAGAGGTGTAGCGTCCATCGTTGCCCCCAGGAGCGAACCAGCTGCCGCGTCTGATACAGTGCCGTCAACTCGACCATACTAGCCTGAGTTTGTAGCGCGACGGTCAGCTCGGCGACCCGCTGATTCTGAGCCTGAATCCCAATCACTTGGGTAAACGGCTGTAAAATTGGCGCATCAACCGTTAACACGCCCTGCTGAAATAACCGGTAAGCCAAAAGTTCTGCTGGCGTCATGGGCATGCTCCCTTCACGGTTGACCTACTTGGCTGAATCAGCCGCCCAGTCGAATTCCAAACTCGGGTCGGCGTTCAACGTGGCGTCAGCGAAGACACCGTGACGGTAGGCCACGTTCGCAAAGGCACCGATCATGGCCGCGTTGTCCCCACACAATTTCAGAGGGGCCTTGACCAAGTGCGTCGTTGGGTTGCTAGCTATGTCACTGGCTAAACGGTCTCGCAGACCATGATTAGCCGCCACCCCACCGGCCAAGATCAGCTGGTGAACGGGGTAATCGGCCAAGGCACGCTGCGTCTTTTCAGCCAAGACATCGACAACGGCCTGCTGGAAACTAGCCGCTAAGTCTTGCTTGCTAAGCGTTTCGCCAATCTGATCAGCGTGGTGGGTCGTGTTGATGAAGGCACTCTTCAACCCACTAAAGCTAAAGTCAAAGTTGTCGTCCTTCTCCATGGCGCGGGGGAAGTTAAACGTGTCGTGGCCTTGGTGCGCCCACTCGTCCACAGTCTTTCCGGCAGGATAGTTGACGCCCATCACCCGGCCAACCTTGTCGTAGGCTTCACCGGCCGCGTCGTCGCGCGTTTCACCGATGATTTCAAATTCATTTTCAGCTGGCATGTAGACCAGTTCCGTGTGACCACCGGAAACCAGTAAGGCCATCGCGGGGAACTCGATCGGTTCCACGTAACGGGCCGCATAGATGTGACCGGCCATGTGGTTGACGGGAATCAGCGGTAAGTTGTGGGCAAAAGCCACCGTCTTGGCCGCCGTGACCCCAATCAACAGGGCACCGACCAGGCCGGGACCGTACGTCACAGCCACGGCATCCAGGTCGTCATACCCAACTTCGGCCTCGGTCAGCGCATCCTTGATGCACAGCGTGACCTCTTCAATATGGTGCCGGCTCGCAACCTCGGGTACCACGCCACCAAAGCGCTGGTGACTCTTAATCTGTGTTGCCACAATGTTTGACAGAATCTTGTGGCCATCCTCAATGACCGCCACACTCGTTTCGTCACAACTTGATTCGAACGCTAAAATTAAATTTCGCTTATCCGTTGGACCCACTCCCTTTTCCGTTATCAATTTTTTTACTAAGTCAATTAAAAAGACGAGTGGCCAAACGCCTACTCGTCTGCGTCCGCAACGGTGTCATCGTTTAAATACAGTTTCATATCCGCTGCGTCTTCGTGGTCGCCTAAATAGTAGCCCCGCTTGATGCCGGTCTGTTCAAAGTCCAAGCCCCGATAGAGGCGTTGGGCATTAGTATTGGAAACGCGGACCTCTAAGCTGACAGACTTATAGTTCAGCTTGCGTGCCTTTTTGATCATGATGGCCAATAAAAACCGCCCAAGTCCCCGGTTCTGGTAGTCCGGTAACACGGCAATATTGGTGATATGGGCGTCTTGGTTCCGTTCGTCAAAGGTACAGCCAATGAAGGCCAGCAACTTATCTTCCTTACGAATAACCAGGTAGAGCCGGTCCTTTTCCCGGCGCAGTTCGTTGGCAAAGGCCGTGGAGTCCCACGGGGCCTTCCCAGCGTAGACGGCCCGTTCAATTTCGATCATTTCGGGAATATCTGTGAAGAGGGCTTTCGCCACAAAATAAGTGACTTCCCGGATGTCTACCCGGTGGTTCTTAACGTCCATGGCCTCCTCACGCACCTGTTCGCGCCGGCTGCCAAATACATTTTTATACCAGACTTTAAATTTTTTCAACATATGAGTCGTTATCCTTTTTATTATTCGGGTTCTTCGCTTGCCATTCTGCTTCAGCCTGCGTCAAACGTAAATAGTTCGGCACAAATCGGTCGACATCCTTGACGGGCGTCATCTCTTGCCCCAGTAAACCAATGGTGGCAACTTGGGGAAGGTTCAACCAGGGGCTGATCTTAGGGGTCGCAGCTGACACGGTCGTGTTAATTAGGTCAGCAAAGTGGCTGGCATCTCCCAGGAACCAAACGGGTTCAGCGTACTCCGTCACAGCCTCTAAGAAACTCGTGATGTTCGTGTGGGCGTCCGCAATCACGGCCGTTGGCACGCCATCTTTAATCCGGTACAACCCAGCGAAGACGTTTTGATTCCGGGCGTCAAATAAAGGCGCTACCAGGGCACCTTCCACCGGCACGTTAGCTGCGAGCGTTGCCAGACTGGAAACGGCCACCAGCTCAATGTCTAGTGTCGACGCGAGCGTCTTGGCGGTCGTCACGGCGATCCGGATGCCCGTGTAGGAACCGGGTCCCGCGGCAACGACGACCCGATCAAGGTCCGTTGGCTTGAGATCCGCCATCCCCAGAAGTCGTTCAATTTCTGGTAAAAGGTACTCCGCGTGTTTTTGATGAACGGTGACCGTGATGGCAGCTAACACCGTGCTGTCATCTAACACGGCGACGCTCAAAGGTCGATTCGATGTATCAATTGCTAAAATCTTCATAATTACTTGCGTTCCCCTTTACTGGACTTCACCAAGCCGGTGAGTTGCCGGGAAGTGAAAAGCGGTGGCCGAACTCGCCCACCGCTAACCATCTGTCTCGGTTGTTGCGCCCGTTTACTGTCTTTATCAGTTTATTATACTACCACAAACGGACGGGCGCGACATCTTCTCTGCTTGAATTTTCTTAAAAAGACTACCGTGTTTGCCACTGAATCGTTGCCTTGGCAGCTAACACGTCGCCACTGTAGATGGCATGTTGACTAACCAACGCGTCATCTGGCTGCCCGTAATCGCTAGTGACTTGCCGGCCGTACGTGACCTCATTTTCATACCGGATCCGAATATCTTTCGGCTGATGCTGGCGTAAAAAGTCTGCCGGCAGGGCATCCAGCATCCACTCGAAGTAATGGGCGTTGTTGACGTGACCGTTTTCATCGATATCAAAGTAACGGACCGTGTAGGGCTTATCCGCCAATGTGGTTTTCTCAGGTAACCGGTCTGGCCGGGGCAACCGGGGTAACCGCACGCTCGGTTCACTCTCGTAAGGCGCCATGACCTCGGCCGGAATCGCCGCAATCTTGCGGGTCGCGTAACTCATAGTTACCCAGATTCCCTCAGCATACGCCAATTGATTGCCGTCGGCGTCGAGTAGCCAGTATTCGCGGTAGGCAAAGTACTTGTTAAACGACGTTGCCCGGGTCTTCAGCGTCACTTGGTCGCCAATTGCTGGCAACTGGGTCACCTGAATATGGTACTGGGTCACGACCCAGCCCACCCCGTGGGATTGCACAAATTCTGTGGTCAAACCCAGAGTGGCATTCTGATCCTCAGAGACCAACACGAAGAGGTCGATCAGCATGGCCAGGGTCAAATGGCCGGTATCGTCTGCTTCATAGTAAACGACACGATGTGGTTCGGTAAATTCATTTGCGGCCACCTAGGTCACTCCTTGTCTAAATGATGATACGTGTTATAGATTGCTTGTTTCTTCACGCCACGCAGGTTGGCGACCTCTTTGATGGCAGCGTTAGGCTTCTCCCCCGCCGCAATCAACCGGTCGACCTGGACCTCGACGGGTTCGCTCAAATCGACCGCCGTCGTTGCCGTCGTGGTGGGCGCGGGATTCCCGCCAACCAACACCACGAATTCTCCTCGGACCGTATCCGTGGCGGCCCATTCAGCCAACTCGGCTAGAGACCCACGGAGAAATTCTTCGTAGCGCTTGGTGAGTTCCCGACAAAGCACGGCGGGCCGGTCATCCCCAAAGCCCGTTGCCAGGTTTTGCAGCGTCTTCTTCAACCGGTGTGGGGCTTCGTAGAAGATCAAGGTTTCTGGACGTTGCGCCAAGCCCTCGATTTCAGACCGTTGATCCTTAGGCTTGCGGTCTAAGAAGCCGTAGAAATAAAATGGTTGTGGCAGTAAACCAGAGGCAATCAACGCGGTTAACCCAGCGTTCGCCCCAGGTAACGGCACTACGGGAATCTGCGCCGCGATACAGGCATTGACCAGCTCGTGACCGGGATCCGAAATAGACGGCATCCCCGCGTCACTGACCTGGGCAATGTCTTGTCCCTGTTGGAGTTTGGCCACCAACTGGGGAATACGTTCCTGCGTATTGTGTTCGTGAAAGCTGATTTGTTTCGTGGTAATTTCAAAATGATTTAATAATTTCTGGGTGTTACGGGTATCCTCGGCGGCAATTAAATCGGCGGCCTTTAGGGTCTTAACCGCCCGAAAAGTCATGTCGTCTAGGTTTCCAATGGGCGTTGGCACCAGGTATAAATGTCCCTGGGCATCGTCCTTAAAACTCCGTGTTCGTTCCATCATGTGGCCTCCTACTGATCGCGGTAAATAACTTCCAGGCAAAAGGCACATTCCTCATCCTGCTTGCGCCGGGTTCCGTAGAATTCCCGGCAAACGTGAAAGCCTTCCTCATAAAGTTTCTCCAGAATCTGTCGCGACTTGGAGAGCCCTTGGGGTGTTTCGGGATCCTCAGGCAATGTCTTCTGTAGCTCCCGCACCAAGTCCCGCAAGTGCTGATTCTCAATTTCTAATTCGGCATTTTGCTCAAACACCTGCGTCATCTGCGTTTGTAAGTCAGAGAATTGGGCGAGCATCTGCTGCAACTGACCCTCAAGACTCTTGAACTGATCATAAACTTCTTCTTTATCCAAAGCTGCCACCCCTCCAATGCTGACTAGTCTTAGCGCATTTGCGCCAGAATCTGTAACGTTAAGGCTTCTAAGATTGCTTGAAAATTCATGTTCCCGGCCAACTGCCCGCGCGTGGCAAGTGTCAGCGTCATGATGGCCACCAGCTGGTCGATGGACAGGCGTTGACCCACCTCACGACTCGCCTGTGCCACTTGCGGATAGGCTAAGTCATCTGGACCGACCGTCCCCGACTGTTGGCGTAAGGCATCGTGCCAGGCCTGAACGACCATGTCTAAGACAATACCTTGCCGATCTCGGTTACTGCCCAGCGGGACCAGGTCCGTTTGCACACGAACAAAGGCCCGCTCATCCTTAGCACAACAGGCGGCTAACCATTGGCCCACCGCCGTCTGTGCGTCCTTTAGCCAGTCATCCGTCGTCAAATCCATGGCGGCACTGACGCTTTCTGTTAAGGTGGTCAACAAGTAGCGTTGACTTGGCGCGACGCCGGCCGTGGCCAGGGCATCCGTCAGGGCTCGTGGCGACACCCGGAGAAAATCAACGACCTGAGTCCGCGACAAAATCGTGGGTAAAATCAGGTTTTTATTGGCCGTCAACAATAACGCCACCGTGTTACCTACGGGTTCTTCAATAAACTTTAACAGGCTATTAGCGGCACCAGTCGTCATGCGGTCGACCTGGTCGACGATGAAGATTTTTTGATTGCCCTCCACCGCACTCTTGGTGAATTCCGCCTTTAAGTAGCGGACTTGGTCGACCTTAATGCGTTGGCCGTCTGGGACCACGCTGACCACGTCGGGATGGTCACCCGCCATGATGCGCCGGCACTCGGCACACGTGCCGCAGGGCAAGCCCTCGGGCGTGACATTTTGGCAAAATAGCCGCATGGCCACGGTCCGCGCAACCGCTTGCCGGCCGGTCCCATCCGCACCATTAAAAAGGTAGGCGTGCGCCAGATGATTGGTTTGAATCAGTTGCATAAAGTGGGTCACGAGTTGCGGCTGAAGCCGTTTGGCCGTGGCGACCACGGATTCTTCGGTCATATTTTCCTCCTAAAACCGGTGGAACTGCTCAACGGGCATCACGAACACCGTGGCGCCGCCGACTTGGACTTCGACCGGGTAAGCGGAAGTACTGTCAAGTTGGGCATCCAGGTTAACGGGTGGCGTCATGAACTGCTGCCGCGTGTGGCTGGCTTCCTTGATCATGTTCAGCACCTCATCCACGCGGTCGTCTTCCAACCCAATCATAAACGTCGTGTTCCCGGACTTTAAGAAGCCGCCGGTCGTGGATAACCGGGTCGCGCGAATATCGTGATCGATAAATTCATTACTGAGACGGTTTGCATCCTTATCTTGGACAATGGCGATTAATAATTTCATAACTGGTTTCCTCCCTCAATGCCGGTGCTAAAAGTAAGCTTGGGCCGTGTGCTTGATGAGTGCCAACGCCTGTTCCACCACAACTTCAGGTGCCTGCGTGGCATCAATCAGTTTGATTCGTTCCGGGTGCGCAGCTTGTAAGCGCAAATAGGCCGCCCGGACCCGGTCATGGAAGGCCGCCTGCTCAACGTCTAACCGGTCGACCTTCTGGGGGTCCCGGTGCGCTTGAATCCGGTGTAGCCCCACCTCAGCGGGAACATCGAAGTACACGGTCAATTCGGGCAACAGCCCGTCCGTGGCAAATTCATTCATTTGGGCAACGGCAGCTTCCCCGATTTCGCGGCCAGCCCCTTGATAGGCAACGGAACTGTCCACGTAACGGTCACACAACACCAATTTGTCGGCAGCTAACGCGGGTAAAATGGTCTCCGCTAAGTGTTGCCGCCGAGCCGCTGCGTACAGTAAGGCTTCCGTGCGATAATCCATCGCCGTGTTGGCGCGGTCTAAAATGATGGCCCGAATACTCTCAGAAATCGGGTTACCCCCGGGTTCTCGCGTAATCGTGAGTCGGTCACCCAACACAGGCGCAATTTGTGCGGTAATGGCCTGCAGCGCGCTAGTTTTCCCGGCGCCGTCGGGTCCTTCAAAACTAATAAACGTTCCTGACAACATACTCGACCCCATTTTTGTTTGATAGGTATATTGTACTTGAATTCAGAATTGATGTCTATTTGCATCGCTAGCTTTCGCCTGTTTCTTACCAAAAGTTCACGACTTGGCGTTGGTGAAAATGGTTCCTCGCTGGTCGTTCCCGCCGGTGGGCTCAAACCGCCCTGCTGTGGGGAACGGCTCCAGCCTGGGAAGCGGTCTTCCGCCTCGCCTTGAAACCTCGCTGTGGTTCGCGAGTTTCCAAGGTCGTCCCGTGCTCTAGACTGAGAAGTTCACTCAGTCAAGACCACCGACACAGCTGGTCAGTTTGGCCCGCCTCTGGTCACTGACACTGCGTGGACCTTTTCACCAACTCCGTCATTCATGGTCACGCACTATGCAAGTCTGACCGACACCAAATTTTTTCTATCGTAGACACCACAACTAGCGAACGCAAAACCAATTCAACCAATTATCCTAACGTTGCTTAAATTTTTTCAACTCACTCTCCTCAATTCTACACGCCCCGTCAACACGAGCGCGTAAAAAAAGACGAAAGCCACAACGCCTTCGTCTTCTCCTTGCTACTTATTAAATTAATCGCGGAACACTGCGGCGGAGATGTGCTTTCCTCTGACGTGACGGCGACGGGCTTCACGGTACAAGAAGAGGTACGTCTGCCGGGCCAGCGCGGTGTTGGCCGTCATTTGATTGTCGGCGTCCGCAATGGCCTCTTCCGTTTGCTTGGCATGGTCCCAACGGTCCTTGGCGTCGTCGATGCTCAACAAAAGTTGTTCATCGTACGCAGCCTTTAACCGTGGGAGTTGCCGTTTCTTTCGTCCAAACACGTGGCAACCCTCCTCTACATTTCCGTTCGGCCTTCAACCGCCTTGAACAGCGTCATTTCATCCGCGTATTCAATATCACTCCCGACGGACAAGCCGTGGGCTAACCGCGTGACCTTGATTCCGGCCGGTTTGATCAACCGTGACAGGTACATGGCCGTGGCTTCACCCTCTGGCGTGGCGTTGGTGGCGATGATAACTTCTTTAATTGACGGATTCTGCTGCAACCGGTTGATGAGGCTGGCAATGTTCAGGTCTTCCGGCCCCTTGCCTTCGATTGGCGACATGACCCCTTGCAAAACGTGGTACAGGCCATGATATTCCTTCATCTTTTCCATCACCATGATGTCCTTGGCCTGTTCGACCACCAAGACGTGCGATTGATCCCGCGTCTTGTCGGTACAGATGACACACGGATCACTCTCGGTAATGTTTCCACAGATGGAACAGAAGTGCAGGTTTTTCTTAGCTGAAATTAAAGCCTTGGAAAACGCCGTGACGTCGTCTTCTTGCATATCAATCGTGAAGAAGGCCAGCCGCGTCGCTGACTTTTGCCCAATACCGGGCAGCTTCATGTAGCTGTCGATCAGTTGGGCAATCGGTTCTGGATACTGCATGGTCACAACGTCCTTTCTAGATTACATCCCGGGAATGTTCATGCCTTGCGTGTATTTGCCCAGGGATTGTTTCGTTGCTGCATCAACTTGGCCCAGGGCGTCGTTAACGGCGGCCAGGACTAAGTCAGCCAACATATCAGGGTCATCGGGATCGATGGCTTCTGGCTTGATGGTCAGGTCGGTCATCTTCCGTTCACCGGTAAAGGTGGCTTGGACCATGCTATCTGGTGAAACGCCGGTAAAGCTTTGGGCGTTCAAGTTGTTTTGGTCCTCTTCCATCTTCTTTTGCATTTGGCGCATTTGTTTCATCATGTTTCCCATATTTCCCATGTTCCGCATCATTAATCATCCTTTCAAGGTTTTAATCATTTTTAACATCAACAACATCTTTACCAAACAGTTCTTCCGCCTTGGTGACGACGGGATTAGGTGCTGGCTTAGCTGGTTCCGGTGACTCAGCGTTATTCTGCAACTCCTCACGATGGTCTGTCAAATAATTCTTTCGAATCGTTGGCCAGTCATCCTTGGGCACGAAAACAACGGGTAACGCCGTCCCAATCATGCGATCCAAGCCGTTTTCCAGGGCGTCGGTCAACTCGTGATCGGTCGTCGCACGCTGGTAAAGGAACGAGTAATCGAAGGCCACAATGACCCCGGAATCCGCCGCCGCTACCGGTTGCGATACCTTCATCACGGCCCGCTGGGTAATAGACAACGTGTCCAGCAGATCTGGCCAAACCTCTTGGAGTTGGTTGAGCTTCTCACGGGTGGCCGACCCCAAAACGGGATAGATCTTCGCGAGATTAACCTCTTTAGCCGGCGCTGCCTTCGTCGTTCGTGGCTTGGCCGCTGCGGGTTTCGCCGCAACCGGTGCTTGTTCCAGTTGCTTGACCGTGTTGCGTAGTTGGTCGACCTCGTGTTGCAGGGACGTCAGTTCGCTTGAACTGGCTGCCGTTTGTGGTACGGCGGATGCCTCAGCCGTTGGTGCTACCGGTTGGGCTGCACCCACCTGCCGGCCAATTTCAGCCAATTTAATGGTCAAAATTTCTAGGTAGACGTCGGGATGGGTCGTGAACCGCATCTGTTGTTGAATGGCGTTTAACTCATTGATCATGGCGTACATGGTCTGTGCTGGCGTTTTCTCAGCCAAAGCCTGGAAGTCCTCGCTCACACTGCCCATCTCGGCCTCTTCAACCAGCTGCGGGGCCTGCTGATAGAGTAACAAATCGCGGGCATAACTGATGACGTCCTCGGTGAACCGCTCGGCATCCTTGCCCGCTTCCAAAACGGATTGGAGCGTGGCTAAGGCCGCCTTGGTATCTCCGGCTAGGACCTGTTGCACGTAGGTTGCCAATAGTTCGTGGGTCACACTCCCCGTCACCAACAACGCGTTATCCAAGGTGATTTCATTGTCCCCAAAGGACAACGCCTGGTCGAGAATACTCAGCGCATCCCGCATACCACCTTCGGCTGCCTTGGCAATCACCTTAACAGCCTGTTCATCGTAGGTGACACCCTTCTGGTCCAAGATATACGTCATCCGGTTGTAACTATCATTGGCCGCAATTCGTTTGAAATCAAATCGTTGGGTCCGCGAAATAATTGTGGCTGGAATCTTGTGGGGTTCCGTGGTGGCTAAGATGAAAATCACGTTAGCCGGTGGCTCTTCCAACGTCTTTAACAGCGCGTTGAACGCCCCCGTCGATAGCATATGAACTTCATCAATAATGTAGACTTTGTAATCGGCCACGGTCGGCGCGTACTTCACCTTATCCCGGATATCCCGAATTTCTTCGACCCCGTTGTTCGAAGCCGCATCGATTTCAATCACATCGTTGAGCGTTCCCTCGGTGATGGCCTTGCAGGTCTCACATTCGTTGCAGGGTTCGCCGTCCGTTTGATGGTGACAGTTGATGGCCTTCGCAAAGATTTTAGCCGCCGAAGTCTTCCCGGTTCCCCGCGGACCAGCAAAGAGGTACGCGTGACTGATTTGGTTGGTCGTAATGGCGTTTTTCAAGGTGCGGGTAATGACTTCTTGCCCGATCATATCCTCGAATCGCTGGGGCCGCCAGACCCGGTAAAGTGCTTGATAAGCCATGCAATCTGTTCCTTTCTTGAAAATATTCATCTGATTAAATGGTCGTTGGTTTTGCCTCCGGGCTGGTGAAAACTGAGCCGTGACGCTGTGGGCGCCCGTCTGGAGCCTGAGAAGCGGTCTCCAGAATTACTTTGAGCCGCTGAGAAACGCGTCTCAAAGATAGCAGTTACCTAAGCGGGAAACCCGCTAAGGTAACTCCCACGGCTGAGCTCATTTTCACCAGCCCTGCGGCGTACATCGACTTAACCCGCTAATCTGTTCACTAGTATTTGTCCGTCTCTGATAGGATTTTCATCAACTCTACCGCCACCTAGAAACCTACTTAGTATCATCAAATTAACCGCAATATTTCTTTACATGTGACGCAAACGTTCTCTTAATTTTACCCATTTTGTTTAAATTCACTGATTAACATTATAGCCTTTTTGACCGGGTCCTGTCACGACTCAAGTCGGAGATTTACCGGAACTTAATGGGCTAAATTTGGACACGAAAAAACTCCCAGTCCACGGACTAGGAGTTGGAATTATCACATAAACTTGAAGCACAAAGCGAAACGAACTTAGTGCTGCTTCCTTCCGGACCTGACACGATTCGTAAGCCCACCCTTGCTCCAAGGCCTTTACGGCAAATACTAGTATATCATGATTTATTCTTGCTGTCTAGCGTCTTGTTAGCTTCTGCGCGTTTGGCCGCTTGCCGAGCCTTCTTCGCCGCCTTCTGCCGCTTGCGGGCCGCCTGGAAGAAGCTGACCATTCGTTCACCAGCATCCTTGGCCAGTAACCCTTCATGGACCGTCACGGTGTGATTCAACCGCGTGTCCGTCAGCGTTTCGTAAAGACTGTCGACCGCGCCCGCCTTCGGATCACGCGCGCCATAAAAGACTTCGGGAATCCGTGAATTAATAATCGCGCCACTACACATCAGACACGGTTCAATCGTCACGTAGAGCTGACAGTCTTCCAGCCGCCAACTCTTCAAGGTCCCACAGGCCTCTTCAATCGCGCGCACCTCGGCGTGCATCGTGGCATCGTTGCCATGCTCACGGAGGTTGTGCCCCCGCCCCACGATGTGATCATCGTGCACAATGACGGCCCCAATCGGGACCTCGCCAATGATGGCGGCCTGATCCGCTTCAAAGAGGGCCTCTTCCATATAGTGACGTTGTAATCCGGTATAATTCTGGTCGCGCACGGGGACCCCTCCTTTCAGCTAATCGGTTGTCAGTGTGCTCTCCAAGATATAGTAGCCTTTATCCTTCTTAATGTTCGTACAGTTACCGAACGTTTCTTTCATGGTCTTCTCAGCCGATGGTGCGCCTTGCTTCTTCTGTAGAACCACGGTCAACGTCCCACCTGGGAGCAAATGCTCCTTGGCCCCGGTCAGCATGGCCGTCACGACCTGTTTACCGGCACGCACGGGCGGGTTCGTAATGATAGCCGCGTAACGCTCCGTGACGTGGGTGTAGACGTCTGAGGTCTTGATTTCCACGTTTTCAATTTGATTGGCAACCGCGTTTTGCCGAGCCAAATCCAAGGCCAATTCATTCACGTCGACCATGGTGACCTGGCGATCAGGCCACTTCTTCGCCAGTGCCAGGCCGATTGGACCATAGCCCGTGCCGAGATCCAACCAAGGGCCAGCTGGCGTCTTGTCGGCGTTAAACGCGTTCAGCAAGGCTCGTGAGCCGTAGTCCACCCGGTTTTTAGAAAAAACACCGTTGTCGGTGGTAAACAACAATTCGTTGCCTAAGAGGGTAAACGGCCAATGATGTTCCTCGTGTAAAACGTCTGGATTTTGTGTATAATAGTGATTAGTCAATTTCTCCGCCACCTTTACTGACTATTTTACCGTAGTTAGTCGTTGGTGGCTAATAAAAAAAGTTTATCAGGTCAGACACTATATTTGGTAGTTATTGTATATTTCAACTACCAAATATAGTGTCTTTTTTGATTGTAATTTTCCATATCTGGTGTACACTGAACACATTGATAATGAATTTTACGAGGAAGTGTCGACCATGAAAGTAACAGTCTATTCAAAGAACAATTGTATGCAGTGCAAGATGACAAAGCGTTTTCTGAGCGAACATAACGTGGATTTTGAAGAACGCAATATTAACCAAAACCCCGAATATGTGACGTACCTCAAGGAGAAGGGCTTCCAAGCTGTTCCCGTCGTTGAAGCACCGGGCATGCCAGCCTTCTACGGCTTCCGTCCGGACCAATTAACGCAAATCGCGGGCTAAGCCTTTTTTAGTTCGGCACAAACCCGTCTTGGCGACGTCGTGTTTGTTCACGGTGTCGCCATTTTTGTTTGAATTTTACGCAAATTAAGAGAAGGAAGAGTTGATCAGTATGCCTTTAAAAGACTTAACCGACGTGACGTATTACGACTTAAATAACGAAATCAACATCCCCGTCGACGGTCAAATTCCGTTGAACAAGGATCAAGAGGCTCTCCAAGCCTTTCTGAAGGAAAACGTGATTCCTAATACCAAAAAGTTTGCCACCTTACAGGACCGCTTTGATTTTTTGATTGCCAACAATTACGTGGAAGAAACCGTCATCGCCGCCTATCCCATGAGCTTTATTGAAGACCTGTACGCCTACCTGCGCGCGCAGAATTTCCATTTCAAATCCTTCATGGCCGCTTATAAGTTCTACGCCCAATACGCCTTGAAGACGGATGACAACGACTACTACTTAGAAAACTTCATCGATCGGGTCGCCATGAACGCCCTGGACTTCGCCGATGGGGACCAACAACTGGCGCATGACCTAGCGAATGAAATCATTCACCAGCGTTACCAACCGGCCACGCCTAGCTTCTTAAACGCTGGTCGTTCTCGCCGGGGCGAACTGGTTTCCTGCTTCCTGATTCAGTCAACCGATGACATGAACACGATTGGCCGAACTATCAACTCAGCCTTACAACTGTCTCGTATCGGTGGTGGGGTCGGCATTAGCCTCTCTAACCTGCGGGGGGCCGGTGATCCCATCAAGCACATCGAGGGCGCTGCGTCCGGGGTCGTGCCCGTCATGAAGTTACTCGAAGACAGTTTCTCCTACTCCAATCAACTAGGCCAACGTCAAGGTGCCGGGGTCGTTTACCTAAGCGTCTTCCATCCAGATATCGTGGCCTTCTTGAGCGCCAAGAAGGAAAACGCCGACGAAAAGATTCGGTTGAAGACGTTATCCTTGGGTATCACCGTGCCCGATAAATTCTACGAACTCTGTGCGGCCGACGCCGATATGTATCTGTTCAGTCCCTACGACGTTGAACGGATCTACGGCAAACCCTTCTCCTACGTGGATATCACCCAGGAATACGACAACATGGTCGCTAACCCCGACATTCATAAGAAGAAACTAAAGGCGCGAGACTTGGAAACGGATATTGGCAAGCTCCAACAGGAATCCGGTTACCCCTACATCGTCAACATTGACACGGCTAACCGTGAGAACCCGATTGACGGGCGCATCGTGATGAGTAATTTATGCTCAGAAATCATGCAGGTCCAAAAACCTTCCACAGTCAACAATCGCCAAGAATACAGCCAGTTGGGGACCGATATTTCCTGCAACCTGGGATCAACCAACATTGTGAACCTCATGGCTGCTCCCGACTTTGGCCATTCCGTCGAAACCATGGTCCGGGCTCTGACCTTTGTCACCGACCACTCCGACATCGACGTGGTGCCTTCTATTCAAAAGGGCAATCAATTGGCCCATACGATTGGTTTGGGCGCCATGGGCCTCCACAGCTACTTTGCCAAGAACCACATGATGTACGGTTCCAAGGACAGCATCGACTTTACCAGCGTTTACTTCATGCTGCTGAACTACTGGACGTTAAAGGCTTCCAACCAAATTGCCAAGGAACGCCACGAAACGTTCTACAACTTTGACAAGAGTGCCTACGCCGATGGCAGTTATTTTGACCGCTACACCACGACCGACTGGCGGCCAGCCAACGCGAAGGTTCAGGAGTTATTCGCCGACGTGTGGCTCCCCTCACCCGAGGACTGGGCAGCCCTGAAGACCGCGGTCATGCAGGATGGTCTGTACCATCAAAACCGAATGGCCGTTGCACCTAACGGGTCCATTTCCTACATCAACGATACGACTGCAAGCCTGCATCCCATCATCAATCGGATCGAAGAACGCCAGGAAAAGACGATTGGGAAGATCTACTACCCAGCGCCATACCTCAGCAATGACACCATGCCGTACTACAAGTCCGCGTACGACACCGACATGCGCCGAGTCATTGACGTTTACGCTGCCGCTCAGAAACATGTGGATCAAGGGATGAGCCTGACACTGTTCATGCGTTCCACGATGCCAACTGGCCTGTACGAATGGAAGAATGGCCGGACGGATAAGATGACCACGCGGGATCTAAGTATTCTGCGGAACTACGCTTACCACAAGGGAATCAAGTCCCTCTACTACGTTCGGACCTTCACCGACGACAACAACGAAGTCGGCGCCAACCAGTGTGAAAGCTGTGTCATTTAGACCGGCCCACCGACTTGTTTTGGGAACAAACAGACGCACACTAAAAGGAGTGCCCGCACATGGCAAGAACTGAAAATTATAACGCAATCAACTGGAACCAGGTCTCCGATGAGATCGACAAGGCCACCTGGGAAAAATTAACGGAACAATTCTGGTTAGACACCCGGATTCCCGTCTCCAATGACTTGGACGACTGGCGGACGTTAGACACCGACCACAAGTGGGTCGTGGGCCACGTCTTTGGGGGCTTGACCCTCTTGGACACCCTGCAGTCTCAGGACGGGATGGCAGCCCTCCGCCGCGATGTCCGGACGCCCCACGAAACGGCGGTTTTGAACAACATTCAATTCATGGAATCCGTTCACGCTAAGAGTTATTCAACGATTTTTTCCACGCTGAACACGCCGGACGAAATTGATGAAATTTTCCAATGGAGTGATTCGGAAGAATTTTTACAAAATAAAACCAAGCGCATCTATGACCTGTACCACGACGATGAGCATCCCCTGAAGAAAAAAATCTCCAGCGTGTTCTTGGAAACCTTCCTGTTCTACTCTGGCTTCTTCACCCCGCTCTACTACCTGGGGCACAACAAGCTGAACAATGTCGCCGAAATTATCAAATTGATTTTGCGGGACGAATCGGTTCACGGCACCTACATTGGCTACAAGTTCCAGTTGGGGATGAAAGAGCTGACCGACAATGAGCAGCAACAGATGAAGGACTGGATGTACGACTTCTTGTACAAACTGTACGCCAACGAAGAACAATATACCCACACGTTATACGACCAAATCGGCTGGTCCGACAAGGTCTTGACCTTCATCCGCTACAACGCCAACAAGGCACTGATGAACCTCGGCCAGGATCCGCTCTTCCCCGACACGGCCGAAGACGTCGACCCCGTGGTCATGAACGGAATTTCTACGTCGACCGCCAATCACGACTTCTTCTCCCAAGTCGGCAACGGCTACCTGTTAGGGAACGTTGAAGCCATGAGCAACGACGACTACAACATTGGCGAACCTGCCGACCCAGACGATTCTCAACATTAAATTAACGCCGAAACAGGCAACGCACAGCCCTCAAGGGTTGGCGTTGCCTGTTTTTTTGCGCTTGAATTTCAAGTAAATCATGACGATTTGACGACTTGGAAATAAATATTTCAATCACGTAAATAACGGTTTTTATACGAATTCACATCGGTCGCTTATGGTACACCCCCAGTTAATTTTATACCCGTTATTTGCTTGTAATCTCGGTAGATTGGCGTAAGATTCAACCTAACCCGAAAAATGTGGGTACCAAAAAGTCTGGCAATTTCTCACCAGACCTCTGATAGTGATTAAGCTTCACTGTCATCCTTTAAAAATTTCGCCGACGCAAAAGCCGGTGCCGGATAACTGTAAAATCCCTGATTACTTTCCTGACCCAGTTTATTTTGATCAATCATTTCTGACTTGATTTTGTGGGCGACGTCAACCAGCGTGCCCTTTCCTGGCTCCGTGCTGGCCGCTAGCATGATGTTGTAAGCTGTCCGTAACCCAATCTCATCCAGGATGCCAAAGGGTCCCATGGGCGCACCCGTGGCCACCATCCAGGCCCGGTCAATCGTTTGTGGATCAGCGACGCCATGGACCCATAAGACCAAGGCCGCATCGACGAAGGGAATCAAAATCGTATTGAGAATGTAGGCGGGCTGCTCCTTGTGTAGCTGAATAACGACCATCCCAATCTGCCGGGCGAACGCCACGACCTGTTGGTAGACCTCAGACGACGTGCCCCGGTGGCCCATGACCTCCGCCATGTTGTTTTCCCACACGTGATTGGCAAAATGTAGCGCCAAGAACTGGGCGGGCCGCCCGGTAATGGCTGCAAATTGACTGGGTACCATTGTTGAGGAGTTCGTCGCAAAGATGGTGCGGGCCGGCGCGACCTTGGCCAGTGCCGCATAAAATTCGTTCTTAATGGCCACAACTTCGGGCACCGCCTCAATCACCAGGTCCGCGTCCTCCACTGCCGTCTCCAGGTCGGTCGCAAAGGCCAATCGCTCATTTGTGTCATGAATCACGGCTGGCGTGGCATTCATTTCCTGGGCATAGGCCTGGTCCCAGGTGGCAATACGCCGCTTGGCCGCCGCGATAGCCGCTGCATTCAGATCATAGATGGTCACCTGAAACCCACTGTAGGCTGTTTGGTAGGCAATCTGACTGCCCAGGGTCCCACCACCGGCGACGACAATTCTTTTAAACGCCATATTGTTCATCCTCCTTAACACCGACTCATTTCGATTACCCCTAGCTTACTCAGCGAGCCAGCCGGCGGCAATCAAAACTAAGGTGTTAAGGTCAGTCATTAACTAAGTGACTTTATTCGCCAGGTTGGAACCATTTTGCGGTATAATTATTTAGACTAAAAACTTTGGGGGTAATCCTATGCCAACTATTAAAAATGTGTGTGTCTTCTGTGGCTCCAACCACGGCTACAATCCGAATTTTCTAAAAGAAACCAATGCGCTGGGCCAATACTTGGCCGACAATCACCACCCGCTGGTTTACGGTGGCGGTAAGGAAGGCCTCATGGGCGCCATTGCCACCGCCACCATGGACGCTGGCGGCGAGGTCATCGGGATCATCCCAACCTTTCTAAGCGAAATGGGCCTGGCCAAAACGGATATCACCACGCTGCTTGAGACCAGCACCATGGACGAACGCAAGGATGAAATGATGCGCCAATCCGATGCCTTTATCGTGCTCCCTGGTGGTTTTGGCACCTTTGAGGAATTCACGACCATGCTCTCCTGGAGTCAAATCAACGTCCACCAGAAACCCATCGCCCTCTTCAACATCGACCACTACTATGATCAACTCGTAGCCATGATGCAGAAGAGCTGTGATGAAGGCTTTGCGCCACAAGAAAATATGAACCTTTTCATCGATGCCGCCACGATCGACGACATGTTTACCGGTTTTGCCAATTTCAAACACCAATTACCATTCAAATACACGAACTAGACGAAAGACGCCACGACCCGCAAGAATCTGCCAGCCGTGGCGCCTTTTTTAATCATGATTTTGCCAGTGAATCTCATCCGTGACCCAGCTGCTCAACCAGCGTGGCGCTAGTCGTGGCAGCGGTGTCGTCGGTTGATTGATCACCAGGACCAGTTGGAGCATGGTAAAGATCAACGATTGCCGGCGACGGTAAGCCAAATATTTTGGCTGCCAGTCCGTCACGTATTTTTCTTTATACGCCCGCAAGCCTTGGAAACTGTAGAAGTTCGAGCCGTACTCGTAGATTAAGTGCGCCGCCCGTTCCTCAATGAAGCTAAATTCAGAGACCCCCACGTTTGCCAGGGGCGCCATCCCCAAATTAAAGCTGGCGTAGCCCTGATCACGACAGGTCTCAAATAGGTAGACGAAGAGGCCGTCCATAATCCCCGAAGGCGCATCTCGCCGGGCACGCATCAGGTCGATCGACGTCATCTGTTGGTCGCCGGTCGGCATCAGATTGGCAAAGGCCACCAGCGTTCCTTCAGCGTCGACCACTACGGCGACCGGTGCTTCGTTCAGGTATTCTCGATCAAAGTAACCCATCGAGAAGCCCTTTTCCGTTTCGTCACCCAGCCAGGAATCGGAAATTGTCTTTAACGCCTGGTATTGGTCCTCGCTCAGTGGCGGTTGCAGGAGGTCAAAGCGATACCCCTCCCGCTTAAACTTGTTGATCAGTGCGCGTTCACCACGGTGGGCCTTCCCCGCCAAGGTAAAGTCCTGTAAGCGAACATGGCCCTCTTCACCGACCTTAATGAAGTCAAAGCCCATTTCATGGAGACGCAGCGTCAGTGTTTCACTAATTTCATAGAAGACCGGCCGTAAACCTGCTTGATTGGCATCGTGCATAAAGGCTTGCAGGGCCGGTGCCAATTTATCTTGATTGCCAATGGGTTCGCCCATCACCAGTAACTTGTCCGCCTTCTGTCGGTAAAGCAGGAAGAGTTGATCAACGCCGGCCTCCTGGTAGAAGTACGCGCGTTTATCCCGCAGAAAGGCCAGATGACTGACCTCATTGCCGCCAAACTGACGAATCACGTTCCGCATTCTCGGGGCATCGTAAGGCGCCTGAAGCCACTGGGGCTTGCCAGCTGCTAGGTACCGGAAGATGCCTAACAGAATCAGTAGGGCCACCAACAGGCTTCCTAAACCAGTCAACCAAACCTGCGTGGATGGTAAGAGCCACGATTCCGGTAAAAATGGCCGATGATGGTGACTGGGGAAGCTGGAGATACCAATGATCGTGTACACCACAAAGGTCCCCATGTAGATGGCCCCGTCCACCAGAAGTCCACCCCAGGAGTAGTGAAAGCTGGTACGGTACAGCTCTGGTCGCGCAAAGAGCAGGCAGGCCAACACTAGCCCTAGCAAAATCGCCAGGCCAACCGGAAAGTTCTCCCGCCACAGCGTGTTACCAATGGCTACGACCAACACCACTAGCGTTGGCCAGTAGGCGCGTTTGACCCGTGCACCCACACCACGGGCCAGGCCAATCAACAGGAAGGCCATCACGATGTTGGTAATCTGACTCAAGAAATAAAACATGTACGGCACTAATCGCAGGTAAAAATGATTGGCCAAAACCACGTCGGGAATGGTCGCAAATAAGAGCATCATGACCCCGGAAAAATACATAAAGGTCGTCACAAATAAGTGTGCCGCTCGCCGGAACGTGGCTACCGGTAAGCCATTTAAGAATTCATTCAGTCGGTGCCCAACGTCGTGGATGAAGAAGCCCACGCCGACGCCAAACGGTAAGAGGTAGTAAAAGAGCCGGTAGAGCAACAACCAGCCCGTGGCATCCGCCCGACTGACGCCCAGAAAACCCAGGCCAATAATCATGAAGACATCAAAGGAACCCAGTCCCCCAGGAATCATGGAAACGACCCCGGCGACCGAAGCCACCACAAACATCGGAAAGACCGCGGCCAGCGGAATGGGCAACCGCAAGGCCCAACCGATCAACAAGAAGAAAAGCGCACAGCTCCCCCACTCTAGACTGGACCCTAAGATCAGTTTGAATTCACGACGTAGCGTGAGGTCCTTAAAGAACTCCCCATCGCTGACACGGGTGAAGATAAAAATTCCCGGGAAATAGAGTCCCCCGCCTAGTAACCAGAACCAGTACCCCCGAAATGGTTGACCCACATCAAAGCCGAATAGCAAAATTAACGCGACCCAACAAGATAGCGACAGCCCCGCCAATAGGAACAAAGCAATCTTGGAGATGGCATACACCACCTGCTTTTTCGTCGCTGATTTGGCATAAAAGTTGGCGCGGAGACTGGCTCCCAGCAAGCCCCCCATGCCGGCTAAATTCGTAAACGTATTGGTGGTCCACCCGCTGCGAATCACGTAGCCCCGCGAAAACTTCCCCGGGAGGAATTCCACAATCGTAAAATCATAGACCAGCATTGGTAAGACGGCCACGAATCCCCCTACCAGTAACAGGAGAAAGGTCCCCGTATCTAGTGTCGCCAGCTCCGCCCGCAGTTGTTCCCCGTTAACTTCGCGCGCTACCCTGCCGACCATTTGAATCACAAAAATCAAAATTGAAAATATAAAGAGCCCCTTGATCAGGGTCAAATGTTTCTGAATTCGCCCCCACAATCGTTTCCCCATAGTCGCTTACCTCCCCGTAGTTCTTCATTATCGCAACCAATTCGATGAAGAACAATTGTTAACCTGTACAAAGCGCTGGTTAATTTAACAACCTAACAGCTTCTCATTAGTACCCAGCATAGCAAAAAAGAGCAAGCCTCGACCAGTGTTTGTGGCGGGCTTACTCTAAATTTAAGGCTTTAATTATCAAATAACTATTTATTTCGCATGATACGGGTGATCCTTCATGACTTGTGCGTAGTGTCGCAGCTCATCACCTCACCTGACAGACCGTGAGTCTTTCCTGTCACCACAAAATTTGGATACAAAAAAACCGTCACCCGAGGGCAACGGTTTCTCATTTCGTAAGTGAAGATGATTACTTAAGAGTAACCACACCACCAACGGCTTCAAGCTTTTCCTTGATGTCGTTGGCTTCGTCTTCAGTAGCGCCTTCCTTGATGACAGATGGTACGTTGTCAACGAGGCCCTTAGCGTCCTTCAAACCTAAACCAGTGATTTCACGGACAGCCTTGATGGCCTTAACCTTGGCGTCACCAGATTCAGTTAATTCAACGTCGAATGAATCCTTGGCAGCAGCGTCGCCACCAGCAGCACCGGCTGCAGCAACTGGGGCAGCAGCGGATACGCCGAATTCGTCTTCGATACCCTTAACTAAGTCGTTAAGGTCAGTAATGGATGCTTCTTTAAGAGAAGCGATGATAGCATCTTTATCAAAAGCCATGTTATTTTCCTCCAATAATTGGGTTTTATTTTTTATGTTTCAAATTGAATCAGGAACTTAGGCTGCGTCGCCTTCGTCACCCTTTTCAGCAATAGCCTTAACAGCGTAAGCCACGTTCCGTACTGGTGCTTGTAAGACATTAGCCAGCATAGAGAGCAGGTCTTCACGACTAGGCAAGCTTGCGTAAGTGTTGATTTCGTCAACGGAGACAATCTTGTCTTCGATGAAACCACCCTTGATTTCAAGGTCGTCAACGCTGTCAGCAAACTTCTTCAAAACCTTAGCTGGGGCAATTGCATCATCGTTAGAAAATGCAACGGCAGTAGGACCAGCGAAAAGATCATTCAGACCTTCGTAACCAGCCTTTTCAGCAGCCCGAACCAAAATTTTGTTCTTGATAACGTTCATTTGAACGCCGGCGTCACGCAATTGCTTCCGTAAGTCAGTTGCTTCTTCAACAGTTAAACCACGGTAGTCAACAACGATAGCACTGGTGGCGTTGTTGAATTTTTCAACAACCTCATCAACCTTTTTAGCTTTAATTGCAATAGCTTGTTCACTCAAATTAATTCACCTCCCGGAGTAGTTTGGTGGGATAAAAAAATCCCCATGTCACCAAGACATAAGGAGTCAAAAGTTTAAGTAAACTTCTTCCTCGGCAGGAAATTAAGACCATTAGGCCACCTGAGTCTTAGGTAGATCTATTAAATACAACTTCAATAGCATACAATACTTCGGCATCACTGTCAACGTATTGCAGGGGATTTTTTTAATTTAAAATTTAACTTAGGCTAATAAAGAAGCCAAGTCAACGTTGACGCTAGGGCCAAACGTTGAAGCGATTGAAACGTGTTGAACGTAAGTCCCACGCACAGCGGCTGGGCGGATACGTACAATCGTTTCGGCAATGGTCTTCAAGTTGCCGGCAAGCTTGTCAGCATCAAAGGAAACCTTACCAAATGGAACAGCAACGTTACCGTCCCGGTCAGTCCGGTAAGTAACTTGCCCGTTCTTAGCATCGGAAACAGCCTTTTCGACGTTCATCGTAACAGTCCCCGTCTTAGGGTTAGGCATTAAGCCCTTAGGTCCTAAGACCCGACCTAAACGACCAACTTGGGCCATCATGTCTGGCGTTGCAATCGCAACGTCAAAGTCCAACCAGCCGTCTTGGATGCGTTCTACTAAGTCTTGTTCGCCAACAACGTCAGCACCGGCAGCTTCTGCAGCCTTAGCTTGGTCACCCTTAGCGAATACGATTACCGTGGTTTCCTTACCGGTACCATTTGGTAATACTAATGCGCCACGGAGTTGTTGGTCCGCTTGCTTCGTATCAACGTTAAGCTTGAAAGCAACTTCAACAGTTGCATCGAACTTAGCGAAATCCATCTTCTTAACTAAATCAATCGCGTCGCCCATGCCGTAGACCTTGTCAGCCTCGACCATTTTGGCAGCGTCTTGATAATTCTTACCTCGTTTGTGAGCCATTTTTGTGTATTCCTCCTTGCAAATGTGGTTGTAACGGATAAACCTCCCACTTGACACATTTCATTTTCGTGAAGTGTCCGACTATCCGAAAACTGAGCTTAACCTTCGACCGTGAAGCCCATGCTCCGGGCAGTACCTTCAATCATGCGCATAGCTGCTTCAACATCAGCTGCGTTTAGATCTTGCATTTTAGTTTCAGCGATTTGCTTAACTTGATCTTTGGTTACCGTAGCAACCTTTTTCGTGTTAGGTTCGCCAGAACCACTTTCAACACCAGCGGCCTTCTTCAACAGAACAGCTGCTGGAGGGGTCTTGGTGATGAAATCAAAGGAACGATCTTCATAGACACTGATCACAACAGGAATGATCATACCAGCTTGGTCAGCGGTACGAGCGTTGAATTCCTTAGTGAAGCCCATGATGTTGATACCTGCTTGACCTAAAGCTGGTCCAACTGGGGGAGCTGGGGTTGCTTTACCCGCAGGAATTTGTAATTTAACGACATTAGCTACTTTTTTAGCCACGAGACAATACCTCCTTGAGTCCGTGTGTGGTAAGTGGGGCTGTTAGTTTGCCCCTCCCACTTTGTACATATGCGTCACGCATACCTGAGAATCATACCACACTTTACTAACCACAACAAGTTCTTTTTGAATTAGCCTAAGATTGGGTCGACTTGGTCAAAGTTCAGTTCAGTACTGGTTTCCCGACCGAACATATCGATGTTGACCTTCAACTTCATCTTTTCGTCATCGACTTCGGTAATCTTACCGACTAAGCCACTGAAGGCACCGTCGACGATGGTTACGGAATCGCCAGGCGCAACGTCCAGGTCAGCGTGACGGGCAGAAATACCGACACGACGTAAGATCCGTTCCACTTCATCGGGTAACAGTGGCGTTGGCTTACTTCCTTGCCCATGGGAACCCAAGAACCCGGTAACCCCAGGCGTGTTCCGGACGATATACCAAGCTTGGTCACTCATGACCATTTCAACTAAGACGTAGCCAGGGAAAGTCTTTTCCATGGAGACCTTGTCCTTACCATTCTTAACTTCGTGTTCCTCTTCTTCAGGAACGACAACGCGGAAAATGTTGTCTTGCATCCCCATTGATTCGGACCGTGATTCCAAGTTCGCCATAACTTTGTTCTCGTAACCCGCGTAGGTGTGAAGAACGTACCATTGCTTTTCAGCTGACTCAACCATGTTTGGTGCACTCCTTTAATTTTCATTGACTTTTCGAGCAAAATAAAAAAACTCCGCATACACGAAGTTCCCTGTTACCAACTAATATAGCATATTTTAAGTGATTTGACCACCGACAATTCCGATTAGGAAAGGAACTTTAAGCCGTATTGCACGACCCAGTCGACGACCGCAAAGAAGATTGCGAACAGGACAGAAATGCCGACCACAGTGCCCGTGTCGTGACGAGTCTGCTTAACGCCGGGCCAAGAAACTTGTTTCATTTCGGCACCGACCGATTTGAAGAAACGGAATAAACGCATGGTGTTGCCTCCCTAAAATTAATGTTTGTCGTGATTATCAGTCAAATTAACGGGTTTCCCGGTGTAACGTGTGCTTGCCACAGTACTTACAATACTTCATAACCTCAAGTCGTTGTGTCCGTGTTGCACTCGCAGTGATGGTGTAATTCCGCGACCCGCAAACTGAACAGGCCAGGGCAATTTTCCGTTGAGCCATCTTTCCACCACCTTTATTTTTATCCAATCCAACTCATACTGTAGTAGCTTACCATCCTTTGCCCCTGCCGTCAATCATTCGGCGAGGACTTGACGTAGCTTTGCCTGTCCCCGGTGGCAAGCGCCCCGCACCTGCTGATCACTCAGTTGATACTGCTGGCTAATACTCGCCAGTGTCTGTCCGAGCAGTAGCCCGGTGAACACCGTGTGCTCGATGCCCGAGAGTCTCGGCAAAACCTGGTAAATGGCCTCCTTGGTCTCGAGTTGTTCCCGCAATAACCAGTGGTGATCTGGCACCGTATCCGCAATGTACTCGGCCTCCGTCTCAATCGACATGGCGTTGCGGGTCATTTGTCGTTTGAGCGCCTGGGCCTGACGAATCAAGTCAAAAATCCGGTGGGCCAAGCGCAGCCGGTAGTAGGCCCCAAAGCTACGGAGCCGGTCTGCGTCAAACCGGCGAACCGTGTCACACATGACTAGCAACGCCTCCTGTTCCCAATCTCCCGGCTCAAACTCCGGGATAAAATATTGTTTTTGCAGTCGCTGTAACACGGGTCGGTAGCGCTCAAACAAAATGGGTAACGCGGGTGAATCCAGACTCTGATGCAGCAGCTCAATTAACGCGTGATCGGATAAGTCAGACACGGGTAACGCCTCCCCTTAAGTAGTTACTTAAGTCTAAAGGAGCCCGTCCCCACGCCATAGCGAACGAACGTTTTCCGCGCAATTTATTTTGTTATGCAATCGATTTTCTCACCAAATAAAAATGGTGCGCGCCCATCAAGCACCCACACCACTTTCCCGCAAAAGAGACTTACGGTTTCTTTTTTCGTTTTGGTTTCGCCATCATCTGGTCGCGGAGCTTTTCCAACTTGTACAGCTGTTGGTCATTCCACGGCGACTTGCGCACGATACCCTTGTCCGCAAATTCACGGGCGGTCTGTTTCACTTCGTTTTGCGCCCGCTCAATGTCCGTCAGCAGTTCCCCGGCTGGAATCCGCAGGGCCCCCTCCGAAAAGATGGTCCACTGCTCCGCCTGGTCACTGGTGGCGACCGTCACCTGGGTGAACCGCGTCTGCCGTTCCTTCGCTAATTTTTCAATATAGCTGTCGGCGGTCTCGTCGCGGTTGGTCCAGACAACCTCCAAGTCAAACTGCTTATAACTCTTAGAAATGCCGGGTACGTACATGGCATCAAACACCACCGTGATCTTGGCATCCCGCAATTTTTTATAGTTGGCCAGCATGTTCAACAGCTCATCCCGTGCCTCTGGTAACCGGTCCGTTAACTTCAGCCGGTTGAGTTTGGGCCAGTTGCCGATCATGTTGTAGGCATCGACAATTAAAATGTCTTCTTTCATTACAACTTACCCCTCGCTCGTAACCGTTCTTTAGTGTTGAACCGGATGCCGAGAACTGAAGCCTTGATACATCAACAGTCCCGCAGCGACACTCGCGTTCAAGCTCTGCACTTCACCGACCATGGGAATCGTTAACATCTGGTCAACGGTTTCCTTTAAGAGGCGAGAAATACCCTTGCCTTCGTTCCCAATGATCAGGGCACTGGCGCCCTTGGCGTTCCAGTCTCGGTAGTCGGTCCCGGCCATATCGGTCCCAAAGACCCAGACACCGCGGTCCTTCAGGTCATGTACGGTGTTGACCAGGTTGGTCACCCGGGCAACGGGCACGCGTTCGATGGCCCCGGTCGAGGTCTTGGCCACGACTGACGTCAACCCAACGGCCCGGCGCTTGGGGATAATCACCCCGTGCACACCACTGGCATCGGCCGTCCGCAAGATGGACCCCAAGTTATGGGGATCTTCAACGCCGTCCAGAATCAAGAAGAAGGGTTCTTCGCCGGCCTTTTTGGCGTTGGCGAAGAGGTCATCGATCGTGGCGTATTCAAATGCGGCCACGCCCAGAGCAACCCCTTGGTGATTCTGGTGGTCGGTTAAGAGGTCTAACTTTTGCTTAGGCACTTCAGAAATCACTAAGTGCCGCTTCTTAGCCAATTGGCGAATTTCGTCAATGGCCTCAGCCTTTAAGCCACTTTGGAGAAAGACCTTGTTGATCGTTTGTTGACTCCGCAATGCGGCGACGGCTGGGTGCCGGCCAATCACGAAATCGTTACTGGTTTCGGTATTTGCTTGTTCTGTCATTATTCAGTCCGCCCCGCTTCTACTTGTTCAATGCACCATTGGCCGAGTTCATCCACGCGGTCCTGCCGTCCACTCAAGGCCAGGTAGCCCATTAAAGCTTCAAACCCGGTTGAGATGCGGTAGGTCACGACGTCCGTGTTCTTAGCGTGGGTGTAACTCTTGGCGTTGCGCCCCCGTTTGAACATGGTCCACTCGTCCTCACTTAAAATGCCGTCTTGTTCCATCAGGCTGATCAAGGCTGCTTGGGCCTTGGCCGACACGTAATGGGTGGCCTTCTTCTGTAAATGATTGGGCTTGGCTAGGCCTTCCGCAATCAGGTGCCGCCGTATGATGACCTCATAGGAAGCATCACCCATGTAGGCCAGGGCCACCCCATTCAGTTGTTGATAATCTACTGTCGCTGTCATTAATTTTCCTTTCGCCAACGCGTCCCTTGGGGCGTGTCTTCCAAAATAATCCCTTGGTTCTTCAATTGTTCTCTGATTTCATCGCTGCGTTCAAAGTTCCGGGCCTTCCGGGCAGCCAAGCGTTCATCGATCAAGGCTTGAATCCCGTCGTCACCCAGACTCGTCGCCTCGGCCAACTTCACCCCAAAGACACTGAGTAGGTCGGCTAACGTCTTACGCATAAATTCTAGCGTCCCGGCAAACACCACGGGCCGTTCCGCGTAAACGTTGCCCAAACGGGAAAGTTCAAAGACTTCGGCGACCCCATTTTGGACGTTAAAATCATCATCCATCGCATCAATGTAGTCGGCAACGATTTGCCGGGTTTCTTGTTCAACCTTAGGATCATTGCCAGCTTCGGCATCCTTCAGGCGGTACCCCATGTTGTTGTACGCCGTCTGGAGCCGTTCCAGGTTGCGTTCCGCCGTATCCAGGTTCTGTTGCGTGTACTGGATGGGTCGACGATACTGGGTCGTTGCCATGAAGAAGCGCAACGTCTGGGGATCCACGGTCTTCAAGATGTCATGGACCGTGACGAAATTACCGAGCGACTTGCTCATCTTTTCATCATCATCGCCCACCGTGACAAAGCCGTTGTGCATCCAATAATGAACAAAGGTTTTGCCCGTCTTGGCTTCACTCTGAGCAATTTCGTTTTGATGATGGGGGAAGATCAGGTCTTCGCCACCACCGTGAATGTCAAAGGTATCGCCCAGGTAGTGCGTCGACATGACCGAGCACTCGATGTGCCAGCCCGGCCGACCAGCGCCCCAAGGAGATGGCCAGGAAATTTCACCCGGTTTGGCGCCCTTCCACAGAGCAAAGTCGACGGGATCTTCCTTGCGGGCGGTCTCCTCATCATTGGTATGCTGGGAAGCCCCCTCTTCAAGGTCGTCGAGGTTCAGGTGAGCCAGTTCGCCGTAGTGGGCAAACTTATGCGCGCGATAATAGACGTCCCCATCAACCGGATAGGCATAACCCTTATCGATCAATTCCTGAACAAACGCCACGATCTCAGTGATGTGGTCGGTAGCCCGGGGATTGACCGTGGCGGGTTCTACGTTCAAGGCCGCCGTATCTTCCTTAAAGGCTGCAATGAACTTGTCTCCCAACTCGGGCACGGTAATACCTTCCTTGTGGGCTTCATTGATCATTTTATCATCGACATCCGTGAAGTTAGACACGTAGGTCACTTGATAGCCGCGATACTCAAAGTACCGGCGAATCGTATCAAAGGCAATGGCACTCCGCGCATTCCCAATATGAATGTAATTGTAAACGGTCGGGCCACACACGTACATGTTGACCACTCCCGGGGTAATTGGTTCGAATGTTTCTTTCTGGCGAGTCATGGTATTAAAAACTTTGAGCATGCCGAAGCTCCTTTCACGTCATTAGTTGAATTATAGTTTGAATTAATCCTGCTGGCGGCTATTTACGTGTGCCCGCGATTGGGCTGACATCAAAGTAGCTACTTTGCCACACTGACGAAACCTTTTAAAACAGGCAAACCATGCAGGACCAAATGAGTTAGCTCCATTGTAGCATATTCACCCGATAACAAAGAAGCCGAATGAGCGCCAATTGGCCCTCATTCGGCTTCTTTACCAAATCATTAGCCTTCTAATTGTGCTAAGGTCTGGTGAATGTGTTCTAAGGCGGTTTCCCGTCCAACTAATTCGATGGATTCAGGTAATTCTGGTCCGTGCATTTCGTGGGTCACGGCAATTCGGATTGGCATCCAAAGTTGACGGCCCTTAATGCCGGTCTTAGCTTGAACGGCCTTGATCACGTGGAAGATTTCTACGGAATCAAAGAGGTCGAGCTTTTCAATTTGGGCAGCGAATTCCTTCAAAACGACAGGGGCCGTTTCGTTGTTGATTTCGTCAAAGGCTTCACCACTGACTTGTTCGGGTTCTTCAAAGAAGACCGAAGCCATGTCATTGATTTGAGCCATGTAACTCATTTGCCGCTTGTACAAATTGATTAATTGACGTGCCCATTCCAACTTCATGTTGTCTGGGTTAGCAGGAATATTGCCGGCCTTGATCAATTGCTTCAAGGCCAAGTCCATGATGGTGCTGTCGTCAGCATCCTTCACGTAACGGTTGTTCAACCATTCCAGCTTGTCGCTATCAAAGGTGGCTGGTGAAGAGCTCAGACGCGTTTCATCATACATCTTGATAAATTGCTTCCGGTTAAAGATTTCATCTTCACCGACTGGGGACCAGCCCAACAACAGAATGAAGTTGAACATGGCTTCTGGTAAGTAACCCAGGTCGCGGTATTGTTCGATGAATTGTAAGACGGATTCGTCACGCTTGGACAGCTTCTTACCGGTGTCCTTGCTGATGATCAGACTCATGTGCCCAAACTTTGGTGCTTCCCAACCGAATGCTTGGTAGATCATCAATTGTTTTGGCGTGTTGGCAACGTGGTCATCACCCCGGAAGACGTGGCTGATAGCCATCTTGTGGTCGTCAACGACAACGGCAAAGTTGTAGGTTGGCATCCCATCGCGCTTGGCGATAACAAAGTCCCCACCAATGGTGTCGGAGTTAAAGGCCACGTGACCCTTTACCATGTCGTCCCATTCAAAGACTTCATCCTTAGGGACGCGGAAACGAATAACTGGCTTCAAGCCCTTAGCCTTAGCGGCGTCAATGGCAGCTTGCTTTTCTTCTTCGTTCATCCCAGCATATTCGTATTCGTAATGAGGCATTTCCTTACGCGCCTTTTGGGCTTCGCGGTCAGCAGTTAATTCATCTTCCGTCCGGTATGATTCGTAAGCTTTGCCTTCGTCCAACAATTGTTGGATGAGTGGCGTGTAAATGTCGCGGCGTTCAGACTGACGGTAAGGACCGTAGTCGCCACCGACGTCGGGACCTTCGTCCCAATCCAAACCGAGCCACTTCAAGTTTTCTAATTGGCTCCGTTCACCGTCAGCGATGTTCCGTTTCGTATCCGTATCCTCGATCCGAATGATGAACTTACCCTTGTTGTGACGGGCAAATAAATAGTTGAAAATGGCCGTCCGGGCATTACCAATATGCAAATGACCGGTTGGGCTCGGAGCGTACCGAACCCGAATTGAATTTTTCGCCAAAACGTTTGCGCCTCTTTCTAAATTTTATTACGTTAATTTGGTGAAACCTCGTCATAATTTTATGACGCAATGCTTTAATTCTACAATGTCGTCGCGGAAAAATAAAGGCGTGAGCCTCAATCCTTTCCAGAAATGTGAAATTGTCTAGTCCATTACCGTGAACGTTTGGCGTTTTTGGACTCGCTAGACCCCTTCTTACCGGCATCGGCTTGTTCTTCAATATTCTTGCTGGAATGTAATGGCTTGGCAAAAATCATCCGCCCAGCATCCGTTTGAATGGCACTGGTAACCACGACATCCAGTTGTTTATTGATAAAGTACCGCCCGTCTTCGACCACGACCATCGTGCCGTCGTCGAGGTAAGCGACCCCCTGTTGGCGTTCAGTCCCGTTCTTCACGACCATCACGTGGAGGTTTTCTCCAGGAATGACTCGTGGTTTCAGGGCGTTGGCTAAGGAGTTAATGTTCAGCACCTGAACATTTTGGAACTGGATGACCTTGTTCAAGTTGTAATCATTGGTGACGATGACCCCGCCGTTTTGCTTGGCCAACGCAATCAATTTGCTATCTACCTCAGGAATATCTTCGAAGTCACCTTCGTACATTTCAATTGGCATGATATGTTCATTTTGCAACTTGTTCAAAATATCCAGTCCGCGCCGACCACGAACCCGTTTGATAGAATCGCTAGAATCCGCGATGTACTGGAGTTCATAGAGCACGAAGTTGGGCACCAGTAGCGTGCCTTCCAGGAAACCGGTCTTGGCTAAATCATAGATCCGCCCATCGATTAAAATGTTGGTATCCAAGATTTTGTAGTGATGGAAATTAGGTTCCGTCTCCTTGTCCAAGACCTTCTTGTCGGCCTCTTCCTCAGCCTTTTTCCCGCGGGATTGGAACAGCTTACGCCACTCCTCCAGCCGAATCTTGCTGAGCCGCGCCCCGATACGGAACCCGAAGTAACCGAACAGCAACATCAGGATCCACGGAATCACCGTTCCAATAAAGAATGACGGCACGTGGAATAGAAATTGCGAAATCAGTAAAGCCAGTGCCAGACCCACAATGGTCAGCAGGCTACCGAAGATAATGGTCATCGGGTTTTGCTTATTCAGGTACGTTTCAATGCGGTTGATCAGTCGGAGAATCACGCCCGCGAAGAGGACTCCAAGAATAAGGAAAATAATGGCACCAAGCAAAATATTCACGATAACGTTGTTCAGTAACCGACTGGTCACCCCCATCAGTAGCCAGAGCCGGGAGAAGTAAGCGGCTCCCATGACCCCACCTAAGATGGCGAAAATAATTAACACAACCGTTTTTTTACGCATATTTGTTCACCTCCCTTCAAAGGTCCCTATGGCTTACACGCCGAGGGCTAATTTTAACGCTTGCCGCAAGGTGGAGACCCCCACCACATCAATGCCTTTGGGGGCCGTCCAACCTTGGAGGTTATTCTTAGGAACAAAAATCCGTTTGAAACCGAGCTTCTTGGCTTCAGCCACCCGGGATTCGATCCGGTTGACCCGACGAATTTCACCGGTCAAGCCGACTTCACCCACGAAGCAGTCCGTTGGTGCCGTGGCCGTGTCGCGATAGCTGGAGGCGATGGACAAGGCAATGGCCAAATCAATCGCTGGTTCATCCAGCTTAACGCCACCAGCCGCCTTCAAGAAGGCATCCTGGTTCTGGAGCATCAGGTTGGCCCGCTTTTCCAAAACCGCCATCAACAGGGCCACGCGGTTACGATCCAAACCACTTGAGGTCCGCTGGGCATTCCCGAAAACGGACGGTGAAATCAAGGCCTGAACTTCGACCAGAATTGGCCGCGTCCCTTCCATTGAAACCACGATAGCGGAACCTGTCGCATCCTTGAGCCGTTCCTCCAGGAATATTTCCGACGGGTTGGCAACCTCGTACAGGCCACCCTCGCGCATTTCAAAGATTCCCAGTTCGTTGGTCGAGCCAAACCGGTTCTTGACCGCCCGCAAAATCCGGTAGGTGTGGTGCAGGTCCCCTTCAAAGTAGAGGACGGTATCCACCATGTGCTCCAAAATCTTAGGGCCGGCAATCGCGCCACCCTTGGTCACGTGACCCACCACAAAGATGGTAATGTTATTGGTCTTGGCAATCTGCATCAGCTCACCCGTGACGGCCCGAATTTGTGAAACGGACCCGATGGCGGACTCAATGCCCGGTGCCTGCATCGTTTGGACGGAGTCAATCACCACGTAATCCGGCTGCATCTGCTCGATGTTGGCCCGAATACTGGCCATATCCGTCTCGGGATAGAGGTAAAGGTTATCACTGTTGACGACTAACCGGTCGGCCCGCATCTTGATCTGCGAGGCACTTTCTTCACCGGAAACGTACAGCACCTTGCCACCGGTCTCACTCAACTGGCCAGAAACCTGCAGGAGCAACGTGGACTTCCCGATACCGGGGTCCCCACCAATTAAGATGAGAGAACCGGCCACGATACCGCCACCCAAGACCCGGTTGAGTTCTTCCATCTTGGTCTTGGTTCGAGCCTCTGAGGAATGCTTGATGTCCTTCATTAATTGGGGATGGGATTGTTCGCTACCAACCGCAGTCCGGGTTGACTGAGGCTTAGCCTTTGCGGCCGTAGGTGTGACAACTTCTTCCACCATGGTATTCCACTCACCACAGTTCGGGCAACGCCCGAGATAACGCGGTGAACTATAATCACAATTTTGACATACGTAAGTCGTTCTTGGTTTAGCCACGGAGATCCCCCTTTTTCTTAGTCTGAATACCTATATTTTAGCATATCTAGCGGGTAATCCCCCACTAGTCTATCAGCGTCAATTGTAAAGTTTTAGTTACGGTCAGACGACCCAAATCCACCGGTCCGCTGTTGTTGCGGCGCCTGCTCATCATCAGCCAATAAATACGGCATGAACAGGCCCTGGGCAATGCGTTGCCCCTTCTTGATGACCTGGTCCTTTAACCCGACATTGATTAACTGGACGAAGATTTCGCCCTCGTTCTTTTCATTATTGTAGTAATCCGCATCAATCACCCCGATACCATTGGGTAAAATTAGGTTGTGTTTCAACGGACTGCTGGACCGATTGGCCAGAATCAAGACCTCGCCCGGTTGCATGTAGGCCTTAACGCCAGTTGGCACCAGCCAAGGCTTCAGGTCGCTTTGACCGGCCAGTAATTCATCGGTCGTCAACTCGTCCTGGTGCCGGAGTCGCTTGAAGGCGTGGAGCAGGTCATGCCGCCAAATAGATGGCAGGGTAAAGTCTTCGGCACACTCAAAATCGTAGCCGGCCGCCTGTTGAGTGGTCCGGTACGGTAGTTTCAGTCCGTGGTTGGCGTACTTGCTGACAATTTCAAATCCTCGTTGCATGTCAAAACACTCCCTTGATAGTCTTTTATCTTTTTCCTTGGTGTCGCCTCCGGGCTGGTGAAAACTGGGCCTGGTCGCGTCCGTTCCCGGCGGTGAGCTCAAGCTGCCCTGCTGTGGGGTCGGTTCCAGCCTGAGAAACGGGCTTCCACCTCAACTTTGCGCCTGAAAACCGGTCGCAAAGGTTGCCCCGTGGACTAGGCTGGCAAAGAACGCCAGCCAAGACCACCGACACAGCTGGTCACCTTGGCTCGCCTCTGGTCACTTCCACGACTGACCCAGTTTTCCCAGCCCTGCGGCTTACATTGGCTTAACCCGTAATCGACTAATCCGTCTGTCGCTGTCTTTCGCTGAGCATTTCAATCAATTAATATGATAACGGTCAGACTGGCAGAGGACTTCATCGGTGTCTCCTGCCGCTTGGTTCAACAATTTTCACACGGAAGGTAACTTAAACAAGCATTGGCCTAGTTACCGTGAGTTATTAATTTTACCATTTACACCAGCATTCGCAACGATTATATCCGAACGAGTTGAGCAAATTGGTCGAGCGGCTTCTTGTTGCCATCACTGTTTATCGTTTAAACATTGTGAGTCTCCCAATTCGGTCGGCCCAGCAATGCCTACTTTAGTGTAAGCAACCTCCCCCGTGATTACCAGCAAAAGTCTGACCATCGCCAAACTTTTTTGCCGGGGAAAAGGAGTTGACAATGACCGGCCGATAGACCAGAATTAGAGGCGAGACTGGTCATGAAAGGAGTTTACCCATGACGATTACGGAACAACCCGGGCAATTGCAGATTACCCAAGACGAGCAACCGCTGGCAAGCCTACACTACCTGTGTTTGAGCGACACCAGCTGGGTGCTTGAACAAATCTTTGTCCGCCCATCACAGTCCGCCACGATGCTAGCTGACCAGCTGATAAATCGTTTTACCCAACTGGCAACGACCGCAAATGTGACGGTTAAACTGCTTGATCCGTACGCCAAACGGTACTTCAGCCAGCACCCCGAGGAACAGGCCATTTTGGCAGCTAATCAGCTACCCGTGACCGGCGACGCGGCGGTCAAACCAGTTGCTTTACATCTAGAACACACAGAAGAGGAGTAGTTAAGATGGATCAAAACGCATTAAAAGCCCTTGTTGGCCAAGAAGCCGTTAAGTACGTTAAGGACGGCATGATTTTAGGTATTGGGACCGGTTCGACCGTCCGTTACATGATCGACGCCCTCGGCGAACGAGTGAAGAACGAAGGCCTCAGCATCGTTGGTGTGGCTACGTCCGACCGTTCCGCCAAGCAAGCCGAATCCCTCGGCATCACCATCAAGCAATTAGATGAAGTCGACCACCTCGACCTCACCATCGATGGCGCCGACGAAATTGACGACAACTTCCAAGGTATCAAGGGTGGCGGTGCCGCTCACCTTTGGGAAAAGATCGTTGCCATCAACTCCACCAAGAACATGTGGATCGTGGATGAAAGCAAAATGGTTCACCACTTGGGTAAGTTCCCCTTGCCACTGGAAGTCATCCCCTTTGGTTCCAGCCATGTCCTGGAAAAGTTAGACAAGATGGGCTTCAACCCTAGTTTCCGGATGCAAGAAGACGGCAGCCACGTCTTAACCGACTCCAAGAACTACATCATCGACCTGCACCTGGGCCGCATCGACCATCCCCACGAATTAGCCAACACGTTGAACGGTATCGTGGGTCTCGTGGAACACGGGTTATTCCTGGACACGGTCAACACGGTTATCGTTGGTCGCCAAGACGGACCAGAAGTCTTGAACGCTCGCGACTAATTTTTAAGAGTGTGCCATATAAGATTGCAATAACAAACGCGTCTGGGATTTTCTTCCAGGCGCGTTTTTCGTACACCCAGCAATATATTGCTGTCGTTAAGACCCCACCCATGAAACTAATGACTCGGTAGTGTATCATTAAGTTATGCATTAAATATTTGTAGAGCGAGGTAATCACATGGAAACGACACAGTTAAGCAACGGCGTGACCATCCCAATGTTAGGATTCGGGACTTATTTAATCGATAGCAAGGACGTCCCCACATCAATCAAGACGGCTTTAGACGCCGGTTACCGGCACCTCGATTGCGCCCACATTTACGGCAATGAACCAGCCGTTGGTGCGGCTATCAAGGCTTCCGGCGTTGACCGTTCTGACCTGTTTATCACCTCCAAGGTCTGGAACGCCGATCAGGGCTACGACAAGACCCTGGCCGCTTTTGACAAGACGTTGGCCGACTTACAACTGGACTACCTGGATCTCTACCTGATCCACTGGCCTAATGAGAAAAACTTCGACCTGACCTTGGACACGTGGCGTGCCTTAGAAACCCTGTACCAACAAAAGAAGGTCCGGGCCATCGGGGTGTCTAACTTCTCCAAGGACCAACTCGAACAGGTCTTTGCCATGGCCAAGGTTAAGCCAATGGTCAACCAAATCGAACGCCACCCTTACAAGGTACAAGCCGACTTGGGCAAGTTCGATACGGACAATGGCATCGTCAATGAAGGCTACTCCCCAATCGGTCATGGTCACTTGATTCTCGAAGACCCCGTCATTTCGAAATTGGCCGACAAATACGGCAAGTCCCCGGCGCAAATCGTTTTGCGGTGGCAAATCGACACGGGCTTCGTGGTCTTTCCGAAGTCGTCCAAGCCAGCTCGGGTTCGCGAAAACTTTGAAATTTCTGGTTTTCACTTAACGGATGCAGAAATTGCTGAGATTAATGGGTTGGATCAAGATAAGCATTTGAACTACGACTAAACTGACTGGTTTGTTGCAATTGATTAACTGACGCTAGTCTGAAAAAAATTTACTAGCGTTTCATACAGAACTTCCTGATGATACTTGCATTGGGAGGTTCTTTTTTAATGCGCTACTTTGCGTCTTTCCTGACGTACACGAAACAAGCTCCTTTGTATTTCACATTGTGTTATTCATTTGATTAATCCGCACACGAATATATATAATTGAAAAACTAACGGTCATCGTAATTATTAACATTATGATTATCATGATTGAATTCAATACTTAGGAGATAATTTTTTGAAACTACATAAGTTACTCGCTGCTACGCTGGCAGCCGCCAGTTTGTTAGGTGGGACGCTAGCGACTGCTACCCCGGCAATGGCTAAGGCGAAGAAGTTTGTTTACTTTTCAAGTGATAGCCCGATTCATAAGCAGTATAAAAGCATGAACAAATATACCTTGAACAAAACTTTTGCTGTCAAGTATTCAAGTAAAATTAAGATTAAGCATCTCTATGTTTTCCACGTTTCACCTATGAACAGTCGCTACCAAACCTGGGTTAAAGTTACTGGAACCATCTATGATAATGGCACTAGTGATATCGAACTCAGTGGCCAGGGATTATATGATCCTATCACATTTTTAGACACTGCCAATGCAGGCAAAATTTCTGCCGCTCTCGATTCATCTAATTTTTTTGGTGTCGCTTCACATTCTAAACAAAATTTTCAACTGCTTTATCACATTAAAGACAAAACTAACAAACTAGGCGCATCAAAACTGACTATAAGAACTGTTTACGATAACAGTGCCTACACATCAAAAAAACTAAAACTAAATCTTAATTAGCAAAAAGGACGTTCCCTCAACAAACTGAAGCAGGACGTCCTTTTCATTTACTTTCGCCGCTTCAACAACAACCACACCAACCCAATAACCGTCACCCCAACAGCCCCCAAAACCACCATGTAAAAAATACTATCCGCAATAGCCAAGTCACCACTCCCCTTTTCACGCGTTTACCCTTTAGTATCCACAAACCTGCCCCGCCTGTCACCACATTTTTCACCAACTTGCCCAATTCTATACAAAAAATGAGAAGATTGGAGTACAATGAGAGAATAAGATAGGAGAGTGACGTCATTGAGTAAAGAAATCACGGCGGATCAAACCGCCCGTTATCAACAAGCTTTAGCTACTGACCCAACCGCGAAGGTCTTGGAACGCGCCGTCAGTCATCAAGGTATCTTAGCAACGTCTGCCGATTACGCTTCCGAAACCGACATGACTCCCGTGTTCTCCATTGACTTGGACACCGGGAAAGTTGCCAACCAAAAGCAAAGTGGCCGCTGCTGGATGTTTGCCGCATTGAACACCATGCGTCATCATTTAGCTGACCTGTTTAACTTAAGTGACTTTGAATTATCCCAAAACTACACCAACTTCTGGGACAAATTTGAAAAAGCGAACTACTTCTACGAAAACGTCTTGGCCACCGCTGACCAACCTACGTCTAGCCGGAAGGTTGCCTTCTTAATGGCGACCCCCCAACAAGACGGTGGGCAATGGGACATGCTGTGTGCCATCATTCAAAAATACGGGATCGTGCCAAAGTCCGTGATGCCTGAAACTTACAACAGTTCCAAGTCTAACGAACTCAACAGCACCTTGAACCTGAAGCTGCGTAAGGATTCCGTTATCTTACGTAAGCTGGTTGCTGACAAGGCTAGCGCCGACGATATCGCCGCTGCCAAAGACAAGATGCTCGGCGAAGTTTACCGCTTACTGAGCTTCTCCCTCGGCGAACCCGTCAGCAAGTTTGACTTTGAATACCGTGACGATGACAAGCAATACCACATCGACAAGGACTTAACGCCAAAGTCATTCTTCGACAAGTACATCAACTGGGACTTGACCGACTACGTGTCCATCATCAACGCCCCAACCGCTGACAAGCCATACAACCACACCTACACCGTTGAAATGCTGGGTAACGTGGTCAGTGGCCGTCAAGTGAAGCATTTGAACGTTACAATGAAGGACTTTAAACAATTAGCCATCAAGCAATTGCAGGCTGGCCAATCCGTTTGGTTCGGTTGTGATGTTGGTCAATCTTCCGAACGTCAAAAGGGGATCATGGACACCAAATACTACGACAAGGATGCCCTCTTCAACATCGACTTCTCCACGACCAAGGCAGAACGCCTGGACTACGGGGAAAGCATGATGACCCACGCCATGGTCTTGACTGGTGTCGATTTAGTCGACGGCCAACCAACCAAGTGGAAGGTTGAAAACTCCTGGGGTGAAAAGGTCGGCACGAAGGGTTACTTCGTGATGAGCGATGCCTGGATGGACGAATACTGCTACCAAGTTGTTGTTAACAAGCAATTCTTGCCTGACGACTTGAAGCAAATCCAAGAATCTGAAGAACCAACTGTTTTGGCCCCTTGGGATCCAATGGGTGCCTTAGCCTAAGTTGTTGGTCACTAGAAAACGCCTGAGATGAAAGTCTCAGACGTTTTTTTGATGCCGTTTGTTTTCCTGCTGGTCATGCCGCTGCCTGGCGACTTGCCGTTGATACCCATCCAAAATGAGCATCAAATCAATTAATAAAAACAGCCCACCCAACACTAAATTAAACCGCACATAGGCCATTTGGACCGCTGAAAATGCCAGGATGGGTGCCAACTGCCACCACATGCTGTTAAGCACCGGATAACGCCAGTGCCACCGTTTCTGAACCAGCGGCACCACGATGACCGCCAACAAGACCATGACGGCCAGTGACACGCCGTACACCCCGGATAACTGATGATTGAACCCAACGTCGAGCATGGTTCCGCCCCCTTTTCTTTAGTGTACCGCAACGACGCAATGATATACTGACTAATCATTCCCACTGACGAATTTGTCCGTCGGTGACGCGACCTGCCGACCGACAAACTTCCCCCTAAAAAACTGCCTAATCGTCTCCCCCAAATGGACAGACGACTAAGCAGTCGTTGATTTACTTTAATTTTTTCGCTGAATTGATCTGTTGGAACGTCTGTAACGCCAAATCTTCCGTTGACCAGTCCGGATACATCGTTTTCTTCTCGAAGTTGTTCGACAGGAAGACGACGCCATTCTTGCCGTTCTTACTGATGGCAAAGGTGCTCTCGTAGTAATCGCCCATGCCGTGACCGTAATACCCGTTGCCCTGGTCAAGGTGGTAAACCCCACCGGCGTAATGAATCGTGGCGTCCGCCTCATGAAGCACCTGCGCGCCCGCTGGCGTGTTTAGCAGGCTACCCTGGACAATTGCCCGTTCCGCTCTGAACACGTCACCCGTGCTCATTGTGGCGTTCCCTGTGGCCACCTGGACGGCCATGCTGGCGGCCGATGGCTTGTGTGGCTCACTGTAATCCCGCGGCGTGGCGCCGGCATAGCCCGTCGTCATCCCCTTGGTCTTGGACCGCAGCTGCGCAAATCCGGTGTGGTTCAGGTTCAGTGGCGTGACCATTTGTTGGTAAAATAAATCGTAATAGGAATCATGCGTTACCTGATGCAAAATGCCCGCCAGCAACGTGAAACAGATCTGCTGGTAGTCGAATTGGCCGATCTTGCTAGGGTCGATCCGCACGTTTTGACTGACGTACTGGTAAACCTCATTTTCCGTCAGCGTCCGGCCCGGTTTGAGCTCACCGGTAATCCCGGCCTCCATGTTGAGCATCTGGCGAATCGTCACGCGGTTACTGCCCTTGATGCCCGGATAATACTGGTTCAACCGGTCCGTCAGCTGCAGTTGACCCGCCTGAGCCGCCTTAATGACCAAGAACCCGGTCATGGATTTTTGCACGGAATTGATCAGATACTGCGACGTGACCTTGTTCTTCTTGTGCTTGGCCGCGTTGGCAAACCCGAAGGCCCGCTGATAAACGACCCGATCATTCTTCACGACCAGCGCCGTTCCCACGAACTTCTTGTTCTTCAGTTCCTGGGTCAGGTGGGCGCTAAATTTTGGATGCGCCTGTCCTTTGTTCGTGCGGTCAAAGGCCGTCTTGCTTAAATTCCGGTGACGCTTGCTGGCCGCGGCATCCGCCGCCAACGTCGCCTTGGTTTGCTGGGCGTGCTGACGATTGCTCATCGCCACTTCTCGCTTATCCTGCTGATCAATGGCGTGCATCCCAAAAACCACGCCGCCAATCCCCAAGATGACGACGAACAATACCGCCCAATGGCGTAAGTTTCGTTTATTCAATTTTCTCTCCCCCAATTAGATTCCCCTACTGCCTTTTTACCGCCTAAACGGTCGGACCTAACTGTCTTACCTTGATTATACGAAAAAGTCGGCCAAAGACAATGAATGTCTTCGCCGACAGCGGGAACTTATTATTTACTTTAAAAACTTACAGGGTTTGCTTGGCTAACACGTTTAGGCGGTCATCAAAGTCGTAGCGAATAGGTTCACCGTTCGCAACTTCAACCTTGCTAATGTCCGCATCGGCCACGTGGTCCAAGTACTTAATCAATGCGCGTAACGTACTGCCGTGGGCCACGACTAACTGATTGTGCCCATCCAATAACCGTGGGGCAATCTGGTCCGTCCAGTAAGGCAGTAACCGATGATAGGCCATCTCCAGGCTCTCACCCCGGGGTTCCACGTGCGGCCCGAACTGGTCGTAACGCCGGTCCTGACTCACGTGATCCAGTAAGGGCGGCACCGTTTCAAAGCTTCGCCGCCAAATCTTGATTTGCGCCTCACCGACCCGCGCCTTGACCGCGGCTTTGTTCTTCCCCCGTAACGCGCCGTAATGGCGTTCGTTCAGTCGCCACGACTTGTATTCAGGAATATACAGTTGGTCGATGGCTTCCAGCACGATGTTGGACGTCACAATGGCGCGCTGTAGCATGGAGGTGTGTAACGCCTCAAACTGTAAGCCCGTGGCCGCCACCAATTTGCCAGCCGCGGCCGCCTGTTCACGACCCTTAGCCGTCAGTGGCACGTCACTCCACCCCGTGAAAATGTTGTCTCGGTTCGCGACACTTTCCCCGTGTCGTAAAATGACCAGCGTTGCCATTGATCATGCTCCCTTTCTCTCGTTGCAATTCTCACTGATAATCATAACATAGGTTTGACGTGGCTTCGCGCAATTTGTGCTCATTTTCACGTATTTTTCTCCTGCCCCTAACCTTTTGGAAACACCTATGGCAACCATAAAAAAAGCGTTCCCCAGAAGTTCTGAGAAACGCCTCATAGAAATTTTAAAAGTTAAACGCTTAGTCAGCTGAGGATTCAGAGTGCGCTGCCAATTTCGCAGCCACAGAGTCGTCGGCTTCCTGGAAGTCGCTGGCGTCTTCTTCTGCCAGAGCAGATTCGCGCGCCTTGACCCGGTTCCCCATGAAGGTGATGACCGACCCAATCAGGATAATCACGATGCCGACAATCGTGTTGGTCAAGATCTTTTCGTGAATCAGGACTGCGGCCATGATCGGTGCCAACCCTGGCTTGATGAAGAAGACCAGAGACGCCGTGGAGACATCGGAACGTTCCATGGCTAAGAAGTAAAAGGCAAACCCACCACCGGTGACACAGACCCCGATGAAGAATAAGATCCAGAAGTATTGTAAGCTAATATTTTGCAAGATTGGCATCGCGGCAAATTGGCGCGACCAGTTTGCTTGCCGTAAGCCACCCGCAACGGCAGGAATGTGGGTGATCAACATGATCACGAACAATTCCAATGACCCGGCCAAGAACGTGAAGCAGGTCATGACGATTCCGTTGAAGTGGTGACGCACGGAGCCCCACCGGGACACGATACTATACAACCCAAAGGTCAAGGCGGAGGCAATCGCCAGCGTCAAGCCAACGGGATTGGTCAAATGGGCGGGGTTCACAATGACGACCAGCCCAATGATTGACACGATAACGGCAATCAAGTTCGCTCGGCCTAACCGTTCGTGCAAGATCAGGTAAGAGAAGATCAAGGCGAAGACGGGGTTACAGCTGAACAGAACGGCCACGGTCGAGGCTTCGTCGACGCTGATAGCCAATTGGTACAGCGTCATACTGATGATGACACAGACCAGCCCGGTCAAGAAGAACAGGGCCCAGTCACCACGGTTTAACCGGTGACTTTGTTTATGTAAGGCTCGTAAAGCAATGGGTAATAGGATCAAGCCCCCGATGAAAAAGCGAATCAGGTTCAGCTGAATCGGATTGAACGCATTTCCAGCGGACTTCAGAGCAATTTCCATGGAACTAAACATTAACGTTGAAAACGCGATATACAGTAGTGTTTTTCTCAAAACGAAAAAATGTTCCTCCTTATTAAGTCAAACGGCATCAATCAGGCAACGTGTTGGACGATGACCATCAGAATCGGAATGACCACTAAACTTAGGAGGGTAGTTTCGGTTACCATGATGGCCGCGTAATCGGCGTCGGCGCGGTAGAGTTTCGCCACCACCGGCGCGTTGGTCATTACGGGCATCGCTGCTTGTAAAATAAAGACTTGTTTCATTAGAATTGGCATGCTAGTTGGTAAGACGAGCAATCCCATCAAGACCGGGGCGACGATGAAGCGTCCCAGGAGAATTCCCAGGCTGTCGCGGTCGACGTGGACATTTTGTAAGCCCGCCCCGGCAATCGCCGTTCCGATGAAAATCATCGACAACGGAATCGTTAGGCCACCAATATATTGGAAGTCTTGCATGATCCAACTCGGCAATTGAATGTCGAGCAGAACCAGCAGGACCCCCAGAATGAATCCCAGTAACGGCGGCGAGAAAATCTTCTGCAGCGTCTGTTTGAGGTCAAACTTAGCTGCGCCCTGCCCGTCGCGTTGAATCAGGTAAACCCCCAACGTCCAGAAAAAAGTCGTGTTGGCCATGTAATAGACCAGCACAAATGGCAGACTCTTGGGGCCGAACAACGCTTCGTTGACCGGCAATCCCACGAACACGGTGTTGGAATTCAAAAACATGGATTCAAACAGGCCGCGGTGCTTGGGGTTAATGCGAAACACATGAAAGGCAATAATGGAGAGCCCAAACATGATCAGCATCGAGACGATGGGAAACCGTAGATCCGGCAGCGTCTTCTTCAGCGTTTCCGCCGAGAATTTCGCCGTGATCGTACTGATCATGTAGGCGGGCAACGCAATCTGCGTGACCAACCGGGCAATTAACTTGGGCGCTTGGTCATCAAACCAGCCACGCCGGGAAAGCACGTAGCCCAGGCCAATCATGACTAGGATGATCAAAACACCCGAAACGCTTCGAATAAAGACGGCCATCGGCGTCCCTCCCCACTTAAACATTACCAAAAATTAGAGTTTCTTAAGCAACGCTTCTTATTATAGCACGCCCCCACCGCCGACTCCCTTCGCAACCGTTTACAAATAGCGCTATAATACACTTTAGGTTACCTTGACAACTCGGTAGATTTGGCTTTATCCGGTCTAGACGGCTCCCCAAACTAGCCGATTTAGCCGGAAGAAACATTTACGAATGACGATTTTTATGGTCTAATGAATTAATTGAGTCTACAGATGGGATTCCAGGGGAATTAGCAAATCTGTATCACCGGTGCCGCCACGCTTCTCGTGCGCCTGGCCCGGCGCGTCAGCCAAAGTTTTTTAATGAGGATGAGGAAATAATTATGCCAAATGACAATACACCTAAACGGCAGCACAAACCCGAGGATTTCGAACAGGTCTATGACAGCCGCGCCGACCGTAACTCACACTTTAAAACACCCAAGGTTCACCCACACCGCCCCATTATGTGGACGGTCGTGCTCTTCATTTTAGTCATGATCGGTGGTGGCCTCGCGTATGGTTACCAGGCTTGGACGTCCGCTAAGAAGACGTTTAGCCAGACCTACGAGGCCTCAAATGCTGCCAAGAGCCGGAACGTTTCCGCCGTGCTGAAGTCCAACAAACCCTTCTCGATTCTCCTGATGGGGACCGACACCGGGGCGCTGGGCCGTTCAGACGTCGGCCGGACCGATACCATGATGGTCGCTACCATCAACCCAACCAAGGAAACCGCCTACCTGACCAGTATTCCCCGGGATACCCGGGTAACGGTCGGTTCCGGCGCCAACGCGTCGATTCAAAAGATCAACGCTGCCTACACGATTGGTGGGCCAAAGACGGCCGTGAAGACCGTGGAAGACCTGTTGGACATCCCCATCGACTTCTACGCCATCGTCAACATGGGTGGCCTGGAAAAAATGGTCAATGCCGTGGGCGGGGTCGATGTGAAACCGACGCTGACCTTCCAGTACGGTGCGGCCAACGTGGTCAAGGGCAAGAAGACCCATTTGAATGGGAAACAAGCGTTGGACTACTCCCGGATGCGGCATGACGATCCGTTGGGTGACTACGGTCGACAGAAACGGCAACGTGAGGTCTTACAGAAACTGGTCGTGAAGGCGGCTGGCCTGTCCTCCATTACCCGGTACCAAACCATTTTGAAATCATTGAATGGGAACCTGAAGACCGACCTGACCTTTGACGACCTGATGCAGATTCGGGCCAAGTACGGGGATGCCTCCCACCACATCAAGTCCGAAACCCTGCAGGGGCAAGACGCGATGATTGATGGGCTCTCCTATCAAGTCCCAACCACGACCGAGCTGAAACGGGTGTCGAACCACATTCGTAAGACGCTGGGCCTGGCCAATACCAAGAAATTCACGACTGACGCTGATACCAGCACGACCGGTGATACCTCCTATGACAATAGCGGGGCTACCGGGAGCGGATACGGCTACTAAGTTAAAATTGTTTCACCTGGCGTCCGGGAAATTTCCGGATGCCTTTTTTGTTGGCACGGGTCGCCTAATTCTTAAGATTACGGTCCCGGGCATTTTCTTCTTGCATTTTTTTGAAACACCCGGTAGAATTGGCAAATCGCTTACACGTGGCTTTGACTTGACGGCACAGTTTTAGGATATCCCTAACAAAATTTAGGCCGCTGGTTGCTAAAATTTTAACGGTTTACTTATTAAAAATGACAGTTATGGGTTATCATTCGTTAACTAATACACACTTCCTTCGTTTCGGCTAAAATCATGCAGACAACTACTCTCAGTAAGGAAGATAGCCTAACGAGTCTTACCGGCAGTCGCCTTAATCACGACCCCATTCGTTAGTGTGACTGTCCAATGATTTGCGTCGCAAGCAAGTCATAGTCTCCCGCAGTTACCACACTAAAAGATATATGTCGTTGTGCTTTTAAAAGTTTGCGGTAGAATAGACTTAAAGTCACGAGTAGGAAGATTCTAAAGGAGTGGATCGGTTATGTATCGTTTCTTTGTACAACCACAAATCAATCAAGATGACCACCGAGTCTTCGGCTATGAAGTCTTGTTACGTAAGCAGGAAGAGGACGCTTGGGTCTTGCCGCATCATTTTACGGACATCTCTGTTGCCGATCAGGCTAAGCTCCTTGAGGACACGGCTTCTTCGTTACACACAGCCGTTAACAATCAGGTACTCGCTTTTAATCTCAATAATCAACAGCTTCGCAATCCCCTCACGTTGGGGACGGTGATTGCTTTAAAGAAACGCATTGCCCCAGCCGCATTGACCATTGAGTTGACGGAGGCCCCGACCCTCGAGGAAATGAAGCAATTCAGTCTGGCCGTTCATCAATATGGCATTGGTTTAGTCTTAGACGATGTGGGCACGGGGTCCAACACGTACCAAAACATTCGCGACCTGTTACCCTTCGTGGACGAAATCAAGTTTGCCATGCAAAACCTACGGATGAGTGGGGAAGCCGACTTGATTCCCGCCAGCCTCGCCTTCTGGGCCCAAATTTCTCGGGAATACCGGTTACGCTTGATTCTTGAAGGCGTCGAGGATGCGGACGACCAGGCGTTGGCCAAGCAATTCGGTATCACCCTGCATCAAGGCTACTTATACGGTAAGCCTAGCTTAGTTTAACTTTTATAAGGGAGTCTCGGAACCGGTTTCGGTGCTGAGACTCCCTCTTTTTACCCAAAACGTCCCAACTGCATGTGTCACTTTTAAGTTTGGTGAGTTAACATGTATGGTAGGTACAAATAAATGCTGAATATAGATTGGATGGTGTTCCTTAATGACTTGGTCTCACTGGTTTGTGACCCCGGCAATTACGAGTCTGTTCTTCTTGCTGGGCGTGTTGACGCTGTACTGGTACCTCACCAACCGCATTATTCGGTGGTTCAAAACCCGCGGCAAACACCCCAATGAGGACAAGGTCCGCACCGACGTCGGTCTCGTTTATATGGTTGTCCTCAACGTTGGCGTGCAGCTCGCCGTCAATCACACCCCCTATAGCTGGGCCTTCACCAATTTCCAAATCTTCGCGATCGTCTTTGTCAGTTACTTTTTGATGTTGGAAATTAAGTTCTGGCAGTTGGCCCTCGCTATCCTGCTGTTCATGGCCGTCAACCAAACGCTGGGGCTGGGACTCGCCTGGGTCTTTGCGGTGGTCTTCATCGCCTACTTCTACGTGATGAAGTTCGTTCGCAGTCGACGGCATCATATGTGGCTCGACTACATCGAATACACTGTCGCCTCGTTGCTACTCTCCGCAATTCTCTGGGGCGTGGTTGGTCAGCGTTTCGGCCTATCCTCCTCCATCATGATGTGGGAGCTCATTTTCAGTTTCTTCCTGCTCACCATCATGTACATCTACGTGGATTCGTTGATGAGCGGCGCGGCCACCCTGGCGCAGCTGACCTATACCACGAACTACGATGACCTTACCCACGTGAAGAACTACTTTGCCTTTAAAAATGACTTCAGCGCGGCCTTCGATAACAGTAAGGTCACGCACAAGCCGCTGACGCTGATGCTGTTCGACATCGACCACTTCAAGCACGTCAACGACACTTACGGCCACTTGGCGGGTGACTACGTGCTGGGCCACACGGCCACCCTGATCAGTGATCAGATTCGGCGCATTGACCCTAATCTGGTCCTCTACCGAACCGGTGGCGAGGAATTCACGATTCTCTTTAAGAATTACACGACCGATCAGGCCCGCGAACACGTCGACGACATCGCCGAGAGTGTCCGGTCGGCCATCTTCTCCCACGGCGGCCAGCAAATTAGCGTCAGCATCTCCGTTGGTCTGACGCAACTCCAAACGGCCGACGAAGAACAACTGGACGTTTACCGGCGGGCCGATCAGAGCCTGTACTACTCTAAACGTAACGGTCGGGATCAAGTGACTGTGGGCTAGACAAGAGTGGGCCAAAAGGCGATTAGTCGGCGAGCATTAAGGCTGATAACCGGTCAATCCTGGTCTTGGATTGTTGGTTATCAGTTTTAAGCGGAACCGACTGCCTTTTGGCGCACGTTTCCACTATCTAAGATTAGAACAAAAACGCGTCTGGAATTTTTCTCCCAGGCGCGTTTTTGTGTACAATTTAACCGTTATTTTTTATCAAAAAGGTTATAAGGTAAATGGCGTGAACCATCGTCTTGGTCATGCTATAGTAAGGCTACCAAATCAGAAGATAGGCGGTGTTCCTATGTCCCCTGTGCTTACGCTTCGTTGCTTGCCGTTACCACGCTTGTTGGCTCAGTCCCGGCTTCTCAACGTCTCACCACAGCAGTTGCGCATACCACCCAAGCACCCACCGCGATTACCGGAAAATGCCTAACCAGTAACCACCCAGGCCGATCACGAAGACGCCGACTAACAGCCACAACGGCTTCACGTGGCGACGCAATAACCAGACACAGCCCAACGTTAACAGCAAAGGTACTAGTCCCGGCAGCAACCGGTCCAACATGCCTTGCAATGACAGACTCCCATGAGCACTCATCGCGATGATGGGTGCCAGTTTGACCCGCGTCCACCGTGGCACGATAGCGCCCATGACAAACATCCCAACGATGGACGCCCCCAGGGTCAGCTTCTGCAGCATGCCACTGCTCAGGGCCGTCACGACCTTGAGTCCCTGGTGATAGCCCCACCGCTGTGCAATCCAGCGAAAGGCTAACCGCACCACATTCCAACCGATAAAGAAGACTAAGGGCCCAACGATACCAAAGCCACTTAGCGCCAAGCTGGCCGCAAAGGCACTCAGAATCGGTCGCCAGGTCCCCCACCAAACGGGATCGGCCACCCCGGCTAAGGACCCCATCATGCCAACCTTGACGGCACTGATGTTCTCAGCCGAGACCGGCTTGCCATTCGCGTGGTCCTCTTCGAGCGACAGCGTCACCCCGGTAATCAACGACTGCATGTAGGGCATGGTATTGAACAACGCCAAATGCCGTTCTGCTGCCTCACCGGCCTCTTGTTTATCCGGATAAAGCCGCCGAATCGCCGGAATCATTAAATAACAAAAGCCTAAATTTTGTAACCGCGGATAATTCCACGCTGCTTGTTCCCAACCGGATCGCCCGAAAATCAGGAATTGATCCCCCAGCGTGAGTTGGCGCGGTTTTGTTTGTTCAGTTGCCACTCATCACGCCTCCTTAAAGATCATCCAGTTCCCGGTCTAATTCGTCTTCATCAGCCTGCGTACCGCCGCCCCCACCATTATCGTGGTGACCGCCATCTTGCAGACGCAGGTAGAGAATGGCCAGTCCCACGCCAATTAAGCCTAGCGCTACCAGACTCAGATGGCCATCCGTCGCGAGGGCAAACCCAATGAAGAAGAACGGCCAGAGCTGCCGGGTCGCCATCATATTGATAACAATGGCAAAGCTGACCACGACCAGCAGGCCCGCAGATACCCGTAGACCACCCTGAATGACTTGTGGCAACAGATGATAACTCGCGTGAATCCACGTACTGGGAATCCACATCAAGAGTGCCGTTGGAATCAAGACGCGAAGTCCCTGTAAGACCACGCTGAGGCGCAGAATCCAGTCAATCCGGTGCAGATTGCCACTGGCAGCGGCCACGTCGGCCTGTTGCACCAACGGAATAATCAGTTTACGCAAGCCCTGCGTCAAGCCCTGACCAATCAAGGCCAAGGGAATAGCTAAAATGACCCCTGCGGCCACGGGCAGGTGTGCCGGGCCACTGACCCACCACGCGGCCACAACGGCGGCTAACGCCGGATCAGGGGCAACAGCGGCCCCAATGTTCATCCAACCTAGAGTCACCAACTGCAGTGAAGCCCCGAGGGCAATCCCACTCACGAGATTCCCGGTTGCCAAGCCGACCAGCGTACAGGCAACGATAGGTTGATGAAATTCCCACTCATCAATCACACCTTCAATCCCCGCTAAGAAGGCAATAATCAAAACTCCCCAAATGCTCATGACCCGTTGACTCCCTTCTACTTTCTAATATGTACCGCAAAAACACCCCGCTCAGGTGGGGTGACCACCGAGTGAGGTGTTACGACAAACCCTTTTTAGCTGCTAACTTTAAGAAATCCTGTTTTCGATCCGTGGGAACCGTCTGCGCATAAACGTCGACGCCAGCCGCCACCAACTTCTTGGCAGCCGCAACATCCGCTTCATCGGCGGACAGACTAGCCGTCAACAGGGTCTTTCCGGCCGTATAGGCCAGGTTGCCCACGTTCACGCCAATCGCGGTCAGGTCGACACCTTGGTCTACCAAACTAGCCATTTCCGGCAACGTTTCCATTAAGATAATTGGCTGAAACCCATCAAAACGGGCATCCTGATAAATCTGGGCCATTTTCGCTAACGTAATGACGTTGGCCTTGGCTTCAGCCGGCGCCGCTTGAACGATCAGCGTCTTACGCAGTTGGTCCTGCGCCACGTCATCGGAGACGACCAAAATCCGGTTAGGCCGTACCGTCTTGGTCCACACCGTCGCAACTTGACCGTGCAGTAAGCGGTTATCGACCCGCGCTAATTTAATTGTCATCGTCATAGTAACTCGTCATCTCCCGTGTTCGCTTGTAAATCTAAATGGCGAATGCCACCCTGAGCTGCGCGCTCTAAGTGGGGAATCACCTCAGCCAAGGTCTGGTTCTGAATCGACAGTGCTTCAATCAGCATTGGTAGATTCAAGCCAGCCACGAGACCATACCGGTCCGGATGCTGGGCAACGACCCGACTAGCCGCGTTAAAGGGCGAACCGCCCCATAAGTCGACTAAAAATAACAGTTCATCTACCGGGGCCATTTCTTGAATCGCCGCCTGGTAGTGATTTGCCAAGTCCTCAACACTTTCGTCGGCCGCCAGTGTAACGGCAATAATTTTTTGAGCTTTACCGAAGATCATTTCGGCACTTTGTAAAATTCCACGGGCAAATTCACCATGGCTCGTGACGATTATGGCGAGCATTCTGCCACCCCTTCATCAATTCCGCTATTCAGCGGTTTTCCGTAAATTGCGTCCGAATTAAATATAGCATAAAAAAGCGGTTCCAGCTACTCCCTCAGCCAAATTTACAGGTGGTCCAGCATGGCCGCTGGCGTGATAAAACTAACGTCCGGCGTAAAATCAGTCGGGGTCCGCCCGTTCCACGCAGCGAAACCAAAGGTCACATGGGCCGCCGCCGAAGCCTCGGCGTCGTACACCGTGTCCCCCACGTAAACGGTCTCCGTCGGGTCAGCCCCGAGCCGGTCCATGGCCAACAGAATTCCATCCGGTTCCGGCTTGCCGTGGGCAATGTCTTCGGCAACGATGGCCTGACTAAAGTAGCTGTCCAGCCCCATGCTGACCACATCCCGGTCATATTCAAACCGTTGCTTGGAGGTCATGATGGCGAGACCCGCGCCGGCGGCCTTCAGCTGGGCAAGTGCTGAGGTGACTCCCGCGTAGATGGCCACCGTATCCCGGTAATCCTGTGTCCGGGGTCCCCACTCGGCCAAAATGTCGTCCACATCCGGCAACTGCAACCGAATCAGCGCGTCCCGGCTGGGAATGCCAAACGTCTTCGCTAACGTCGCATATTCCCGTTCAATCCCCCGGTCATGAAGAACGGCCTGGAGCGACTTCATGTACATGGCCTCGGTATCCAGTAAGGTCCCGTCAATATCAAAAATAAAATTTTTCATTTCGCAAGGTCTCCTTGTGCGTTTTTTACATTTTTAGGTAAAAAAATGGTGCGGCCATCACTGACCACACCATAGTTTATCACGCTTTACGGTAAGACTCTAATTCAGGTGCTGATGAAATTGTTTCACCTACAGGTTCGGTACGCGCAACTGATGCGGCCAACGCTTCGGCCTCTGGGTCCTTCCCAGCAGCGATGTCTTCTGAACGTTGCAAGTTCCGCAATTGCTTCACGGCCCGAATCCAAGACGGCACCAGGATGGCACAGGAACCCAACCAAGCCAACGGTTCAGCGGAAACGGCCCCGGCATAACCCAACGTGCCCACCAGGAACACCGCCGCAAAGACCCGCATGGTCAGTTCCCCGACACCGGCTAAGGTTGGCAGAACTCGTCGACCAAGGCCTTGGAGTGTGTTCCGGATGATAAAGAGGACACTTAACAAAAGGTACGTGCTCCCAATAATGTTGAAGTAGGTTTGTGATAATTGAATGACGTGTTCATCGGCCGTTCCAATGATCAGCGTCACAATTGGCTTACCGAAGAAGATGACTAGGCTCCCCGCCAAGACGGCGAAGGTTCCGGATAACCAGAGGGTCTTCTTGACCCCTTCCATGATACGACCGTACTTGCCGGCACCAAAGTTCTGCGCGGCAAAAGTTGCCATGGTGACCCCGAAGGAAGACATGGGCAGTGAACACAATTGGTCGACCTTGGACGCTGCAGTCGATGCCGCAACGGAGTCAGTTCCTAAGGAGTTCAAAGCTGCCTGCATCACCATTGTCCCAATCGCAATGATGGACAGTTGAAAGCCCATGGGCATCCCCGTGGAGAAATGTTGCCAGAGTTCATCGAACCCGAATTTAAAATCTTCCTTAGTGATGTGTAGGAGCGGAATGGACCGGATGATGTAACCCACACAGAGGAGTGAGGCGACCACCTGAGAGATGACGGTTGCCCAACCGGCACCAGCGACGCCCATGTGGAAGACCAGGATGAAGAGTAATTCTAAAAGCACGTTGACCACGGTCCCGATGACCAGGAAAATCAGCGGCGTCCGGGAATCCCCGAGCGCCCGAATAATGTTAGAGAGTAAGTTGAACGCCATCGACGCAAAAATCCCGGCAAAAATCGTGCTGATAAAGATCCGAGCATTGTCAAAGATGGATGCCGGGGTTTGCATTAATTTCAAGATAGGATCAACGAAGGTCAACGACAAGACCGTCAATACAATCGTCATTAAGATTGAAATGATAATGCTCGCGGCAAAGGACCGCCGCACACCCTTGTAATCGCGGGCCCCGAACCGAGTGGCCGTAATAATGGCCAAGCCAGCGGTCAGGCCTTGCGCGAAGCCAATAATTAAGAAGTTGATTGAACCGGTCGCACCAACGGCGGCCAGCGCCTTCACACCAAGGGTTTGCCCCACAACTACAGTATCAGAGACGTTATATAATTGCTGAAATAAATTACCAATCAACAATGGAATCGTGAAAAAGAAAATAAGTTTGAGGGAATTGCCCTTGGTTAAGTCGCTCATACGCCGACCTCCTTCTAAAATTATGGTCAATTAAATTGACACAAGAGAACTACTATAACGCGTTCACCACCGCTTGTCAGTACATTTGCTTAGAAAAATGAAAAGTGGTTGATTTAATTTTCAATCTTACGCTCTTCTTAAGAGTTTTTGAAGGCCTATTTTCATGAAAACGATTGCTTGTTGAAAATGTTATCTGTTTGTCATTTTTCGGGGGTAATTTAATTGTTTTGGGCCTTTATCGTTAACTCAAAACCGTGCTGGCCATGACTCTCGGCTAACACGGTTTTGCGTACACGCTAATCATCACATGTCATGAGTTTGTTTTGTACGTCCACTCGATTTTTCCTGCAACATACCTAATTCCTTGGCCCGCGCAATGGCCTTTTTTCCTCTTCATCAGAAAGGCCTACCATGCGATAACGCAGAAGATCCTCTTCAGTTGCGTGTGCTATATCAAGCGGCGGAAAGTTCTGGTCCAACTCTTCAAGTAAATTAAACGCCATCGTTTTCACGTTCCTTTCAACTGCAACTAGATTTTTAAACCGACTTGCCACCTTGTAGTCTTATAGCCACAATCATATGGCTTTTCCTGCATAACCACCCTAACAAAAACAAAAAAGCACCAACCCAATAGGTCGGTACTTTCTGTAAACCTCTGATGCGGCCAAGAAGATTCGAACTTCCACCCGGATTACCCGGACAAGATCCTTAATCTTGCGCGTCTGCCAATTCCGCCATGGCCGCATTAACTCACAAGAAATAGTATAACAAATGATTCCGCACCTGACAATATTTTTTGCAAGTTAATTCAAAAAAATTTTATTTATGCATCGGTTAAGACGGTCGCACCGTCCTGATCAAGGTCGATAACCCGCAAGCTACCGGCCATATCAAGCTTTGCTAACTTTGCCCGCAAAATTGTTAATTGTGGCGAAGTGCCAAAGGTCACAACGGTTGGACCGGCCCCACTGAGGTAGGTCCCGGTGATATTTAACTCGTGAGCGGCTTCCCGAATCTGATTGAGCTCCGGTACCAGTTGGGAACGCGCTTGTTCGTGGAACTCATCACGTTCAATCATGGTCGAGGCCAGGTCCCAATCACCCTTGAGCAGCGCGGCAACCAAGACGTTGGCCACACTGCTGGCATGAACCGCCGTCTGCAGGGGCAACTTTTCCGGTAAGACCGCGCGACTCTTGCGGGCCAACAGCTTTTGTCCTGGAATGAAGACCAGCACCCGCAAGTCCGGTAATGGTAGCTTGATGGCGTGAGCCTCATCGCCCTCCGCCGTGGCAACCGTGGCCTGGCCCATCAAGGCGGGCGCCACGTTATCCAGCGTGCCCCCTAATTTGACGGCCCAATTCAACTGCTGGGGAATCGTCAATTTCATATCGCCCAATTCATTGGCAATCTTAATCCCAGCGATAATGGCACTGGTCGAGCTCCCCAACCCCCGTGAGACGGGAATATCGGACATGACCGTTAACTGGTGCGCTGGTAAATCGGGGTTGACCTTCAAGGCCGTTTCCACCATCAGGTTGTGCTCGTCACGCGGAATCTCGGTGCCCAACGCATGGTTGACCCGCCAAGCTTCCGTTTTTTCTTCAATGATAACCGTTAAATATAAATGTAATGCCGCCCCAATCGAGTCGATTCCGGGGCCCAGGTTAGCCGCCGTAGCGGGAACCCGAATAATGGTTTTACCCATCAGTGATGACCTCCTTACGTTATTGTGGTCGCTCCTCGGCAATCACGGTCTTTTGCCAACGCAAATGCCCATGACACCGTCCGCAAACCATTTTGGAAACATCAATCCGTCGTGCCCGGTAATACCGCTGGTGACACTGAACGCATTCATACAGCATCCAGCGGCGCATCCGAGGTTGACGGTGGGGCGGTGCCGGCGCGAACCGGAGGCCACCCACCTGTTGCAGTAATTTTTTAAATGCCACGGTCCGGTGCTGCCCGGATTGGCCCGCCAAGTGCAAGTGATAGTGACACAACTCATGCTTGATCACGCCAATCAGAACGGCCTCACCGTGTTCCGTCAACATTTTAGGGTTGATTTCAATATCATGATCCGTCAGCCGGTAGCGGCCCCCCGTCGTTCGCAGCCGTGCGTTGAACGTGGCGTGATGCCGAAAGGGTTTGCCGAAGCTGGCCAGCGAAATCTGTTCAACCAACCGTTGTAAGTCGTCATTAGTCATGGTTCTCAGCTCGCATCGTCAGTTGAATCCGTTGCCGGTTCTCGTCGACGCTCAGCACCCAGACCGTGACCACATCCCCAATCGTCACGACCGTGCTGGGATCACTCACGTAATGGTCAGCCAACTGAGAAATGTGGACCAGTCCATCCTGCTTGACCCCAATATCCACAAACGCCCCGAAGTCGACCACGTTGCGGACGGTGCCTTGCAGCTCCATCCCCGGTTTCAAATCGGCCATGGTCAACACATCTTGGCGCAACAGTGGCGCTGGCATGCTGTCTCGCAGGTCCCGGCCCGGTTTCCGCAGGCTGGCGACGATGTCACTCAGGGTTGCCGCGCCAACATCTAACTTGTCTGCCCACTGCGTTTGATTGAGTTGAGCCAACTGTTGCTGTAGCTTAGGCTGACCAATCGTCTGGTCCGTACCCAATGCCTGCAATAATTGTCGTGCCACTGGATAACTTTCCGGGTGAATATCCGTGTTGTCCAGTGGTTCGCGACCATCAATGATTCGCAGGAAGCCAACCGCTTGTTGGTAGGCTTTCGGTCCTAGCCGTGGCACCTTCTTCAATTCCTGCCGGGCCGCAAAGCTCCCGTTATCATTGCGATAGGTCACAATATTTTGCGCGGTCGTCGCCGTCAGCCCAGAAATATGGGTCAACAGCTCTGGACTCGCCGTGTTCACGTTGACGCCGACCTGGTTGACGGCCGTTTCGACGACTCGGTCCAGCTGCTCGTCCAAGGCCTTTTCGGGCACGTCGTGTTGGTATTGGCCAACGCCGACCGCCTTGGGGTCAATTTTAATCAATTCGGCCAAGGGATCCTGTAGGCGCCGACCAATGCTGACGGCCGACCGCTCCTCAACGTGAAAGTCCGCAAACTCCGCGCGGGCGTTGGCACTAGCCGAGTAAACTGACGCACCGGCCTCGTTGACCAGCACGTAGTAGACCGGATGATTCAGCGTCTTTAAGATGCCACTCACAAACTCTTCGGACTCCCGACTCGCGGTCCCATTCCCGATGGCAATCATTTCAACGTGATAGTCCTCGAGCAATTTCTTAAACGCTGGACCCGCGGCTGCCCGGTCCTTGGCCTTCGCTGGCTTGTGCGGATAGATCACTTGCTTGGCGAGAAAACGCCCGTTGGGGTCCATGATGGCCAGCTTACAGCCAGTCCGGTACGCGGGGTCAAAGCCCATGACGACCTTCCCCTTCAATGGCGCCTGCATCAGCAGGTGATACAGGTTGTTGCCAAAAACCTGAATGGCATGCTCATCCGCCTGGTCTGTCAACTGGCGGCGGAGCTCCCGTTCAATGGCGGGGCCCAAGAACCGCTTGTAGGCGTCCGCAAAGGCGTCCTTAACCTTGGCCACAGCTGGACCCTGGTGCTGCCCAACCAGGCGGAAATGCCCGTACTGCAAAATGGACGTTGGGTCGACCGAGATGCCAACGGACAGAATTTTCTCCCGTTCCCCCCGATTGATGGCCAAGACCCGGTATGGTGGCAACTGCTTTAAACTCTGACTAAAGTCATAGTAGGTCGCGTAAACCTGCTGCTCATCGTCGTCCGCGGCGCCCCGCTTGAGCTTGCTGGTCAGTTCACCATGTTGCCAGGTGTAGGTACGGATCCATTCCCGAAACGCCGCCTGTTCGCTAAACGTTTCCGCCAAGATTTCGTGAACGCCGGCCCAAACGGCGGTGACATCCGGTAATTCCTTGGCAGGCGCCACAAACTGCTGCGCCTTGGCGGTTAGGCCAGTCGCCGGAAAGGTCAATAACCATTGCGCTAATGGCGCCAAGCCGGCCTCCCGCGCAACCGTAGCCTTGGTCCGACGCTTCTGCTTGTAAGGCAGGTAAAGATCCTCAACCTGTTGTAAAACCGTGGCGTGGGCCAAGCTCTGCTTAAGGGCTGGCGTCAATTTGCCTTGCTCAGTAATAATCTTTAAAACTTCTTGCCTTCGCTGATTCAACTTCAGCAGGCGGTGCGCTTCATCCTCAATATCCCGAATGGCCACTTCATCCAGTGAACCCGTCCGTTCCTTCCGATACCGCGCAATGAAGGGCACCGTATTGCCCTCGTCTAACAGGGTCAACACGGCCTGAATCTGTTGGACCCGGTACTGGCTCAGTTGTTGGTGAACCGGCTTAGCCAGGTCGCTTAGTGCTGTTTCGTGGGTAGTTGCCATGCAACCCCTCCGTTCTTGTTTTTTAGTAAGTGTCTCTAAGTTTTTTTGTATTCAGTTCTGTAAGTTCCTAGAAAATGGTGTTCCCAGATAAAACGGCTAACACCAAGCCATAGGAATACGACGATGCCACGGGCTAAACCAGCGTTAGCCGCAGAGATGGTGAAAATGAGCCTGGAGACCGCCCTTTGGCTCCGGGCGGGCGCCCACAGCGCACCGGTCTCATTTTCACCATCCCGGAGGCGCTGTCACCGATGGTTTAACCCAGGCTGGCGCCGTTCCCCACAACGAGGTACCTTGAATCCGCCGCCGGGAACGACATTGTCTTGCACCATTATACCATGCTAGCCGCTGACCACGATGAATTACCGCAAGCAAAAAGGTCACCCCACAAGCTGTGAAGCGACCCTTTCATTTAACTGATTACATGGGACTCGTCATGATCCGTTGTGTTGCGGCCGTAACCTTTTCCATGGCATTTTCTTGCGTGGCTTCTGCCGCGTTGAAGGCCTCAGTGTTGACCGTTTGGTGTTCCACGTCAATGCTGTCCGTCATGGATTGGCAGGCGTCCGTGTAAGTCCGGTAAGCGGCCACCAAGGACTTGTGCTTGCCCAAAACGCGAACGGGCACGCTGGCCTGTTCAAGCTTGTTCAAGTTGTCTTCGTAGGCGTCGGTCCCGCGTTGGAAATTGTCGGCAACCTTTTGCAAGTCGACTTGGCTCAGCTCACTGACCGTGTCGTTGTCGATAGCGTTGCGCATCTTTTCAAAATCATCATTCATGGTACCCGCACCCTCTTCGGTCGTTTGTAACACGCCCGAGAGAACTTTAATGTAGCCGTTCATATTATTTTTTTGCATCGTCTTGGTGCCTCCAAATTAGTCTTGCCAGAATGTATCGTAAACGTTGACCGGTAAATGGCGCTTGTGCGCGGTCTTCCGGTACCAGTTCTCGATGCGTTCCGCTGCAGTGTCACTGACGGTCCGACCTTCCAGGTAGTCGTCAATGTCTTCGTAACGCACACCCAGCGCTGCCTCATCGGGCAAGGCTGGCCGGTCTTCCTCCAAATCAGCCGTTGGAATCTTCTTGTACAGGTGTTCCGGCGCACCGAGGTAGGTCAACATGGCCGCCCCCTGACGCTTATCCAGCCGCCAGATCGGACAAATGTCCGTGGCGCCATCCCCATACTTAGTGTAGAAACCCGTCACGGCTTCGGCGGCGTGATCCGTCCCGACAACGGCACCGGAGCGCGCTCCAGCAATCGCGTACTGGGCGATCATCCGTTGCCGCGCCTTGATATTACCTTTATTAAAGTCGCTCACGTTTTCGTGGTTGGCTGAAACGGCCGCTACCATGGCGTCGGTGGCCGGTTGGATGTTCACCCGTTCCACCTCGTCGGCACCCATGAAGTCAATGGCCATCATGGCGTCATCCTCATCGGCCTGCTCGCCGTAAGGCAACCGCACCGCAATGAATCGGTAGTCGCTGTCGCCGGTCTCTTGGCGCAACTCCGTGACCGCCTGCTCGCACAGGATGCCGGCCAAGGTTGAATCCTGACCGCCGGAGATTCCTAAGACTAAGGTCTTCATAAACTCATAGTGTTGGAGGTAGCTCTTTAAAAAGCCCACGCTCCGTCGAACTTCAGTCGCCGGATCAATGGTGGGCTGCACCTTCAACGCCGCAATAATTTCTTTTTGCATGGCACGCATAACTTTGCCCCCTAATTTATTTGCTCGGGCTTACTCGGGCATGGTTTGAACGTAACTGTGAATGTCTTTGATGATGGCCATCTTGTGGTCCCAGCAATCTTGTGACAGGTCCACGGGATACTTTTGTGGATTCAGGTCCCGCTTGTACTCTGGCCACAGGTTCGCTAAGGCCCCACGACACCGGTCACGCACCGCCGACAGGGTCGGCAACTTGTAAACCAGTTCACCCTGATCAAAGATATCTTGCAAAATGGGCCGCGCATTGAAGTCGTTCACGGTCTTGTTGATATAGGTAAAGCTGGGATGGAACATGAACAGCGAGTCCTCGTTCCGGGGATCCTCATTGACCAAGGCCACGTAATCCCCTTCGGTCTTGCCATCCGCCTTCTTGGTAATCCGCCAAACCTGCTTCTTACCTGGCGTCGTAACCTTTTCAGCGTTGTTCGACAGCTTGATTGTACCCTTCATCTTGCCGGTCTCGTCTTCGATGGCCACCATCTTGTAAACGGCCCCCAGCGCGGGTTGGTCGAAGGCCGTGATCAGCTTGGTCCCAATCCCCCAGACGTCGATCTTGGCATCCTGCATCTTGAGACTTTGGATCGTCTTTTCATCCAGATCGTTGGACGCGTAAATTTTAGCGTTCGGGAAGCCTGCTTCATCCAGTTTTTGCCGAACCCGTTTGGACAGGTAGGCCATATCCCCGGAATCAATGCGGACCCCTTGGAAATTGATCTGGTCGCCGAGTTCCTTGGCTACCTTAATGGCGTTTGGCACCCCACTGCGTAACGTATCGTAGGTGTCAACCAGGAAGACACAGTCGCGGTGGGTCTTGGCGTAGGCCATGAAGGCGTCGTAATCGTTGCCGTAGGTCTGAACCAGCGCGTGCGCGTGGGTCCCACTAATCGGGATGCCAAAAATTTTCCCCGCACGGACGTTAGACGTGGCGTTAAAGCCACCGATAAAGGCCGCCCGAGTGCCCCAGATAGCAGCATCAAATTCCTGAGCCCGCCGCGTCCCAAATTCCATCAGGGCGTCATCGCCGGCCACGGAACGAATCCGCGCGGCCTTGGTGGCAATCAGCGTTTGGTAATTAATGATATTCAAGATGGCCGTTTCAACCAATTGGCAATCAGCTAATGGCCCTTCGACCTGTAACAGGGGTTCGTGGGCATAGACCAATTCCCCTTCAACGGCTGAACGAATCGAGCCACGGAATTTAAAATTGGCGAGATAGTTTAGAAAATCTTCGGAATAATCTTCAGCTTCCCGTAAGTAATCAATATCTGTTTGGGAAAAATGTAGATTTTGGATATAATGAACAATGTGTTCCAAGCCAGCAAATACCGCGTAACCGTTTTTAAACGGCATGTCTCGGAAGAAGACTTCAAAGACGGCGCGCTTGTCAGCGATGCCTTGTTCGTAATAAGTCTGAATCATATTGATCTGATAGGCATCCGTATGCAGAGTCATACTGTCGTCAGGATACAAATTCGTCATAATAGCTACTCCTTAGCTGGTTTTCGAACTGAATTATCACGTTTCATTTTTAATTTCAATACGTTTATTTTAGCATGAAACAAACAGAGCGTCATACTATTTAATGCGGCAACGGGGGCTTAATTCGTTCTCGTGCCAATCTTGAGAGGAGTCCCCCTATGCAAACCACATTTCCCACCGTCACCGTGCTTGACTTACCCTTCGTCAAGACCACCGCGGCGGACTTACTACCCGTCTTACAACAACGTATCACCCAGCAGCAAAATACCTTCGTGGTGACCGCCAATCCGGAAATTGCGATGTACGCCCATGAACACGCGGCTTACCGCGACCTGATCTTAGGCGCGGACTTCATCACACCGGACGGGGTCGGCATCCTGGACGGGGCTAAAATCTTAAAGCAGCCCCTTCCCGAACGCATCACCGGGTTCGACACCTTACAGGACCTACTCGCCTGGGGCAGTGAGCAGCACCGCTCCGCCTATTTCCTAGGTGCCAAGCCAGAGGTGATTGCACAACTCAAACCGATTCTGGCCCGGGACTACCCCGGACTGAAAATTGCCGGCATCCACGACGGCTACTTCCAAGACGAAGCCCCCATCGTGGCCGACATCACGGCCAAACAACCGGACATGGTCTTCGCCGCGTTGGGTTTTCCCAAGCAAGAACAGTTCATTCATCAGTACCGGCACACGACCAAGGGCCTCTGGATGGGAGTCGGCGGTAGTTTTGACGTTCTGGCCGGCGCCGTGATTCGGGCACCCAAGTTCTGGCAAGACCACCATTTGGAATGGTTCTACCGGACGTTGAAGGAACCCAAGCGTCTCAAGCGCATCGCGGTCATTCCCCGCTACCTGCACCTCGTGCGGCAGCAGGCCAAACGTACGCTACCTCGCGGATAGGCCCCTGAATCTTCACGCATTCCGTGGCCACAAAGCCGCAGTGCTGGTAAAATTGACGCGCCGATTCATTGGTCGCCAGAACCCACAGGACGATGCGGTCAAACGCTTGCGCCTGCAGGGCGGTCATGGCTCGCTGCATGAATTGGCGGCCCAAGCCCTGGTGCTGCACCGTTGGCAACAGATAGATTGAATTGATCTCGCCCCACACAGCAAACTGGGCATCGCGGGCCGGACCAAAGGCACAGGTGCCCACTAACTGGTGTTGGTCGTCAAACGCTAGTAACTGATGACGCCAGTTCCGTTCGGGATGCCAAGTCGCCGGTGTTAGCTCGGCCAAGAACTCTGCCGGCAACAGCCCCCGATAGGTGTCCTGCCAAACGGTCCAGTAGAGTTGGGCCACCGTCTGAAAATCATCATCGGCTCGGGCCAATCGAATCGTGACCATCACATCACCCCGCTTACAACAAGTGCCTCACAAACGCGTTAGCATTTCAGCTAACCTTTGTGAGGCACTTTTCGCATTCATTGCTTATTTTTCCAAATAAAATTCAAACCGTTCGCCGACGTATTGCGTCCGAACATATTCAAACGGTGTGCCATCTTGCAGATAGGTCACCTGACGCAACCGTAAAATGGCGTCGCCCCGCTTGATATTCAGGTATTCCGCAATCCGTTCTGAGGCGGACATGGCCGAGACGGTCTGTTGGGCCTTCCCTGGATTCAACTTTTTCTTATCTTCCAAGGCCCGGTACAGCGAGCTCGTGACTTCCTTCTTGTTCAAGCCGTCGACCAATTTTTCTGGCACGGTGGCCACTTCAAAACAAATCGGGACATCGTCGCCGTAGCGAATCCGTTCCATCCGTAACACCTGATCATCCTCGTTGAGCTTGAGCTTTTCGGCTTCACTCAAGGATGGGTTCATCACGTGATACGAAATGGTCTTGCTGGTGGGTTGCTTGCCCTGGGTCAACATTAAATCGGTAAAACTGGTCACCCCGGACATCTTTTCCTGAACCTTTTGATTGGCCACGTAGGTTCCAGAACCCACTTGGCGTTCCAAGATTCCTTCATCCACCAACGTCTGAATGGCCTGACGGAGCGTCATCCGACTCACATCAAAATCACGAGACAGCTCCCGTTCGGACGGAATTCGATCGCCTACCGCCCATTTTCCGGCTTCAATTGCACGTTTAATGTCATTATGAATTTGAATATAAATCGGTGAACTCACAGCACCCAACGTCCCTTCTCAAAATAACTACATTTTTATTTAACTAATTCCTGCATGTTCCGGCCCAAACTGAAGGTCGTGTCCACGTGTAAATCACGGGTCAACAGGTTCAAGTCGGCATCGCGGCCTACTTCCAGTTTACCCTTCTGTGTCAAGCCGAACTCTTCGGCCTGGTTCACAGCACTCATTTGCACGGCTTCGTTGACGTCACAGCCGGTGAAGGCAATGACGTTGCGGAAGGCTTCATCGTAACGGAGCACGGATCCGGCCAGGTTGCCGCTCTCGAGCCGCGCTTGACGGTCCTTGACGATCACCTTTTGACCACCCAGTTCACTGACGCCTTCTGGCATGCCCTTGGCCCGCATGGAGTCGGTCACCAACTCCAACCGGTGTTGGCCCTTTTGCTCGTAAGCCAACTTGATCATGTCGGGCACGATGTGGAACCCATCACAAATAATTTCACAGAACAGGCTTTCTTCCAGCATGGCGTGACCGGTAACCCCGGGTTCACGGTGCCGCAAGCCCCGTTGTGCGTTGTATAAGTGGGTCACATGGGTGGCTCGGCTTTCCAACAATTGTTCCCGCGTGGCGTTAGAATGCCCCACGGATGGCACGATACCATTGGCTAAACAGTAGGTCTCAAACTTCTTGGCCCCATCGTCTTCTGGCGCGTAGGTAATCAGTTTGACCCGGCCACCGGACAGTTTGTTCCAGCGGTCCAACAGTGCCACGTCGGGATCCTTGATGTACTTTTCAGGCTGAGCCCCTTTGAAAATGGCCGCAATAAATGGCCCTTCCAAATGGACGCCCTGAATCAACGGATTCCGTTCAGCAGCCACAGCAATCCCCTGCATGGCATGGTCAATGGCTTCGTTAGACTGGGTCATCGTGGTTGGGAAGATGGACGTGATACCCTCTAAGGACATCAAGTTAACCATCTTATCAATTTGGTCGGGGTCCCCATCCATACTATCATATCCGTAGCCCCCATGGCTATGAACGTCAATAAATCCGGGAACAATCGTCTTGCCAGTCACCACGTGGATTTCATCGGCAGGCAATGGTCGAAAATCAGCCACGGGACCAACCGCTTCAATTTCACGATCAAAACGAATAAACCCGTCTGGAATAACCTCGTCACCGGTGTAAATCTTCGCGTGCTTTAAAACAATACTCATGAGTCTCCTCCTCATCAATTATACCTTCAGTCAACACTGTTATTATAATCGGTATAGACCAAAAAGGCAACTCACCAGACTGCAAAACGCGATATTTATTCTGTTATGTTTTGGGCTGGGGTTCTCCGCCTGCGTCGGTCAGGATGGCCCCTGCTGTGGGGACCGGTTTGACTGGAATTCTCCACCTAACGACCGCCAAAACGCGACCCGCTATGGGGACCGCCTTCGGCCTGAGAAACGGTCCTACAGCTCGACTTGAAGCCGCAAAAACCAGCGTCTCCAAGCTCGTCCCGTGCTGTAAGGCCGGGAAAAATCCCCCGGTCTAACACCACTGACACAGCGGGTCCCATTTTGTCTGTCTCTGGCTCCGAACCCCAGCCAAACTAACCGACTAGTATCACGTGTTGCCACTGTCCGTGTCCTTGGTAGCAAGCTTCTTATCACAAACTAACAGCATTACCTGATAGTGACTAAGATTGCCTGAAGTTAATTCATCATCAGCGCTCACTGACCTACTCAGAACATACCAGCACATACCAGCTAATCGGCCACGCGCAAAGCACCAAACCAGTCTAAAGTGACCAGAGGCGGGCCAAGGCGCCCGGCTGTGTCGATGGTCTTAGCTGAGTGATTTTCTCAGCTTAGAGCATGGGACAACCTTTGAGACCGCTTTTCAGGCTCAAAGTTGAGGTGGAAGCCCGCCCTTCAGGCTGGAACCGGTCCCACAGCAGGGCCCCTTGAGCCCGCCGCCGGGAACGAACGACCAGACACGCAAAGGTGCTTTAAGCTGGACCGCCGGCGTCGCGCTTGATGGTGGCGTCGATACCCTTGACCACCGCCGTCATCAGCCCAGCCTCTTCCATGGCGAGCAACCCGGCTACAGTACTGCCACCGGGTGAGGCGACCTGGTCGATCAGGGCAAACGGAATCTTGTCACTTTCCAGAACCATTTTAGCGGAACCAAGTGTCGCTTGAGCCGCAATCTGGGTGGCCTGGTCCTTGCTTAGCCCGTGCTTAACACCGGCACGGCTCAGACTGTCGATGAAGAAATCGATGTAGGCTGGTGAACTCCCGGCCAGCGCGCTGAAGACGCCGAATTGGTCTTCGGCTAACGTGGTCGTGGAGCCAATCGTGTTGAACACGCGCAACGCTGCGGCCAGGTCATCCCCGGTCAAATGCGCATTGGCGGCTACGGCGGTCATCCCTGCGCCCACCTCAACGTTCACGTTGGGCAGCGTCCGTAGAATCGGCACGTTTTCGCCCACCACGTTGGCCATGTCTGCCAGGGACAGCCCGGCCACAATGGAGATCAACGTCTTTTGCCCGTCAACCAGTTGTGCTTCAATTTCCTGGAGCACGTCGCTGGCCACGTTGGGCGTCACGGCTAAGACGACCAGGTCGCTGGCTGCCGCAACGTCCGCGTTGCTGGCGGCTGTTTGAAGGCCGTGGGCTTCGGCGTAAGGACCGTAGCTTTCAAGCCGATGACTGTGCACGATGATGTCGCTAGGGGCAAACGTTTTCGCCTTGAGCAGGCCGCCGATAATGGCTTGGGCCATGCCGCCGACGCCGATAAAACCAATTTTCATAACTTAATGTTCCTCCTTGGCTGGTAAGTGGTCTTGGAACCACTGATTGATACGATTCAACCGTTCGATCCGCAGGTTGGGCAGACCGGAACGGGATAATTCGTGATTAGATTTCGGGAACAGGACCAGTTGCGTGTCCACGCCGGCTTCCTTTAGGCCGACGAAGAACTCCTCACCTTGCGTAGTGGGACAACGCAGGTCTTCCTCGCCGTGGAGCACCAAAATAGGTGTCGAGGCGTCTTGCACGTAGGCCAGCGGCGAGAATTTCCAGAGCACGTCGATGTTGTGCATGTCCTGCTTGAGCTCCCACGGCGTGAAGAAGTAGCCGATGTCGCTGGTGCCGTAGAAACTGATCCAATTGGAAATGGAGCGTTGCGTGACGGCCGCAGCGAAGCGGTTGGTGTGGGTCTCAATCCAGTTGGTCATGAAGCCACCGTAGGAGCCACCGGTGACGCACAGTTGCTTAGGGTCAATCGTGGGATCCACTTTCAGCGCCGCGTCGGTTCCCAGCATCAGGTCTTCGAAGTCGCCCTCGCCGTAATGGCCGATGACGGCCGTCTCAAAGTCCTGGCCGTAACTGTTGCCGCCGCGCGGATTGATGGTGATGACGCCATACCCTTGGCCCGCAAGAAATTGCAGCTCGTGGTAGAAGCCATAGCCAAAGTCGACTTGCGGTCCCCCATGAACGTAGAGCACGGCGGGATGTTGTGGCGCTGGCGTAACGGGTGGGAAATACCAGCCCTCGATGTCCCAGTCGGCCGCCCCCTTGAAGGTGAAGCGCTGGCCGGCCACCAGCGCGTGTTTGGCCTCGTAGACGGCATTGGGGTTAATCAGCTCCCGTTCCTCGCCTGTGGCGACGTTAAGGGCCTTTAACCGGCTCACACTGGTCATGGTCGACTCGGTGAAGACGATGGTCTGCGGGTCAACCACGCTAAAGTCCGTGATAGCCCGGTCGCCCCCCAGCAACGTCCGTGGTTGCGCATCGCCGTCGAGGCTTTGACTGACCAGGCTCAACCGCCCGTGTTCATTTTCCAAAGTTAAAAAGGTGTTGTGCGTCAGCCAAGCCACAAACTGGCCGGACTGCCGCTGCTGACTGTCGATGGCCAGCATGTCGCCGACTTCCACGTCGCGGGGCGCGGTCAGGTCGGTCAATTCACCGGTCGTGAGGTTACCCAGCCACGCGTGAAATTGCGAGACGTTGGGGATGTGATTGTCCTGGCCCCACATCAACACGTGTTGGCCGTCTGCATCCAGCTGTCCCTGGTCGAAGGACCCAGCAGGTAGCTTTTCATTTAAGAGCCGGTCGGCCGTCCCATCGAAGGGATGCCAGTAAACGCCCTCGCTGAAGTCGTGCTCGTCTTCGGGCAGGCGTTCCGTTGAGAACAAGAGGCCCTGGTCGTTGGCCGCGGTCACGGTAAATGCATCCGTGCGTTCGAGGACGACGGATTGGTCGCGGCTGGCACATTGGTAACGAATGCATTGATACGTCAGGCCTTGCGGTAAGAGGCCGCGGCCGTTCATTTTGTATTGTAATTTGTCGACGATCTGGACGCTGGGGAGCGCATCCTTTGCCGGTTGTTTGGCACCGGTCGTCGTTTGAAAGTAGAGCACGTCGCTGTTGGCTTCCCAGGTCAGCTGGCTGATGTCGGCATCCCCGCGCGTAATCTGTTCCGGCGCCCCACCGTTGAGCGGCACCAGGAATAATTGGGCGTGGTCCTTAACCACCCCACTGAAGGCTAAATAGCGGCGGCTCGGGCTTAACGCCAGTTCGTTGACGCTCACATCGGCCGGACTCCACCGCCGCCGATCACTGCCATCCGCCAGTTGAACGGAATAAATGGCGGCTTGACTGGCATTCTTCTGCTGGTCTAGTTGACTCTCCACGTAGTACACCCGCTGCCCATCACTCACTGGTTGAGCCAGCGGACGCAAGGCGAACAGGTCTTCCGGTTTCACGATTGTTGCCATCATAAGACCCCACTTTCTCTATCAAATACACAAATGGTCTGGAGCAATTATTAGTTTGACTTTAGCGAAGTTAGGGGTGAATGTCAATTTTTTCGGGTGATTCCGGAGATATTGCTGGGGTGAACCGTTTGACTACCAAATGGTCGTTCATTCAGGCTGGTTAGCCAAGTAATTGCTGGTACACGAAATAGGACTGCAACGAGGGTCACAGTCCTATTTGAATTGCTTATTTAGTTGTGTTTGCGCCGTAACCCGAACCAGCTGAGGCCGGATAAGAGGGCTAGACCGACTAGCTGCCAGCCGGTTGCTGGTTGTTCACGTGTCTGCGGTAGCGTCGCCGAAGTTGCCGGCGTTAGCGTGCCAGCGGACCACACCCAGATACCTTGAGCTTGGCTGTAGTGCCAGCCGGTTGTGGGGGTCGAAGTTCCGTTTGCAGGCGTCGTTGTGAGCTGATCCCAGCTCAGCGATTGTGGCCGCCGAGCAGTTGCGGTTGCCCGGTGTCCTTGTGGTTGGGCAGGATACTGCGTGGCTGTTTGCCGCGTTGGATTTCCTGCTGGTTGCTTGGACGTTGTTTTGTTGGACTTGGTTGTTGGGTGCTTGGCTTTTGGGTGCTTGGATTTAGGCGACTTGTTCTTAGGCGTTGTGGACGTGGTTGGTGTCGATGTGCCTGAGGTTGCAGGATTCGTTGGTGTATCTGGCGTGGTGGTGCTGGTACCAGAGCCGCTGGATTGTGGTGTCCAGGTTAACGTCAGATCCTCCACGCCATAGTTTCCAGAATGATCCGTACTGCCTCCTGTAGTTCCTGAACTTACTGCTAATACTAGACTCGTTCCAATAAATCCTCCAGGCAGAGTTAACGTACCGCCGTCTGAATCAACATAGTCTAGTTTTTCACCCTTATAGGTAAACACTGGTGAAGTCAATGTTAAGCCTAGTTCGGCTTTAATTGCATCTGTCACGCCGGTTAAGTAGTTACCTTCTCGGGCAACCCCAACACTCAATTCTTTTTGGTTTGCAAACGCATCGTCACCTACATAGGCAAGTTCCTCCGGCGTATTATGAATTTTTTTCAAAGCATTCTCAGCAAATGCCTCATTCCCAACACTTCTGTCTGCACCAACTATTCCTGCACCTAAAGTTAAATCACTTAGCTCGTTATCAGCAAACGCTCTAGAACCAACATTTTGGACACTATCTGGAATAGTCAAGGCACCTGCTAATCCAACGTTCTCAAACGCTGAACTTCCGATAGTTGCCACAAACTTGCCTAATTTCACCTTAGGTATTTGTTCCTTAAGACTGTTGTCATCCTTACGACTAAATGCATAGGCTCCAATGGTGGTCACGCTATCAGGGATAATCAAAGTATTCTCATTATCCGTTACATTAAATGGATTATCAGCAAAAGAGTAATCTCCAATTATCTTGCTGCTACTACCAAATTTTACATCAGTTATTTTATTGCCTTGAAAGGCAGAGACACCAATTGAATCTAAACTATTAGCTAATTCAAGATTCCCGTCAATAGCATTATTTAAAAAAGCATTTTCTCCAATCGAATTCAACTTACTTTCAGATGTATTCATCGTCAGCCCAGTTATGTGATTGCCTGCAAAGGCAGAGGTTCCAATTGTCTCCAACGAGTTTGGTAATTTTAACGTACCAGAATAGTTGTCCCCCTCAAACGCATTTGAACCAATATTTTCAACACCTTCATTCAAGCCTAACTGGTCTAAGTTTTTGTTGAGAGCAAATGCTGAATCTTCAATTCGCAAAGTATTTTTATCAGTATTGGTAAAACTAATCGTATTCAAATTGTTATTTGCAAAGGCATTAGTCCAAATTTCTTGGAGTAGCCCCCCAGAAAAGGTCACACTTGTCAACTGATTACCGGTACCATCAGGATTACCCGCAAAGGCTGAAGCCCCAACTGTTGTAACGGCATCCGGAACTGTCAATGATCCGTTCAACTTATTATTGGCAAAAGCACTTGGACCAATAGTTGTTAAGTCCTTATCCAACTGAACCGACTTCAAGTGATTATTCTCAAATGCTGAATCATCAATTTCCGTAACTGAATCCGGTAATGAAAGCTTCTCTAAACCATTGTTTGCAAAGGCTTCGTCACTAATTTCCCAAGCAGTCGTATGTTCTCCAAATGTAATGCTCTCTAACTTGTTGTGCTCAAATGCTTGTTTCCCTAGCACACCTAATTTGTCAGGCAAAATAACACTAGTGAGACTATTGTTTTGAAACGCACCATTACCAATTGAGGTAATATGCGCACCAAAAGTCACATTCGTTAATCCTTTACCGGTAAAAGCATTATCGCCAATCGCCGTCACCCACGCACCGTCAAAGGTATCCGGAATGGTAACCTCTGAACTACTTCCTGGTGTATAACCAGTAACAGTATACGAATCACCATAAATACTCGTGACTTTTTGATAAACCAATCCACTCTTTTCATCCGTCTCAGGAGTCGGCGTGTTAACCGGTGTGTCAACCGGTGTATCGTCCGTATCAGCCAACAAACTCGCAGCCATAGGTACATTCATGCGTGACAAAAATAACCGCGGACTAAACAATCGGCTGTCAGCCACCACAAACTTCTGCCGATCAGTCTTCTCATCAGTCGTTTCTTCGGGTGGTACCGTCTGCTTTTTATCGTTATCTGCCGTCGTCACCTGTTGCGTTTGAACTGTTTTAACTACCTCAGACTGGTCGGACTGTTCTGAAACTTTCTCACCACTCCCGGTCGTCTTCTCATCATCGTTTAGCTCATATGGCGATGACCCCTGATTCCGTGGCGCTACAGGTTCAGCCGGCGTCTTTTCTTTCGCATCAGTCTGTGATTCCGTATCCGCCTGAACCTTGTCGTCAGACCGTTCATCAGTCGCGTTCGACTGATTCTTTTCGGCGTCTTCATCCCCCGCAGACTGCTTCTCGGTAGTCTTGGTGTCGTCCGTTTCCGTTTCTGTCGCCGTTGATTCCTGAGTCTTATCCGCTGTGTCAGTGGTCGTCGGCTCACTAGCGGTGACCGCGGTCACCGAACTGCTACTGGCGGCCGTGGCCGGTTGGTCTGCCGCCTGGGCCTTGAGGATGTTGGCATTCAACGCCAACCCTGCACTTAAACTGATCACCGTTAGGCCGGTTGACAACCATTTCTTCTGTCCAGCCGTCAACGGCCGGTTTTCCGTCATTAATTTTGTCGTTGGAACCCCATCCTCTCCTGATAAAAATGGGCCAAATTCGTTGGAATCTGTCCCATTTCAGCGTTGCTATTAATCATCTTGTTTTTTCTTCATGACTCCCAGCCAACTGGCGGCCAACAATCCAATGGCCCCTAACCAGCGCCACTGACTGTTTTGCTCGTTCGTTTGTGGCAAAGTCGTAGCCTTAGTGGCTACTGTCGATTGTGCTCCTTTATCCGTTACAGACTTTTGCGTTCGCACCTGTGGCTGTGCGGTGTTTTTTTTCATCACCGTACTTGCCCCAACACTGGGAACACCTTCACCGGTCACCACAATTTGTGCGGCTTGTCGCGGTGTATAAGTCCATTGATTATTATGCACCGATATTGTATCAGAATCAATCGGTCTGGGCGTGTCCAAATAGGTCTGAACAGGGACATCTGTGGTGTGCCGTTTGGTTTCCGCGGTAACGCTAGGTGTCGTGATTTCTGATGTTGAACCAGGCTTACTTGGGGATGTCGGTGTTACTGGTGTAACAGGATCAATAGGGTCAACCTCAGAATCAATATCCGGTCGTTGACTACCAGATTTAACATATAAAACATAATCTGGCGTCGTCACACTAGCCAAGTTGACCGTCGCCGTCACCGCCATAGGATCCATCTCGTATCCGGCAATTACAGGTGCTGGCACTTTAAGTGTCGAACCAACCTGGCCCTCATAATAGTCTTCAGTCGTCAAAGTGCCCAAGTTACTGGGAATATTTACCTGGGCCGATTCCATCAACTTGTACAGCTTCAACTCAAGCGTATGAACGCCTAACCGCCCCGTATCCGTTCCACCTGAAGCGAAGTGAACCAGAAACGAAGTCGGCACGGAATTATCGTCCGACAGCGTGGCGGACAGACCAGCCGGTAACATCAGCGTATCTGTATACTCGTTGTAGGCCAACTGTCGGTAATCTTCAGGTGTCTCACCAATACTAAAGGTTAAGTTCGCCAGGTCAAAATTGGCCAGGCCAATAGCATCCCGCAAAAGTTGCTTAACGCCCAGTGCTGAAGTGACGGTGGTCCCAACCCCATCTAGCACCAAGGCAGACTGGTCCGCAAAGGCATTATCACCAATCGACCCAACAGTCCCCGTCGCGTTAATATCTTGTAAAGAATTATTCGCAAACGACCATTCGTCAAGGGTTACAACCTGATTACCAAACTGAACAGCGGCCAATTTATTATTTTGAAACGCACTCGTCCCAATATTCAGAATGCTGTCAGGGAAAACCAAGCCACCGGCCAACATGTTGTCAGCAAAAGCCCTCTCCGCAATCGTCTGCACCTGACTACCAAAGGTTAATCCGGTCAACTGATTGTTAGCGAAGGCAGCCTGCCCAATCGACGTAATCCCGTCTGGAATCACCAGTGTGCCTGTTAAGAGATTGTCCTTGAAAATATCGTCATTCAATTTGGTCAGTTGACTACTCAGGTAAACCCCAGTTAATTGATTGGACGCAAATGAAGCGGCCCCCAAGTCCGTCACTGAATCCGGTATCGTTAGTGTGCCCGTTAAGGCATCACCCTGGAAGGCGCTGGTCCCAATTCGCTTTAGATTCTGACCGAGCACCACACCCTGCAACCCCTTATTATTTGCAAACGCAAAATCACCCAGATCGGTCACAGTATCTGGAATCGTCACCGTCCCTGTCAATCCATCATTTTGAAAAGCACCGGTCCCAATGCGTGTCAGATTTTGACTGAGCGCCACACCTTGCAACTCAGAATTATCAGCAAACGCAAAATCGCCCAGGTCGGTCACGGTATCTGGAATCGTCACCGTGCCTGTCAAAGTATTGTTTTGAAAAGCACTAGTCCCAATTTGCGTCAGATTCTGACTGAGTTTAACATCAGTCAATCGATTATTCTGAAAAGCATAGTCCCCAATTCTCGTCACAGCATCCGGAATGGTCACCGTCGTGAGTTGATTGTTTTTAAACGCATTGTCCCAAATGGCAACAGCGCCATTCAAATCAACTGCCTTCAATTCATTATCGGCAAAGGCCCCACTATAAATATAAATCCAGGTACCCGGCAACGTTAGCGAAGTCAGTTGGTTCCCGGCAAACGCATTTTCCTTGATGGCATGAATGTTTTGCCCTATCGTTACCTGTGTCAGTTTCGTAATCGCCGTTCCTAAAGTGGCATTAAAGGCGTTCGCGGCAATCTCAGTCACGTATTTTCCTTCATACATATCAGGAATCGTAATGGCCGTGCTGAACCCACCCACCGGGGCCGTGCCATCAGCCTGCCGCTGGGCATCCCCCGTGTAACCGGTCACAGCCACGTTTCCGTCCGCCAATTCTTCGAAAGAAAAATCGGAGACACTGGTACTGTCGGTTACTTTCAATAATGAACGCGTCTTTTTGAGGTTTTGCGTTTGACCAGTGGTATCATCCGGTTCCTCGGCATCATCGTCCAACGTGTCATCACCGCCGTCAGAAACGTCGACTGAATCAGGGATCTCATGATTATTTCCGTCTTGATTAGGTTCTTGATTGTCAGCCGGCTGTTCGGGCAACTTGTCTAATTGATCATCATCAGTATCGCCTGGAGTCGCGCCAGAAACAGATTCTTCTTGGCCGCCTGGTTTTTGTTGATCTGCAGTCTCCGAGTCAGTGCCTGCTGCCTCATCACCTGAATCATTGTCTGAGTCATTCAGTTTAGCAGCCGTTTCTGTTGATTGTTTCTGTTTATCGGTTGAATCCGTTTCACTCATTTGTGTCGTGGGTGTGGTCGCCGCACGAGCTACCTGTTCCCCAAAGGCGACACCGCTAGTCAAAGCCGCCACCGTCAGGCCAGTATAGAGCCACTTGTTGCAGAACACATTTGCTTCGGTGTCCCCTTGCTTATTGCCATTTCGCATGAATCTACCTTTCCCTTCGCTGGTGTCTTCGAGTGATTAGTTTACAGACCGTTTCGTTTCACATTAGTTGCTTATGCGAAATATTCTATGATATTCATACTATCACGACTTAACCAAAACACCAGTGTTACTTAATTGCCAAGGGGGATAACGATTACCGCTATATGCAGATATTTATTATCAAACCAATTTTTCCCCACACCTACCACAATTAGTGACTTTGCTTATTTACTTGAGCACAACCGAATCACCCCGAGTCAATCTCGTAACACAACCAGAGAAGTGTGGTGAAAAAACTTTTTTCTGAAAATTAAAAAAATTCACAAAAAAGTACGGCCAACACACAGAAAGCGCGTCAATCGTACTGGTAAATCGTTAAATTTAATTGTGATTTCGCTTGTGAGCTAAACCTAACCAGCTCAATCCAACCAGCAACATCGTCCCTAGCCACTGCCAACCAGTTGCGTGTTCATTGGTTTGTGGTAACGTCTGTTGCTTAACAGCTGGCGCCGACGTCCGTGCTGGATTCGTGGCTTGCAAGTCAGTTGAAGACTGTTGCTCTGTCCGGGTAACCTGGCCACCCTCAAACTGCGAGTTAACCCGATACCCTGGCGTAGCGACTGTCGTCCGCGTGGTGGCCCGTTGCTGGATAGCGGTTGTCGTCAAGCGTTGCGGCACGACACGTTTCAGTTGCCAGTTAGGCCCTTCAATGACCAGCTTCGGTGAAACGATACCAGCCTGATGGGCGTCCGAACCCTTTTTCGTCTGCGATTTTCCACCGTCAAAGTTGGGTGGATAAGGAATGGCCTTATCTCCACCAGTTGTCGGCGTAACGACGGGTGTCGCTGGAGGCGTCACTGGCGTCACCGCCGGATCACCACCGGGTGTATTTCCCGGGTTAACTGGAGTTTCGGGTGTAACAGGGGTTACGGGGGTATCTGGTGCGCCCGGATCAGTCGTCCCACCAGGTTGTGTCGGATCAGTTGTATCATGGCCGCCGCCACCGGGCGTTAGGTCCGGCGTGTACAAGACATCCTCATTGGCTGTGATGGTGCCGTTCGGGTTGACTGTCGCCGTAATGGTCTTCTTGTTCGCGGTATACCCGCCAACCACCGGAACCGTCACGACCACTTGCGTATTGCCAACGCGGTCGGTAATACCCCACGCCTTATCCGCATGCATCCCCTGCAGCATGCCAATCATGTCAGGATTGCGGCTGAGGTTACTCGGAATCGCCACGTCATCCGTGACCCACCGATTCAAGTCCAGTCTGAGGTTTTCAACGCCATAACGCCCGGTATCAGTACTGTTAGTCGTCAGGCTCAGAACCACCTTGCCGTTCTGCACCCAATCCGGCAAAGTCGCACCGTCAGAAACAGGCGGCAGCGTCAGGGTATCCGTAACCGGATCATAGACCAGTTGGGCTTGATTGTCGGTGAAAATGAAGGTTAATCCCGCAATATCCAGATTCTTCATTCCCAGGGCATCGCGAATTGCCTGCTGGACACCAGAGGCAACCGTGGTGATAGTACCGTTTTGATTAGCGACAATGGCCCCGGCAACACCGGCATTCAACAAGGTTTGACCGGCAAAGGCATAGTCCGCGATGGTCGCAATCTGGCCACTAGCATTGATTTTCTGCAAGCTATTATAAGCAAACGCGTAACTTTCCAGACTGTTCATGTTCGACCCCATCTCGAGGTCAGCCAGCTTGTTATAAGCAAACGCATATTTCCCAACATCATGAACGTTATCGCCTAACTTCAGGGTACCGCTTAATTGATTATGTTCAAACGCTTCATCGTTAACAGTCACCAAACCGGTCCCAAAGGTTAAACCGTTCAATTGGTTATTCACGAATGCATCGGCCCCGACGTTGGTCAGCGTATCTGGAAAATTCAGAACACCCGTTAAGTTATTGTTGGCAAACGCGTTGGCTTCAATCGTTGACAACGGGGCCGTCCCCAGCTCAAGCCGCGTCAATTGGTTGCCACCCGCAAAGGCAGACTCGCCAATACTCGTCAGCTCATCCGATAACGCCAGTTTCCCAGTCAATTTATTCCCGTAAAAAGCATACTTTTCAATCGTGTTTAGCTTGGTGCCACCGGTCAAACCGGTCAGTTGGTTATTGGCAAAGGCGGACGTCCCCACGTTTAAGATGCTGTCCGGCAGATTCAGGGTGCCTGTCAGCTGATTATCGGCAAACGTTTGCGGCCCAATCTCCGTCAATTTGTCATTCAACGTCACGCTACTCAACTGATTATCCCAGAAGGCTTGGTCCCCCAGGTACGTCAGGCTGGCTGGTAAGTTAAGTGACCCAGCTATGCGATTATGCGCAAACGCGGCCGTCCCAATCGATGTCACGCTGTCGTCCAGCTGCAAGCCGGTTAGCTGATTCCCGTCGAAGGCGGCGTCCCCAATACTGGTAATGGTCGCGGGAATCGTTAACGCACCGGTCAGTTGGTTATTGGCAAAGACGCCGGTGTTCAACAGGCTCAGACCGGCGTCTAAGGTCAACCCGGTCAGCTGATTGTTGGCAAAGGCTTGATCCCCCAGCGCGGTCAGTGTCTCGGGTAACACCAAGTGACCCTGAATCTGGTTATTCGCAAAGGCTGCCGTTCCAATCGAGACCACCTTTTGACTCAGCGTCAGGGATTGAATCGTATTATTTTCAAAGGCATCGGCCGCAATACTAGTCACCGAATCCGGAACGACCAGCTGCCGAATCTGATTACTCTGAAAGGCCCCGGCGTTGATCTGCTGCAAGTTCCCCAGATCAACCGTCACCAAGTCGTTATTGGCAAACGCCCCGGCCCCCACGGACCAGATGCCATTCGTAAATTTAATTGTTTTTAATTGATTATTCGCAAACGCATGGTCCCAAATGACCTGTAGGTTCTGCCCTAGCGTCACATCGGTCAACCCGGCGCCATTAAAGGCGTTCGCGGCAATCTCTGTGACCGGCAAGTTTAAATAGGTATCCGGAATAGTAATCTGCGTACCGTGCGTCGGATTGGCAAAACCGGTCACCACGTAACCGTCCTTGCCGTCATTTAACGTGTAGGCCAAGGCAGACTGCGTATCGGCGTCAGAAGTCGTGGTCACCGCTGCCGTTGTGGCTGGCGCGATCGGCACATCGCTCGCAGGTGTCGTATCGGGTGTTGGATTCGTTACGTCAGTCGACGGTTCGTCTTGTTTCGCTGGCTGCTCCGCGTCTCTTAACAGGAGATACCGAGCCGCTCGCAGCGATGGCTTGATTGCCGTGGTTGTTTTTTCGGTTGGAACCGTTGGTTTGGGTGTCACCGTCGTCTGAGTCGGCGTGTCAGTTGCCGCGGATGTCACCGGTGTCTTCCCAGTCGTTGGTGCTGGTTTCGTTGTCGGTTCAGAACTCGATGTCACGGTTTTAGCCGGATTTTCCGCCGTCATCGTCTCGTCTGACGTCCCATTACCTTTCTGAGTGGAACCAGTCCGGGCAAACCGGTACCGGTTTGCCCGGACTGCGACACATCAGCCGGCGTGACCGAACTCGTTGTTTGGGTGGCCGTCACGTTCTCCGTTTGGGGCGTACCATCACCGGTAGCCGTCTCGCGGGTATCCGCAAAAACCGGCGTCGTGACGAGCATGACCCCCGCCCCTAGGCTCACTAGGGTGACACCGGCATAGATCCACCGACAACTAGGCCGCTGAACTTGACTACGATGTTGCCATTTTTCTTTAAACATCAATTGCCACCCCTTTCACGAGCACCGACTACCCCTTTTAAGATTATCCTAACACCCAACGAACTATTTGTCAGCGATGATAAATTGAAAACTAGGGTAACGATTGTCCCTATAATTTGCTAGTGCCATGTTCTATCGGTTCTTGGTGCCGATGGAACCCGGATGAACGCCTGGGTCCCTCCACGTGTCTGTCTAATCATCGACTCGTTTACGGGACGACCACAAAAAACTGTCCCATTCTAAACTATTTTCGTAGGGTACACAAAAGGCGCTCGAGAAATTCCCGGGCTCCACAATCTAGAATATAAATGAGAACATAAAAAAAACAGTCACACACCGTGACTGTTCCTTAGTTGGGCTAGCTGGGTTCGAACCAGCGCATGACAGGATCAAAACCTGTTGCCTTACCACTTGGCTATAGCCCAATAATAAAAATGGTGGGGAGTGGATTCGAACCACCGAACCCGAAGGAGCGGATTTACAGTCCGCCGCGTTTAGCCAGACTTCGCTACCCCACCAAAACGTGAATCGTCGTAACGAATCAACTACACTATCATACAAAAAACTGCATAAATCGTCAAGACTTTTTTGCAGTTTTTTTTATTTTAAATCCAAAATCCTTAATTGACGCTGCCATTCGACGAAAAAATCGGGCTGAGACCACTCGTTGATTCGCCGATTGTGGTACCCAACCGCCTGATTGTAATAGGTGGTTGGGCCAAAGGTTGCTGGGGCAAACCGATGATGGACGTGACCGAATAAAGTATCAGCCACTGAATATTTTTCCAAAACGGCGCCAATCCGCGGACTCCCTAGCATGGCGTTGGCCATGTTCCAGAAACGGTTGTCATCTGTATACCGGATATAGTCCTGACGCGGGACGAAGTGGGTCATAAACAGGACCCGTTTGCCAGCTACCTGTGCCTGCGCCAATTGCTCGGTCATCTGTGCCACCACCTGGTCTAGCCGTTCAGGATCACTTTGGGGCTGCACAATCGTACTGTCGATCCAAAAGGCCCGTTTCCAGCTCAAGAAATTCCGCCCGACCAGGTTATTAGCAAATTGATAATCATACCAGCCATTATTGCCGATTACCCGCCAGTTAGTCCCCGGGAGGTCTAAAGACCCACGATGGAAGTAAACAGGCGTCTGTGACGCTTCTAGGCCCGCATACGTGATGTCGTGTAACATGTCGTGATTGCCCGCAATAAACCGTACCTTGGCTGGTGCCATGAGCGCTTGTAGCCGGGTGACGAAGGCTAGCGACTGACTAAAGTAATTGGTCACGTCACCAGCAATTAAATACAGTCCCACGTTCCGTTGGGTCAAGTACGCTGCCTGCTGTTGGGCAACGGTCTCTGGATCCTGTTGATTGATGTCTAAATGTAAGTCACTGATCATGGCCACCTTAACCACGTCGTCGCCCCCTTTCAAATATAGCGGCACAAAAAAATGCCACTCCATCATAGAGTAGCACTTTTTCGCCAGAAACAAATTATTTAATTCCGGCCATTAAGTTCTTAATTGGTTTAACCAAGACAAACATAATCAGCCCAGCGACGATGGCCACGATGGCCACACCCATGAAGTAAGCTGCTTCGTTTTCTGGTGTGTATAGCTTAACGATTTGCGCGTTAACGGCTTGACCAGCGGCATCGGCTAAGAACCACATACTCATCATTTGAGATTGGAACGCCTTCGGTGCTAACTTGGTCGTCACGGACAATCCGATTGGTGAAATCAACAGTTCGGCAATTTCAACAACTGCCCAGCTACCGACTAACCAAAGCGGACTGACCCGGGCATCCGTCCCGAACATAACCACGGGAACCACCATGATCAGGTAAGAAGCCCCGGCGAACAGCATCCCAGTTGCAAACTTGGCTGGTGAGCTAGGTTGTTTCTTACCCCAACGGTTCCACATTGCGGCAAAGAATGGCGTGTAGATCAAGATGAACAATGGGTTTAACATTTGGTACCAAGATGGCAAAATGTGTACCCCTAAGAAATGGTTGTTCGTCTGGTTGGCAGCGAATAAGGCCAACACAGATGACCCTTGTTCTTCAATTGCCCAGAAGATCATGGCAGCGATGAACAGGCCTAAGTAAGCCCACACGTGCTTCCGTTCAGTGCTGGTAACTTTTTTACTGGTTAAGAAAATCGTGAAGTAAACGACTGGTGCAGCAATCGCGATAACGGATAATAAGAGCACGAAGTTGTTTAAGTTCAATGAACCTAAGAGGTACATCAGGATAATGACCAATCCGAAAGCAACCAAACCAATGGTCCCCCGAACAGTCAGCTTCTTCATGTCACCGGGTTCCAGTGGGTCGGTTGGGTAAAGGCTGTCCTTACTCAAGTACTTCTTCCCACCGATCCAGTATTGAACCAGACCCAAGAACATCCCAATAGCGGCCAAGGAGAACCCTAAATGGAAGTTGTATTTCAGACCTAACCACCCAACTAAGAGCGGTGCGACCAAGGACCCCAGGTTAATCCCGAAGACGAAGATGGTGAACCCGGCATCACGCCGCGTATCGCCCTCATCGTAAAGTCCCCCAACCATTTCGGAAACGTTAGGCTTCAACAGCCCAGTCCCCAAAACAATCAAGAGGATTGAGATGAAGAGTGCCATGGAACCGGCTGGAACAGACAAGGCGATGTGCCCGAACATAATCAGGACACCCCCGATGAAGACGGTCTTCCGACTCCCCCAGACACGGTCACTCATGTAGCCCCCAAGAACTGAGGACAAGTAAACCATGGATCCGTAAATGGACATCACGGACGCAGCAGTTGCTTGGCTAAAGCCTAATCCACCCTTAGTCACTGAGTAGTACATGTAGTAGATCAGGATAGCCCGCATGCCGTAGTAACTGAACCGTTCCCACATTTCAGTGAAGAACAGCGTTGATAACCCACGCGGTTGACCGAAGAATGTTCGGTCGGTAGTGGTGCTTGGTTCTGGTTTGTTATTCAAAACGATAATACCTCCATTGCATTTCTGAAAATGAATAATTTTATTTTCCGCAATGCACATCGTAAAAACTGATGGCGACGGTGTCTCATAGACCTCTAATAAAACATAGTAGTAATTATACTGCACGAACTCCCGTTACGCAACGGTTTTCCGAATAAAAACGTCTTCATTCCTTTGGCGTCCGACAAAAAACAATGATGAAATTATTAGTCGTCTCATGCAATCTTCTTATTTTTTATTCATTTCTGCCTCATTCAAAATATTAAGAAATTTATGTATAAAATTCGTTTTAATTGCTCTCTGAGACGCTAACAAGGTGTTCATTTGGCAAAAAAAAGACGCCTTGCAGATTCACAAGGCGTCCCACGCGGAATTCTAATTTAGATGGCAGCAGCTGGTACTAAGTTTAATTTGCCACAAGCAAACTTAACCAAGGCCTGACCGTTTAACCAGCCATAGATGTCGTTAGGAATATCAACGGTTGGGACCTGGGTATTCATGGCCGCAGTATCGGCAGCGTTAGCCGTTTGTGGGGCTAACAGGATTAAGTCTTGGTCTGCCAACAGTTCAGGAGTCAAGTCAGCCATCACAGCCGCCTTAAAGCACAACGGTGCGCGCCGAGTTTCTGCAGTTCGTTTGGCTTCACCTAAAAATAAATGACTTGAATTTTCATTTCCGGATAATAATAAGACGTTTTTCATGATGACCTCTCCCTTTTTCGTATCTCTATTCGATAAATATAGGATATCACTTTCAGAAGTAGACCACAATAGGTTTATCAAATAAATCAATATTTAATTTATTATCCTAATTAGCTTCAAACCGGCATTCTTAGTTCTATACCAATTGTTTTGAAATGACTATACCAATTGTACAATGCGCGTTAACCCCGTTTTGGCTTTCAATTGTCAGTTTATTTTATGAAAACACAAAAAAAGCCGCTGGTCTACGACCAACGACTACTTTGATGCCGGCTGAGGAATTCGAATCCCCGACCCTCGGTTTACGATACCGATGCTCTACCAGCTGAGCTAAGCCGGCATATCAACTGGCTAACCAGGTTAACCCGACTCCGGCAGGCGGGCTCGAACCGTCGACAACCTGATTAACAGTCAGGTGCTCTACCAACTGAGCTATGCCGGAATAATCGCGTAGCAACGTCCTATCCTCGCAGGGGGCGATCCCCCAACTACTATCGGCGTGCTGAAGCTTAACTTCCGTGTTCGGCATGGGAACGGGTGTATCCTTCAGGCTATCGCCACTACACTATGAAAGAACTTCTTCTCTCAAAACTAGATATCATCAAATTATTTTCTAT
>NZ_BOLM01000009.1 GCF_016861605.1 Levilactobacillus wangkuiensis
CTCATCGATTGTTGTTACTTTATTTGTTATAAAAGCGAATTGACTTCGCAAATATTGTTTGGGTTTGATACCAAGTATCAAACCGCCCTACACATATTTGGTTTGTCGAAACAATGTTCAGTTTTCAAAGGTCTACCAGTTATCTGCTCTCGCAGACAACTTAATCATCATATCATTTAACTGATTTGATGTCAACAAGAAGTTTGATTTAACAACGTTTCTCGTTGATGGCTGCTTCCAACGAAGCAACTTAATTAATATATCATTTTGTCGTCATGCTTGTCAACAACTATTTTCAATCTTTCGAATTGGTCTAGTTGGTTAATCGCCGTGACAACGTATATAACTATACCAACCACAGCCCACCCCGTCAACTAAAAACTGAAAATAAAACAATCTTTTTTCAAAGGCATATCTTATGCTTGAAAGCATCCAAATAGTTACCTGACGGCCGTGTGTTCCCTGATTTTTAACCACCAACCGTTCGTCTTTATTTTGGCGACAAAAAAGCACGCGCAATCCAATCGACTGTGCGTGCTTCATTATTTTAGCAATTAGGCTTCAACTCTAACCAAGAAGTACCGCTTCTTGCCCCGACGAACAATAACAAACTTACCATCAAAGGCACTGGTGGGATCAATATCGATATCCGTTGCCGTAACCTTTTCACCGTTGATGCGAATGGCACCGTTAGTTAAGTCTTCCCGTGCTTGACGGCGAGAGGATTCAATCTTCGTGTCATCAACTAACCATTCAACGATGTTCTTTTGATCGGCGTTCACCGTCACGGAAGGCATCTTCTTGAAACCTTGTTCGATTTCACTAGCCGTCAGGTCAGCAACATCCCCAGAGAAAAGCGCCTTGGTAATGTGTTGGGCTTCCGCAACCGCGTCTTCACCGTGAACAAACGCTGTGACTTCTTCAGCCAAGCGGGTTTGGGCCAAACGCTTTTCTGGATGCGTCGCAACCGCGTCTTCCAGTTCTTTGATTTCATCTTGGCTCAGGAACGTAAAGTACTTCAAGAACTTCACAACGTCCCGGTCATCCGTGTTGATCCAGAATTGGTAGAACTCGTAAGGTGAGGTCTTTTCTGGGTCTAACCAGATGTTGCCGCCTTCGGACTTCCCAAACTTGGTGCCGTCAGCCTTCAACAGCAACGGGATCGTTAACCCGTAAGCCTTAGCATCCGCACCCTCTTGCTTATGGATGAGATCAATACCGGCCGTGATGTTCCCCCATTGGTCAGCCCCACCAATTTGCAGTTGAACATCTTCCGCTTGGTATAAATGAAGGAAATCGATGGATTGCAAGATTTGGTAAGTGAATTCCGTGTAAGAAATCCCGACTTCAAGCCGTGAAGCGACAACTTCCTTGTTCAACATGTTATTCACGTTAAATAGCTTCCCGTAATCACGTAAGAAGTCTAACAGGGAAACCTTTGAGAGCCAGTCGTAGTTGTTCACAATTTTGAAGGACCCATCTTGACCGAAGAGGTGTTCCATCTGTTTCGTCAAGCAGTCTTGATTGTGGCGAACTTGGTCCATGGTTTGTAAGACCCGTTCAGCCTTCTTACCTGAAGGATCACCGATTGACCCAGTGGCCCCACCGATCACGATGTATGGCCGGTGACCGGCTAATTGGAATCGTTTCAAAATCATAAAGGGAATCAAGTGACCAATGTGCATGGAATCCCCGGTTGGGTCAATCCCCGCGTACAGACCAACGGCCTTTTCGTTGACCAAGTCGCCTAACCCATTTTCATCAGTCTGTTGGTTAATGGCGCCGCGCCATTTCAATTCATCAATAATCGACATATTTCGTTCCTCCTAAATTAGCTACAACATAAAAAAGTCCCCAATGGCTAATGCCATCAGGGACGAATTAAAATCCGCGTTACCACCCAAGTTGTTGTCAATCGACAACCGCTCGCCATCGTTAACGGAATGACCCGCCGGAAAATCCGGCCGCTCTACAGCGTAATTCGTGAACACGGACGTTCTGACTCCCAGCACCGTCAGATCTCTTGACCGGAGCCGTCCTCACTACTGAACTGTTTCTTAGCTTATGCCCTTGATGATACCGGGCGCGCACCGAAAAGTCAATAGACGGCCGCGGTTTTACCCATCAGACGCTAAGGCAGTTCTAAAATAAGTCTTTAATCGTGGTCAGCACAATTTGCACGTTGAGAATCGTTAAGACAATGGTACAAGTCCATGCCAGTACCGTCACCCAGCGCTTGTTGACCCACTGTTCCCCCATGATCTTCTTGGAGGAGGTAAAAATGGTCAACGGAATCATGGAAAATGGCAAGGCAATCGACAGGAAGACCTGCGAATTCACCAGCAGGTTGTCCAGTGCGCGTTCGCTTCCCCCGTAGAAGACGGTCGCAATAATCACGGGCACCACGGAAATCAACCGCGTAACCAATCGCCGGACCCACAACGGAATCTTCATGTTGATGAAGCCTTCCATAATGACTTGTCCCGTCAGCGTTCCCGTAATCGTTGAGTTTTGCCCGGAAGCCAGTAAGGCAACGGCAAACAGCGTGGATAAAACGGGTGATGCCACGGCGCCCGCCAGATGGTTATCCTGTAAAGCCGCGTACAGGTTACCGAACGTCCCCAACTGATCCGTCCCCTTACCAAAGAACATCGCTGCCCCCAGCAAAAGTAACAGACAGTTGATCACAAATGCGCCAAATAATTGAATGTTAGAATCCCAAGTCGTGAATTTCACGGCCCGCGCCATTTCAGCCGGGTCTTCCCGGTCAAACTTCCGGGTCTGTGAAATTGAAGAATGTAAATACAGGTTATGTGGCATCACGGTTGCCCCCACAATCCCTAAGGCCATCGTCAATTGTCCCGGATGCACAATTTCTGGGCGAGGAATGAAGTTGGCAACGGCCGCGCCCATGTTGGGCTGGGCAATGATGACTTCGTAGGCGAAGACCACCAGAATCACCGTAATCAGGCACAAGACGATTGCTTCAATTTTACGGAAACCCAGTTTAGTTAATAACAATAGTAATAAAACGTCAAAAACGGTCAAGGAAACCCCGAGAATCAGGGGGACCCCAAACAACAGTTGCAAGGCGATTGCGCCCCCGATAACTTCTGCAATATCCGTTGCCATAATCGCTAATTCCGTCATGACCCACAAAATGGCACCGATACGTTTGGTCGTATGGGCTCGTGTTGCTTGGGCTAAGTCCATCTGTGTCACAATGCCCAGTTTAGCCGCCATGTATTGTAATAGCATCGCGATTAAACTCGAAATCAAGATGACGGACATTAACAGGTAACCGTACTGGGCACCCCCACCGATTGAGGTCACCCAGTTCCCCGGATCCATGTAACCCACGGCAACTAACGCACCTGGACCAGAGAAGGCCAATAGGTTCTTTAAGAAACCTTTTTCCTTTGGAATCGTCACGGTACCATTAATTTCTTGTAATGACGGGCCGTTCGCGTAACCAGTCAAGCTGGTCTTCGTTGAAACGTTGTCTGTCATATTTTTCAACTCCCCTATCTCTATGATATCCCACTATTATACTGGCTGGTCAGCGATTGTAAAGTCTTTTTTAACTGGGCCTAACTTTTATTTTATATTACCCATTAAATTAATAATCCCCAAAATGCCAAATTTTCTTGTGTTTTCACGAGTCTTGGTCGATAATAATCTTTCAAAGAAATTTTCAGAAAGTGGTGACCTTGATGTCAAATACCAAAGTATTTATTGAAATTCTTGCGCCAATCTTTATTGCCATTCTGGTATTAGCCGGATTGGCCGCCCTCCTCACTTGGCAATTAAGCCCGGTCGTCGTTGGCCTCGCCGGACTCGGTGCCGGTGGCCTACTCGTCATTATGCTCAGCGGCTTGCTGGCAGACAGCTGGACCCATCGTCAGGCGCAACAACTTCATGAACAAACAAAAAATCGGTAAGCCCACGCGGGTCTACCGATTTTTCTCTATGTAAATTAGCCAAATTCACGCGTAGTGCCGCGTAGTTCCGTCAACGTCTGGTCGAGAATCTCGGGCAACTGCTGTTCGATCAGTGCGAGCTTCTCTTCCCCTAACTTGGTCAGGCCCAAGTACCGCCGACGCCGATCATTCGGTGCCACTCGCTGTTTCAAGTAGCCGCGCTTACACAAGTCGACAACTAAATTCGACGTGCGAGTTGCCGAGAAGCCCAATCTCTGGGCCACCTGCGCCACGGACAAATGCTCGGCCGCCACGTAACTCATCAACTGACACTGCGGCAGATTCACCGCCAGCCCCGTTAGCGGTTGATTATAGCATTGCGTGACTAAGCTGTAGATTTGCGTTAGCTGCTGCAGCTGTTCCTGATTCGCCATACTCCCCACTTCCTTCTCCACATTTGATGGTTGCCAACTGTGCGCTGACTCTCGTTCCCGGCGGTGGCCTCAAGCCTGCCTGCTGTGGGGACCGATTCCAGGCCCAAAACCGGTCTTCCATCTCGACTTTGAGCCTGAAAACCGGTCTCAAAGATCGTCCCGTGCTCTAAACTGAGAAAAGCACTCAGCTAAGACCACCGACACAGCTGACTGGCTTGGGCCACCTCTGGTCACTGACATCGGCCACCCATTGTCACCATCAAATGGCTCATTTACCAATATGTTTGTGACTGTTGATTGGGAAATTCTCCTACTTCCAATGCAGTTAGATGCAAGTATATCAGTAATGTATCCGCTTACATTATACCACGCACCACAGAACTGTGGCGGGCGATTATGCCAGGCGGTAACTGACAAAAGATTGGTAATCCTTTTGGACCTGTTCCGCGTATGCCCAGGCAAAACCTGCCAGGGACTCGTCGAACATTTTACCATTGCCTAGGTAGCCGCGAATCATGGCTGCGGTTGGGCTTTGGCAGTGTGCGATGGCTAATGTCCAGGCGCAGGTGTTGGCGTACGTTTGGAATTGGTCCCAGTCTAACTGCGTCAAGTCGATGGACTCCTTCATATCCCGGAATTGCCGCACGTAGAAGCTCTGCTCGGCGCCGGCGAAATACCCCAGGAAGGGATCGGAGGCGGACTGTAAAATCTTTTGACAGTCTACGATTCGTTCGCCTTCTGTTTGTTCCAGGGCCACCGTGATGTGGGTGGCTTGTTGGCTTCCTTTGCGCCGCGTTGGCAAGGCTTCCTTCACCTGAAGGACCAGGTGTGACCCGTCGATACTGGTCAACAAGACCAAGTAACACCGCGACCCAAAACTCCCGACGCCCACGCTGTGCCGAACCACATCCGTGATGTGATACTGCGACAGCAGGAGGTTCACGTCGGGGCGCAACGTTTGGCGGTAGGCGGAGAAGTAGGCCGCAATGTGGCTTGTGAAATCATCGGCCACGTGGGTTGTCCGTGGGGCGTTTTCCCGGAAACACAGGTTGCCCCGCACGTCGAGCGTCGTAAACTTACGGACCACTTGCTCGGAGTCCCGCTTGTTGGCGCGGCCCACGATGGACGTCAGTAGTTTGGAACTATCCTCGTCCAACGCACTCGCCTGCACCAGCTTCTCCACTTCGTTCATGGGGTAGAAACGGTTCAGCGTAGTTTGCTCAAACATCTGCTTGATACTCTTGCGGTAACTAGCCGCCACCATTGGCAAGAGCTGCTTTAATTTTTTATCTTTAAAATCGTTGGCTTGCCCCGCCAGTAACACACTCACCAGCAGGCGCTTCAGATCCCACTCCCACGGGTTGATGCCCGCTTCGTCGAAATCATTCAAGTCAAACAGTAATCGGCGTTCTGGAGACGCATAGAACCCGAAGTTACCGATGTGCGCATCCCCACAAATAAAGGTCGCAATCGTGGAATCCGGCTGCGCGCTCAAATCGGCTTCCATCAATTCGGCCGTTCCCCGGAAAAAGGCAAACGCCGAGGCCCCCATCCGCTGCGTCCGTTCCGGTAAGAGCTCCGGAATCAAAAGCTGGCGAATGCGGTCCATCATCTGATTGCTATCACGATCCGTTGGGGTGTAGGACCCTAACTGTTCAAACGGCACCTGCATCCGAGCCGCCTTCCCCATCCGCCGAAGCTCATCGATGGTTTTGTTGACCTGGACCCGTCCCGTACTAAATGCTGCTGGCGTCATGGCGCCACCTCCCGTTACTAATTGACTCCTATTCTACCGCATTTCGCTGAATTCTGATACGACGTAAAAAGAGTAAGCCAATAGGCAGTTAGCTAGCGAACATTAAGGCTGATAACCGAATAATCTTTGGCTTGAATGTTTGGTTGTCAGTTTTAAGCGGAACCAGCTGCCTATTGTCCCCCGTTTCGGCCAAATAAAATGGCAGAACAAAAGGGCCTGGTTTTGCTCCCAGGCCCTTGGTTCAGGTAAATTCAATTGAATGCCCGTTCCAGTCGGTAGAATTAACTGGCATGATTGTTGTCGCTAGCCCACCAATTAACTGCCTACAGACTCTCGTATTAAATCAATTTACTCTCATTAAAGTACCTAAATTAAGTAAACTTCTAAAAAAGATATTGAATGCGTCAATGTTAACTTACTGCGTTGTAGACTAATACTAATGCAATCCAACCACCTAGAAATCAACTGCCGCACGATGACCGGGCTCAGTCGATGTCAGCCGCAGGGCTGGTGAAAATGGGCCGGTCGTGAAAGTGACCAGAGGCACGCCAAGGTGCCCGGCTGTGTCGGTGATCTTAGATAATCGGTGTACGAGTTTCAACCATGGTAACCGACAAGAACCCAACCACCGCACAATGACCGGGTTCAGTCAATGTCAGCCGCAGGGTTGGGAAAACTGGGCCGGTCGTGGAAGTGACCAGAGGCGTGCCAAGGTGCCCGGCTGTGTCGGTGGTCTTGGCTGGAGTTTTGTTCCAGCCTAGCCCACGGGGCAACCTTTGAGACCGCACTTTGGCTCAAAGTTGAGGTGAAAGCCCGTCCTTTGGCTGGAACCGACCCCACAGCAGGGCACCTTGAGCGCGCCGCCGGGAACGGACGCGACCAGGCCCAGCTTTCACCAGCCCGGAGACGAATACAACGACTAGTCCCAAGTCATTGTGGGCGGTTGTCGAAGTTGAGGGCGAAGATGGACAGCTCGTGGTGCCGCAGCTTCCGAATCAGCCGGTCCAAGTTCTCCCCGTAAGCCAACTCCTTGACCCAGTGGAACACCTCCACCTGGTGTTGCTCCGCAAACTCCTTGGCCAACGGGTCAACGCCATAGACGACCAGATATTTATCCCGGTCATCCGGATCAATTCGGGTCTCGTTCGTTAGCAGACTCAGGTGGACCACCCCGCTCAGCAAGCGATTAAAGATGTCGGTGGTCACGCCGATCATGTCGTAGGTCACCAAGATTTCCACCTTGGCGGCCGTCAGGGTCAGGCCGTTCGTGTACTTGCTCAAAAACTTCTGCACCAGCCGCAGGTCCATGGGGCCAACCTGTCCGGGATAGAGTTTGCCCATTTCCTTGGCAATCTCGCGAGCCGCAGCCGTTGAGGTCGGCGTTGGTTGATACAGCGCGGTGATTTCTGGTCGCAGCAACGGGTCAACGCGGAACAGCAACATGAATTGACACAGCGAGAATAACCAGTTGGCGAACCAATTTTTCCCGGTCGCAAAATCAGCCAGCGTCGCAATCCCGGGTGCTAACTGATAATCCCCGTGACCTTGCTGGAGGCCCCGATAAAGTCGCGCCAAAGCGGCCGGTCGCAACGCCCGCACAAAGTAAGGCGAACTGGTCAACAAGTAATCTAGCGTTGCCAACTCGGTCAAGGCCTGCAGCGGCGTGTCCCCCAGTCTTTCCTGGAAGAGCTCCGCCAATGGCCGCAAGTCCGTCAGGTGGCCCAGCGGTAAGCGTAATTTGCGATAACGGTGACCCTGACCCAACCGCAAAAGTGCGACGGTCACCATCAGCTCCCGGCGACGTTGCAGACTGGGCGAGTCCTGATACAGTCCCGACGTTGTGTAGGTCCGGGCAACGGCCGTCCCCAACGGTTGCAGGTCCTCAGACAACGCAGGCAGCTCCGTGATTGGTGTCAAGGTTGATGTTAGTACCATGAAATAAAACAGTTGAATCAACGCCTCGTTGCCGGTCATCCCCATTGGTTTGACCGCCATCTGTAAATTATACTGGGCAAGCTCGTCACGTAGCGGTCGCATTTGCCGGTTAAAGGTCGATGAACTGATGCCGTGTTCCTGACAGAAGGCTTGCAGTGACAAATCTGGTTGTCTAAGCGTCGCCAACAGGGCCTGATACGGAATACTCTGTTGATACAGCCAGTGACGGTAGGTATCCATACTGACCGTTGTCGTCAACGTGTCCTTCGTTAGCACCGCCGTTTGATCCAAGACCGTTAAGTCTTCTCGCAAGCTCAAGACAACGTGGTAGGCCCGCGAATAGCTCAGGTCGACCAACGTCGCAAAGTCCGTTAGGCTAAACGCCCCATGGTGATCGCGAATAAATGTCAGTAAACGAATTTTTAAAATAGCGCGATCATTTAAAATGGCGAAATCAATCTTCAACGCGCTCTCCCCCTCGTACAAAATATGGCGAAAGCCCCTGAGCCGCGGAAATAATCTCCCACCGACTCAGGGGCAATCACGGGTAAATCTAATCGATACTGGTCACAGTGACGCCCTGCTCATCAAATTTCGCTAAAGTTTCTTTCAGAATAATCCGGGCATCATCGTAACGGATACCCGGGAGAATTGTGCTGACAAAGTTTCCTGTGAGTTGACCGGCAACGATTTCTGGTGAAACGCGAACGTCTTGGCCCTTATCCGTGGACAACGTCACACTCTCGCCCTCAGTCAGCCGTTCAATCAATGGTAAAATCGGCATTTCCTGCATCATTTTGCTCACCCTTTCTCTTTCACTTCCTCCTATATTCTACCACGGCGACCAGTAACCAGTGTTCAGCACCGCTCACAACCGGCAGCTTTCAAAATTTAATTTATTAAATGTTAGGATTTGGTCATTTTTCATTTTAACCTTTATTTTCAATCCCTAGCTGTGGTATGCTGATAGCCGCTAATTAATAAGGTTAAATTCTAGGGGAGAATAATAAGTTATGTGGTTTAACAAGCTAAATGCCGCTTTCGTGATCGGGTATCCAATCTTTGTTTCCATCATTTGGATCACGGGTTGTCTGTTTTCTGGACTATTTCGCCGACGTCAGTCCCGAACTCTCTTAAACGAGAAGACGGCACCTTTCGTGTCGATCCTAGTCCCATCCCACAACGAAGCGGAGACTTTACACGCCGCCGTCCGTTCTTTAGCAGAATTAAACTATGAACGATACGAGCTGGTACTCATCGACGACTGTAGCAGTGACAATACGCTAAGCATTATGGCAGAACTAAAAGCCCAATGGGCCAACATCGCCATCACCATTGTGGCTTTGCCCGTCAATCAAGGCAAGGCGAACGCCCTAAACGAAGGGCTTAAAGCCGCTAAGGGCGACTACATCGTCGGCATCGATGCCGATAGTTTACTGGCACCCGACGCCGTCACGCAACTGATGACCACGCTGACCTCACAGCCCGATTACGGTGCCGTGACCGGGAAGCCCGTCGTTCGTAATCGCTCCAACTTACTGAGTCGCCTCCAACTGTTGGAATACATCGGCGTGATAGACCTCATCAAGAAGGCCCAGGCCTACCTGACCGGTTCGATCACCACGGTCTCTGGGGTTATCGTGGCCTTTCGCCGCGCAGCCTTAGAGGATGTGGGGGGCTGGAATCCGGCCGTCATGACCGAAGATATTGATATTACCTGGCGGATGTACCGTCACCACTGGCGCGTTGCCTACGAACCGCGCGCGATGTGCTGGATTCTGGTTCCTGAACGCTTACGAGGATTATTGAAGCAGCGCCAGCGGTGGTCACGGGGTGGTTTGGAAGTTCTAGTAACTAACTGGCGGGGCTTTTACCGTAATCCTTGGGGCCAACGTTTTCTGCTATTAGAGACCGTCGTCAGCAACCTGTGGGCCATTTCCACGGCACTCAGCGTCCTGATCTACAGCATCAAGTTGGTGTTCTTGCACGATTTATCACTAGATGGCAACTTGCTGATCATTCTGCTGTGCCTGAGCGGTATTCAATTTACCGTCGGCTTTCTGGCTTCCCAAATGACCGCGCGACTCGCTGGTCCAGAGCTACTGCTAGTGCCCATCTACGTGCTCTACTACTGGATGATCAATCTGGTCAGCTGTCTGTCCGCTATCGCATCTTACTTCGTCAGTCCGCAACGCAAGGGGACCTGGCGTAGTCCAGACCGGGGGTTATAAAATATGAAATTACAAAATTTTGATCCAGTGGTTCGGCACAAAACCAGCCGCGCTAGTCGCGTCGTCCGGGCCATTCTCTTAATCGTCCTGTGGCTCTTCGTGGCCCTGGTCGTTTTTGCCAACATCAGCTTTAGCCTGGGTTGGTATAGCGACGGCCTAGTCAGCCTATACCTGGTGCTCAACCTGCAGCCCCACGCCAACAATAATCTCTTGATTTTGATTGGCATCCTACTGCTCATCGTCCCCGTATACTGCGGTTGGCGGTGGCATCAACTGACGAAGGAGGCCCGTTCATGAGTCGTCATATTCGCCAAGGCCTACTGGTCGTCTTGCTCCTGACCCTGGTTTTCACCCTGGGCTGGACCTATGACCGCCAAGCCGCCAAGCAACATCAGACAGAAGAAAGCTACGCCCTGCCTGCTCGCTATGAAAAAATGAAAGACGGCATCATGGTCTTCTGCTATCACCGGGTCTTAAAGGACTCGATGTCCACGGAAATCGCCCAAAAGCTGTCTAACAACTCGCAACTGCATGAATTCAACGTGCCTGCGAGTGCGTTTGCCAAGCAGATGGCCTTCTTAAAGAAACATCACGTCAAGGTCATCTCGGCCTCGACCATGACCCGGATGATACAGTCACACCGTCCTATCAAGGGAAAATACGTGGTCCTGACCTTCGATGATATCGACCGCAGTGTGATTGACAACGCCATCCCCGTCATGCGCCACTACAATTTTCCGTTCACGACCTTCGTGATCACGGGGAACACTGGCCGCTACCGGGAAGGGAGTCAAATGGCCACCTGGTCTCAGATCAAGGGCGCCCAAGATGAAGCCGGGCACCTCATGACCCTGGGGTTACACACCCATAACATGCACTACTTAGACAGTAAGATGCAACCGGTTTTCCTGGAACCCCACACCTTTGGTAAATTCCAAAAGGACTTTGCCACTTCGGTCACGGAGCTGAAGGAACACACCGGCGTGACGGCTACGTCCTTCGCCTACCCTTACGGTGGTGGGACGCGCCAGATCAACAACTTCCTGGCTCAACAAGATTTGGACTGGGTCGCCACCTTGGATTCCGGCATCGTTTCCAGCCAGACCAATTTGAACGAAACGCCACGGTTGATCATCAACCAGGAGAGTTGGCCCTCCATCAGTGGCTGGCTCGTCAAATAGACTGGCACAACGCAATCCAGGTCGTTCCCGACGGCGGCTTCAAGGTGACCTGCTATGGGGTCGGTTCCAGACTGACGTAACACCTTCAATACTACTAAGCAACAACGATTAAAAAACACCTCATCCACCAGCCTTAACGGCAATTTGGATGAGGCGTTTTCTGTTAGCTTAATATTTACCTATCTACGACAAAACGCCCGCCAACAAAGGACTGACGGGCGTTAGTTTAGTTGTTTGATTGACCTAGTTCACCGTTTGTGAGACACTGCCCCACCACTAGGCTGTTAAGTTTACGCGTGAATCGATTGTTTCTGGGTTAGCCGCATCCCGGCCCAGTAAATGACCGCCGTGATGGCCATTGCCAGGAACGTTGCCCCGACCGTTGTCGCAATCACTGGCACCTGCTTCAAGCCCCAGTATGCGACAACGCCGAGCACCCAACTGGCGACCGCCACCCAGTTCACCCCATGGGCATACCAGTAGGCCCCCCGAATCTTGGTGAACTCGCCTAAGCGGTAGTCCTTGCGTTTCAAGAAGAAATAATCCACTAAGAACACGGCAATTTCTGGTCCGAGGAACATGCCAATACCATCTAAGAAGGCCTCGAACACATCCAGGAAGCTGGCCAGGTACACCGGAATGAACGTGACTAACGTGGCCGCAATCGTCACCAACCACAGACTCACGTTCAACGACAGCCGGTGCGTCATGTTGGTCAGGGCCGAGCCCGCCGACATTAAGTTGACGGCATTGGCCGTGGTACTCGTGAGCACGATGACCAATAAGGCAATCACACCCAGTCCCAATTTAGCCGCAACCGTACTAGGGTCCGAATTATTGGGGTCGAAATGGTTTAGCGAAACCGCCGTGCCAATCGTGGCAAATAAGCCAATGAAGGCAAACCAGAATAATCCCACGTTGGCTCCCAGAAATGACGCCGTGGTTGCCGCAGACTTCTTGGCCGTGAAGCGACTAAAGTCCGAGGCCGCCGTAACCCACGCCAAGTTGAAGGCGGCTAACGTATCGGCCGCCATCCCCGAAGACATCCGGAGACGCGTCGGCGCTTGCCACGCCAAGATTTCGTGAAAGGAGACCGTCCGGAAAACCACGACGGATTCCCACAACACAAAGATCACGACCAGGACGATGCCGACCCGTTCAATCAGTTGAACCGACCGCGCGCCCAAGGAAATGCTTAATAAATGCAGCACACTCATGATTAGAATGCCGACAATCAGGCCAAAGGTCCCGCCTGGCTTGCCGTAAAGAGGCCAGCCAAAGAGCTAGCTGATCGACGTGGCGGCGATAAACGTATTCACGGCCGCCCAACCGATGAATTGAATCACATTAATCGCGGAGGGAATCAGACTCCCCCGTAAGCCAAATGAAGCGCGAGTGAGCGCCATGGCTGGTACGCCGGTGCGATACCCCATGTAACTGGCAACCGCCAGCAGGGCATAGGAAATCAGGCCGACAATCACCAGAGTCGTCGATGCCGTGACAAAGCCACAGGCCGCGATGACCCCACCGATGTACCACGTTCCGTTATTGGCATTAGCGCCAATCCAAGTCGCAAGTCAATTGCCCCTGAATGAATTCAGAGGCTTGTCGCTCACGTGTCTGGCGACACAGTAGTCCAACATGCCTGTAGGCACTCCTACTCATAGTGGCAACATCATCGGGTAATTGACGGCTACCCGTTTAACTATCAGGATCTACCCAATAGTCGTTAGTTTTGTAATCTTTGGGTGCTTGATGCCGTTCAACCAATCTCGGCCAAGCATCTCAATATTCATGGCCCCTAAGCGGTCATCGTTACAACGATACTGACATTGAGAACACCAATACTCGTGAGTTTCGTGATGCCGGTTGGTTTTCTCAACCAGCCCACACTTGGGACAGCGTTGTGAAGTGAATGCTGGATTCACTTTTACGACGGTGCTCTGAATAGCCTGAGCCTTGTACGTTAAGAATGATTCTAGCTGGAAGAAAGACCAGGAACGATGACTATTATGCAAGGACTTAGGCAAATCGTCAGTATTGAATGTCACATTAGTTAAGTCTTCCAAGACAAAAAGTGTATGCGAACCGTATCGTGCAACGAGTGTCTTAGCTAGCCAATGATTCACATCGGTCATCCAGCGGTTCTCTCGTTGAGCTAGTTGCTTAAGCTTTTTCTTAGCAGACTTGCTACCTTTACTCTGTAGTTGCCGACGAATCTCCAGGAACTTTCTCCGATTACGTAAGATTTTTTGACCATCAAAGAATAGCGTCTTTCCTTCATTATCAAAGGCAGTCGCTAAAAAGCGCAGACCACGGTCAATACCCACAATTTGAGGGCTATCCTTGGCATTGAAATCACTAACTTCCTTTGTGATACCAATATGCAAAAACCACTTGCCTTGGGTGTGGACCAGCTTAGCGGTACCCAGTTTCCAGTCGTCGGTGAAGTATTTTTCAAACCCCTTATCGGTAAATCTTAACTTAGTTCGTTTGCCTAGAGTCGTTATTGAAATTTGTTGCATCTTGTCTACAAAAGAGTAATTACTCTGACGTACCAAATCTGCTTGTGGACGACGAAACCGAATGGGGTTCACCAACCAGTTCAGGCCTCTAGGAACCTGAACCCACTTCTTTTCTTCGTCCTGGTAATGGTAAGGATGCTGTTTCAACTGTTCCTGAACGGTCTTGTAGCGAGCCACCACCGTCCGGAAAACAGATTGGACCATTTGACTGTTAAGCGGTGACTCTTGCCGAAACAGTTTGTACAGCTGGTGATTGATTTTTAACCAGCTTAACTGAAACTCATGGTCAAAAATCCATTGACTGACAATATTAGCTAATCGTTGATATTCTTGACTCATTGCTAGAAACTGTTCTGCTTGATTCGTATCTGGATAGAGTCTCAGCTTAATTGTTCGTCCTAATTTAACCAATGGATACCTCCCCTGAAAATTGGGTTAAGTATACCATGTTTAGCTTTATAGGGGAACATACGTTTCAAAAAAATTATTAAGTTCTGGCATTCATCCCGCGATTAAAATCGCGGGTTTTCTGCCTGATCTTTAATAAATTCTAAAAGCAAATCCAATTGCCGAGCTAAACCAGTCTTAGCCGCAGGGATGGAGCAAATGAGCCCAGCTGTGGGAGTTACCTTAGTGGGTCCCCCGCTTAGGTAACTGCTATCTTTGAGACTCGCAATTTGAGGCTCAAAGTAAGCCTGGAGACCGCTCTTCGGCTCCAGGCGCGCGCCCACAGCGTCCCGGTCTCATTTTCACCAGTCCGGAGGCTCTGTCAAAGACCAATCAAATTGTTTTACAGGATTTCGCCGACGAACTCACCCTTGGCCATTTTGTTAAAGTCATAGCTCTTAAAATCATCCACGTTCTTGGTATACCAGTGCATGCTCTCGGTAATCATCAAGTTGACCGCCTCGTCCTTTTCCTGTAAGGCTAGGATGGGCTTCTTGCTCATCGTTGCCACGCCCAACTCGTAGGCCGTGCCGGAGTCTAGGTTCTTGGCTTCAAAGTCGATCACCGTCACGATAACATCTGCGGCTTCAATTTGGCCCATGTCCCGATGGAAAATTTCCGTGGCCCACGGTTTCGTGAACTGTTCGTTGGCGGCATCTTGGTGTAACCGGGGTGAGTAATAATCGGTCACCGTCGGATTAGCAGCTAAAGCAGCTTCTAGGCGTTTGACCCGATCCACCTGTTCGGGACTAAAAAACGGACTTGCGACATAAATCTGTGCCATGAAAAAATTCCTCCAATGTTTTCATTTCAACCAGCCGGCCATGAAAAAAGCGGCCGGATCCCGCAAGGAGTCAGGCCGCTAGCTCACAGTTTCGCTTAAACAGTGAATTCTACCGGACCTTTGTTAGCCTCACGGGACTAAGTTAAAAGGACTATTTGGTTGTTGCTAGCTATTATACGGACTTGAAAATGACTCGTCAATCGTCATTTTCACAAACGTAGGCGTGGTTAACCGGTTGACGCCCGACAGGCGTAGTCTTGATCCCTGTTAAAATAATTTTTAAGTGCTCACTCGTCCATCACGTCAAGATATTTACCCCTAAATCCATCCATTCTACCGGACATTTCCGAACCATTTCAGTCAAGGTTGTCAACCATGCGTTGGCTTGATACACTGGGACTATCACAGGGAGGAGTCACACACATGGAACAACCACAAACCCATCAATTACCACCCCGTATCAAGCGTATCTGGGGCTTTAGCGCCCTCGGCAGTCTGCTCGTCTTACTGGTCCTCGACGGTCTGATCTGGCTCGCCTACAAATTCTGGGACTGGCCCCTTTGGCTGGTCATCTTCTTTTTAATCCTAACCGTCATCGAGCCCACGATTGAAACGGGCTTGATTCCCTACCGTTATCGTTTTACCCGCTACCAGATCACCGACCTGGCCGTGGAAATGCAGGCCGGCTTCATTTTCCAAAAGCGCGTCGCCATCCCCATCGCCCGGGTGCAAAACGTCACGCTGAACGCCGGTCCCTTACTGCAGTGGCAAAAATTAACCAAGGTCTCCATCGCCACGGCCGCCACCAGCCACGACATCGAGGGACTAGAATTACCAGAAGCTGAGCGTCTCCGTGAACAAATCATGCGGTTGGCGCAGGAGGCCCGCCATGACCAAGCCTAAGCGCACCCATCCGTTGGGTCTGCTCCAACACATTGCGAAATCATTTAAAGATTATTGGTTTTTAATTATTCTGCTGTTCACCCAGCGTGAGACGGATTCCATCTGGTTTTGGGCCATCATCACGTTACTGGTTATGGCCTTTATCATCGATCCGCTTGCCAAATGGCTGACCCTGACCTACGTGGTCGACCCGGATGCCGTGATCATTCACTCCGGCGTCTTCGTCCGCCATCACGAACACATCCCCTATTCCCGGATTCAAACGGTCCAGAGCAAGCAGTGGTTTTATCTGAAACCGTTTAAATTGGAAGAAGTCCTGATTGAAACCGCCAGCCACGAGGACCGGACGCCGGAAGCCCGCCTCGCCGCCGTTCCAACCAGTGTGGCCGTTGAGATTGAACGCCGTCGGCAAGCCAGTCTGGCGCCAACCACTACCGCCTCGGCAACCAGCGAGGAAACGCCAACCACGGAAACACCTAGTGTCCCAACAGATTTACACTACCAGATCAACAATGGCGATTTGATCAAATTTGGACTCACGTCGCTCATTTTTATTCCGTTTCTGCTGGTACTTCTAGGGCTCTACAACAAGGTTCCGCGGTCGCTGTCTGACCACCTGATTGCGGACGCGAGCCACCTGGCTTTGGCGCTGCTGATTGGTGGCGCCCTGGTCATCATCGTTGTGGCCTGGCTGGGCGCCTTTCTCTGGACGCTGACCCGTTACTACCACTTCGAACTCACGCGTCGCGACGACAACCTCATCACGGCCAAGGGACTATTTCAACGCAACACCATCACCGCCCCACTGAATCGGCTACAGGCCGTCCGCATCAAGCAAAACATCTTGCGGCAGTGGCTGCATCTCCAAACGGTTCAAATCCTGATTGCCTCCAAGGCCGCGAGCGACGATGACGACAATGACCTGGTCATCATGCCGGTCATTCCGACACCGACCGTCTACACCGTCATGCGGCCGTTCATTGACTGGTTGCCCGCCCAACGGCCCGACCTCAGCAAGCTGACCGTCCCCCGGAGCTGGTATCAGATTCGTAATGCCCTGCTCACCGTGGCCGCCCCCGTGGCCCTCCTCTGGTGGCTATTTCCCAGTTGGGGCTGGATCAGCCTCATCTTCCTGCCCATCGCCGTCATGCAGGGACGCTACGCCGCGCACAATACCGCCGGCGATCTCATCACGCCCACGTTGCTAGCCCTGCAGACTGGCCACTTCTGGACCCGCGAGGTCTACTACGTGCCGGTCGATAAGATTCAGTCCATGAAGCTGAAACGTTCCATCTGGATGAAGCGCACCCAGCTCGCGCACCTGACCATTAACGTGCGCCACGGTAACAAGAATCAGTCGATCCATCTGCGTTATCTCGCAGTAGCCGCCGCGAACGACATTTATCAGTGGTACCTGCACCAAGCCTAACTTATTTTGAGTCAAACGAAAAGACGCGATACCTGCCACTAATGACAGATACCGCGTCTTTTGCTGACCACAGCACGTTCCCCAACGCTCTGCGGTTCCCCTTGGCAACCACCCAACTTCCCCAAGCTGGTAGTCACCGATATGACTTGTTTAATTGCCTACTCCGACTCACTCTCTAGCCTTAACTTCTAGACCGTCGTTCGTGCCACTTTGCCATGATGCTAGGCCGCCAAAGCCAGAAATAACCGAAGGCGACCGAGACCAGAAAGGCAATCACGGCGGAGGTGCCGTCGGCCGCGTTCCAAGCATTTAGGAAGGTCACGTACACGACGAACACGATGTATACTGGCACTTTCAACCCCGGGAAGAGTAGGTACTCGCCGTTGTGTTCCAGTGACAGTCGTGGATACAGGTAGGCGCCCCAGACGAACAAAATCAGGGCTGCGACCAGTGAAATACCGGCCCACAACCACGAAAATTGTGTGCTATTGAGACCCATGCCCGTTTTGCCGAAAATACTTTCGACAATATTCATGACGCCCGTTAACGATAATGAAAAACCAATCACGGTAATCGCCAACGCACCCGTTTGCCCAATAATCAACGCGGCAAACCAGCAAATGGCGAAGAACCCAATGGAGCATGCCAAGCCGGACGCCCACGAGGTCAGTAGCCCCGGCCAGGCTAAATGAAAGCCCACGCTTGCCGGAAGACTGACCCAAAAAATACCACACTGAAAAGCTATCGTCAAGGCAGCCACGACAATCGCAGCCCCTAAGCCCATCCCCAGCTTAGTCCAATAGACCCGCCGCCGGGTAAAACCGCTACTGAATAAGAATTGGTTAAAATTGTCCTTCAGGTCGGTATTCATGAGGACAAACCCTAACATCCAGAAGGCAAAGTAGAGCCAAAATGAATAAGCGGAAAATTCATTGGTATCGTAGATCTGCCATTGATTGATCTTGTTGCTGACTAATTCGTGCACGTTGTTTTCATTGCTCAAGGTATGCAACACGACCACCACGTTGGACAGGGCTACCAGTAAGGATAGGCCGCCAATCAGGCCAAATAGCCGCCGGTGACGCCGCCAGATTAACTTGTTTAATTGTTTTTGCAAAGTCTCCGCCCCCTATTTCAGCAGTTGATAACCCGTGTCGTGGGCTAAATTCGCCCGGAACAGGTCTTCCAACGTCAACGGTAATTCTTCAAGCAACACGGGGTCTAGCGCCCGTAATTGCTGGTCGATGGCGTCCGTGTAGTCGGTAATAACGACCACTAACACCCGGCCGGAAACACGAATCAACTGGCTGTGTGCCTTTAAGACGTCCGGAATCGTCTTGTCGCGCAACACCAGTTGAATCTTCTTGGCTGATGCCCGCACGTCTTCCAAATTGTAATCATGGACCAACTTGCTTTCCTTCAACAGTAAGACCCGGTCGCTCAACCCATCCAATTCGTTTAAATCATGAGAGGAGATCAGGAAGCCTTTCTGTTGGTCGGCCACCTCATCAATGACCATCGTCGCAATATTTTCGCGCACGATTACGTCCAATCCATCAAAGGGTTCGTCCAAAATTAGGTAAGTCGCGTTAGAGGTCAGCGCTAAGATCACATTGACCAGCGCCCGCATCCCTTTAGATAACCGGCGATACTGGCTTCCCGCGTTTAGGTCAAAATGACGCAGGAGTTCGGTGTACCGTTGCCGGTCAAATTGCGGATAGACAATGCCAAAGAAATCTGGTAATTCCTTCAAACTATAATTGCTTAAAAAATTGTACTGTGTGTCCAGGAAGAAGACTTCCCGCTGTTTAACGGAAACCTGGGCCAAGTTCTGGTCATCCACCACAACTTCGCCGTGATCCGGCACGTAATGGTTCATCATCGTTCGAAACAACGTGGTCTTCCCCACCCCGTTCCGGCCAACGAGCCCAATGATTTCACCCGGCGCCCATTTGAAACTAATATCGTCGATAATGGATTGCCCATTAATCTGTTTGCTTAATGCTTTCACTTCCAAGGTCATTGTTCTGCCCCCTCATATGCCGCCTTGATCCAGCTCACAACTTCATCGAGCGGGACCCCTAAATATCGAATCTCTGTGAGTAATGTCATTAATTGCTTTTTACTTGCCACGACCTGCGCCGAGTCACCGGCCGCCGTCGTGGTCTCGCGGACGTACGTGCCCTTGCCGTGAACGGTGGTGATGACCTGCTGACTTTCCAACTGCTTATACGCCTTACTGACTGTGTTCGGGTTCAGCTGTTCCTGCCGCGCCATGTCGCGCACGGATGGTAACCGGTCGCCCGGCTGCAAAATGCCTTGGACAATCTGCTGTTTGACCCGGAGAACTAGCTGTTCGTAGTAGGGTAGGCTTGAATCGTTTGTTTGCATGTTTCTTTCACCCCTTGGTGTGTGCCACGTGTCCTGTGTGTACTATTATACCTAGTACACTCGATTTGGCAAGTCCTTTTTTCTTTGTGCCTTTGTTTTCGTTTCGCCTGCGGCCGCCAGACACGGCTACCCTGTGGGGACCGCCTCCAGCCTGAGGAACGGTCTTCCGGCTCGCTTTGAAGCCACGAAGCCCACGTGTCTTCAAAATCGTCCCATGCTGTAAGGCCGGAAAAATCACCGGTCTAACACCATCGACACAGGGATATCCGAATCTGGCTGCCTCCGGCTTCACTGACACTGGCGCAAAGAACGGACTTGCCAAATCAGAGTGGCGTTCTTGCCGGTTTTGCTTGTGTCTTCGAGTTTACGTGGTTGCTAGTTACCACTATGCCAATAAAAAAGGAGGCCTCCGCAGAAGTCTCCTTGTCATTTATACAGTTATGTTCAATCGACGTCCCACTATCGTTAGCCGTTAGGGCGGACCAAATAGACTCAGCCGTGGGAATTCTCTTGGCGACGCAAGCCGGCTAGAGAATTGGTATCTTTGAGATTCGTTCTCTGAGGCTCAAAGTAAGCTGGAAGACCGCCCTTGGGCTTCCGGCGTCCACCCACAGCGTCACGGTCTATTTGGCCCGCCCGGTAAGGCGACCTCAACGACCAGTATGACCAGCCATTTTAGCTAATCCTCATGTTGGGACTCGTCGGTGAATTTCGTGGCGCCTGGTTGGTCCTGTTGACGAACCACCAGCTGGTTGTAGAACTTGGCCCGCGCCATATCGTAGTATGGGTAGACGAACAAGCCAGCGATGTTGAACGTGATGGAGACCAGCAGGAACCAGAGAATGTAGCTTAAGTCCATAATGAACAGGAATGACTTGTTGCCGTCCATCAGTCGACGCGATGCCGTAATCGCTTGGAGCGCCGACATTTGCTCGCCCCGGTCGTACGCGTCACGGTAAATGTAGAAGGCTTGGGAATACGCGTAGGCCTTGATGATGCCGGGGAATACCAGCAGTAACGACCACAGGAAGGTGAAAATCCCGACTAAAATGCTGATGAAGATCCAACCTAAGAAATATTGGCCCTTGTCGAACAGCGCAAAACTGCGTTGAATCGGATTATCCAAGGTTGCTTTGCCCCGATCCAAATCGATCATGGTTAATCGGGCCCCCATCCGCAACATGGCGGCAACGAGGAAGAATAACCCCGCAAACGAGAAGAAGCCATTGAGGCCCATCCCGTTTTCTTCGTTGATGCGTGCCACCCAGTTCATGTCACGGGCGTACATGCTCCCGCCAATCCACTGCAGTGCTAACCATAAAATTGATAATAGCAAATAGAATTTAAAGTTGGTAGTGACCTGTTGTTTGGCCCCCAGCTTAAAGTTTAACCGATCTTGTTTGTCCATGCTTTCTCCTCCCGACGAGTTGCCCCGTCGCAACCGTTGCCCAACAATTTGCTTGCTACGTTAGTGGTCAAAATCCGTTCCCGTCAGCGGGCTCAAGCTGCCCTGCTATGGGGCCGGTTCCAGCCCAAGAGCGGGCTTCCGCCACAGCTGGGCAACTTGGCCCGCCTCTGGTCATTCACACTAGCCTAGTGAGCAAAACGTTGACAGTTTGAATAGCCTTATCCGCCATTCTGCACTTGTCAGCCAACAGTCGCTCTCCATTAATCATTGTTCAACCGAAAAGTTTCCCTATCCAGTTAACGTTGAAGCTAATAATAGTATACAAGATTTTTAGTTTGGACAATAGGAAAACTCCCCCACTAACCGAAATTTCCTGACTCCGACCGCATATTAATTCACACATGGAATCTTTGTTACTATGGGTGCGGTTGTCTTTGACGCAATTAATTGCTAAAATAGCAGGAGCAATTGTTCGTTATTAGCACGGAAAATAGTTAAGGAGTTTGGCATATTATGAAGAAGTTTTGGAAAATCAGTTTGGGTGTTGTGCTCGCACTGGTTGTCATCGGTGGGGCTGGCGCCTACCACGAACGACACAACGTTCGCAAGGTCTTGCTCGTTCACCAGCACTACCACAAGAAAAATGTGCTATCGACCAACCAGATTAAGCTGAATCTGCGGCCCGCCATTTCGACGAAAAACACCACGGCGACCAACAAAATCACCGCTGGCTACCGGCAACAACTGGCGCAGTTAACGCCTGGGGTTGCCCATGCAAAGGTCATCGTCAATCCGTACGAGACGTCCCCCCTTTCCGGTCTGATTCTGGTGAAGACCCAGGCCGCCACGAAGGTAAAGCTCACCGTTCACGGGGATACGCCGAAGACCACGCTGACAAAATATCTGCCCAAGTACCGCACCAATCATGCCATTGGGGTACTCGGCCTCTACGCCAACCGAACTAACCGGGTGACGCTGACATTTACCAAGAAAAATGGGCAAAAGACCTACGCCACGTACACCATGCAAACGGGCAAGGCACCTAAGGAAATCGGCAAGAACACCCTGAAGACCAGCCATCCCAAGAAGATGGCGTTGGGTAAGGGCAATAACCGGCTGACATTTGCCGTCTCCAGCCAAGGCATCACCTATGGCCTGGACGCGCAAGGCAAGATTCGGTGGTACAGCACCAATCTGATCTCCCACGTGTTCAAACGTCTGGCCAACAATCACCTATTGATTCTGACCAAGATTTCCGCGAGCGAGCATAAATATAACGCGCTTCGTGAAACCGACTTCTACGGCCGCGTTTACCGGCAATATAACTTTGAAGGCAAGTTCCCGACGCGGCAGGATCATAGCAAGCTGGAAACCAACACGGTAATCCATCATGATGCCATCGAGTTGCCGAACCACAACCTGTTGTTGACGGTCGACGACGGGAGCAGCAAGTACGTGGAAGACACCATGATCGAGATTGATTACAAGACGGCCAAGATCGTCAAAGTCATTGACCTCAAACGGATTCTTCCCCAATCGGCCTACACCCACTACACGGGGACGAAACGCCCCGACGGCAAGATCGACTGGTTCCACCAAAACTCAATGGTCTACGATGCCAAGAAGGATGAGCTCATCGTCTCCGGTCGAAACCAGGATATGATTTTTGCCATTAACTATAAAACAACGAATTTAAAGTGGATTCTGGCTGCTCCAGATAAGCTGCCAAAGCACTATCAGCAGTATCTCTTACAACCAACCACCCAGAATTACCGCTACAACGGTGGTCAGCACGCGGTCAACATCATTCCGCAACAGACCAAAGGCGATACGATTGGCCTCGAATTCTACGACAACAATGTGCCCGTTACCCGCGGTAAGACCAAGCAATCCAAGAAGTGGTCGGCCGGTGAAATTGTTTCGATCAACCAGCTGGAGCACACGGTTACCAAGACCTGGAGCTTTGGAAAAACGTTGGGTCAACGGAACTTTACCAACATCGTCGGCAGTAGTTACGCTGTCGGGCGCAACAACACCTTGATTGGCTTTGGGTATGCCAGCAACGGGAAACGAAGCGAGTTCGTCGAGGTCAACCGCAAGACGAACCAAATCGTTTTTGACGTGAACCGCACCCATTTCAAACACGGCGACTGGAGCTACCGCGCGCAACGCATGGCGCTGTATCCGGGTAGTGCCTCCGTCGGGCTGAATGAAATCACAACGAAATAACTAAAAAATGCGCGCCACCTGTCAGTTTTTTGACGGTGGTACGCATTTTTTTATTGGGCCCTTACCGATAAGCCGGCCACAATTGGGCTAATGTTCGTTAATTGCTACTACTGCTACTTTGTTCCGGCATGCCACTAGGCTTACCGGATGGCCGATTTTTCATGCCTTTCGGGGCATTTTTTAATTGCGTTGTTTGTGCGGATTTAGCTTGCTGTTGGCCCAGCATGTAGCCCATCCCGCCACCACCGGCAAAGAGGATAACTCCTGCTACAAATAGTGCTAACCAATGTTTAGGCCCTTGACGGACTGATTTCATCCCGTACTCATCCTTTCGATTAACCACTTGTTCGTTAACCTGTTTATAAGTATACGAAAGTTTCCTTAACCCTGGCTAAATTAATTCGGAAACGCCCTTGCAATTCAGTGGCCGGTCCGGTAGAATATGAACCATTGAAGAACCAACCAATTATAATGTTCGTAATAAGAGGGAGCGATTGTGCCATGCGTAATGTTTATTTCAATCATGACGGTAGTGTCGACGATTTAGTTTCTTTATTGTTACTGCTGCAAATGCCCGACGTTCATCTGACCGGCGTGGGGGTTGTCGGCGCTGATTCTTACCTGGAACCCGCAATGGCGGCTAGTCGTAAGATCATAGACCGGTTTGGCCACGGCGCCCAACTAGACGTGGCGGCCTCAGACTCCCGCGGCGTGCATCCCTTCCCTAAGGAGTGGCGGCTCGATGCCTTCAGTCTCGACGCCCTTCCCATTCTGAACGAAGCGGGAACCATCACCACCCCAGTGGCGGCCAAGCCCGCTCACTTAGATTTGATTGACAAACTCAACCAGACTGACGGCCAAACGACGCTGGTCATGACCGGTCCCTTGACTGACTTGGCCCGGGCCATCGCCCTAGAACCCGGCATCACCGCTAAGATCGACAAGCTTTATTGGATGGGTGGGACCTTTGATGGTCGCGGCAACGTTGCCGAACCCGAACAAGACGGTACGACTGAGTGGAATGCCTTTTGGGATCCGGAAGCCGTTAAAACGGTTTGGGATAGCGACATTGCCATTCAAATGGTCGGCTTGGAAAGTACCCGTCAAGTGCCCTTGACCCCTGCCATCCGCCAAAATTGGGCCTTACAACGGCAACACCCGGCCATTGATTTCATTGGCCAAGGTTACGCCTTGGTTCCTGCCCTTCAACACTTTGAAACGAACTCAACGTACTTCCTGTGGGATGTTCTGACGACGGTTGCCAGCGAATCCCCAGCCATCGTCACGACTAAGCAGGTCACCAGTGACGTCCTCACCACCGGCCCTGGTCGCGGTCGGACCTTTGAAACCCCAGCGGGTCGTCCCGTCACGCTGGTCACCACGGTCGATCACGACGCCTTCTTCAAACGAATCGATGAACTGGCGATTTTAGCCGATAAATAAGCTATACTAAGGGAGTGGTCAACGGACTACTCCTTTTTTTGTCGCATTAATTTCAGTTGCGTTGACTCTCTACATAAGTCGCGGTTAACCACAACTATCATGAAAATGTCTTTGAGGAGGAAAAATTATGCTTCCCATCACCATCGGTATCGTTATTGGTATCATCCTGTCGCTTCAAAGCGCTGTAAATTCTCGGTTGCGGAGCTTCATTGGCTCACCCTATCAAGCCTCCTTCGTGTCCTTTACCATTGGCACACTCTTCTTGGCCGTGGTGATGCTGGCTAGCCGCGAATCTTTAGGTGTCTCTGGAAATATCTTTGCCACGCAGCCTTGGTGGATTTGGATTGGCGGTCTCTTGGGCGTTATCTTTTTAACCACCAACATTCTCCTCTTCCCCCACATCGGCGGGGTTCAAACTGCTATTATGCCAATTTTGGGCCAAGTCTTCATGGGATCCATCATCGATAATTTTGGCTGGTTCAACTCCACCCAGCAACCTTTGACCTGGGTAAGGGCCACGGGCTTGCTGCTAGCGTTGGCTGGTATCGTCATCACCGTCGCTCTGCCAGACATTCTTCGGCGCCGAGCTAATGGTCAATCCGATGCTGCTAGCGCTGGTAACCCGTGGCCCTGGCGGCTACTAGGCATCTGTACGGGGGCGTTAGGTGCTATGCAGACGACCATCAACGGCCGGCTGGGACTGGCCCTGAACTCGGCGCTCCACGCCGCCTTCATCTCATTTCTAGTCGGGGCCCTCTGCCTCTTCTTCATTGTCCTGGTCGTCAATCACGGCTTCCAGGAAATCAAGCGGGCGACTGGTCACGGTAAGCCTTGGTGGATCTGGATTGGCGGAGCCATGGGCGGCATCTTTGTCCTGGGAAACGCCTATCTGGCGCCCATCATCGGGACCGGCCAAACGGTGGTCTTCGCCCTACTCGGCCAGATTGCCGGTGGTTTGCTGGTCGACCAATTCGGCCTGCTGGGGGCCAAACGCAAGCCCGTCGTGGCCGTTCAGTTACTTGGCCTGTTGATTCTCATCGGCGGGGTCGTTTTGATTCGATTGTTCTAAATAACGACGTCAAAAACAGGTAGCACGCGGACTGATCCGGGCGCTACCTGTTTTTAACTACTCACTATCTGTTCAGCTGATTGACCTAGTCTACAAATCCTTCCAATCCTGCCACAACGCCTCCACCGCCGCCAACGATTGCGTATCGCCAGTAGCCTTTTCCCGCGCAAGTTCCGACTGTAATTGCTCCTTGCTGAGTTCCAAGTCGAAGGGCAAGTCGTGGTCCGTGACTGATTGCTGTAAGAACAGGTGAATAGCCGTCGTCAGGCTCATCCCGTATTGTTGATAAACTGCCGCCGCATCCCGCTTTAATTGCGGGTCTAACGCCAAGTCAAGGTGCTCTGGTTGTGTGGGTTCATTTAATTTTGTCATAATTACGCTCCTTTATGATTTACGTCTAACCGCCACCTACGACCCCAAGGTAACATGCACTTATAGGGTCAGACAATGGTTATCGTTTTAGGCCCTATCGCCATTAAGACGCTAAATGATTAGTCGATAAAATGTCCCTAACCTCTTGACCACCTGCACGACAAAAAGGACGCCGACCCATCCCCCTTACCTTCAGCGGCAAGTGGCATGGGTTAGCGTCCTTTATTTTAATTAAACTTTATTCAGCGTCGTACAGCTTAGCAACTTGGTCCTGAACCTGTTTGTGGCCCAAGAATTCGTCGTAAGTCGTGTCGGCTCGGTCAACGATGCCCTTTGGTGACACCTCAATGATGCGGTTGGCAATCGTTTGAATGAACTCGTGGTCATGGGAAGTAAACAGGATACTGCCACTGAACCCAACCAGACTGTCGTTCAACGCGGTGATGGATTCCAAGTCCAAATGGTTGGTTGGATCATCCAGCAACAGCACGTTGGCCTTGCTCAACATCATCTTGGAAAGCATGGCCCGAACTTTTTCGCCCCCGGACATCACGTCAACTTCACGGTTCACGTCGTCTCCAGAGAACAGCATCTTTCCTAAGAACCCACGGAGGAAGGTGTTGTCACTTTCTTCCTTGGAAGCAAACTGACGTAACCAGTCGATCACCGTCATTTGGTTTTCGGCAAAGTAGTCGTTCACGTTCTTTGGTAGGTAGGTCGTGCTGGTCGTTTGACCCCAGACCACGTTACCGCTGTCTGGTTCCATTTCGCCGGCAACGATTTGCATCAACGTCGTGGTCGTCACGTCATTACGGCTGATAAAGGCGGTCTTCTCGCCCGGCCGTAACGTGAAGCTCACGTCGTTTAAAATCGTCACGCCATCGATGGCCTTGGACACGTGTTCCAGGCGCACCAGGTCGTTCCCCAATTCACGTTCTGGATTGAACTTGATGAAGGGGTACTTCCGTGAGGATGGTTTGATGTCATCCAGCGTGATTTTTTCCAGTTGCTTCTTCCGCGACGTTGCCTGCTTAGATTTCGAGGCGTTGGCACTGAACCGGGCCACGAATTCTTGCAGCTGCTTGATTTGGTCGGCCTTCTTAGCGTTGGCGTTGGCCTTCAATTGGGCGGCCAATTCGCTAGATTCCATCCAGAAGTCGTAGTTCCCAACGAACAGCGTAATCTTCCCAAAGTCCACGTCACACATGTGCGTGCAGACCTGGTTCAAGAAATGCCGGTCATGGGAAACAACGATGACGGTGTTTTCGTAATCAGCCAGGAAGTTTTCCAGCCAGCTAATCGATTGGACATCCAACCCGTTGGTCGGTTCGTCCAACAGTAAAACGTCGGGATGACCGAACAAGGCTTGGCCCAACAGGACTTTCACCTTTTGGGGTTCCGTCAGTTCACTCATTGGCACTTGGTGGAGTGATTCGTCGATGCCCAAAGCCTGTAACATTTGGCTCGCTTCGGCTTCGGCTTCCCAACCGCCCATTTCACCAAATTCACCTTCCAGTTCAGCGGCCCGAATCCCATCTGCGTCGCTAAAATCTGGTTTCATGTAAATGGCGTTCTTTTCTACCATGATATCGTAAAGTTTCTTGTGGCCTTGAATGACCGTGTCCATGACCAAGTTATCTTCAAAAGCAAAGTGATCTTGGTTCAAGCTGGACATCCGCTCGTTTGGTCCCATTGAAACGTTCCCACTAGTTGGCTTTAATTTGCCTTCGATGATTTTCAGGAACGTGGACTTCCCAGCGCCGTTAGCGCCAATGACCCCGTAGCAGTTACCTGGGGTGAACTTGAGATTAACATCGTCGTAGAGCTTCCGGTCGGAGAACTGCATACTGACATTATTGACGGTTAACATGAACGATACCTCCTGTATTTGCGTGTAAAAAACCAACGTGTCAGGTTAGCGGCGACGTTGGCTTCAACTCATATTCGTTATGACATGTTAGCGTAGTTTACCATAAATCCTACTGACAAGCAACGTATCCGCTGGGCTCTTGAACATAAACTCTATGTGGTGGACTAGTCCGTTCCCGGCGGCGGATTCAAGATGCCCTGCTGTGGGGAACGGTTCCAGCCTAAGGAGCGGGCTTCCACCTCGGCTTGAAACCTCACTAAGGTTCGCGAGTTTCCAAGGCCGTCCCGTGGTCTAAACTGAGAAGCCCCCTCAGTTAAGACCACCGACACAGCTGGTCATCTTGATCCGCCTCTGGTCACTCACATTGTCCATGCAAGCTTATGTTCACCACGGAACGGCCAACACATTTTTCCTTCGCCAGTCAGAAGATTTTTTGCCTCCATGCTTTGATTTTTCAATTTCAAAAATGCGCCCCACCTACGACCAGGACTGTTCCGCCGCATACTTTTCGCGGTAAGTCTTGGGCGTCATTTGGTAGCGTTGCTTGAAGGTGACGAAGAAGTTTTTTTCCGTGCGGAACCCGGTCTTCATGGCAATGCTCTGGATAGATTCCTGCGACGTCATTAGGAGCTGGGTGGCGCGTTCCAAACGAATTTGCCCCAGGTAGACCTTGGGGGAAACTCCCATGTATTCCTTGAAGTAACGGGAAAAGTAAACGCTGGAATAGTTCAGCTGTTCCGCCATTTTGGCAATCGAAACCGCCTCGCCGTAGTTGTTTTGAATCTCGGTAACGGCTTGACGCAATGGGTCTGGCAACGGCAACTGGTCGCTATTGACTTGTCCGTTAACCGTCAAGTGCTTTAACAACTGACCCACCAATTGATATTCTGCACCTAAGCTGGCTAGATAGTCTGCACGCTCATCCGGTTCCATCACCGCATTAGTCGCCAGTGTGTGGACCGACCGTGCCAGCTCCTGATACGGCTCTGCGCGCAGGTCTAAGTCCAATGGCCCCCAAATGGGTAGCTGTTCATTGGCCACCACGTTCCGGAGCCAAGCCTGTGGTAACAGTAACGTGATGATTTGATCTTCCTCGTCTAAGAAAGTTTCATAACTGTGGACAACCTCAGAATTGACCACGTACAAGTGTTCCTCGGTCAATTCATACGACGAGCTCCCGATATGTACGGTGCCCGGGTGTCCCCGATAGGCATAGGCCAATTCAACGGCTTGGTGCCAATGTGGCAAAACCATTTTCGGTCCACCGGTGCCGTGCGAAATCACCCGCAGTGGCAATACAGTAGTAAAATCTAAACGTTCATGATACGGCCGTGGCATTCCAGATACCCCCATTTCTGTCCTTTCGGCTGAGATATACCAATTTAACGTACTCTTTACACATAAGCATACCACGTCCGAAGAGAATAAGGTTAAATTTAGTAATCCAATCATCAGATTACGGGATTATAGATTTGTGTTCCCCCCGATATAATGAACTTGTAACATCCGGATGGGCGTTAAAAAGTCTTGTATCTGACCATTGACCGGATTCGATGATTATCGGTTTAGTATTTAAGGGGAAATACCTAACCGACCGTCCACCCACCTGGAATGATTTGGGCCGTAACCAAATCATTCTCCTATAGAAAATCAGACCGCAAAGTTCCGTCGTTGTGGGGGCAACGGCCGAACCGGCAACACTTCCAACGTGTTCGTCTGATTTTCCCAGTCGTTTCTGGGGGGAAACGACCGAGAAAATCACCAGTAGGATAGGTATTGGCCACCGGAGTCTTTGGGGGAAACAGTAAAGCCACGTCTTGGGGGACGTGGCTTTTTTGCGTTTTGGACTAGCGAAAATGGGTGGCGATTGTCGTTCCCGGCGGTGGGCTCAAGATGCCCCGCTGTGATTCGCCTCTGGTCACTAACATTGCACACCTATTCTTGCTAGCCACACGACTTCTGACAGCTTATAACTATGATTCCCCTGTCCTAAGCATATTGCTAAGACTTGCTAACTATGCCATTCAAAAAGGTCAATCCACAATCGGATTGACCTTTACTTTATCTATTCTGTTGATTGGTTCGGTCGCAAACTTTCCGGCCGTTTCAGTAGGAATGCCATTAAGTAGGAGACAATCAGGAAACCAGCCACGACCAGGTATGGCACGTGCGTGTTCCAGTCGAGGAGCATCCCCGACATGATTGGCCCAACGATGTTCCCGATACTGGTCAGAGACATGTTCAGCCCGTTGATCAGGCCTTGGTCGGACTCGCTGGCCTTCGTCAGTAGCGTGGTAATCGCTGGCCGTAAGAGATCGAACGCTGAGAAAATAACCAACGTGGCAATCATGACCTCAATCTTGGTGTGCGCTTGCGTAATCCAAATCGTACAGATGGCTGCCAAGAAGAAGCACATCCGAATGACCCGGCGCTCGCCAAATTTGCTAACGAGCGTGTCAAACATGGCCACCTGCAGGAACAGGGAAATCAGTCCGTTTAACGTCAAGACCAACGCAATGTTGCTCAGACTAAAGTTAAACACTTCGTTCACGTAGATGCTGTAGATACTTTCAAACCCTTGCAGGCCAAAGGAGGAGACCAAGATCATCGTAAATAAGATGATGATGGGCACCGTCCAAAACGCCCGGGTCATGGGGTGAGCGGAAGGCTGCGCGTCCACCGCTGGTTCCTCAACGACGCGGTTGGTTTCGACGTCATTTGGCAAGAGGCTAATCAGGACGACGGCACTGATCAGGCCTAACGCACCGGCCACCCAAAACGGCGTCTTGTAACTGATACCGGCTAAGATTCCCCCGATACCAGGGCCTAAGATCAGGCCCCCACTAAAGGCCGCCGACAACCAGCCGATAACCTTGGCCCGTTGCCGTTTCGTGGTAATGTCGGACGCTAACGCCATCGCGGTTGGCACAACCATCGCGGCGGACAGGCCCCCAATCAGTCGGGAGATGTCGAAGACCTACAGGTAGTTGGTCAGGGCAAACAGGACTTCGGAGACCATGAATAAAATCAGGCCCGCCGTCAGAACTGGCTTCCGACCAATCCGATCGGACAATCGCCCAATCAGGGGTGACGCCACGAACTGGGCGAAGGCAAACAGGGCATTCATAATCCCCATGTCGGTTGCGGTTAAATGTAACTCGGTTTTCAAGAATGGCATGACCGGAATGATCAAACTGATTCCTAAACACACTAGAAATTCACTAAAGATTAAGATAAAAATGGCCCGTTTCGTTTTTTTCGTCACGGTGGCTCACCCCTTCTCTGAGATTTTGACAACAATATTATAATAATAACAATATTTAATGACAGTTGTCTAATCTTACGCTCAAAGAATAACGGGTGCAACCTTTATTTTATGAATGTTTGCAACGCCTACCGGGTGGTGAAAATGAGATTGGAACGCGGTGGGCAGGACGTTCAGAGCCAAAGTGCGGTCTCTGAACTCGCTTTGAGCCTCAAAGGTCGAGTCTCAAAGTCGCCATTTGCTAGGCTCTGCCCAGCAAATCCCACGGCTGAACTCATTTTCACCACCCTCCCGGCTAACATTGATTTACCCCAGTAGCCGATTGCCACCGTTCAATTCAGAAAAAATCAGATTTTCTAAGTTGTCTAGCTGCTCCATTACCCCAGTGCCTTAGCCCAACGTTGGTAGTTCGCCGCGAAGACACTGTCGCGGGCGTAGACCACGTCCAAGTCGTGTAACAGGTGACCGGCCGGTAAAGGTAGGACCTTCAGCTGTCCACTGGTCAACTCGTCAGCCACGACCGAGCGGTAGACAAAACTGATGCCCGCGCCTCGTAGTAGCAATTGCCGGATAGCCGCTGGATTATTGACGGTAATCAACTGACTGAATTCAGCTAATGTGACGTTGGCCGCCTGAGCCAGACTGATCAGGATTTCCCGGCTGCCGGACCCCTCTTCCCGGACTAGTAGTGGATATGCCGTGAGGTCGTGCCAGCTCACGGCCGACTGCTGGGTGACGGGTTGATCTGCGGCAATGACCCCCACGAAGGGTTCCTCCCGAACAATTTGATAGTCGTAGCGGGTCTTGTCAAAGTTCCCTTCAATTAAGGCAAAGTCGCTGGTCCCCTCATCGATGGCCGTCAACGCCGCCTGCGTATTGGTCACCTGACAGGTCACTTGCCGGTAATCCGCTTGCTCTTGTAGCAGCCGAATCAATTGGGGTGCGAGAAATTCACTCAGCGAAAGGGTCGTACTAAAGGTGAGTTGCCGTTGCGCCTGCGGATGCTGGAGACTGGCAACGACCTTGCCCGCCTGTACCTGGACCCGCTGCACAAAGGCGGCCAGCTCTTGTCCCGCTGGCGTAATGGTCAAATGTGGCCGTTCGTAGTGCACCAACTCCACGTTTAGTTCCGTCTCCAAACTTTTGATCTGTTGCGATACGGCCGGTTGCGTAATAAATAACTGCCGCGCCGTTTGCGTATACGATTTAGTCTGCACCAGAACTAATAACGTTTGATAGCGATTATCTAACATCAGAACACCTCCAAGTTGCCTTTATTATAAGTTGAATTTATAGCGTTATTAAATATCACAATTTTATCTTATAACGAGTTTCCAGTAAACTATTACTTGCTTAATAAGAACGGCAATCCAGCCGAAACCGGCGATAGGATTGCCTTAACGATAGCTACATAATTTGCAGCCGTGAGTGACCAGAGGCGGATCAAGGTGACCAGCTGTGTCGATGGCCTTAGCTGAGTGAATTTCTCAGCTTAGACCATGGGGCGACCTTGGAGACTGGTGGTTTCCCAGGCTCCAAGGCGAGCTGAAGGACCGCTCCTCAGGCCGTAAGCGTCCCCCACAGCAGGGCGCCTTGAATCCGCCGTCGGGAACGCACACTTGCAAACCATATTTGAGGAGGAGTTTCATTTGGATATTCGAGCAACGATGGCGACGCGCAGCTTCTGGGGTGCCGCCGGCCTAACCTTAATCTGCGCCGTCGCCGGCAGTGAGCTGGCCCAACTGCCTTACCTGAACTTAGTCGGTGCCCTGGTCATCGCCCTCCTGCTGGGCATGGCGCTCCAACTAGCACCGCGTGCGGTCAACGCCAATCGCGCCGGTATTGGTTTCATCAGTAATAAATTTCTGCGTTTAGGGATTATTCTCTTAGGGTTCAAATTGAACCTGATTCAACTCGCTCAAGCTGGCGTCAAGACGATTACCCTGGCCGCCGTCGTGGTCACCGGGATGGTGCTTCTAACCTACAACCTCAGCCGTAAGCTCGGCGTCGACCGGGAGTTGGCAATTCTCACCGCTACTGGGACCAGCATCTGTGGGGCCGCCGCCGTGATGGGCGTGTCACCGCAAATCAAGGTGAGTCCAGAGAAGGCCGAACGTCAACGTGAAAATGAAGTTCTGGCCGTAGCCATCGTCGCTATTTTAGGAACGGTCTTTACCCTGATTGAAATCGGGTTGAAACCCCTGCTCCACCTGACTGCCGTCCAATTCGGCGTCATGACAGGAGGATCACTGCACGAAATTGCCCACGCCGTTGCGGCCGGGAGTGCGGGTGGTCCGGTCAGTTTAGACACGGCCATCATTACCAAGTTATCACGGGTCCTATTGCTGGCACCCGCCGCCCTCATCATTGGCTGGTGGTACCAAAAGCAAGCGGCCGGCACCACGACCAATGACGGCCCCACCAAGCTGCCAATTCCTTGGTTTATGGCCGGCTTCCTATTGACCAGTGTCATCGGCACCTGGATTCCGTTGGGCACCGCTGCGTTAGCCGCCTTGGTCAAATTGGCCTACATCTTCTTGGGCATGGCCATGGCTGCCCTGGGTATGAGCGTCAACTTCCGCGTCATTTTCCAGCGCGGGGGCAACGCCTTCCTCGCAGCCACACTGTCGTCCGTCGTCCTGTTAACCGGTGTGACGATCGCCAGCAAATTGTTCTTCTAGCCACTTTTTTACCTGACAACACAATTAAAGCGACGCCCACTAAATTGCGGGTGTCGCTTTTTTTCATGAAGGCTGTTCCGCTATCACAGGGCTAACAAATGCTGGAACGTCCCACTGTCCCATAGAATGTACAGCCCAATCAGGATGTACACGGCAATCGTGATGTAGCGCCCTTCCTTTTCCAAAACCTCTGCCACCTTGGGCAGACAGGCCAAACGATACCCGATTTCCCAGAAAATCACGACCATCACCGCAAACGTCAGCAAGATTAGCGGTATCGTGGCTGGCGCGACCGTGGTGAAGAGTGGCACATAAATGCCCACGTTATCCGCGCCACAGGTTGCCATGGTAATCAACGCGACACTGCCAATCAGACGTTTCGGATCAGCGACCTTGGCCGCGATGGCGTCGGTATCATCGTCATCCCCGGCCACCCAGAGCTTGATTCCCAAGAAAATTGGAATCAATCCCAGAAAACCCAATAACCACGGTGCGGGCACGAAACCCAGAAAAAACGCGATGGCTAACGAGCTCCCGACCAGCACAATTGTCCCTAAAAAATCCCCGATTAGGACCAGCCAGCGGTCTTGGTGCTTTACGCGGCCGAAGATTACCATTAGAATAATTAAGTAGTCTAACCCGGTGGAGATGTACGCCGTCACCCCGGTTAAAATCGTCTTCATCATGAACTCATCCCCTTACACATGTTATCTGTAACATATGTTATCACGTTCATATGAAAGGAGCAAGCTTTTTCATGGCAGATATTACCGAAAATGTGCATTTAATCACTGAACCCGCACTTGGCGCATCCCAGGACATTTTTAAATTATTAAGCAATACGACCCGTTTGCAAATTCTCTACTTACTGGAACAACAGGAACTCAATGTCAGCGAGCTCAGTACCCTACTGGGAGCGGAACAATCCGTGGTCTCCCACCAGTTGGCCATGCTTAAAAAGGAACAGTTAGTCTCCTCACGTCGCGTGGGCAAACAGAGTTTTTACCAACTCGATGACCCGCATATTTTAGATATCGTTAACGAAACCCTGGCGCACGTGGATCACGTGTTGCGCGGGAAAACGCATGGTCATTAAAACCGTTTGGAATGGACGTTCCAAACGGTTTTTTGTTTGCGATTATAGGTTTTTACGTTCTCCCTTGAAGTAATGATTGCCGTACTTCTTGGCCAAATGCTTGCTATGATAGCCATGACCATCAGTCCAAGCCTCAACACCACTAGCCATCTGCAAGATTGCGCGTTTGTGTCCGTTTAGTTTATGGGTTGCTTTCCGATAGGAGCTACCATAACCTGAACTTTGATACCATCCCATCACGTTTACCCAACGTTCCTTATTACTATGAATCATCATTCCAGCTGTAACCCAAGATGGATGCTTCATATTGGCGTAATTTTTGACAACATAGGTTACCTTTCGTGAGTGTAATCGATTTACATGGCCATCTACGATGAATTTTTTAGCTGTGATTTTAATCTGAGACATTTTATGATCCTGATAACTATACCAAGTCCCCCGAATGCTCTTGGGAAAAGTCTTCATTGTTCTTCGCGTCTTAGCAAAGGCCACCTGATTCGATGAACTCGTCATCATTCCTACCCCGAATATCATTGACAAAACTAGAACCACTAAAATGCCACGTCGTTTCAACTTCATGAAATCTCCTCCAAATATTTGTTTACTACGGCGTATATTATCCGCTAAGTATTATTCGTATTCAATATTATTTAGGATAGATTTCATTTTCACTACGGTAATTTGCCTGTTGCTGATTGTTCTGTCTAACCCCGTTAACCTTGCTCTCGCCAGTATATCCGGAAACTTGCGGCTTCTGAAACGTGCTACACAGGGCAGGTCCCTGCGCTTAGAAAAATAAGGTGCCCTACTCGGCCTTGCTTTTACTGGCCCCTCTGTCTAAACCCGTCAACTTTGCTCTCGCCATTATATCCGGAAACTTGCGGCCTCCGAAACGTGCTACGCGAGCCAGGTTCTTCCGCTTAGAAAAATAAGGCGTCCCTGTCCGGCATAGCCGAACAGGGACGCCTTATTCCTCTAATGCTCGGAACCTAAACGGCTCGCTCCGCACTCTACATCTTCATACCCATTTTCTCATAAGAACTCATCCCAGGCAGCTTCAAGTCCTTCACGTCAATTCCGCGTTCTTCTGCGACCGCGTTCATTAACGTATCCATATCCATCAGCTTGTACGTCTGTGGATGGTCTGGGTCGTAAGCCTCAATCTGCGCCATCATGCCACCGTCTTCGTGTTCGATGATGTGACAATGGTACATGTAGACCCCGGTGTGCTCGAACCAAACCTTGATCCGAACCGTTTCACCTGGGTTGACACCGACCGTATCCTTCAAACCGTGTTCGTTGGCATAAGGTTCGTGGCCGTTCCGTGACAGCACTAGGAACTGGGTCCCGTGCATGTGGAACGGGTGAACCATGCCGGCGTCCATGTCGTTGGTGTTGGTAATATCCCAAAGCTCAACGTTGCCAACCTTTTGCCGGGCGTCGATCCGTTGCATTTCAAATTTCTTCCCGTCCATCATGACGGCCTCATCCATTCCGGACATCACGACCTTGCGGACTGGCGTATCAGGCGTCACGTCTGGGTTTGGAATGTCGACCAGGTGATCTGGCAACTGGGTGTCGTCCGTTTCAAAATCGTGGACCCGGAAACGAACCAACGGCACATCATCGCTGTACAGCGTAACGGTGTGGCCCGGGGTCACCTTGCCAAAGTCGACAATGATTTCGGCCCGTTCCGCACAGGTCAGCATCAAATGGGTGAATTCAACGGGTTCTGGCATCACGCCACCATCGGAAGCGATTTGCGTAAATGGTAGGTCATCGCTAAAGTGTAACCGCCATTCACGCCGGTTGGCGCCGTCTAAAATCCGTAAGCGTAGCCGTTGCGTGGTGACATCAAAGTAAGGATTGATGGTCCCGTTGATCATGGCTGTTGGCCCTTGAACGCCATCTGGATCGTAGTCGGCTTCGTAATCCCACTGATTATCTTCGTGGAAACGGCGGTCTTGCAAAACCAACGGAATGTCATCGACCCCATAGTTGTGGGGGAACGGCAATTTGGCTTCCGTTTCATCCGTGACCAGCGCTAAGCCAGCCAGGCCGTGCCAAACTTGTTCCGCCGTTGATGGGCACGGATGCGCGTGTAACCACAGCGTGGCGGCTGGTTGGTCAACCTTGAAATCAATGTGGCGGGTCTTCCCGGGATAAACGGGGGCGTGGCAACCGCCATCGGTATAAGGGCCGGGAACGTTCAACCCGTGCCAGTGGAACGTGGTCAGTTCAGGAAGTTCATTTTTCAGATCAATATGCATGGTCTTACCCTTGGCAAAAACAATCGTTTGCCCCAACAAAGAGCCATTGTAGCCCCAAGTCTTGGTCTTCTTACCAGGCAATAACTGAGTTTCACCGGTCTGGGCAACGACCGTGTAGTAAGTATCGGTCGGCGTTTCCTTATCCGGCTTCAAAAGAGGTGGCACCCGCAGCGGTTGTTGCGGCACATCGGGTTCCTCCAGTGGCACATAGCCCCCATCATGCGTGTTATAAGCTGTCTCATCAAAGAAATAATCAGTATGGATTGATTCTGTCATTTTTCGGACTCCTCTTCGATTATTTAAGCAGATGTTTCTGCCTCAATGATACCGCATTCACCAAAGAAGAAAAAGTCTCCACTCACGAACGCATCCGTTCCAACCTGAGAAACAATTGGCAACTGAAAAAGCACCCAGACCAGTTCGGCCTAGATGCTTCATTTGCGTTATTAAATTATTTGTAAAAGGTGATTCCTAAAAGAACACCCCGTCAGCAATCTAGTTTTTCACGATTGGAACAACTGGAACAAGCGACTGACCCGGAACGTTAGCCGGAGGTGAGTAGCTATGGAATCCCGTGTCGATGGTGTTAGGTCGGTTTTTCCGACCTTACAGCATGGAACGTCCGTAAGACTCACGTTTTTGGTGAGGCTTGCAGGCGAGGCTGAAGACCGCTTTTCGGCTTCAGTCGTGCCCCACGGGCTGGAATAGCTACTCACCGCAGGCGGCAACCACTTACCGGTCAGTCCGGGCGCGGAGGGCGTAGAGGATGGTGACCGTATCCACCACTTCCTGGAACACCGCCCCAATGATGGCTGGAATGACCCCGAAACTGGCAATCAGCATCAGGACCGTACAGATGATAATCCCAATCATCACGGCTTGTTTCGCGACCCGCATGGTATCATGGGCAATCGCCCGGGCCGTGCTGACCCGCGTCAGGTCATCCTTCAGGACAACCGCATCGGCGGATTCGCTGGCCGCGGTGGCCCCGTGCGCGCCCATGGCAATGCCGACATCGGCGGTCGCCAAGGATGGCGCATCGTTGATACCGTCACCGACCATGGCAACCGGCCGGTGTTCCGCGGGTAAGTCCGCCAGCACCTGAATCTTATCCGCTGGCAAACACTCGGCGTGAATTTGGTCGATCCCGACCTCACCCGCAATTTGTTTGGCAATCGGTTCGCGGTCCCCAGAAATCATGAGAAGGTTGCCGACGCCCAGGTGATGCAGGTCGGTCATGGTCTGGGCCGCTTCCGGTCGGACCTGATCACTGAAACTCACGTATCCTTGATAGACCCCAGCGGCGGACACATAAACCGCCGTTTGGTCCGGCTTCTTGACCGGGTCATCGGTCACAAAGGACGCCTTCCCGGCCCGCACAACTTGGCCGTTGATAGTGGCGACGACCCCTTGTGCCGTAGTTTCCTTCACATCCGTCGCCACCAGCAGGGACTCGGTGTTCGCGGCCACTAAGGATTGGGCCAGCACGTGTCCGGAATGTTGTTCCGCACTCGCTGCCAGTTGTAAGAGCGTTTCAGTTGGCACAGCCGTCACCGGCACGACCTTATCGACCACCAATTTTCCTTGGGTGATGGTTCCGGTCTTGTCAAACGCAAACGTCTTGACCTGCGCCAATTTTTCCAGCGTGGTCCCCGTTTTAACAATGATTCCGTTTCGGCTAGCTCGACTCATCCCCGAAATCAGGGCAATCGGTGCCGCCAGAATTAACGGACACGGTGAGGCCACCACCAACACTTCCGCCAACCGAACCGGGTCGCCGGAGAGGTACCAGGCAATCCCAGCAATCACGTAGGCCAGCAAGGTAAATGGCACGGCGTAACGGTCAGCCATTCGTACGAACTTGGCTGGCTGTGATTCGGCCTGCTTAACCAACCGCACAATGTTTTGGTACTGACTGTTATCGGCCGTCTGGTCAGCAATCAGGTAGACCGAAGCCTCCCCGTTAACACTCCCGGACATGACGGTGTCACCAGCTTGTTTCTCAATCGGCCGGGCTTCACCGGTCAGTGAGGACTCGTTGACCGTAGTCGGACCGGTCTCCAGCGTCCCATCGACGGGCATGACCTCGCCGGGTTTAACCAGCAACCGGTCACCCACAACGACCGTCTGGATGGCAACGTCCGTAATCGTGTCACCATCCGCCTTGTGCGCCGACTGGGGCGAATTATTAAGGAGTTCCTGCAGCTCACTGTTGGCCCGCCGCGCGGCAAAGTCTTCCAGCGCGTCACCACCGGTCAGCATCAACAGAACAATCAATGCCGCCCAGTATTCGCCAACCGCTAGCGTGGCAACCACCGCGGTAATTGCGAGCAGGTCCACCCCAAATTTCCCTGACCGCAGCGTCTTAACCATTTCAATAAACATCATCAGAGCCAGTAAAATACCCAATCCGGTAATCAGAATTTGTGCATAACCCGCTTGGTGGTTCACAAATTGGAGCCATAAAGCAATGACCCCTAGAACGATAACGAACCAGAATTGTTTGTACTGACGTAGTTGTTGCATAAAATCCCCTCCCCATTGCTTTCTTTATAGTTCGAGTATAGCAGAGCTTGTGACTTTTGCCACACTTGACGAGTCAGTCTTTCGACCGCTGAACTAACTGAACGGTCAACCGTTGACCGCAACAAAAAAGTGAGACCCACCCGACGGCAAGTCTCACAAAAATCACGCAGTTAACTTAGAAATGCCGGCGAATCACAGCACTACCCAGCGTTGCCAAGAACACCGTTGCACCGAGGATGCTGGCAATATTGCCATTAGCGTCCTTGGTTTGTGGTAACTTGGTATTGGCGTTCGTGTGATGCAAAGTCGTCGTGGTGCCAGGCGTCTGCGTTGCGGTCGCCTTAGACACGGCTAGCTTGGCAGCTGCGGCTTTAGCTTTGGCTGCGGCGGCCTTTTTAGCAGCCGTTTTCTTTTTGGCTTTAGCAGCTTCTTTGGCTGCTTCTTCCTTTTCTTCTGCTTCCTTTTCTTCTTCCTCGCGGGCGGCTTCTTCCTCGTCCGTTTCGGTCCCTTCATCAACATCGATGGTCCCGGTGTCTTCGTCCGGGTCCTCTTCGTCGGTCTCGTTGACGTCACCGCCACCGGAACCACTATTCCCGGTAGAAGAGGAAACTTTCCCGTTAGCTTCTTCCGAGTTTGGCCCACCAGAAGTGCCGCCGCCCCAGGTCATCACGGCATTATTGCGGAACTTGTAGCCGGAATGGGTCAGTGAAGGGTCAGTAATCTTGGTGTAGTAATCAATCGTGACCAAGTTGTTCACGGTATTGTTAAATTTCAAATCAAACCCGTTGTCGGTGTAGGTCACGTTGTAATCCGTGCCTTCCGTCATGGCTGGCTTTTCCCGAGTATAGCTCGTGTTGCTGTTCCAGTGAGCATTGCTGACGGTGACGCCCTTGATCAGTTCTTGGTTATCACCAATCGTATCTTTGATTTCCAGGTTCTTCATTTCAATCTCACGGCGGTCAACTAAAATCGTCCACTTGATGGTCCCATCGTCTTGCAGGACCCCCTTCTTGGACATGTTGGCGTCGTTCTCCACGATGTTGATCTGGGAGGTACTACTACCGTTATTCTCCAATGGGAAAACAACGTCCTTCTCACCGGAATCATCGTAACGATACTTGGTAGCGAGATTCAGCGTTAATTTTGCATTCGTCTTGCCCTCAAGCGCGTCGTTCATGGTGATGACCACGCCCGTGTCGGACACGACGGCCTTCCCAATGACCTGGCCGGTTTCATCCGTTACATCAAAGGTATCACCTGGTGTCTTCCCTTTTAAATTCTCGGGAAAGTCCAGGGTGATGGTGTCCCCACTATGTATTGGTGTGTCGCCAAAGTTCAATTTGTACTGAATGTCAATCGTATCGGCGTGTTTAAAATCTGGTCCGTTCGTGACACTAGCTGCGGTGGTGAAATCAGCCCCGTTGTGCGTGGCCGCCTTGGCTGGTGTCGCAGTTTGGCTGACAACTAGCACAAAGACTAAACTAAGCAGTCCAATTAGTAGTCGCCAAACTTTACTGTTCTTACTCAAAAAAATCCCCTCCCATAACTTTTACGTAGTTTGAGTATACGCGCCTCACCGGACACTTGGCAATAGTCCCTAACCAGGTTGCCTTAAATGATAGGTTTCACGAAAAAAGCGCCCCCGAAAGTAACTCTTGGGAGCGCTCCGGCCCCTAGCAGATTCGGGTGCCTAACGTTTGCATTTCTTTCTTCAAATCTAAGTCGGATTTTTCTTCGGCCGTGTAGGTGATCATCCCAACGGCACTGTCGAGGATTCCCGTGTCATCACGCAGGGAAAGCTGGTTGAAGACCCGGTCCAGAATCAGGCCGTTGTTCAGGTACAGTTCCGTGTCGGCGTTGGTCCACAGATTCAGCCCGGCGTCATTTTCAACGGGAATGCTGTACTTGGGGTCTGGCTGGGTCAAGGCTACGAACTGGAACTTGTCACCAATCGCACAGCTCCCGCCCAACGTGGAATACTGGTTGGACCCGTCGTCCAGCGTTAATAGGAGCACCGTCTCCGGCTGCGTGTTGTCGGCTAAGTACGTCTTGGCCGCGTCTTTAATTGTCATTTTCATTATCAGATGCCTCTTTCCTCTGATTCATCAGCACAATCTTATTGTACACAACCATTTGTACACCTAGTTCTCCTGAAAGTAAACAACTTTGCTTACAAATAGGTCGTGTCAAATTGGAAAAGAACCTATTCTTACGCAAGCCAAAAAAGTCGTCAACCACCGATTCATTCAGCGGTTGACGACTTTTGCGGTTAGGACGTTAACTTTCATAACTCCGTTTGACCATGACAATCAACTCGTCTTCCGACAGGTTGAGCTTTTTGGCCTCACTGGTGAACCCCGCCACGTAGCGGTCCGAGAACTCTGACCGGCGCTTTTCGCGGATCATGCTCTCGGCTGCCGGCGTGACAAACATCCCCAGCCCCCGGCGTTTTTCAATCATCCCCGCCGTTACTAGGCGGTTCATGCCCTTCAGGGCAGTCGCCGGATTGATATGAAATTCTTTGGACATCTCAGTCGTCGACGGGACCTGTTCGCCTGCCTGGTAAATGCCGGTAAAGATGGCGTCTTCCATCTGCTCGGCCACCTGCAGGTAAATCGGTTCCGGACTATCAAAGTTAAAATTCATACAATTTCCCACATTCTTTTGACGTGCATTTCGTCACTAGTCGTTCGGTGCTTGTGGCAACACGATGCGCCAGTATAGGGCTAGCGTGATGAGGTAGTAAATGGCGTACAGCCCGATAAAGATCAGGAAGGTACTACCAATTCCCAGATAAGGACTCATCGGCGCGGCCATCAGTGGCTTAAACATTTGTAGCCCGAACAAAACATCGATTACTCCCATGATACCAGGAATCAGGAATAAAATCCCAATTTCTTTTGCAATGCCGTGGCGCATCAAGCTTTCACGCACGCCGACCTTGTACAGCATCCGGTAACGCCGTTGGTCGCCAGGGGCCCCAGAGAGAATCTTAAACATCAGGCAGGATGCCAGCATGGCCAGGAAGGCGATTCCCAAGAAGTACCCAATGAATTCCAGTCCCCCGAAGAAGGCCAACATCATTTCATAGTTCTGGTAGTTGCCGACCGTCATGGTGCCCGGTTGGCTGAAGCGCGCCGTTTCCAGCTTGTTCAGTTTTTTCAGCGCTGGGAGGTCCTGTTGCAGGTTCTTGACCCGCACCGTGGTGACCGTGACCACCTTGCCGGGTTGTTTGGCGAACTGCTTAGCCGTTAAAATTTTTGGCGAGTAGGCCCCCACCTTGCCCAAGGCTAAACTGAGAAAGTCTAAGTCACTGATACCAGACTTCTTGAATTTCTTTAAGGATTCCGTGTAAAGTTTCTGGTCGTTCATGTTGCCGGAATTGCTGTACGCCCGCAACTCAACTGGCGTCTGGCGTAATTCACTGGCGTTGTAATACACCGTCTTGCCCTGACGCTTTTGCGTGTAAGTCGCCTGGTGAGCCACGTGTAGCTGATCGATCAGCTTTTGTTCACGAGCGGTTTTATCATGCACGGCGACCGTATACGTCCCAATCTTCTCGGCCATCATCGGCAATTGACGGTGATACCCGGAGCCAACGGTAATCGCACCCAAGGCCATGGCAAAGAGCAACGACACAATCGTCAACATTCGCGTGTAATTGTGGACCCGGAAGTTTAACTGCCCTAATAGGAAGCCGTTCAAATGTTTCTTAGCCCAACCCGTGTGACGTAACGTCCGAATTACCATTAAAATGGTTGCCCGGAATAACAGGTAGGTCCCCAACGTAATCGTGACCAGCGCAATCGGAATCGCCGCTAACTGAAGGGCCTTGATAGACGCCAGCGCCCAGTAGCCGGCAGCCAGGAAGAGGATTCCCAGCACGCCTTGGACCATTTGCCGCAACGGCTTGACCTTCGGCTGGTTGGCCAGCTCATCGCTGTGTAACAATTTCAACACGGTGGTCCGCGTCAGCTTGATCAGGTTAAACAGGGACGCCAGAATGAACAATCCGACGTAGAGTACGCCCGTGGCCACGATGGCTGGCACGTAGACCGCCGTCAAATGGCTCAGGTGTAGTCCTAGCATATTTAGCAGGAAGCCCACTAGGAATTTACTCATCAATAATCCTAAGCCCAATCCAATCGCCGTCGCAATGGTTCCCAGAATCAACGTTTCCAGGAAGACGAGTTCCCCGACTCGTTTGCGCGTGGCCCCGAGCATCATGAACAGCCCGTAGTCGTGTTGCCGCATGCTTAGCAAAAAACTGTTGGCATACATGATGTAGACCACGGTGATCAGAATCAACAGGACCGCCCCGAAACCAAAGATGATATTGGCAGAGGAAATGGCGGCATTAGCCTTCAGAAAGGCCTGATTCGTCGCCAAATTGGCGAACATGTAAAAGATGGCGGCCGACATGGTCAGACCCGCCAGCAAGACCAAATAGTCTCGCCGCCGGTTCTTGATCCCGGCTAAAGCTAATTTTCCTAACATCGTGCGTCCCCCTACTCGTTAAACGTGCCTAATTCAGTCAAAATCCCCTGATAAAAGGTGCTCCGGTCCTGGTCGCCGCGGCGTAACTCAGAGCCAATCTGCCCGTCCTTGATGAACAGGATGCGTTGGCAAAAGCTGGCGGAGAACGGATCATGGGTCACCAAGAGGACCGACATCTTCTGTTGTTCGTTGATAGTCGTCAACAGGTCCAACAATTCCCGTGCGCTGGTCGAATCCAACGCCCCGGTCGGTTCATCACCCATTAAAATGGCGGGGTGGTGGACGATGGCCCGGGCAGCGGCGACCCGTTGTTTCTGGCCCCCGGAAAGTTCAGCGGGATACTTTTGTAGCAGGTCCGCAATCGACAGCGTCTCGGCCACCTCGTGAATCGCCTGATCCATCACCTTGGCGGGTGTGCCCTTCAAGGCCAGCGGCAGACCGATGTTTTCTTCAGCCGTTAAGCTTTCAAGTAAGTTGAAGTCTTGGAAAATGAACCCAACTTCCTGTGCCCGAAAATCTGCGAGCTGGTTGCCACGCATCTTAGTGACGTCATGGCCGTTGACCACCACGTCCCCCTTGGTTGGCGTATCTAGTGTGGACAGCATATTCAGCAGTGTTGTCTTCCCGGAACCGGACGCCCCCATGATGCCGACGAATTCCCCGGAATCGACGGTGAAGTTCAGGCCTTTCAAGGCGGTGTACTGCCGTTCGTTTGCTTTGCCATACGTTTTTTCTAGGCCACTGACGCTGACCACTGTGTTTGTTGTCATGTTAAGTTCCCCCACTCAATAGTCTGTTGGTTAGTTACTTGTGTAATTAACTATAACGGTTCTTGGAAAATTGTCAACATTAAATTTAGAAACGTGATTGTCGAGACTGGGTCGCCTGCGGCTGCCAGGAGCTCCGCCTGCTATGGGGCCGGTTCCAGCCTGTGAGGCGGACTTCCACCTCAACTTTGAGCCGAAGTTCACGTCTCAAAGATTGTCCCATGCTGTAGGCTGGGAAAGAACGCCAGCCAACACCGTCGCCACAGCTGGCTCCGTCCTGTCCTCCTCCGGCTACGTTGGTCCACAATTGCGACAAAATTTAATGCAGAGACAATTTCCAGCGGCCGCTCAGTTAATATTCAGAAACTAATTGCAAAAAAATTCTTAATGATGTCATCTATCTCACAGATACCAATCAAGTCCGCAGAAAATTAGCCCGAGACAGAACACACGCATGCGGGCCAAACCAGTCTTAGCCGCAGGGCTGGGAAAACTGGGTCGGTCGTGGGAGTGACCAGAGGCGCGCCAAGGTGCCCGGCTGTATCGATGGTCTTAGCTGAGGTTCTTCACTCAGCTTAGAGCATGGGACAACCTTTGAGACCGCCCTGTGGCTCAAAGTTGAGGTGGAAGCCCGTCCTTCGGCTGGAACCGGCCCCATAGCAGGGCACCTTGCAAAGTAGCCACCTTCCCAACAACATTTACTAACAATACCCATGAATACCTGGCATAATCCAAAAATGACATGGGCCATACCACTTAGTTGCTGGCTGAACCAGTCTTAGCCGCAGGGCTGGTGAAAATGGGCTCAGCCATGGGAGTTGCCTTAGCGGGTTTCCTGCTTAGGCAACTGCTATCTTTGAGACGCGATTTTCGGCTCAAAGTAAGTCTGGAGACCGCTCTTCGGCTCCAGACGTGCGCCCACAGCGTCACGGCCCATTTTTCACCAGCCCGGAGGCGAAAAGCAAAGACAAGTGTCCAGCCGCAACCAAGCGCTGGAAGGCTCTCACGCGAATTTTTGACGAAAGTCGTGTACACTAGTAGCTGTAAGCTTTTATTCTATAATTAAAGGAGTTTTTCCGATGAAACAACTGCAATTAGGTGGGACCGACTGGCAAGCATCAGCCGTTGCCCTGGGAATCATGCGCATGTCGACGCTCTCCGTTGACGATGCCGTTAAAGCTTTACAAGCTGCGCACGAAGCTGGTATTACCTACATTGACTCCGCCGATATTTATGGCGATGGTCAATCTGAAAAGATCTTCAAGGAAGCGCTGGCTAAGTCCGGCCTTTCCCGCGATGATTTCTACATCCAATCCAAGGGTGGTATCGTGTTGGATCAAAGTCGCAGCCATGATGGCTTAGTCTTTGGCCAACGTTACGACTTCTCCAAGCAACACCTGTTGGATTCTGTCGATGGCATTTTGGAACGGATGGGATTGGATTACCTGGACGCCTTCCTGTTGCACCGGCCAGACCCACTGATGGACCCCGCAGAAATCGCGGACGCCTTCAACACCCTACAACGGACTGGTAAGGTTCGTCACTTTGGGGTTTCTAACTTTAACGTGCAACAATACCTGATGGTCCAGGAAGCCGTTGACCAGAAGTTGATATTCAACCAACTGCAATTCGGTGCCGCTCATGCCCAAATGGTGACGGAAGGTCTGCGCGTCAACATGGACGATGCCCCGGCCGTAACTGACGGCGGCTTACTTGAATTTTCACGGCGTAAGCACGTCACGATTCAAGCTTGGTCACCTTTCCAATATGGTCTGTTCGAAGGCATGTTCATCAACGATCCTAAATATCCTGAACTGAACGCCAAGCTGCAAGAACTCGCTGACAAGTATGGCGTTTCCAAGAACGGTATCGCCACGGCCTGGATTCTCCGGCACCCAGCCAACATTCAAGTCTTGCTGGGAACCATGAACCCTGACCACATCAAGGATAGCGCGGCCGGTGCCGACGTTAACTTGACGAAGCAGGAATGGTACGACATCTACTTTGCTGCCGGCAACTACCTGCCATAAACTTATTTTTAAAACCGAAAAATTAATTTCAACTGAGAAAGACGACGCCATCCCTGGTACTCTAGGGGATTCAGCGTCGCCTTTTTCAATGCCCAAAATTTTTGGCAAAAAGGGTTGTCATTTAAAAAAATGGTGGTAAACTGAAGTTGTTCTTGAGGGCGAGTAAGTACTCGCTCGAAGATTTGGAAAGGGGATTATAATCATGTTTACCACTATTTTTTGGATTCTTGCTATTTGGTTAGTTGTTAACGGCGTTTGGACTTGCTTTGCAACGGATAACCAGGAGTTGATGAAATGGTTCGGTTGGATCAACGTGATTGCGATCATCCTAGGCTTCTGGGTATTCTACGGTGCTGCTAGCGTGGCCGTTCTGGTCGGCTGGTTCACCGCAGTTAACTGGGTCAACGTGGTCCTAGCCATCATCCAGTTAGTCCTGGCTTACCGCAAAGTCGGGTCAACCCACAACGCTTAGATTCCCGTTTCACCCCTGACGACACAAAGAGCCGGACTGTCCTGGACACAGACAGACCGGCTCTTTTGCTCTAGTATTCCTGCTTTCAACGGGTTAAACTGGTGTTATCGGTTCCGTTCTCGGCGGCGGGTCACTGACACCGTGCACGCCAGTTTCATCGGAGGATGCTCTCTTCACCTTTTGAGTTGCCATGTACGCAAAATGTCCTCACCCATCAGCCGCTCTAAATTCGGGATTTCCAACGTAAACTAGCTCGCAGATAACCATAACGACAGCACAACATTACCGATTAAACCTACCGTTAGCCGCAGAGCTGGGGAAAATGGGTTAGTCGTAGGCGTGACCAGAGGCGAACCAAGGTGCCCGGCTGTGTCGGTGGTCTTGGCTGGCGTTCTTTTCCAGCCTAGTCCACGGGGCAACCTTTGAGACCGCTTCTCAGGCTCAAAGTTGAGGTGGAAGCCCGGCTCTCAGGCTGGAACCGGCCCCACAGCAGGGCACCTTGAGCTCGACGGCGGGAACGAATACGACGGCGCCCATTTTCACCAGCCCGGAGGCCCTGACAACGACCTATTTAATCGTAAACAAATTTGACTCAACCAAAGGTGGTATTTCCATGTCAAATAAGAAAATTTTGGACGAATTCCCTGACGTCATTCAGGCCAACGAAGACCTGACGCAAAAACAAAAAGACGTGCTGATTGCCAGCATCCGTCTTTTTGCCGAACAGGGTTATGCCAATACGAGTACGCGCCAGATTGCTGAAGCCGCGCACCAGTCCGAAGGGACCATGTTTAAACATTTTAAATCCAAGGCCAACATCTTGCGGGCGGCCCTGGAGCCCATCATTCACGAAATCATCCCCGACGTCGAGGCCGAGTTCAAGCGCGAAACGTTGACGCACCCGGCTGCCAATCTCCATGAGTTTCTGGACTTCTTCGTCCGTAACCGCATGGCGTTCGCGGCAAATAATCAGGACGCCATCAAGGTTTTCTTCAGTGAGTTGCTTTACAACGAAACGTTGCGGACCGAATTCATTGAGACCGCTCGGCAAGAATTGATTGCCGCGTTCAAAGATACTATTTTGTTGTTACAAAAGAACAAAGTCATCATCGACTGGCCATTTAACGAAATCTTTCGTTACATGATTGCCGTCGTTGTTGGCTACATCCTGGATCGGTACGTCCTCTTCCCCAATCGGGCGTGGGACGATGACGTTGAAGCCGGCTATTTAGTCGCCGAACTGGAAAAAGTTTTACAGCCCTAGTCATTGGGTCTTCCAGTTTTATGGGTTCTTGCTATGGGCAGGAACCTTTTTTCGTTTGCATATTATTAAATATATAACAGCCCAAACGGCCATAAATTTGTCAGCCAGTGTCAGGGACCAAAGGTAGGCCAAGGTTCCCCGCTGTGTCGATGGTCTAAGCTGAGTGGGTTTATTCTCAGCTTAGACCATGGGTCGACCTTTGAGACCGATTTTCGGCTCAAAGTCGAGGTGCAGGACCGCCTCTCAGGCCGGAACCGCCCCCATAGCGGGGAACCTTGAGCCCACCGTCGGGAACGGAAACGCCAATCGACAAATTTAAGGCGCATCTTGGAGACGCCACTCAAGCACCCCTTGGTATTTGCCCGCTAACGTATCACTATTCACGAGCATATGTGGTCCCTGGTCCGCCTGCCAACTTCCACTGACGCTGGTCTGTTCCGAGTCACTCGCCGTCGTCTTTTCCGCAACCAGCACCGCTGCCTGGCTCTGATCACCCACCGGCTGTTCCTCATGCCCCCGCATGAAAATCACATGTCCACGTAATAATTGGCCGGCAGCAGTCCGAAACGGCGTCTGCTGTTGCACGAATAATTTCCACCGCCGCTGCGGTCCCCGTTCATCCAAGACGGTTAGCCGCCAGCCCGGCTTGCGTTGAATGTGTTGCGCTGTTCCAGTTAAGGTCGTGGTTGCGAAGTCTGCTTCGTGGGATACCTCCGTAAAGCCTAATGTTCCGGGCCCCCGTGTCAAAGTGACCTGAATTTCATTGGAACGGACCTGCGCATCCGCCTTGTCTTCTGCCTGCAGAGTCAGCTGATTGTCTCCCGGCTTGAGGAGCACCGATTTCACGGTTAGTTGCGCCGTGCCGACTGGTTGTCCCGCGATTAATTGACCGGCTAAATCAGTCATAGAAACGGTCTGACCATTCAGTTTGGCCCGCAGACGATACCCCGTCAACTCGTCCACTGCAAAGGGTTCGCCATTGTTGGTCAGCTGAACCCGCACCGTCGCATCCTCGTGATGGCCGAGCTGTTGCGTGGCATCGCCTAAATTAGCTAACTTCAGTTGCACGCCCGCCTGGATTCGATAACTGGGCAATGGCAACTGCGTTTGGTAATTAGGGCCGTAAAAGCGCGCCGTTACAGCCGAAACAGTCGTTTCATGACTCACCGCTGGGACTGTTCCAGTCGCTGAAACGGTCACCCGGTTGCGGCTTTTATCCAGTGTTTCCTTCCAGGCCTTTTTTATTTCAGGTTGCGTCAATTCAGCCAAACTAAATGGTTCGCTGATGGCATCCTGATCATAACTGACCCCACCAGCCGTCCAGGTCAATGGTTGCGGCAGGGGCAGGTTCATCGTCAATGGCTGAATGTCCTGATTACTGGTTGCGGCATCATAATCAAATTGATATTGATAGCGCACCTGGTCACCCACCGCCACCCGTCCGCCAGCCGGGACCGGCTGTTTGGTCGTCAAATTGTAGAGTGTGGCGTGCGGGGTGATTTTTCCTAAACTGTCGGAACTGTCAATCATCGCCAGGGCATTTTCACTCTTATCAGGATTAGTTGACCCGGTGATTCCCCAATAAACATTGCCATTTGCTGTCGTCGCGCCTAACTTACTAGGGTCAATAGCCACCGTATCCTGCACGACATCTGTTCCGCTCCGCGCCATCCCGGTCACCGGATCACGATCATTGTAGTGGTAGGTCATTTGTTTTTTATCCGCTTGCCAGTCTAAGGTCAAATGATGCCACTGACCATCCGCAAAGTTCGTCACCATTTTAGGCTGTTTGTGATTCATACTGAAGTAGTAGTGCTTTTTGCTCCCCAACTGGCGATAGGTAGCCGCTTCTCCAGGATAGCCACTGGCGATGTGCATGCCAGAATTGACGGGCACATCGAGATCAAATGCATCACTCTTTCCAACTTCATTGGTATGATTAATGTGGGTGTCAAATTCCAACGCCCAACTATTCCCAATTGCGGTTGCCGTGACCAAGTCGACCCCTAACCCGTTGCGGTCATTCCCCCACACCCCTAGAGACTCACCAGCGCCCGCGACTGCCCGGCTTTCCCTCTCCGAGTTTTGCAAAACAAAGGCCATGCCGGATCCAGCGTTCTGACCTTTATCTCCAAAATACAGCCACAACGCGATATGCTCATCCGCATTCATATTAAACTGATTGTTCATCCGGGCTAGCCCCGTCTTAGACCAAATAGCTCCTGCCTGGACAAACCTCGAATCAGGATTGTCGCGGGTAATCTGGGCAACCGACTGCGGCACTAACGGTGAATCAATTAACTTCGTAAAGTTATCCGACCCCGCCATCGAAAATAAATTATCCAACGGCACTCCCTGTGGCGCCGTTGCCAACGCGTGGTCCAGGTCCGCATTGGCCTGACCACTTATCGTTGGAAATAGTAGGCTTAACCCCACTACGATTCCCATCAACCACCGTTTCATGTCATCCTCCCCCTAGCCTAATCTAAAATAAATATAAGCCTATTAACCAACGTAATTGGGATTATACAGGATGAGATAGTTCATGACAATCAATGTTAACTTTTATAATTATTTAAATATAACGTCACTTATAAAAACAGTTTCACGCCAGCTTCTTCGCGACTGCCATTACAAATTTGGCGGTTTAATCCTTTAACGCCACAGCTAATAACGGACCCAATTTTCTCCGGGCCATTGCGCCAGCAGCACGCGCAAAAAGCCAGCGTCAATCTTATCCCACAAGATTGGCGCTGGCTTTAATTGTTTTGCTTATTTTTAGTATTCGTTAAACCTGTGAATCAGCCGTTTCACTGGTCGGGCTAACCGGATCAGTAACAGCGTTAAACCGATACTCAAGGCCACCATGCCGGCACCAAACAATGGCGTCCAGCCCAACCCAAATTGGCTCGTGACCTGACCACCAATACCGGAGCCCAACGCAATCCCCACGTTGAACGCGGAAATGTTGAGAGCCGAGGCCATGGTGATGTCGTTCGGCGTTTGCTTTTCTGCCAGTTGAACAATGTACAGCTGCAGGCCGGGCACGTTCATGAAGGCAAAGAAGCCCATTACTAACACGGTCAGTAAACCTAACCATTGGTTATTAGCGGTAAACGTCAAGACTAGCAACGTGACGAACAAGCCGGTAAACATTTTCAGCAGCGCTGCCAGTGGCTTCGCGTTGGCCCAGCGGCCGCCTAAGGTATTGCCAATGGCCACCATCAAGCCGTACACGACCAGAATGATCACGACGGCACCAGCCGACCACCCCATTTTTTGTTCCAAGAGTGGGGACAGGTAGGTGTAAGCCACGAACGTGCCGCCATAACCTAAGGCCGTCACTAACAGGGCTACTAAAATTTGTGGATTGCCGAGCACGCGGAGAATTCCCCGGGCCGTCGCCTTACTTGGCAATGGCAGGTTGCGCGGCACCAACACATAGTCGGCCACCCAGCCAATCACGCCAATGACACTGATGAAGATGAAGGACCAGCGCCAGCCGCCCAATTGGCCGATCATGGTTCCCAGCGGCACACCGGTCACCGTGGCCACCGTCAAACCGGTAAACATCACGGCGATTGCCGACGCCCGTTTAGAAGGGGCCACCACGTCCGCCGCAATCACGGAAGCGACGGTCATGAAAATGCCGTGCGCCAAGGCCGCGATTACCCGTCCCGCCAAGAGAACGATGAAGGCGGGCGCAAAGGCGGCGACTAAATTACCTAAGATAAATAACAACATAATAATGATCATCAACGTGTGCCGGTTGATTTGGCCGGTCAGGAGCGTCATCAGTGGTGCTCCAATCATGATGCCCAACGCATAAACGGACACCGTTAACCCAGCTTGAGCGATGCTAATGTGGAAACTTTGAATCAGCAGGGGCATCAACCCCACGCTGATAAATTCGGTTGAGCCAATGGCGAATGCGCTGATAGCCAGTGCCAATAACGTCATGGCTGGTGAAATTTTCTTAGTCATAATGACCTCCTCGTTTTTCGTTTGCTAACGTAATAAATAATGATTATACTGGTTAGCAACCGGAGAACAAGAACCGACTTTAAAGTGCCCTACCCACCAAAAGGTAACTATTAGACAGGAGGCCGTTTAACATGCCCACAAAAACTTATCATATTGGCGTTGAAGCCACGATGGAGATCATCGGTGGTAAATGGAAGTCCATTATTCTGTGCCACCTCCGCCATCAAACCATGCGGACCAGTGAACTCGCTCGTGCCATTCCGCAAATTTCGCAAAAGATGTTGACACAACAGTTGCGAGAACTAGAAAACGCGGACATCGTTGCCCGCCACGTTTACAAGCAGGTGCCACCCAAGGTTGAATACTCACTGACCGACTACGGCGAATCGCTGTCGGGAATTCTTCACGAGCTGTGCGTTTGGGGCGAGAACAATATTGACCGGCGCGAGGCTGCGGGCGAAGAGATCACCCTTCTCAACCGCGACGACGTTTAGGGTTGAGCGGATACTTTCGCCTTACCGGGCGGCACAAATGGACCGGGACGCTGTGAGCGGACGCCCGAAGCCGTAGAACGGTCTTCTGGCTTGAGTCCATTTTCTCTGCCCTCACGGCTTACATCCGCTTAACCCTAAACGTGGCCCGGTTGCATGGTCGATTATTTTTTCAATATAATTGTTTCAATATTCAGCCCATAGAATTCAAATCAACCGCAACAGAAAATAAAAGCCCACAAAATTCGGCCAATTTCAGACGGATTTTGTGGGCTTTTTCAATCGGTAAAACCCTGATGCACTGCGATTTTCGTTCATTTTTCAACGCTTTTTAAACCAATTCTAAGAAATTCACAGGTTAAGCTTATCACGCCCTCAAGATGATTCGGCGTCCCGGATGGTATAACTAATACATCGAAAGCGATACGCCAAACCAACAAACTTGAGGAGTGAGTAATATGCGTAAAATTAAAGCAATGATGACTAAAGTAATGTTAGGTGCCATGACCGTGACGACCCTGTTGGCAACGTCTGCCGGAGCTTCCGCGGCAACCACCCAGGTGTCGACCCCCGCGCCGGCCGTCGCAGAAACTTCTATCAGTTTGAAACGACAGGCCCAACCCAAGATTCAGCCAACGACCATCAAGCTCCACAAACACGTCACGTCCAGCCAAATTTCTAGCCAAGTCCAAACGGCCGTTGATGCCAGTGCGTTGAATCTGGATCAACAACACCACGACAGCCAACTGAAATAAGTCCATTGAACTAGTCCGCTACGGCCAGCTTCCCCCAAACACTGACGCGCACGACTACCCCCATTCTCCTCTTAACCGGTTAGCCTCCTCCAAACGCTAACCGCCCCCTCAAAAACGACTCACCCTCCCTCAGGTGAGTTTCCCCAATCGAACCGCGACCTTAACCGTGGTTCACCCCCCCAACAGAATAGACAACAAACCCGACTGGTAGATTGCGCCAGTCGGGTTTGTTAGTGTTTATTGATTTTTTTGTCGTTCCCGGGTCAAAATGTCACCAATCAGCCGGGCCAGCGTGACTTCTTTCATCTGCGCTTCCGCAGCCGCTTGGACCTCCGCGTAGGCCACTCGCAGCGTATCCTGGATGTTTCCACCCACGATGCAGTGCGGATTCGTTTTATCGTCCACGTGTAACAGATTGCCGTCGTCTTCCACGGCGCGATAGACGTCTAGCAAATTAATTTCAGCCGGGTCGCGGGCTAGCTTAGGCGTCGCGGATCCCTGTTGGGTGGCTAACAGGCCGCCCCGCCGCAGTGCACCCATCAGCCGCCGCACCAGAGCGGGATTGGACTCCACGCTGGCCGCGATGGCCGCACTGGATAAATCGCCATCATGACAAATATCAATGTATGCCAAAATATGAACAGCATCACTCAATTTATGCGAATAACGCACGAACAAGCCCCCTTCTGGATTTAAACTCTGCTTAGCGGCGCCTTACCGGTCGGTAAAAATGAGCCGGAACGCTGGGGCGGACGTCCGAAGCCACAGAGCGGTCTTCGAACTCGCTTTGAGCCTCAAGAAACGAGTCTCAAAGACGCCAATGTTTTAAGCAACAGTCGTCGCTTAAAACATTCCCACGGCTGAGCTCATTTTTACCGACCTCACGGCTCGCATTGGTTTAAACCCAAATTGGCAATTATACTTCACAATTTTTAGTCATTCTTAGAATCAAAAAATGCTTACCATTTACCAGTATTATTATAACAACAATTATACCGATTTAGTTTTCGTTCGCAAGGCTAGCCGCCAAGAAATCTGGTAGGCTTTGGGCTGGACGACCCATGATTTTACGGTAATCGTCCGTAACCGTAGCGAGTAAGCCCTTGGCCCCACCGGCGTACATGGAGGCTAACATGTGCCCTTCGTTGCCCTCATTGTACATCTCTTCAAATTGTTTGAGCGTTACTGGTGCATAGCCGATGGTTTCATTTGATACTTGGCTTAAGACTTTTGCTAGTTCAGGCATGGTGTAGGACCGTTCCTGCGTCAACGTGTACATGGATTGCGTCCACAGGCTTGGTGTGACAGCGACCTCTGCGAAGGCTGCGGCGCTGTCCGCTAAACTGATGAAGCTCAGCGATGCATCGCCCATGGGATAGATGACGTTGTGGCGTTCAATTAGCTCTGGTAAATAAGGTACCAGCGGATCGGCGTACAGGGCGTTGCGCAAAATGGTGTAGGACAGGCTGGACGAGGCTAACCGCCGCGGCACGTACCCGTAGAACGCGGACAGGTCAAACGGATTGTCCGCTTGGTCCGCAATGAAGCCCATGACTAGGAGATGCTTGACCTGAGCCGTCTCGGCTGCGGCAATCACATTTTCAAATTCGGTGACCCGGCTAAAACTCGTGTGGGTCTTGCTGGGCACGTAAATGGCAACATCGGCGTCCTGAAGACTGGCGGCGATGCTAGCTTGGTCACGATAATCCAGCGGTAAAACCGTCATCCCCTGTTGCGCAAACGCAGCGGCCTTTGCCGGCGTGTGCACACCCAAGGTGATCGTATCTGCGGCAGCTCGCTTGGCGACCTCGTTCACGATTTGGCTACCTAAATGCCCGGTGGCTCCGGTAATCACATACTTTGTCATGGTTCATTCCTCATTTCCTTTTGATGTTACTTTAAATGTTACACCATTTCGTTTTGACGTCAAACATTTAGTCTCAGCTCCCAGCATATTAAGCGCTTTCCAACACGAAAGAGACTATAATAAGGGTTAGGTATTAACCCTAAAATCAATATAAACAAGGAGTGAGTAACGTGGTTCAACAATTAGCAGGTAAAGTTGCAATCATCACGGGTGCCGGGTCCGGCATGGGAAAGTCCATGGCCGAATTATTTGCCAAGGAAGGCGCGAAAATTGTCGCCGCCGACATCAACGAAGACCGGTTAAATGAGGTCGTTAAGGCCATCACCGATGCGGGTAATGACGCCGTCGCCGCTGTCACCAACGTGACGAAGGAAGCCGATGTCGTCGCCATGGTCAAGACGGCCGTCGATAACTATGGGCATTTGGACATTCTGGTCAACAACGCCGGGATCATGGACAACATGGCCCCTGTCGGCACATTGACCAACGAGTTGTGGGACCGCGTTATGACGGTCAACACCACCAGCGTTATGTTGGCAACCCGGGAAGCGCTGAAGCTATTTACGAAGCAAAAATCCGGGGTCATTTTAAACATCGCTTCCGTCGGTGGCCTCGGTGGTGGTCGGGCCGGTGCGGCTTACACGGCTTCGAAACACGCTGTGGTCGGCTTGACCAAGAACACCGCCTACATGTACGAAAACGTTGGGATCAGAACCAACGCCATCGCCCCAGGTGGCATCAAGACCAACATCGCCGAATCCATGAAGGGCATTGACAAAGAAGGCATGCAACGGCAAAGTGTCGGCATGCCACTCTCACCAGAACCCGGAACCGGCGACGAAATCGCCCAAACGGCGCTGTTCTTATGTTCAGACGCCGCAAGCTACGTCAACGGGACTGTTGTACCGGTTGACGGTGGGTGGACTAGTTATTAGAGTGCGGAACAGGGCGATTAGGTCCTGAGCATTAGAGGAATAAGGCGTTCTGTTCGGCAAAGTCGAGCAGGGCGCCTTATTTTTCTAAGCGCAGGGACCTGCCCTGTGTAGCACGTTTCAGAAGATGCAGGTTTCCAGATATATTGGCGAGGGAAAATCTAACGCACCAAACCAGTAATAGCAGCAACAACTATGCCGGACAGGGACGCCTTATTTTTCTAAGCGGAAGAACCTGGCTGGCGGAGCACGTTTCAATTTAGAGTGCTACGAAGGGCGATCAGCTGGCGAGCATTAACGGCATTAAGTGAATGCCCCCGGGCCTGGGTCGTTTGCTTAATGGTGTTAAGCGGAACCAGTTGCCCGGTAGTAGCACGTTTCAGAGGCTGCAAGTTCCCGGATATATTGGCGAGAGAAAGTCTAACGCCCCAGCCGAATATCCCCAACTCCCCAATCCCCCACCAAATTGACGTATCCCACCGTAACCGGTAAACTAATCAACATGATTAGTCGGTAAGGAGACGATTGGGTAAATGATGTGGTTAGTCTTTCTAATAATTGGGTTCTTAGTTGGCCTATTGGTTATTTCCACCGGGGGTGGCGGTGCGGCCATCTACTTGGGGCTCCTGACTAGCGTCTTCGGTCTCGCCCCGGCTGTGGCGGCATCGACTTCCCTATTTACGGCATTTCCATCCCTAGTGGTCGGCGCTTATGGCCACTATCGCACCGGCCAAATTCACTTTAAGGTCGGCAATCAAATGCTGATGACGGCCGTCCCGGCAACGGTGATTGGCGCGCTGCTGGCCCCCTACATCCCCAACGACGTCTACACCTGGATTGTCGCCATTATCCTGACTGGCCTAGGTGTGCAGGTCCTGGTCAAACGCTTTCTAACGCACACCAACAAACCGGCACGCCATCAAGGTTTGCAGGCCGCCATTTACGGCATGCTCAGTGGCATCATGGTCGGCGTGGCCGGACTGAGTGGCGGCGGACCCATTATCGCGGGGCTCCTGGTCCTTGGCCTAGACATGTTACCGGCCGCGGCCACCTCCTCGTACGTGTTGGTCGGAACTTCACTGGTCGGGCTTCTTTTCCATTTGTCAGCCAACAATATCGACTGGCACGTCGGCATCGGCCTGATGATTGGTGCGGTGCTCGGCGCCATCTGTGCCCCCCGCCTCCTGATGCACGTGAATCCAGAAAAACTCAACTACTACGTCAAGCCCTTCATGGGCGTGCTCCTACTCGTCATGGGCTTGCGCATGATTCTCTAGACAGACCGTTAATAGTTTTCAAACTAAAAACAGGCTTTGACCCACGCAAACTAGCGTGAGGCCAAAGCCTGTTTCTGTCTATTCTACTGAAATGTAACGATCCATGTGACTCAGCAACCACCGATTCAAAACCACCAGACAGCAATCTAAAACAAGAAGGCTGCCAACAGCGGTACTAAACCAGTGTAAGCCGTGAGGGTGCCCCAAATGGCTTCAGCCGTGGGAGTTCTCTTAGTGACGGTTTAGGTCACTTAGAGAACTGGCGTCTTTTAGACGTGACTTTCGGCTCAAAGCGAGTCTGAAGACCGCTCTTTGGCTTCAGGCGTCCGCCCACCGCGTTCCGAGCCATTTGGGACGCCCGGTAAGGCGCACTCAAACCAGTTTAGTACCGGCGCTTGCGGTCGACGGCGATGCCGGTGGCTAATAATGTGCCCGCCAGCGCAAACCCAACGGCACTCAGCCAGCTGTCATTGGCTTCGCCAGTTTGTGGTAAACCATCAGACAAGCCCAAGGCCTGCAAGATATTACCCCGAACGGATTCCAATTGGGCAACTAATTCCGTGTCACCCTTGGCCCGAGCCGCGGCGATGGCAGCGTCCACCTTGTTCAACAAGGTTTCTTCAGCGGCCGTATTACGCTCAGCTTCAAAGTCGATCAGGTCGTCTTCAAAGTCTTCGGCCATGTCTTCCGTGTATTCTGGGTGCTCATGTTCATAGGTTAAGTCCTCGTCGCCACCGTTAGCTTCGCCTTCAGGTTCTTCGGTGTCGGGCTCTTCTGTATTCGGTTCCTCAGTGTTTGGTTCCTCGGTATTCGGGTTCTCGGTGTTAGGGCCTTCAGTCCCAGGCGTTTCGGTGTCAGGGCCTTCCGTGTCAGGAATTTCTGGCATTTCAACGTCAATACCAGGGTGGACAGGGATTTCGAGGTCTTCCTCTTCGTCGGTGTCTTCATCCCCGTCGTCGCCTTCGTTGTCCTTGTTATCTTGCAAGTCCCAACGGTGGGTTTCGGCGTTAACGATGACCTTGTCCGCGATGATGTTCCCATCAATGTTGGAGCTGGCAACGACCGTAGCAGATGGTGCGAGGATACTGCCTTGGAAGGCCTTCTTAAAGTCCAACGTCCCGGTGTATTGCTTATCGCTGGCACCGCTGTTGTAGAAGTTCCACAGCAGATGGTTGTCCCCAAAGTCTTCCGTTTCGTGATTGTCCCGGTCGGACCCGTCACTGTACTTGATCTTAATTTGAGAGTTGACGTCATAGTCAGCCGCACCACCGGTATCCACGTTGATGATGACCGTGGTCCCATCGGCGTCTGGTGATAAGCCGGAGATGGTCAGTGGCGTATTGCTGTTGAGCACGTCCGGTGTCAAATTGATGACGATCTGGCCGTTAGCGTTGGGGGTCATGTCACTGATATCAATGACCCGGTTGTTCTGGTCGTCGAAGTCGCTGTTGGAATAGCTGGCTTCGCTCTTTTGATTGGCCAGAGCTTCGTTCAAGGCTTTCAGCTTAGCAAATTCGGCGTCAAAGTCGATGTACGTTTGGCCGTTTTGGTCTTGGTAAACTTCCTGAGCCAATAAGTGGTCAATGTATTGGCCGTTGACCATCGGCCGGTTCGGGTTGCTGATATCAATTTCAATGCCTTCACCGAAGATAACCTTGTTCTCCCGAGTTGAGCCCCCGGAAACGAAGGAGCTGTTGGCAATGTTGGTAATGTTCTGTATGTAAGAAATATCCTTGTCGAGCAGTTCTTCAATGATGTTGGTCCCGAAGTTCACGTTCCCAGTCAGGTTTTGGACGGCCACGTTCCCGTTGGTGTGGGCGTTCAATTCAGCTTCACGGGCAAAAATGTGAAAGACGGAGGAGACCCCGAGAATGTTGTTCAGGTCAGGGAAGTCATCGTAAACACTGCCACCGGCTTGAATCCCAGAATCCGCGTAAGGTTCAAACGCACTGGTCTTCGTGGCGGTTCCAGCAAGCTTTTGCAGCATGTTGGCAATCGTTTGCTTAGCAGCTTGCGTCTTCTCAGAGCTAGCTAAACTAGCAACAGCGGCCTTGGCACCAGCCGCACTGGTGTGGGCGTAAGTGACCGTCTTAGTCGTCGTGGCGTTCTTAACCGTCTTCTTGATTGACTTTTTAACTAACTTGTTTGCCTTGAAGCCCGGCTTCAACGTTCCCTTTTTCAGGGTCGTCCCTGGCTGAACGCTGGTCGTCTTCACCGTTTTGGCTGCAGATGAGCTGGTTGATTGACTGTTAACTGAACTATCTTGTGCGTCAGAACTGCTTTGTTCTGAGGACATTGAAGACGAGTTCGTTGACGTTGATTGGCTACTAGATTCGCTTTCAGATTGTGAGGCCTGACTACCCTGCTCTGAACCACTCTCAGAACTGGTCGCAGCCTTCACCTCAGTCGTACTGCTGGCGCTCGATGTGTTCGTGTCGGCATTGGCGGTTACCGTGGCCCCCGCGCCTAAAGTGACTAACATCACAGCGCAAGCGAAGACCCAGCGACGGCCACTCTTATACATTTTGAAGTGTGTCCGTTTCGTTTCCATATCGATTAAATCCCTACCTTTCCCAAATATACTCCATCCCCATTTTGGTCCTTCTTAAGGAAACAATCAATATAAACCGCGAAAATATTTTGAACAAAAACTACTTAATCGTCCGTTAGTTTACCACAATGACCATTTTGGCTAAAAAGTTCACAAGAAAAGGACCCGCTACCATTTAGCGAGCCCTTAGATAATTAACATTTATGGTTATTCGTGGTGCTTAGCAGTCAGCCCCATGCCGAAGGTGGCGATGATCAAAGCAACCCCGACAGCCAGCAGACTAGCGCCGTTCCGTTCGTTGGTTTGTGGCAACGTCGTCTTAGGCTGGTTGGTCGTTGCGGCAGCTTGGTGTTGGCCGCTAGAAGACAGCGCCTTTGGGGCAACAACTTTAGCGGTTTGACCCTCGGACTCGGTGACTGGTTTAGCAGATTGACTATTCTTTGATTTTTCGGGTGTCCCTGTTACGGCATCACCACTATTTTCAGGATCAGTCGTCTCAGATTCATTGGTATCGGTTGCCCCCGGTTCAGTGGGTTCTGGCACAACGTCTGGGTTAGGATCTGGCGTCGGTTCTGGTGTGGGTTCTGGTGTGGGTGTTGGCGGAACAATCGTACTATTTTCATTTTTTACCATGAACGTCAACGTCGCCCAGTAATGATAATTTGTTTTATTCCAAACTAAGATTGTGTAAGTGCCATCTGGTACCTCACCCTTGGCTACCAGGTTAAAGCCAACAGGATTACTAGGATCTGGCTCGATATCAAAGTATTGTTTTGCCGACCCAAAGTCGCCAATAACAATTGGCTCAGTTTTATCAATTTGACCATCATTTCCTTGCATTCCAGCAATAACCCCAGTAATCGGATCAAATGACCGAACCGTTGACGTTAAAATATAAGTTTTCCCTGTCACTTGTTGATCTGCCTGATTACTATTGTTTGTTGCATTTTGGAAGCCCGAAGTTAGATGATTCTTATTTACCATGAAGTCTCCTGTAAATCCACTGAGGTTTGGTAAATTACCTGTAAGCTGATTTTTATTCAGATAGAAGTTCTTAAGACTGGGATACAGACGCAATAAGTCTGGAACATTTCCAGACAATCGATTATCACTCAACTGTAAGTATTCCAACGTAGATGAAGCGTTCAAGTCTGCAAGTGGTCCGCTCAGCTTATTACTATCAAGGTTCAAATTAATTAAATTTTTGTATCGTGAAATGTCAGGAAGATTCCCGGTTAGCCCGTAGTTACTTATGTAAATGTCAGTTAAGGCTGAATTTTGTGAAAGATACTTATCAAAAAAGTCTTTTGCATTCATCTCTTCAGAATTTCCAACCGGCGCAGCTAGTGACGTTAAGGTCACCTTGGTTAGATTGGGAGCAAATGAAAAATCAATCATCTTAGCTTTAGGAATATACTGATCAAAGTCGAATATAGTTAACCCAGTCAGTCGATTGAGTCCATCGAAATTCTTAATCGCATGTGCATCTTCACCAAAATAATTAACTGTCAGCGATTTGATTTGCTTAGCGTAAACGTACAAGTTGGCATCATTAACCGTTTCACTGGTCACATCATGAAACTGGTTTAACTGCCCTTCTATCCATACCCGTAAATGTTCATCCGGCATCCATTTTGAAGCATCTGTGTCAGGAAGTGTCGTTGCGACAGTGGCTGTCTCAACAACCGGAACGGTTTTCACAGTTGGTGAAGATTGCTCTGGTTGTTCGCTAGCTACCCGTTTAGTCTTCGAAATTTCTAGGCTCTTGGGTGCTTTACGCTGAATAGCTCCTGCATTCTTGCTGACCTCACTGATTTCTACTTGCGTCTCTGATTTCTTTTCTTTATCTTGCTTATTAACACTTTCAGGAGCGTCGTTTTTAGGAATTTCACTATCGGACCGCTTCTCAACTTCTGGTTGCTTCTCAGCATTCGCGGTATCTGAAATCTTGCCTGCTGGTTTTATCTCTGATTCATCCTGCGTTACTATCTTTTCTGGCACAACATTTTCAGTGGCTGGTATCTCTCCAGTATCTGCTTTAACGTTTTCAGTTGTCTGAGCTAAGGTTAGTCCCAGGCTAATAATCGTTAGGCAGGCAAATACCCAGTATTTCCCTGCTTTATAGCTCTTATAGTGTTCCTTAGTCGTCTTCATTGTCTGTTGCATGTTAGCTTCTCCTTTCAGGCATGAAGTTATTTAACGCTAATTCACTATTCTGGTTACACAATTAATGAATTGTGTATATCTGTTTATACTCTTATTATAGACCGTAAAAGTTTAAATGCAACGACAATTATTGGTCAACAAGTTTAAAGCCTACTGAGACTTGGCTTCGATTAAAAAGTTTTTAAAAGCCAATAAAATCGTTGTCAAATCAACCGTTTTACTAAGCTCCATCGTTTTGAGTTCTCCATAACAAGAAGGTTTTATGATTTTCTTTTTTTCCACAAGTTAGTTTCTATTTTTCAACAGCACACTCACAATATAAGATACACTATGTACCTATTAAGTGGCTATTATAGTGAATACAAAAAAGCTTAGCCACGACTGACTAAGCTCTCGTAAAATTCAAATTGATTATCTATTCGTGGTGCTTAGCGGTCAGGCCCATACCGAAGGTGGCGATGAGCAAGGCAATCCCTGCCGCCAGCAGACTAGCACCGCTCCGTTCATTGGTTTGTGGCAACGTCGTCTTGGCCTGGTTCGTCGTTACGTCAGCTTGGTATTGGCTACTAGAAGCCAGCGCCTTGGGGGCAACAACTTTAGCCGCCTGACCCTTGGACTCGGTGACTGGTTTAGCAGATTGACGACTTGACTTTACAACTAATTTATCAGCCTGACCTGCCTTGGCAACTTGCTTCTTAGCAGGTGTCGTAGTGTCAATCGTCGCCGCATCTCCACCGGTTTGTGGGGTGTTAGTGGCGGCCGGATTGGTATCAGTCACACCTTGGTCTGCATCGCCGCTATTATCGACCGTGACATCAGGTGTGGTCGTCATGTCGGTACCTGGGTTGACGGTGCTTGTACCCGTGCCCGGATTGGTGTTGGTATCTGGATCCGTGGTGTCTGGATCCGTGGTGCCAGTTCCGGGATCCGTCGTGCCAGTTCCTGGGTCAACGACAGGATCTTTGGCATTAGTTACGGTGAAGGTCAAATCGAATTCGTAATGATGGGTCTTTTGGTTCCAAGCTTCAATAGTGTAAGTACCATCGGGTGTGTCATCAGCGACTACAATGTTAAAGCCAATAGGATTAGCCGGGTCTGATTCAACTGTGAAGTATAAATCTCCTGGATACCCTAGGTTGTAGGCTACCATCGGATCGCTAAGATCAATCTGACCATCGCTTCCTTGAGCACCCTTAATGACATCAGTAATTGGATCAAATGACCGTACTGTTGGCGTAATAGTATAGTTTTTACCCGTAACAGTTTGATTCAGAATATTACTCCAGTTGTTTAGACTAGTTTGAACACCTGAAGTGAGGTTATTATCGCTGATATCGAAAATTCCTGTATAAGTACTCAAATCAGGAATATCGGTCAAATGGTTATTTGATATCTCTAGATAGGTCAGACTTGGCAACGTCGTCAAGCTAGGAATTGCCCCGGTCAGCTGGTTATGATCCAGTTGAAGAGATGTGACATTAGGCAAAGTTCCCAGGCCTGATAAATCGCCTGTTAACTGATTGTTATTCAGGTGAAGACTACTCAAATCAGAATACTGTGAGAAATCAGGTACTTGTCCCGTTAAACCATAACCAGTAACAGAAATCCACTGTAGCTTCGAGTTATTCGCAATCAAACTAAACAAAGCGTTGATATCCATTCCGGTAGTAGCAGTGCCTGCCAGATTATCAAGTTGCAAAGAAGTTAAATTAGGTGCAAATGAGAAGTCAATCATGCCGGACTCTGGCACATAATCATCGTAACTGATAGTGGTCAAATTGGTGAAGTACTGCAGACCTTCTAAACTACTGATTGGACCAGCATACGTTTTGTTATTTGGATTAGCAACAGTAGCGCCGTAGGCATCATATAAGTCAGTCGCCTTTTTCACATATTCAGATAAGTTGGCATCGTTCACTTCAATTCGCCAACTGCTACTCAAGTAGCCTTCAACCCAGGCCCGCAAGTTCGCATCCGGCATCCAAACGGAAGCATCAATACCATCAATACTTGGTGCTGCATCCCGTAACAGGGAGTAGCTCTCAACCACTGGCTTAACCTTGCCAAGAGTGCTGACGTCTTCTTGCTTGTTCCCACTAAGATTGTCATTCAATTTGTCTTTAGAAGATTCTTGTTCAACGTTATTTACGGGTGCTACTTGTTGTTCTGGTTTCTGTTGATTTTCTGGCTGTTGCTGGTCGTCTGCTGGTTGCCCTTGATTTTGGACATTTCCACTAGGATCATCTTGCTTGTCGCTGGCCACATTCTTTGGAACATCCTGATCTTGGTCAACGTTTTTGTTAGCATCCTCGGCATTGTTATCTTTATTCTCGTCGTTGTTGATGTCTTTGTTCTCGTCACTGTTGACGTTGTTATTGCTATCTTGGTTAACGTCCTTATCAGCATCGGAATTGACCGCACCCGCATCATTTTCGGAACCAGCGACTTTGTCTAAAGCACCTGAATCGCTGTTAGATTCTGAATCATCAACCGTATCGCCAGCTGCTGGCTTTTGTTCATTGGCCGCTGGTGTAACCACACTTGTAGCTGGTTCACTTGCGTTATTGGTATCAGCTTGTGCCGTTTCGTTGGCCCCCACCAGACCCAAGCCGAGACTCATGACCGTGATGCAAGCAAAAAACCAGTGTTTGCCTGCCTTATAGCTCTTGTAATGTTCCTTTGAGTCGCTCTTTAAGTTCCGCATGATAGCTTCCTCCTCGTTGATTTGTGTTGTTGCGTTCGCCCTAGTCATTGATTTTAATTGTAACAGTTCAGTAAAAGTGGATAATCTTTTCTACACCTACATTGTAGTCCGATTCACAACAAAAGCAAGCTTAATTGTCAGGTGATAAAACTAATCACACTTAAATCGTGTTTTCATCAAAATAATTAATTTTGATAATGATGAATCCCTGTTTCGTCAATGGTTTTACCTATTCTGAATTAAAAATTAGCCAGTACTTTCATGCCCGGTGACAAGCGGTTTTTAGGGACAAAATCAGTTATCTGTCGTTTTAGTCAAAAATCGTCATTTTAAATAGTTTTAGGACACCCTATATTTGTTATTTATCTTTACTTTAAACAAAAAGAACACCCCTACTCGGCAGTGTTCTTTGGCTTTGGTCATTTAATTTTCTGATTCTTTAATCTTTCCCACGATATCCTAATCCCCAAAGGGCAATCAGCAAGCCAATCACGCCCAGAAGCTGATAGGTAGCGCTCTGCCCATCTGTCTGAGGTAACAGTGTGTTGCCCTTGGACTGCACTGTCGCTGGCATGACAGGTGGTAACTCACCATGCTGTGGTTTGGCTGATGCATTGGGCTGGCTAGTCGCTCCCCCATCCACTTGGTCGGCCGCACTACCAGCAACACTAACTGGCACTGGTTGTGGCACCGGCTTTACCTGATTTGGCTTGCTCCCAGTATCCACCTGATCTGGTTGTTGACCAGGTGCCGGAGCCGTGGTTGGGGGTGTTCCCCCGTCGGTTGGCGGCGTCACAGTCGGTGGTGTGACAACTGGGGGATAACATTAGGCTTTTCCGTTGCATTCTTCCGATAAACATAAGTAATTTCGATGGGCGCTTCTGTATAGACTCCCTGGGCATTCTCCGGCGTCTGACTGAGCGTGTATCCCTCAATTTTCAGCGGCGTCGTCCTGTAGGCGTCATCGACATATCCCTTTGGAAGTTCTAGATCATCCATCAGAGAGGCCCCTTCTTCATCTTGGTAATGCACAGTAATTTTACCCGCCTGTTTAGCCGTGGTGTAGGGTTGAATCACGTACCACTCAACGTCCGAGTCATCGGAAACGACATCCCCCGGTTCCACGTCTGCCATCGCCACCAAATAGTAATAATTGGGAAGCTGTATTTGATGTTCCTCTAAAGGCTCCGCATCCCCTGGTTTCTGGTCTGGAATATTAACGTAGGTCAGATTTCCCCAATCATTTTCATCAATATCTCCCCCCAACAAAACATCATCGTTGGGAATATTGTGATAGATATAACGATTGAAGTAATAGTCATTATGGTTATTCTCATCAATATGAAAATCCATAATTTGTTCAACCCATTCCCCAGGACTGTACAGACCGGGGAGATCCCCGCTCGGTAGATAGTAAGGGGCCAGCATATGAGCCGTCCGTTTTTCCGGGTCGACTTTAATCGTAGGTAACGTAATATACTGTTCCGTAATCGTTAATTGCCAAAAATCTTTGCCATTGAGCGGCCGGAAATCCGAGATTTGATTAAAGGTTAAATAGAGTTGTTTTAGATTATTCAGATTTTTCAGCGGCGAAATATCTTTGATTCGATTATTATCAAGAATGGCTGACCGCAAATGTGTCAAGCCAGCCAGTGGCGAGAGGTCCACGACATCTCCAAACACTTGATAGGGGCTATTATTCGCCAGCCCTCCGCCTAAGGCAATGTGTTCCAAATTTTTGGCATATTCGATGCCCTTGAGAGAGAATTCTGTGTGCCCATCAATATATGTACTAATTCCGCTTGATTCCGTATTACCTGTAATACTTAGGGCATCTAGACGCAACATATCCTGTTGCGTAATCTCATTCTCGGCCGCCCAGGTTTTATGGTCTTCCTGTGGTTCGTGCCGTAGCTCGGTCAAAACAGCTGTCTGTAGCGTCTTATTGGGCATCCACTGATCAATCGCTGCTTCCGTGCGCTTAGGCTGTTTGGCTAGCGCATCAGTTTTCGCTTCCACCAATTCTGGTACCGGTGTCGCCGCAATTACAGCGGTCGTGGACTGTTGGTCATTCCCCACTTTGTTCTCTTTACCCCGGTTTAATTTATGTTTATCAGGTTGAGGTAAAACGACACCCTCGCCACTTAAGGCCTGCGGTGCTATTGATCCCGTTTCTTCAGTGGACTCTGGCTCTTCCACAGTCTCGTTTTCAGAGCTAGGCGTTGCTACCGTAAATTCAGGTTTCTTTACTCCCGTTTCTGCGGTCGTCTCCGCAGTCTCCGCCGTCACCACCGGCTCTGCCACGGGCACGGCTTCGGGCACCTCATCAGCCTCAGCGACCGTCCCCGTGGTCAACTGCCAGCCCAGTCCGGCCAACGTTGCTGCTGTCCATAACCCACACTTATGCCAATTTTTTCTTCGTCGTTTCCCCAATTGTCTTCCCCCTAAAGTTCGTCAACTAGTGCCGTTTCACCGAAAATAATTATGTTAATAGTGGGCCCTGCCCACCATTTCGTTAACCATTATTATAGTGTAGTGGACAGTAAAAATCTACTATAATATTAATTATTTATAATATAACGATTACTTTTATCGGTCTTTATCTCGAAACAGCGAAAAAGCCTCAACATCACAGACATCAAGGCTTTCATCCACTCACCTATTCACTTTTCCGGCGAACACCTAGCCAGCCACCAATGGTCGTCGCGGCCAACAGCGCCACGCCCCACCAGGCTGAGGTTGCTTGGTCATTCGTCTGTGGCAGGGTTGTCGCTGCAGCTGCCGACTTCTGTGGCGTCGCAGCGGTCGTACCGTTAGCCAACTGGACTGGCTGACCACTGGCCGTTGCCCCCGCGCCGCCGTCACCCTGGGCCGTCGTCACGGAAACGCTTGGTTTCTGACCATCATCGGCGTCGTCCGTCACCAGGTCACCCTCGTCGCCGTCATTGCCATCGGTGATCAGGTCCCCATCACCCCCGGTTTCCGTTTTTTCATAAACGTAGGTGATGGTGCCATCCGTGTCGCCAAAGGCCCCACTGGCATTTCCCGGCGTGGTCACCAACGTATATCCAGTCACGTCTAAGGCACTCGTCGAATACGCAGTCCCTGGTTTCCCACTAATCCTTTGGCTAGCGGCGATGTTGGTGCCATCCGCCAGCTGATAGTAAATGGTCATCGTAACGTCCGCAGCCGGCGTCACGACCGGTGGGGTCACGGTACCGCCGCCATCCTTTTCATACACGTAGGTGACCGTGATGGCTTCGCTACCATACTGACCGGTGGCGTTTTCCGGCGTCGTTTTCAACTTGTATCCCGGAATGTCTAGTGGCGCGGTCGTGTAGTCTTCCCCGACCATCCCCGTTGGGAGCGTCACGTCCTTGGCGATGGCGTTGCCCTGCTCGTCATGATGTTGCACGACCACGGGCGCCGCGTCCTCCGCGATATCGTAGCCCTGGGCAACCACGAACAGGTAACTGCCATACGAGTCCGAGCCATCCGCCCGGCCCGTCAGAAAGTAGTTATTTTCCTGTGGGTCGACCGTCACGTTCGGATACTCCGTGATGCCCGGAATCTGTGGCTGCAATTCCGTATAGTTCAGCCCACCCTGGCCGTCACTCACTCCAACCCCACCGGTAAAGTAGAAACGGTAGGTAAAGGCGCCGTTGTAGTAGAAGACGGGGTCGGCGATTCGGACCGGCACCTGCTCCAGCTGAATCAAGTCGCCATCGATCGTGATAAATTGAATCTTCAGGTGGGCACTCAGGTCGGTGGCACTCACCTTAACGGGATCCAAAATCACCATTTGTGAGCCCGCATGAAACTTCGTATAGTTGATACCCTTTAACGGTGAGAAATCACGGATCCGATTGAACGCCAGCAATAGTTCCTTTAAATTGGTTAAATTAGCTAGTGGTGTCACATCGGTGATCCGGTTGTGTTGCAGGTCTAGTTTTTCCAGTTTGGTCAATCCGGCTAGCGGCGTCACATCAGCGATATCACCATAGTAAGCGCCCGGAGCCGCGTCCAAATTTCCACCCATGCTTAACGACGTCAGATTTGTAGCGTATTCCAAGCCAACCAGCGAGAACTCGGTCTTGCCATCGATATAGGTGCCGGCTCCGCTCTGGATTGACAGGCTCTTCAAGAGTGCCATGTCGTCCTGGGTAATGTCATCGACGCTACTCCAGCTTTGGCCTGGGTTCTGGGATTTCAGGTTCTTCAGAACGGCCTGTTGGAGCGTAGTGTTGGGCATCCACTCGCTGATAGCGGTCGCTCGCTGTTGATGTGCCAGCTTCACCGTGGCCGGCTTGGCGACCTCGGCCTTGACCAATTTCACGGCCTTCAACTCAGTCGTTGCCCCAGTCTGCTTGTGAGTCTTGGGTTTGGCCGTTTCTGAAATGGGTACGGCCGTTTCCAGTATGGTGTCGGCGGTAATCGGTTCAACTGTCTGTGGGTCTTCTGTCGTCACGGCCGTCACTGGTTTCTCTGGCGTGGTGGTCGCCTCGGCCTCGGCTTCTGTTTCGAAGTCGCCTGCTGTTACTGAATCGTTTGTGATACCGCTTTCATTTTCAATATCAGTAACTGACTCTGTTTCTGTCGTGGTTGGATGACCGTCAACGTCTGGTGTCGTGAGCGTCACTTCTTGATCCTGATGGGCGTTCGTCGTGGTCGTCGTCTCTGCTTTGGCTGGGGAAGGTGTTTCACCAGTGGTATCCGCTTGGACACCCTCTGGCGCCGCAAACGCAAGCGCTGCCGTTAAGACGCCGGCAAACACCCACGTGCGCCCCTTCTTATACATCTTCACCCGGTGTGTTGATTCATCCCGTTTAAGCACATTAATCCTCCTCAATTTGTCGGCATCATTGCCGGTAGCAACAGTGGTGTAACGAAATCGATAATTAGTGTGTTGGTTGGTCATCCTTAACCACCCCTAGTATAACCGGTTATCGCTTGAAAAGCCAGCATAGGATGAAACATTAATAGTGTAGTTTGTCACTTGAATTAGTTCGACCCACATCTATTTTTCGGGTATATTAAAGGGCGCCAATCGTTTCGCTGGCGCCCTTTGGGGTTGGAATACTTTGATTAGTGTTTCCGTTGCTTAATGCCTACCAGGCCAAGGATCACCCACAGGATGGTCATTCCCCAAAATGGGGACGTTGGCTTGTCATTGGTTTTAGGTAAAGTCGCTTGGATACTTGGGGTGATTTGCTTAGTTGCAGTCTTTGCTGGTGTCCCTTGAACTGCGGCGCCACCATGCGTTGGGGTTACGGCAGTAGTGGCCGGATTCGTGCCAGCTTGTTCATCCGGCTGGCCTGAATTCACGTCTGGCGCTGCTGGCTGCTGTGTTGACTGGTCAGGTATTGGTGCCGGTTCCGGTGTGGGTGCAGGCTTAGAACCATCCCCTGCTCCTGTAGTAACTACCTTGTCATAGACATAGGTTACTGTGATTTGCCCGCTACTGAAAACGCCACTAGCATTCGTCGGCGTTGTGGTCAGTTCATAGTCAGCTGACACGTTGGCGGCTGGCTTGGTGTTATAGGAATCCCCGACAATACCAGTAAGTACCGTATCTGGTGCCACCGTTGTTCCAGTTGTCGTTTGGTAATGAACGGTGACTGTACCAAGTTGGGCGGGATGGATTGGCGTCACGGGCGGGGCCACTGGTTTAAGTTTATCCTTAAAATAAGTGAATTTAACAGTTTGTGAGTCTTTAGAAAAAATTCCTTCTGCGTTATCAGGGCTATCATGATGATACCCAGCAATTTCCTTGATTGTCGCATAATAATTCTCGCCGATAAATCCCTTTAGTATCTCACGTGGAGCTATACTTTTTCCCGATTCTTCGTTAATATAATCGACCGTTACGTCCTGGGCTCTGTCAGCTTGGATGTAAGGAATTATATAGCTGACATCTGGATAACCATTACCTTCTTCAAATCTAAAATTCATAGTCAGAAAGAATCCATACTTTTCAAGCGGCGCATACATAGGCACATGTGCCTCTTGAAACTGCCAATTAACATCCTCTCCTGGCATACTTTGATTTTGAATTTCGCTAAAATTTATTTTTCCATCAACCATATTCGCAACTGCGCCGCTACGAATAGCTCGTACGACTTTATAATTGTCAACGTTTGCCATTGAGATTGGAATAAAGAAACCACTTGTACTAGGTTGCAGTATAAGTTTGGCGCCTTGTGGTTTTTTTATCGGATTTGTCATCGTGTACTTATCTCCATGAGGAATATATTCAACTTTTCCTTCAACAAATTGTTGCCCAAATCTTACTGTTGTATACTGCGCCATATCCAAAGACGAAAAATCCGCTACTTGATTCGCAGGAAATACCAATTCCTTGATGTTCTTTAAACCAGTAATCGGCGTAATATCTGAAACTCGATTCCCAGTAAAATTCAAAGACTCTAAATTCACCAAATTTTTCAGCGGTGTTAAATCAGTAACGTCCCCCCGAATTGCATACGGTTCGTACCTTAAAGCATTTGAAACATCCAACCTTTTCAAATTAGTCGCATACTCTAACCCCTCTAAGGAAAATGAATGTTTCCCATCAATGTATGTTGTTCCATGAGCTGCTAAATCAAGATCATCCAAAAGTTTCAAATCATCTTGAGTGATGTCTTTAGCAGTTTCCCAGTGTCTTCCTGACTTAAAAACTCTAGAATTTCTAATATCGTCAGCTGCTGTCAGCTCCTTCCAAACCAACTCTTGTAGCTTCTCATTAGGCATCCAATTATCAATCAAGTTCTGTGCACGAGCACTAGTTCTAACCTGCGGCATTACAGCAGTCGATGTTGGTGTCACTTGAACTGATTGTTGCGTTTTATGTACGTCATTCTGTTGCGGCTCATTTACCACTGTATCTCGCTTAGGGAGAACTCTTAACTTATCTTTCTTCTGGTCATTTACCTCACTCAAATGAGACTCACTTGTTGCTTCATCCTGATCCACCTTCGACGCCGGCAACGTCGTATCTGCCTGTTCATTTGAATTCTCCTCGTTTTCCTCATTAGGTAAAGCTGACGCCGAATTATCCGTGCCAGCCTTTTCCTCTACAGGGCTTTCAGTCTCTGGTTTGTCATTTTCCAGGACATCAGATTGGCCACTCCCGTCTACCACAGGTCGCGTTAACGTCACCGACTGACCATCCCCATCAGAGTCCGCCATAACATTTTCCTGATCAGTACCAGCATCAGGCACAACATCCGCGGACACCGGCTGACTATCCAAGATTCCCCACACCAACGAGACCGCGACCGTGGTCATCACCAGCCACCTTTTATCCGCATTATACATTATTTTATATTTTCTAATAACTTTGTCCATATAAACTCCCCCTATTCAGTCACTACTCTCTTATCCAACTAGTAAGCAGGCTATAACGGCCATCTCACAAAATCATTATATGAAACATCTACATAACAATCAAGTAAATACGTAAAACCTTTCTTCTTAATAACTAATTTTATATTCTATTCTTTCTTTAGCAATAGTCGCTTGCAATCATTAGCGGTTTAATTCAATTCAATTCAAAAAGACGGGCCAAATATCATTCAGCTCGTCTAGACGTGATTGCATGTCCGATTTATAACTTGAAACCAATTTAATACAGCCATCCCGGCTGGGACCACTGCCTACTCGTTATCATCCTCATAGCTCACCGCGTAAAACGCTCGGTAATCTGTCGGTGCTTTCCCGGTCAATTGATTGTCCGGTAGCGTGTAAAAACCAATACCTACCTGAGGCGATGCTTGCCAACTGGACAGTAAATCGTCAAAAACTTCTGCCATATTTTTAACCTGACTGGTGTAACTCGTCCCCCGACTCAATCGTTGATTAAAATCACTAACGGTTATGTAGGCCATGCTCCCATTCATATGAGACGTTCCTACATCAATCTTCTGAATGGCCGTCAAGCTATCCGCATCCCGATTCAAGTAATTTTGTGCTTCTAACTGGGATAGCTGATTTGCCTTTGCTTTAAATTTAAAGTTCGGTCGTAACTTCTGTTCATAAGCGACAACGTCCCGATCAAATTTCGCGGTGCTCGTGGCACTGGTCAAATCAAGCTTGCCCTTCAGAGTCGGTGCTTGCCCGGCATTGCCCAATCCAGGTGTGACACCTGCTTTCAAATAGCCGCGCCATACCCAGCCGCCAAACAAGCCGTCAGAAGTCTTAACGTGATAATAGATGCGCGATTTCCCAGTTGCTTTCACCCGAACCTTCTCATGCGCATCGGTGAAAAACGTATAGTGGGTCAACGTGTCTAATGTCGCCTGGTAGCGAATCCCCAGGTGTTTGGAGTAACGTGCTCCCGCGACCTCCGTTGGATGATAAGCCTTGCGGGTCATACTTCGCCGCCACACTAATTTAACTGAATTCGCGCGTTGCTGAGAATAATGTGCACCCATGGGCAAAGCGGCAGCTGTAGCGGTCGTCCCCGACATCATCGTCCCAACTACAATTCCCAGCACCCATAATTGTTTCACTGAAATTTTCATCTTCCACCTCCCGTTATGTCCTTAACTTTAGCAGATGTAGCCCCAGTTACCAAGTCCAAATTCATTGTCTTTTAAATTCAATAGCCCCTATCTCAAGCGCGCTGCTTCCGCGTCATCAGCCGCTGAATCCCCGGCATAATCAAGAGATCACGGATAAAATAGGCCATCGTCAAGGTACTAAAGAAGCTCAGGATGAACTGCGCCACCGTCATGTGGGCCAGCGTCCCGTTCATCAGGAGCGCGCGGGTACTCATGGTGAAGCACATCACCAGCAGCATCGTCCAACTTCGAATCGTGCCGGCCCTTAGCTGAATGGCAGACGCATTGACCAGCGGCCGCGTGCCTATTTTGACCAGCAACGTACTCAGATTACTGACTACCACCACATTGAGGACAAACGCAAACAGAATTGTTGGCCCAACAGACAGTCCAAACACCCGCCACATGTTTGCATTGATCCCCATATTTTTCGCCATGCCTAGCCAGCTCATGCTGCTAGCCATCCCCACGCACATTAAGAAAGAAAAAATTAAGCGCTGTTTCAAAGTCATTTAAAAATCCTCCTATAGTTGATAAATCAACTATTACAGAATAACCGAATTTAGTTTATTTGTCAACTATATGTTATGCTATACTAAACAAAAAGGAGGCCGTTGTTTTGGACATCACCAAGATTGGCAAGTTTATCGGCGCACTCCACCGTCGCTTTCAGATTGCCATGAATCACGAACTGACGCTACCCGAGATCAATGCCAGCAACGCCAATTTTCTGCTCTTCATCAATGAGCACGATGGCGTCACGGCTAAACAAATCACGACCGAGCTTGCCATCAATAAGGGCCTAGTGAGCCGCGAACTGACCCGACTTGAACACGCCAGCTACATCACCAGAACCCCCGATGACAGCGACCGCCGAATCACTTGGATTCGCATCACGCCTAAGGGAAAGGCCGCTTGTAAGACGATTCGTCAGCTCAAACAGTCGCTTTGGGACCAGGTTCTGGGCGACGTCCCTGCCAACGATGTTGAACTGGTCTATACGCAGTTAGAAGCCTGGAGTGAACAGGCTAAAAAGTTTGATCAGACTAAATAAACGTCAAAACAGACAGTCATGGCTCGACAAGTATCTTTGCCGAGCCATGACTGTCTGTTTGATTACGTGCCTATTGTTCTTTACGTTTGAATTTGAATCCGAATACACCTAAGACCGCCACTAGCAGTGCGACACCCCAGAATGGTGAGGTTTGTTCACTACTGTTGGTCTGTGGCAAATCGGCTGCGGCTGATTTCGAAGCCGCCGGGTGATTGGCTTGCGTACTCGTCTTGGCAGTTAAGTCCACCTTAGCGGCCGCGCCACCCTTGGCCACAGTCGCGATAGTCTTGCCACCACGTTTGCTAGTCAGAGCATCCGCTTGGCCACCAGCCTGAGTCTTCTTAGCTGGCGTCTTCTTCGTCGCAGCTGGCTTAGTGGCAGGCTTGGTTCCCGGCTTCGTCGGCTTGGTCGTTGGCTTGTCCGTATCCGGCGTGACCTTGTCGCCATCTCCGCCAGTCTCTTCGTAAACGTAGGTCACGGAGAAGTCGCTGTCGCCTAATGTCCCACTGGCATTGGCTGGTGTGGTGACTAGTTTGTAGCCATCCGGCACGTTAGCCGCTGGACTCGTTGTGTAGGTGTCGCCCGCCTTACCAGTTACCAGCACATCCGGTGCGACCGTGGTGCCGTCCGCCGTTTGATAGTGAACGGTGACCGTGATCGTTTGGTCAGGTGTAACCACTGGTGGCGTCACGGTCCCGGCATTCTTGGTGTACACGAAGGTCACCTCAGTTGGCGTATCCGTGTAGGTCCCTTGGGCATCCCCTTGCGTTTCCTTGTAGGTGTACCCGGTGATGTCAGGATGAGCAATGTCATAAGCCGTCCCCACCTGACCAGAAGCCACCGTGTCGGCTTGAATCATGGTCCCGGCTTCATCCTGGTAATGCACGGTCACGGATGACGTAGCTTCCTTGTAAACGAAGGTCACCGTCTGGGCCGTGTCGGAGAAGGTCCCGGTCGCGTTGGCTGGCGTTTCAGTCAGTTCGTAACCGGCAAACTCTTTCGTTGGTGCCGTGTAGCCTTCACCGATTAGCCCGGTTAAGGTTTCCGGGTCAGCTAATTTCTGGCCAGACTCATCAACGTAATTGACCGTTACGTCTTCGGCAGCATCTGCCTTAACATAAGGCGTTACCATCGCTACGGTGATGCCAGTATTAGTATCAGAAAAAACCGAATCCAAGAAATACGTATAATCTTCCTGGACCAGGTATGGATACGTCGCACTCAGCGGGTTGTAGGTCTGCCCTGGCATGATTTGGTCCTTGATATCTGAATAAGTAATTTGATTGCCAGCTACTGTCGAAACGGCCCCTACCCAAAAGATTCGAACTGTTGGCGTTGCATTACCTGGAACCGGAGCCGAAATTGGAAGTGCAACAGCTCCTCCCGGTGTACTTGCAATAAATGAACTCCCTTGTGGTGCTTTCACAGGATTAGTCATGATATATGAGCCAGTCCGTGGCACAAAAACTAGGTTGTTCACCACATATTGCTCGCCGATTGAAAAACCATCTGTAAATTGCGCCGGATTCAATCCAGAAAAGTCCGCGACGCTATTATTACTCATAGATAGTGACGTAAGCTTCTTTAATCCGGTAATCGGCGTGATATCTGAAACCCGATTCAAAGTAAATTGTAGCCACTGCAGATTAACCAATGAACTTAGTGGCGTTAAGTCTGTAATGTCTCCCCGCATCGCATAGGGAGCCGCATCCATATCATTAGCAAGATCCAAGTGCGTTAAATTAGTCGCATATTGCAACCCTTCCAAAGAAAATGACGTCTTACCATCAATGTACGTTGTCGTATATGCCTGCACATCAAGATAATTTAGTAATAACATATCTGCCTGTGTAATATCGTTAACACTACTCCAAGTTTTATCGGAAGCCAAAACTTCAGGATTAAGATAATTATTTTTAGCTGTAAACGTATCAAGGACCGCCTGCTGCAACAGCTTATTCGGCATCCACTGATCAATCGACTCCTCAGCCTCAGCAACGGGTTGGGCCGCCGTCACGGCTGGTGTCGGTGTTGGCGCAGCCATTGACCGCAAGCGTGGATTGACCTTTTCAGCCGTATTAACTGGTGTCACTGGTTGTGTATCGGTTGGCGGCGTGACCTCATTCTTGGTCTGGTCGACCGGTGCGTCTGCGGCGGGCTTTTCAGTCACCTTACCGCTGTCCGTCGAGCCCGTTTTATCTGCGTCTGGTGCTGCTGGTAAATCAGCGTCTCCGTTCTTATCCGTCGTGTCGCCAGCTGAATTGCCAGTCGCATCCGACGCCGGCGTCGTTTCAGATTCCTTAGCGGGCGCCACCACCGGGTCCTTCGTTCCATCGCTCGGTGTGGTCTCATCGGTAGCCCCAGTGTCTTCCTTAACCGCCGCATCAGCTGACGTCTGTGACTGCTTCTCTTGACCGAGCGTCACCTGTTTTGCTGGTTCCACCGATTCCTTGGTTGCCGTCTCTTCGCCGGTCGTGGCGGCGTCGCTAGTATCTGCATGCGCCGTCTGACCACCGAAAGCCCCCAAAGCCAGCGTGGCCGTGACGATGCTGGCAAAAATCCAGGTCTTCCCTTTTTTATACATCTTATAATGTTCTTTGGTATTAAACATACATAACAGTCCCCTCTAAAAACATGTTATTGTGGCTCACTCACCGCATGAGTAATTGTCGACCCACCCGTTTTTGATGCAAAACGGTCTATGCTCTTTACAAATATAATTATAGCCACTTCACCTCTTGAAATCTACTAAATAGGCGAAACGTTTAACAGTCACGTTCGTCAGCTTGACTAATTTACGTGCAAGACAAGTTTGTGATTTAATTGCCTATGGCTAGGCCATTATAACAGGTAATACGGTTTAACCTTTTCACAAAATCCGACCGCTTTTTCGTAAAAATCATTATGTTACAAATCTTAAATTGTGTAGAAAGAAAGGCCATTAACCAATCCTACCGAGCGGCCCTTAATTGGCCGTTTTTACAAAATACCGTGCCAACCACCCCCTCCCAGTAGGTGGCGCCACCAGAACGTGCTACACTCAATGCAACAAATCTCGAGGGGGCCTCCACCATGTTATGTGATGCGCATTGTCATCTGGATGGCAGTTCTGAACTCGCCGCACTGCAACGCGACGAACACATTTTAGCCTTAATCAATTGTCAGTCACCCACCGAATGGGAAACCAATCGCCAGCTCGTTGACGGCCATCAGCCATTGAGCTTTGGCATTCATCCCTGGCAGGCCACCGAACTGCGCTGGTCCGAGATCACACCCTACCTGGAAGCTACGAATATCATTGGTGAAATCGGCATGGACAGCGTTTGGACGGACGTGAATCTGCTGGAACAGGCCCGCATTTTTGAGGCTCAGCTCCGGTTCGCCCACGATCACCGCAAACCGGTCGTGCTCCACACCAAGGGCTGTGAGCGCGCCGTATTGACCAATATTCAGAAATATCCCAACCGCTACCTGGTTCACTGGTACGCCTCGCCCGAGTATCAGGCGGATTATATCCGACTCGACTGTTACTTCACGATTGGCCCCGACGTTCTGACCGATCCGGCCGTCACGCAACTGGCCAAGACCATCCCCCTCAACCGCCTTTTGGTTGAAACGGACGGTCTGGCCGCCGTCACCTGGGCCCAACACCGCCCGGTCACGGTGACGGACTACCCCATGATTCTCAAGCAGAGTCTGCGTATCATTGCCAATCTACGGGGCATGGCGCCAGCCGAGTTGGAAGCCAACGTTTACCAAAACCTCCAGCAATTTCTTTCATAGCACAAAAAGAGACGACCAGAATATTCCGGTCGCCTCTTTTTAGCGCTTTAAAGCCTTAATCCATTAGTTGTTAAGCGTTGCATTTAAGCAATGAATCTTATCTCGTACGGACTTGGTCACGCCTTTAAAAAGCAAGTGACCAAACCAACCGGTAAACAGTCGGTCCCGGACGAAACGTGGTTAATAAGTAATCCAATATTGCAGGCCGGCAGCTAAGATCCCACCAACCAGTGGGCCACACATTGGTACCCAAGCGTAGCTCCATTCGGCCGTTCCCTTGTGGGGGATTGGTAAGATGGTGTAGGCCAGACGAGGACCCCAGTCACGGGCAGGGTTCAAAGCGAACCCAGTCGTGGAACCTAAGCCCATCCCAACGACCATGATGACCAGACCAACGATGAACGGCTTCAAGCCGGCCGTGAAGTTCCCTAAGTTCAAGAGAACGAAGACGAAGGCCCAAGTGGCGATCGTTTCAGAGAGAAAGTTGTACAGTGGGTTCTTGATAGCGGGCTTCGTGGAAAAGATTCCCACGTGGTTACCGCTGGCTTCGTCAGGAGAATCTTTAAAATGAGGATAATATTGAATTGCAACTAACGCGGCCCCGACGAAGGCCCCCAAGAATTGACCCAACAGGTAAGGCAAAACGTCCGCCCATGGGAAGTAACCAAACAGTGCGAACCCAATGGTAACGGCTGGGTTCAAGTGGCCTTGTGAACCGAGTAACCCGGCAACATAGACCCCCATCGTGACGGCCATACCCCAGGCCACACACACGTAGGTCCAGTTTGACCCCTTAGCGTAGGACTTGTTCAAATTAACACTAGCCATGGTCCCAACACCCAAAAGAATCAAAACCAGGGTTCCAAAAAACTCACCAATAAAGCCATTCATAAAATAACACCCTCCTCTTAATATGTAATGGAATTAATAAGCGCTACGGATAGTCTACCACAATCTGTAAGGATTGTAGATACTGAAATGTTAACGGTTACAGATTAGCCAGCTAATATGAGAATTTAATGTGAATTCTGTCAAAGTTTGTTACCGCAACTAACCGCCGTCCCCGCACAGCTTAGGTCGACTTTTTGGTGACTAGTTCCCATGAACTTTTTGAACAATTAGAGCCTGATGACAACTAGTCATGACATTTCACCCAAATCATCCAACCCTTGTCACATGACTGACATACACACAATGGTAACCGCAATGATGTCACCCCGTAATCAATTTGTTACAGCCATACGTTATCTTAGAAGGAGTAGTAAGCACCACAAATATCTTACATATGAGGGATTAAAATTATGAAAACACTTAAAAAAGTTAGTTTGGCCGTGGCCTTCGCCGCTGCCTTAGTACCTGCGCTGAGCCAAACCACCGCTCAGGCCAACAGCACCAACACCATCGTCAGCACCAGCAACATGACCGACACCGCCTACACGCGCAAGAGCGCGACCGGTTGGACCTACAACCTGAGTGGCACTGCCAGCGATATGAAATTTGGCCAGAAAACGCACTACTTAAAGAACTACCCCAACACCACGTGGCACGCGACTAAAAAGCGTTACATCGTCAAGAAGGATGGCGTGAAGTACCTGTACTACTACGTCACCAACGGCAGGAAGACCGCTTCCGGCTGGATCTGGCACGGTTACCTGCAGAAGAAGAGCTACGCCCACACTAGCACCGCCACAACCGGTAACGGCACGTACAGCGCCATTTACAGTGAGGCTAAGTCGCTGCTGGGCAAGCCTTACGTTTACGGCGCCAATGGTCCCAGCTCATTTGACTGTTCCGGCTTTACCAAGTACGTCTACAACAAGGCCATTGGCCAGACGCTGCCCCGGACGGCCCAATCGCAGTACGACACCTACACCCACGTGAGTGCTGCCAATGCCAAGGCCGGCGACCTGATTTTCTTCGGCACTAGCAAGAACAACATCAGCCACGTCGGCATCTACAAGGGGGGCAACAAGATGATCGACGCCCAACTTCGCGGCGTGGTCAACGAAGCTACCAACGTTTCGTGGTGGCATACGGTGGGGTATTCCCGGCCAGCTAGTTTGAATTAAGGTTAAACGTAATCACTGAAGACCGCGGGAAATCGCGGTCTTTTTTTGCACAATCAGACTATCGACAAGTAAAGGCCGCCCCCACACAAACTATGACAGTGACTTTCTGATCGTTGTCAGCGACCAGAGGCAACTTCGTGGACACAGCTGTGTCGATGGCGTTGGCTGGGGTTCTTTCCCAGCCGACACCATGGAACGACCTTGGAAACTCGCGGTTCTGGCGAGGTTTCAAGTCGAGACGGCGGAACGCTCCCCAGGCCGCAGGCGTTCCCCACAGCAGTGAGAACGAAGATTGCCGCCGGGAGCGAAAATCAGCGACCGACAGAAAAAGCACCGCCACAAAATTGTGACGGTGCTTGGTCATCTACTCTTCTATTATGCTGGTGTTAAGCCAGAGCGGCGTTGTTGTTCCCGCCATTTAAAATCTTGAAGAAACTGGCCAGTTCCTTCTTACGGTATGCGGCTGGCACGAATTCCCGGATGGTTTCCAGGTCGAAGCCAGTGGCTAACTTGTTCTGATCGACGACAATCGGGTTCTTTAAAATCCCCGGATTCTTTTGCAAGAGGTCAACGAGTTCGTTCATCCCCATGTCTTGTACGGACGCAGGCAAGGCCTTGTAAGCCTTAGAGCGCGTTGAAATCAGGTCGTCGGTGCCTTCTTCAGTTAAAGAAAGCATGTAAAGAATTTCATCCTTGGTTAAAGGTTGTTTTTTAATGTCGCGAGAGGTAAAGATGGCATCGTGGTTCGCCAACCATTTCATGGCTTTAGTTACCGCAGTCGTTTTAGCGTGAAAGTACATTTTGATCATAGAATCGCCCTCCAATTGATTATCTTCGATGAGGTACTTGGATTAGCACTCTTTTGTTTGAGTGCTAATTATGCTTCTCATTGTACACCACAATCTGGAATGATGAAACCCATTTTACTCGGTCTAGGCCACCTTTTAACAATTTCTTCAGATTCTCACGATTGGCTAGCCTGTTCGTCCACTTTTCATGGGCTTACAATACACTCTATCAGGGGAATGCAACCGTTTTACGGTGGAAAGGTGAAGATTGTTTGAAGATGCTCGCTAGAACTTGGAAACAGTGTACCATTTTCAGGAAAACGGTGTCATTGATGTGAATCAAGTTTGAAGGAAAACTTAACAACCCACCGAAAAATTTGTATTCTCCGGTGGGCTGCATTTATATTCTTTATCCTTGTTGGTCGACAGCGTTGTAAATCGTGCCGTTAGAAATCTTCCAGCCAATCCCAATCGTCTTGGCTTCAGGGTTGATCAGGTTGTCCCGGTGACCCCAGTTGGACTCAGCATCGTGGTAGAGGTACTGGTCGGCGGCGTTGGTGCCAGCCTTCTGGTAGTCGCCCACAAAGCCCTCATCGGCCATGTACAGGCATTCAGAGCTCAGGCCCTCGTTGAAGTCGATGCCAAACTTGGGTCCTTCCTGTAGGTAGACCGTGTTACCCGCACTATCGTAGTGGGTAATATCGCCTAATTTCGCACAGTCGGCGGCCCGTTGGTTGGCCAAATTCGTCAGCTTAGTCGCCATCGTCAGTGGTGCGGCGCCAGTCTTAGCCCGTTCCTTGTTGACCATGGCTAAGAAATCGGCATTGGCCGCTTGGGCGTTAAACGTAGCCGCCGTGGTCTGCGTCGTGGTCGAGTCATCGTTCTTCGCCGTAGTCGTCGTGGTGGTGGTCGTCGTCTGGATCGTCTTAGTCGACTTCTTAGGCGCAACCCCCTTCTTCAGGTAGCTCCGCAAGATCCAACCGCGAGCCTTCTTCGTGGTGATGTAACTGTAGACGGCCTTCTTGTGGTTAGCCTTGCGAACCGTGCTCTGCTTGGTCACGTACAGCGTCGTGTATTTGTAGTTCTTGGCGTGGTGGGCAACCTTGGTCAGCTTATTGGTCTTGTAAATAGTCCCCTTCGTGACATGGTAGGCGGTCTTCTTGACCTTCTTGGTGCTGAGTACCTTGACACCAGTCTTGGCCGCAGCCGGCGTGGTCGTGGCACTAAGACCGACCGTCGCAATGGCCAGAACGGTTAAAACTAAATAAAACTTTTTCATCTTGTTTTCCTCCTGAAAATTTATTTTAAACCTCTATGTACAAAACGAGGCAATCGGTCGAATTGAAATTACTGTCAATTCACAACCGTTTACCTCGTTAAATATATCACTTACGCTAAAGCGGCGCAAACCGGGGTGTTAATAGTTACCGAGGAACGCCTTCCGACTGGCCATTGTCGGTAATTTTGTCTACGCTTCTGCCTTTATCCCATTTACATAGTGACGCCACTTCAGAAATGTTAATTGGTGGGATCATCAGAAACTGGCCACCATGTCGTATCATCAGCTTCTTGGCCTTCTAAGACCCCCATTGCGGTGACCCGGAACCGACCAACCCGCGGGGCAACCGGACTATCAAGACCATAATCATAGACGTCGACGGTCACCCGCCCCTTCTTGTCCGTATCAGCCATAAACGAAGCCTGTTTGACCTGATGCGAGTCCCGATTGAAGTCCGACAAGTGCCGATCAATCCAGTTATCCAGTTGCTTCGAGGTTAAGTGTAGTGCCGCGCTGTTGTCGAAACCAAAGGCCTGCCCCGGTTTGCTGGAAACCTTGTTCAGATTGGCTAGGTCGCTCTCGCCCCCAACCACGGTCAGTTGTTTATTTTTAAGCGTCACCTTGTAGACGTTAAAAAGTCGTCCACTTAAAGTTGTTCGCAATAAATAAGTATTGTCGCTAAGTTGTTTGTAAGTGGTCGCATCGTTGGCTCCCCACCCATTTCCGGTATCATAGACGGTATACTTCGGCGTGAAGGAATCCTTTTGGCCATCGATTCCCTGATTACTAATAAAGAAACGGGTTCGACTGTAAGGCGCCTTCTTTAGCGTTTCGGCATCATCGTATTTGCTTGGTGCTGGCTTATAAATATGGGTCGACCAGGTCCCAATTAACGCTGTCGGTGCCCCGGTCGTCCAGGAGCCATTGGTGTCGCCAATCACGTACGCCCGGTTAAACTTGGGCGCACTGGACTTGAGCCAATAGGATTGATCTGATGATGAATACCGCATTAACTTCACGGTAAACTCATCCCCGTTGGTCTGCTTGCCAGTCAACTTGTACTCACCAGAATCTCCATTTAGGGTTGTAATCTTTCCGCCAACAATTGTTTTCTGTGCCTTAGAAGATAGCCGCCAATACCAATTGTTATGTTGATAATAGAACTGAGAATACGTCAATTCATTCTGCGATTGGGTACTCGGATCTTCAGCATTCTTCCCCATCAATGGGGACAGCAACATCGTCAACGCCGAGGGCTTAGGCGTTTCCGCTTTAGTCGCGGTGGCTTGCTTATTGCCAGCCTTGTCGGCAACCTTGGTTGACCGACTGTCCTTGTGACCGGTCTTAGAGTTGGCTTGTTTGCCACACCCAGCACCTACGACGGCAAGTGCCACCAGCAAGCTCAGCCATAAAAATCTTCTTTTCATCCTTTTCATTAGCTCCTTAAGTCCGCTTCAACTAAATATGCTGAAAGATCATATATCCCGCTACCACCAAGTCTGACTATTCTTAGGGGCATGCTTAAATCTTGTCATTGTAATTAACTTGCCAGTCTTACCCTCTGCCATCTTTATTTTTTTACTAGTAAGCTTTTGAACCCGGTAATAGTACGTATGCATGCCTTTTCCCATGCGGGATTCGTGATACTTACCTTTGATCAAATAGCCCTTTCCCATTTTCTTGTACTTAGTATGACTAATGACTGGCGTTTGATCACCCTGGGTGTATTTCATGAACACTGTAGTCTTAGTCGCCTTAGACCACACACCAGTCTCACGTTTGATTTTACTCTTAAATTTTTTGTTCTGAATAAATGTCGGTAAGCCTTTATGCCAAGTTGCTGCATCCGCCGTAGTAACTGTTAATCCGCCAAAGCTCACAGCAACTAACGCTGCAACGCCTAATTTCACTAATTTCTTCATTTAAAAATTCTCCTTTTGTAAAAAAATATATCATCCACACAAAAGCGACTCAATTCGGTACCTAGAAGCTCCCGAAGAATGCCTTTCGACTAGCCATCGTCGGCAATTTCGTATACTCATCAGCCCTTTTCCCATTTGGATAGTTACTCCACTTCAACGTCTTACCTTTGACTTTAAAGTAATACTTATTACTAAAACTATCACCCTTACTTTTTGAGTGAACATACACATAACCATGCTTATTCTTCTTACTGATTGTGAATGTCTTATTCACCTTAACCTTCTTACCCAGCTTCAAGTGTTGGTACAAATCAGGATATTTCTGCATCACCCAATTTTTATTTTTGGTTTGTAGAACGGGGGCGAACGAAAAACTATTCTTAGTGAAAGTAACCATATAAAATGATTCACCCAACGTACCCCAGGTTCCCCGTAAATTTTTAGGAACCGCTGACAACTTAGCGGCATGGGCCGTCGTAGTTGAAACACCGGTTGCGCCAACAATCCCCAGTCCTAATAACGACAGGACAAGTGCCATTCTTGATACTGATTTTTTCATCTTAGAATTACTCCTTTAGTCAATTTTCTTAATCGCTAAACGTTATAACCGGCGAGCAGTTCCCGCTTTATACACTTCATTCAAGTATTTTTCTGGGTGAGCTAGCTTGCTATACTTAAATACCCCACTTGAGTAAACGCTTTTAGCACCACTATCCTGCTTGATCCAATGCTGATAAAGATGCTCCTTCTTCATCGAATAGGTATACGTGATCAATCCCCAATCCGCCATCTTCGTCTTCAGTATGAGTTTTTTACCCTGCTTACTGGTCGTAAACGTCTTATTAACCGTCAATTGGTTAGCCAGCCTCAAAGGTTGCTTGTTGTTCCACTTTTTAACAAATTTTCCATGACTGAACGTCCCAAAAGCAATATCGTAAGTCTTGGCCTTCATCACAACCCGTGTAAGTCCAGGATCTTCATCACCATTAGAGAAAAACCAAGTTCCCCGCATATTTTGTGGAATTGTCGTTGCGGCATCCGCAGCCGTTGGCAGACTCATCCCTAACCCGAGAGCCCCCAATAACAGGCTTACACTAATCAATACGCTACGTTTCATTTCCTTCACCTCTCCTACTTCAGACTACCAATGCCATATTCATCGTAAAAATGCTTGGCCGGATTGGCATATTGCGCCAGCTCCGACGGATACGTATCACTCGTTGTAGGGGTATGTTTATTGGTGTAGGTCATTGCTCTATGGCCCAAAACAATCTGTTTTGAATACCTAGAGGTCATCCGTTTATACTGAGATTTCACATAGGAATAACTGTTATGGCGTGCCGTAATCGTTCGGTAACCCTTCTTATTGTTCTTGGCCGAAATCGTGAATGTCTTTTGTAACTTGACCTTTTTCCCTAGCCGATAAGTCTTGCCACCGTTCCAGTTAGGCGTCCATTTGCCTTTAATAAAGAACCCCTTGGAAATACTGTAGGTTTTGGCTGTCAGCTTGACCCGCATGATTCCCGACTGGCTGTTCAACTCGTACCAAGTTCCCCACAAGGACTTCGGCACAGAATTGCCAAGCTTGGTCGCCGCGTTAGCCGTTGTCCCAGCTAATCCCACGCTAGTCAGTGTCAATAACGCCAAGCCAGCGCGCAACAACTGCTTATGTAATCTTGTCATTTTCAATCCTCCATGATGTATCTACACTCAGCGGACACATCTTTATTTAGTGCTTACGTCACATTCTGTCATTGAAGCGCTTCACAAACACCGTATAAAGCCTAGCAAACTAAGATGGTCGATAAGACTATTTCCGACCCGGAAGAACGCATGTAACTCTACATTTCATCCCTCGAACAAAAACGCCCGCAACTATCTCAATTTAACTTGTCCTAATTCATATCCGTGTTAATGATTTTCTTAGTAACCGGGAAGAACATATTCGTTGCCTTAGAGTTTTCAGAAAATTTGACGACCATCTTCAGCTTGGTTTTGTTGTGAACTTTGACGCGCTTAACCTTCATCACAGTCTTCCCCATCTGATCCGAAAGATTGGTCGTCAACGTCCGGTAGCCATTCTTATCTGCCCGCTTACTCAACGTAAAGGTCTTATTCTTCTTTACCTTCTTGCCCAGTTTCAGCGTATACTTCGTGCCATTCACAATCCATTTGCCATGCCTATACCACCCAAACGTGTTGGTATACGTCTTGGCCGTAATCTTAATTTTATGGGCACCGGCCTCGCCGCCCCAAGCAAACCAGGTATTTCTCAAGGACTGTGGCACTGTCCGCGTTGCGGCATTAGCCGTCGCTCCAGGGATTGCGGCCCCAACCGTTGCTACCGTCATCAAGGCCAGACCAGCATGTAGTAATTGCTTATGTAATCTTGTCATCTATAGATATCCTCCACGATGTGCCAGTTCAATCACTGAACATCTCTTTATTAGACGCCTGAGAATCTCGCCCAAGGTTCAAGCAATTCACAAGCACCGCAACAATCGTAGCAAAACCAAGCGGCCGATAACAGAACTCCCGACCACAATAGTTGCCCGCAACTCTGCATGCCGTCACTGCACAAAAAAGGTCCAACCCGCAAATAAGCAGGTTGGACCTCATAAAACTATTTACAAAATCGTCACACGGACAAAGACATGGTTAAACCAGTCTCAGCCGAGAGGACGGCAAAAATGGGGTCAGCCGTGGGATTAAAAAAGCGACGGCCTCCGCCGTTGCTTCTTTAATGGCGTCTTTGAAACGCGTTACTCAGCGGTTCAAAGCGAGCACAGAGACCGCTCTTTGGCTCTGGGCGTCCTGCCCACAGCGTTCCGCCCCATTTTTGCCGTCCGGTAAGGCGAGGAAAATGGTTTATGAATCGAGATCGAAGGCTAAGGCCCGGGTCCACAATCCATTACTCATTTGGTAATAAGTCGTGACCTTGCCGTCAGAATCGGTCCGCTTAACGCGGTGGGTAATCGTGACGCGCCGTTCGGAAATGTCCGCCGTGGTGCCTTTTTGCTTGGCTAACATCGGATCGTTAAATGGCAGCGTGTAAACCGGGTAAATCTTCATCAGCGTTAAGTCTCGGCTGTATTCTTCGTTGGAGAAGGTATCGAATTGCAAGGCACCCTTACGAATCCAGTACTTGGTCGTGGACTTCTTGCTGAAGCGGATGCGGTACCAGTCACCGGTATCGGCCGTGGCCCGCATATCCACGTAAACGCGCATCTTCTTTTGCTTCTTCCAGTTGTACTTCATGATATTCCAGTTCTTGTGACCGCGAATATGATTGTACAGGGAGTAAGTATCGAAGTTATCCTTGAGCTCAGCGTGTTGGGTATCTAACCCGCCCACGTACTTTTCACTCTTGTTAGTTTGCTTACGCTTCTTCAGCTTTTGCTTGTCCTTGTTGGGCTTGCTGGTTGAGTTGGAACCAGATGGCTTATTGACCGTCGTGTCGGTGATGGTCTGTTGCGAGGTCACATCGGTGTCGACCACGCTGCCCTTGGTAATCTTGTTGTCATTGATGTCAATGCCGGCGCTAGTTAATGGGAAGTTCCCCTTCACAAACGTGGCACCCAATTTCTGGGTGATGGCATTGTTCCCAGTGATGGTGACGTCCGTCATTGGGTTATCATCGGACGTGCTATCCAAGTAAACGTACTGCTTGGTAGGGTTAACGTTGGTAAACGTGTTGTCCGTGATGTTCAGGTTGGTCATCGTGTAAGCAGGTTCGGAGTTCAACAGGTAAATGTAGTTCCCGGAACCTAACACGTGTTGGTTGATAAATTTGTTACCGGTGATCCACAGGTTAGAAATACCCTTAAAGTGAATCGTGGCAACCCCATCGTCCATCAGTGGCTTAGGATCAACGACCGTGTTGTTGGTGAAGTGGACGTCGTGAATGATGCCCGCCTTCCCATGGCCGTAGATGGCGTGTTCACCAATTGGGTTAGGCGCGTACGAAGAGACTTGCCCGGACTTCTTGGAAACTGGCAAGAACTGGTTGTTATCGACCGTCACGTCATAACTAGGTAAGTTATCGTATTGGTCGCCCTTGTTCTTGTAAGACATGGCCTTCTTGTTGGAGTAATCCACTTGAATGGCTTCCTTGAAATCTTGTGACCCGTTGAATCCGGTGAAAACGGAATTCGTAATATTCACGTTGTGGCTCCCATCGATATCGATGTAGTGGCCAGTCGGTGATTCGGCGTTGTCAAAGACACACTTGTCAAAGTTAACGTTCGTGGCGTGATGGATACTTTGGGTGAAGACACTCTGTCCGGCAGACGTGTTGTCGCCTTGGAACGTGGCGCCTTGCCAAGTCACGTTGCTGATACCGCCGTCGTAACCGGCTTCCGGACTAGGATAAACAAAGTTCACCCGGTTGCCTTCAGTAATCCGGAAAACGGCACCCTTATCAAACTTAAACGTGATGTTCGAATGTAACTTGATGTTCCCCGCGTCAAAGAGGTAAGTCCCCTTTGGCACGTGGATGGTGACACTCCCACTCCACTTGTCGATCATGTTCTGCAAAGCGTCATTGTTCGCCGTCTTGGCGTCCGCAACCATCCCCTGGTGCTTTGCGTTAATCGTTGTCGCTGCGTAGGCAACTGACTCGTTCGCACTCAGACTCGGTAATACATTGACCGAGCTTAGACCTACCAATGTTGCTCCCGCGGCAACCGTAACCAATAGGCCGAGCTTTTTCCTCAAATTCAAAAAATCCCCTCCAGTTCCAAATTCTTTCTACATGCTCCATTATAGCTAAGACAAGAAAGCGTTGGGCCATCTTAACCAAAATGTCACACGATTGAAAGATTCCAGTCGTAAAGGGGACTTATTTTTAACTTAGAAATTCAGCTACTTCATGACTCATTTTCCCGGAAGACAGTGTCTACCCAGAAATCACCTCGTTTGCACGAGAGCTTACATTAATTGTGAGATGTCATCGTGCAAGCCGTTGAGGCGTTCCACAACTTGACCCCGAACTTGGGTGTAAACTTTTACACCGTCTGGCGTCAACTTTAAGTTGTGTTGACGACGGTCAACTTGTGAGGCGATGCTTTCGATTAAACCAGCGCGCAGTAACCGAGAGATTTGACCGGAGATCATTGACTTGGAAACACCAATTTGCCCAGCAAATTTGGTTGGCGTGAATTCTTCCTTTTGGTCAGTGATGGCGTGCAACAAGTTAAATTGTTCCAACGAAATCGTGATATCCTCCGTTTTAATCGTGGTTACTGGCCGCATGATCTTTTGGAGTTGTGAGAACCATTCCAAGGATTGGTTTAAATCGTTCGTTTGCGTCATTAATCTTTCTTCCTTTCTGCATTGCGTTAGCGTGGCTTCTACTATCTGACCCGCTAACCATTTATTATAACCCTTATTTTCAGTCTTTATGTTACCGATTTATTAATAGTTTATAGCATATTGATTAAAAACACTAGTAATTAGAACCGTTATTTTCATTCTCTCGTTAACCTACACCATTGAATTCCTAACCGGAAGTCTTTATCATTAATATTAGAAATTCTTAACACATGAAGGAGACCAACATGACACGTATTAAACTGATTGCCACCGACGTTGACGGGACTTTCCTGAATTCACAACGGCAATACAATCACACCCGCTTTGACCAACAACTCACCCGCCTGACAGCCGCCGGCATCCACTTTGTCGTGGCCAGTGGTAACCACCTTGGCCATTTAGAAAAAGTGTTTGCCCCCACGCCCCGCGTCCAAACGTTCGTCGCGGAAAATGGCAGCTTGATCGTTGACCAGGGCCAGACCTTGTTAGAAACACCAGTCGATGCCTCGGTCGTCAGCCAAGTGGTGACTGCCATTCTTGCCGATGAAGCCCTCCGGCCACAAGTACTCCGCCTGTCCGGTGCCCATGGCACCTACATTAACCAGACGGACCAACCCGCGGACGCAAAATCTCAGGCCTACTTCTTCAATAACGTGGTTCGCGTGCCCGACCTGACGCAGGTCCACGACACCATTTATAAAATCAACGGTGAGTGGCCCAACGAATCCATCCAGCAACTGGCCGCTAAACTCAACGCCCGGTTCCCTGGACAGATCAACGCCATGGCCAGTGGCTTCGGCAGTATCGACATCGTCGCCGCCCACATGAACAAGGCCATTGGTCTGACTGAACTCGCCAAGACCTGGCACATCGATCCCAGCGAAATCGCTGCCTTTGGCGACAACGACAATGACCGGGAGATGCTGGCCCACGTGGGACTCGGCGTCGCGATGCAAAACGGGACGGATTCCGTGAAACAGGTCGCCAACCTAATTACCCCGGCTGACAATGATCACGATGGCGTATTAGACGTCATTGAGGCCATTTTAGCCGACGAAGTTTAAAAGTAACTAAACCATTCAAACGGTTAGTTGCTGGTAGCCTGTCTCATTCGTCTGCCCACAGTAACCGGGCAATCAGCCGCCACATCCGTGGTGAGCTGTGTAGGCGACCGTGCCCAACGCCGGGAACGTGGTGTTCTTGATACCCAAGCGCACTGTCCGCTAGTAGCGGGCGCAGTGGGGTAATCTGAGACACCGGTACGGACCCGTCCGTGAGCCGCCCAGAAAGCGTGCCGTAGACATTGTGAATCATCCCCGTCCCCAGAGCCGACCAGTCGACCGGCGTGGCCCGTAGCCGCTGAAAAGTGGCATCAACGGGGTGGTCCGCATCATGTTCATCAACGGGGGCTCCCAAGAGGACTAAGCGGTTCAGCCGGGGAACATCCCCCGCCGCACCGTACAATAACAAACTATTAACTGCAGCACTGCCACCCCACGAGTGAGCCACGAGATTATAGGCTTGCACGTGGTCGTGGCTTTTTAAATGCCGCAAAATCGCGGTGATCCAGCCAATCTGCTGTTGATAGTCGGCCGTAAACGTGTGGTCAAATATCACTTGAATCAGTGGATTGTCGGCTTGGCCGGTCCAGTTTCCAGTGACATGTAACTCCCCGTGACGGTCGACGCGCACCGTTAACACTTTGTGACCAAATCCGACTCGGGCCAGCCACCGCAGTAACCCATTATAGGTCCACGCGTTGCCGCCCCAGCCAGGAATAAAGAGTGTCGGTGTTGTCGTGTAAGTTAACCGTGGTCGCCGTCGTCGCAAAGGCTCTGCCGGGGTCGTCTGCCGACTTGCCCAGTGAAACCCCAACCAACTTGCACCCAAAACCATTGGCAACCAACGTAATTTACGCCACATACCGCAACCCTCCTTAAACTAATCCATTATGCCAGTTCTCTCAATTGTACACAAGTGAAATTTCGTTCACAAAACATTTGTCACCGTTAACATTTTTGCTCGGAAATTCATCCGCATAAGTTATGGCCCATCTTAGCCAAATGAACGTTGCCTGCCGACCGGCTTGTGATTAACCGCACCAATTATTGGTTTTTGTTAGAAATTCATTTGACAATTGTCCGGACAAAAATATATGATAGACTTAAATGAAACCGCTTTAGACAAATAGAAAACGAGGACTTGCTATGCAAACTGCTACGAACCACTGGGATACCTACCAAAATGAAGCCGTCACTGAATACACCATTGAAAATGACAATGGTGTGAAGCTTGCCATCCTGAGCTGGGGAGCCACGTTGCACCAGTTAATGGTGCCGACTGCCAAGGGTGATAAGAATCTGGTGCTATCTTACCACAAGATGGCCGATTACCTCGACAATCCGTTCTACGTTTGCATGGGCATTGGCCGAACCGCTGGGCGAATCACCCGGGGAACTTTCGACTTAGACGGTCAAACCGTTCACGTTGATCCTAATGAAGGCAAGAATACCCTGCATGGTGGTCCCCACGGCTTCAACACGGTCAACTGGGCCGGCAACCTGGACACCACGGACCCCGACAAGGCGCGGATCATTTTGACCCACACCTTCAAGAGCACCGACGATTCCTTCCCTGGCGACCTGACCGCTAAAATGATCTACAGTCTGGACAACCACGACCGCGTGACCCTGGCCTTCGAAGCCACTAGCACGGCGCTCACCCTCTTCAACCCAACGCTGCACGTCTACTTTAACGTCGGCGATGACCAGTTGATTTCCGGACAAACGTTGCAGATCAACAGTCAAGAACACCTCGACCTGGATGGCGAAAAATTACCGACCGGGAAAATGGTCGCTAACGCCGGTACCCCTTACGATTTCGCCGATGGTCAAAACTTAGGCAAGGCCATCCGTGGACTCCAAGACATTCCCGAAAAGGGCTTCGATGACGTGTACCACGTGGTTCCCGGTGCCGACGACATGGTCGCTAAATTATCCGATCCGCAATCCAACCGGGCCGTCACCATCAAGTCCAAGCGTAACGGCCTCGTGGTCTTCACCGCGAACTCCTTCACGTCCGACATGAAGTTGACGACCGGCGCTGGCCAGCCTTACATGGGCGTTGCGTTGGAAGCGCAAGGACTTCCCGACTCACAGAACTTCCCTGAATTTGGGGACGTTAAGCTGGCGCCAGGCGAGACCAAGCGCGACGAAATCATCTACGACATCACTTACTAAGCCCTTGATTTTGGTGAGATAAACGATCGTTGTCTGCGCGTCAGGTTTAGTGAAAATTGCGCCGACATACGGTAACTTTTCGTTCCCGACGGTGGGTTCAAAATGCCCTGCTATGGGGTCGGTTCCAGCCTGAGAAACGGGCTTCCACCTCGACTTTGAGCCAAAGTGCGGTCTCAAAGGTCGTCCCGTGGGCTAGGCTGAGAAAGGACCTCAGCCAAGACCACCGACACAGCCGGGCATTTTGACCCACCTCTGGTCACTGACACTTACCGTGCTGGCGAATTTTCACCAAACCTGTGGCTGACACTGGTTTAACTCACCATCACGTGCTTACTTGTGGTGGTCGGCTTAGCCTATCGTCAGTATTAGCAAAATGTTTTTCCGCGTGCGTTTTTCTAAAAATAGTTGTTAAAAAATCTGACTTGCCACTTTATGTGGGTGGTCAGATTTTTTTAGCAACGTTAAGTGATTTCATCTACCGAAAGATTCCGAGTCGCTTCGTTTGACAATTAAATGGCCGCTATGATAAGTTAGTAAAACGTAATTATTACTATTTATAAAGGAGCGACATCTATTCATGGCAAAGAAGTCAAAGATTGCAAAAGCAAAACGGATTGAAAAAACCGTTGAAAAGTACGCGGAACGCCGCGCTGAATTAAAGGCAGCGGGCGATTACGAAGCACTCGCCCTGTTACCGCGGGATGCCTCCCCAACCCGGATGCACCACCGAGACCGCCTCGACGGCCGACCACACGCCTACATGCGCAAGTTCGGTTTGTCCCGGTTAAACTTCCGCCAATTAGCCCATCAGGGACAGATTCCTGGGGTCCGGAAGGCTAGCTGGTAGACAGAGTGCGGAGCAAGGCTGTTAACTCCTGAGCATTAACGTCATTAAGTGCCCGACCGGGGGACCCGGTCCGGTGCTTAATGGGGTTAAGCGGAGGGAGTTGCCTTGCGGAGCACGTTTCAGAAGCTGCCAGGACCGGGATAGAACCTCGTAGAACCAGTCAAACGACCTAACACTCTTTCTAGTCAACGTGTAATTCGTTACTGAACCAGTGGTTAAGCGGAGGGAGTTGCCTCGCGGAGCACGTTTCGGAGGCTGCCAGACTCGGGACAGAGCTGTGTAGAACCAATCAAACGACCTAACACCGTTTCCCGGTCAACGTGCACGGTCATTGCTGAACCGGGGTTAAGCGCAGGGACCTGCCCCGTGTAGCACGTTTCGGAGGCTGCCAGACTCGGGACAGAGCTGTGTAGAACCAATCAAACGACCTAACACCGTTTCCCGGTCAACGTGCACGGTCATTGCTGAACCGGGGTTAAGCGCAGGGACCTGCCCCGTGTAGCACGTTTCGGAGGCTGCCAGACTCGGGACAGAGCTGTGTAGAACCAATCAAACGACCTAACACCGTTTCCCGGTCAAACGACACAGTCCATTACTAAGACTGAACAAAATTTCAAAATCTGACCCACGTCAAACCCTGCCCGCGGCTTCGTTTGACGTGGGTTTTTCCCTGCCGTAAACTTGAGTTAACATTGTTCCTAAAAAGGAGAAAATCACATGACAGAAATCTTAACGGTCATTCGCGACTTTACCGTTTATGGCAACCGGGATGAAGATCAGGTTCCCTACGGCCTCGACTTACCTAAAATCAGCGCGCAATTCGTTGGCGTGAGCCCCGCCATGGCGTTTGACGTGCATAACCAACCGAAGTTAGCCCGTGACAAGGAACGGCAACTGCGTAAAATTGAAACCGCTATCCGCACTGAATTTGAAGCAGACATCGCCAACATGGGTAGCGACGACCTGAACGCCAACCTCGCGACCATGCAGCACCTCCTCACCACTTTCAAAGAGCGGCTCGAACAAGACTTTTTGGTCAAGGACCAACTCGACTTGGAAAGCCTGACCACGCACGGTGAGTGGCTGGCCTACTGGCAAGAAGACGCGCCCATGGTCAAGGCCAAGGAACAGCAACAGGAAAATATGCCAAACGACTTTTAAACACAATATATGACAAAGGAGCTGTGACCCAATCGTCACGGCTCCTTTTTAATTTCTATGCAGGAATTCCTGCGCTAATTCGATCAACAATTGTTTGTACGGGATCAATCGTGTGGATGTTAGAAATCCCAAGACCAAACGAGGCGTACCCCTTACTGAGGTCCCCGACCAGCATCCCCTGACGCATACCATCATACGCATTAGAGGCCTTGAAAATTTCCTGACCAGTTGCGCCAGCTTGGTTCATCTCCAACAAGTGGTTCGGTAATTCCCCCGGCAAGGACCGGTAGTAGGCCGGTTCTGACCGGTACATCAACATGTCATCGGCATTAGTCGTAACACCCTGTTGCTTGATGTTCTCGGCCATCCGCGATTCTTGACTCATCAGAAAGGCCGTGCCGCAGTACACACCTTCCGCACCAAGGGCAAAGGCGGCCTTCGCCGTCCGGGCATCCGTAATGCCCCCAGCGGCCATGATTGGGGTATGGTCAACCGCATCGACCAATAACGGCACGATGGACAGGGTCCCAACCGTTCTTTCGGGGACGGTACCCCCCTCGTCAAAACCAGTCGCCACAATGATGTCGGCACCGTTGGCTTCGGCCTCTTGGGCGTTCTCAACGGACGGGGTGATGTACCGGTAAACGATTTTGACCCCGTGTTCGTGTAATTCCTTGAACAAGGCTGGGACGATGGGGCCCACGTAGGCCACCACCGGAATCTTTTCGGCATAGATCAGGTCTAGCGTTGGCCGCGTAAAGGTATCGGTCTTGGGATCGCCGGTCGGTCCGAAATTCAATCCAAACGGCTTGTCGGTCAGTGCCTTGGTTTTGTGAATTTCTGTACGCATCCGCTCAATCGTCTCGTCCAAAGATTTCGTGACCGTGGTTTGGTCCGCGTTGAACCCCAGCATCCCTAAGCCACCGGCATTACTAACGGCGGCCACCAATTTAGCATCCGTCAACCACAGTAGTGGCCCCTGAATAATGGGCTTCTCAATTCCTAAAATATCACAAATTCGATTGGTCATGACTATTACCTCCTGGGTGATTTTTGGTTATCTTTTAATTTGTAAATCCGTTCACAAGTGCTATTATATTAGCAAAGAGCGTCCCTGACCAATACGCATTCATTCTTAAAATATAACCAAAGTGTAATAACCCATGACCAAAGGAGCCTAATCCCATGAATCGTCAGCGAACCCTATTAAGTATTTTGCAAGCAGTCGAATTTTCTGCCACCATCTCAGAAATTGCCGACCGGCTTTACCTGAGTCAGCCTTACGTGAGCCGCATTTTAAAGGACGAGGAAACCAAGTTTGGCGTCGTCCTGATCAACCGGCGCGACAAGCCGATTGAGCTCACCAAATTTGGGACCTTTATTCTTAGCAGCCTGAAAAAAATCGCCAGTGCTGAGGACAGCCTAAACACGGGCATTGAAAACCTCAAAGCCCAGCAATCCCGTCCCATCCGCATCAGCAACGGGAATCCCTTTCTGACCGAGGACATTATCGACGCCATCACGCGCTACCTGGATGCTCATCCCCAAGCCAACATCGAACTCACCCAATCGCAGACCCGCCACGTGGCCAGCGACCTGGCTGAGGGCGCTATCGATATTTCAATTGGCCAGCGTTGGAATGCCGCGGACATTGAAATCAACGACCTCCCCTCGCCCGTTTTCTACCTGCCGATTGCCGACTCCTGTCAGCCATTCGATCCCAGTACGCTCTATCTGCCTTTGGAGGACGACACGCTGACCAGAATGGCAGAGTGCCGATACGTCGGGCTTTCTGGTCATTCCGAATTTCAGGCCTACGTAGACAATCTCTTCAAGCGCGTCGGCATTCACCCCCGCAACCAACTGTTCTTACCGACGCCAGCCAGCGCCCTGAAAACCGTCTTCAACATGACCAATGCCACAACCATCACGACCCGCAAACTGGCCGAACGCCACTTGCCCGCGGGTCGCTACAACCTGATGCCCCTGCCGACCAACTTTATTCGCACCGACACCTCCATCATGACCCTGACCACGGCGGATCAAACGATTCAACAGTTAGCCCATTTCTTGACTGATGAGTTGGTACGGGCAATTCGCTAAAACAGCGACTAAAATAGCCCCCACCACTTACGGTGAGGACTATTTTACCGACTCATCAACTGTTGCCAGCCAAGTATCCCCAACAAACCGACTAAGACTAGTGGCGCCAACACCACACCCAAGAAATCAATTGACCGGCGAATCACATAATCAAAATTGCCGGCGTGACTGGTCGGACGTTTAATACGTATGGCACCACCAATCAAGAAAGGCCCACCCATGTGCGCATAGACATGGTGGTCCTGAAGCGGGGCCGTGGCATCGCCAAACTGCGGCACCCTGCGTCGGTAATGGCGGACAATCACCTTTTCACCGACAATGCAGATCACCGGAAAGAGTCCTATCAAATTGACCGTCAGATACCAGGAAACACCATCCCACACCGGCACAAATTGGCCGAAAACCAAGCGACAATTAATCAAAAGTCCCAGCAGGTAAGTGACCAGGCCCAGTGCGTAAGCCAGCCAATAGTTTCGCAGTCGTTTAAAGTTAGCGTCAATGATGAAATCTTGCTTTTTCACCGCCATCATCCCCTTGAATCGGATTGAAATTTGCGGAAATTATACCGAGCAATGGTTTCAAAGCGTTAGCCAAACACATGGTGATACACACTGAACTTCCTAACCTCAATCGACAACAAAAGCAGCGCCCACAATTAACGTGAGTGCTGCCTTTTGACTACATTTTGTACGATTTCTATTCAGTCAACCTTGATGACTCCGCCTACCTATGGGCTAAATCAGTGTCAGCCGCAGGCATGGTGAAAATGAACTCAGCTGGGGGAGGTTTCTTAGCGGTTTACCGCTTAGGAAACTGCTATCTTTGAGACTCGGGTTAGGAGGCTCAAAGTAAGCTTGGAGACCGCCTTTTGGCTCCGGGCGGGCGCCCACAGCGAACCGGTCTCATTTTCACCATACCGGAGGCGCCAGCAGAACTGTTTAGCCATCAGCTTGATAAAAACGGGTGCGAACCCTGTCAGTGACCAGAGGCGGGCCAAGCCGCCCAGCTGTGTCGATGGCCTTAGCTGAGGTTTCTTACTCAGCTTAGCCCATGGGGCAACCTTTGAGACCGCTTTTCAGGCTCAAAGTTGAGGTGGAAGCCCGCCCTTCGGCTGGAACCGACCCCACAGCAGGGCCGCTTGAGCCCGCCGCCGGGAACGAAGTCGTACACATTTTTACTCAGTGACTGCGGCGCTTAAGTTGACCTTTTCGCCAGCCACGTCAATCGTCAATGGTTCCCCACTGATCAACTTGAAGTGTGGACCATCAGCGTGAACGCTGACCTCAATCAGGCGACCACGGAAGACTTGACGGAAGCTGTAGCTCTTCCATTGCTTAGGCAGGAATGGCGCAAAGTGTAATTGCCCATCGCGAACCCGCATGCCAGCGAATCCTTGAACCACGGCAATCCAACCACCGGTCATGGCCGTGATGTGTAAGCCATCGACCGTATCGTTGTTGTAGTTGTCCAGGTCCAAACGGGCCGTCCGGTTGTACAGTTCAACGGCCTTGTCTTCGTAGTGCAAGTCAGCGGCTAAGACGGAGTGAATTGCGGGAGACAGACTTGATTCGTGAACCGTCAATGGTTCGTAGAAATCAAAGTTTGACTTCTTTTGTTCCGGCGTAAAGTCGTCGATGAAGTCCCAAATACCTTGGAGCACGTCCCCTTGCTTGATGTAAGGTGAACGCAAGATCTTGTCCCACGACCAGTTTTGGTTGATTGGCCGTTGACCGTCTGGAATAGCACTGACGGGTTCGATGTCCTTGTCCAGGAAGCCATCGTGTTGGACGAAGATGTTCAAGTCCTTGTCGTAAGGCAGGTACATCCGGTCAACAATATCTTGCCACTTGGCCTTTTGGTCGGCAGAAATGTTCAGCTTCTTAGCCGTTTCCTTATCAACCTTACCCAAGATTTCCAACGTGTACTTCAACGTCCACTGGGCCAAAATGTTGGTGTACCAGTTGTTGTCAACGTTGTTTTCGTATTCGTCAGGACCCGTGACCCCATGGATCATGTACTTGTTGTTCCGCTTGCTAAAGTGTACCCGGTCGGCCCAGAACTTAGAAATTTCGGTCAAGACCTTGGCCCCTTCATGCAGGACGTAGCTGGTATCGCCCGTGTAACGGGTGTAGTTGTAAATGGCGAAGGCAATGTCACCATTCCGGTGAATTTCTTCGAAGGTGATTTCCCATTCGTTATGGCATTCGATCCCATCGAACGTCACCATTGGGAAGAGGGCACCGTCTAAGCCTTGTTCCTTGGCGTTGATGTAGGCACCGTCCAATTGCTTGTAACGGTACATCAACAGGTTGCGGGTAACCTCGGGGTTCGTGATTCCCAGGTAAACAGGAACGGCGAAGGCTTCAGTATCCCAGTAAGTAGCACCACCATACTTCTCACCCGTGAATCCTTTAGGCCCAATGTTCAAGCGAGAATCTTCACCGTAGTAAGTGGAGAACAGCTGGAACAGGTTGAAACGAATCCCTTGTTGCGATTCGTCGTCGCCGTTGATGACCACGTCGGACTTTTCCCAACGCTTGCCCCAGATGCTGGTGTGGGCGTCGAATAAATCTTCATAGGAAGACTTGGCAACCTTGTCGCTAAGTTCGTGCATCGCGGCCGTTAATTTTTCTTGGCTGTCGTAGTCACGGGAAGTCACTACGATAACCCGCTTTTCTAATTCAGTGGTTGCTTGTGGGGCTAAACTCCCGGTGTAAGCGTTGACCACTTCTTTGTCGTTCGGTTGGGTAACGGCCACGCTCTTAAGATCCGTCACGGTCCGCATTTCCATCCCAGAAGTGAATTGTGGGGTGCCAAATGGATTAGGCGTCGTCTTGGCAACCACGCTACCGCTGTCTTGGCCTTGTTCTGCGGCCAAGACGTCCCAGAACCGTTCGTCATAGTTGGCTTCTTCGTTCTTCACATCGGCATCGATGCTTGGCTTGATGGTGACGTCAACGCTGGCGTCGCTCAAGTTCTTGACCGTGACCTTTTGAACGGAGAGTTCTTGTTGGGCCACACTCAGGAAGCGTTGGAAGGTCAAGGCAACCTTGACGTCCCCGCGTTCAACCGTAAATGACCGGTTCAAGACACCCTGTTGTAGGTTGAGGTCCAAGGTGAAGTCACTAAACTTATCCTTGGCTAAATCAACGGCTTGACCATTGATTTCGATGGGTAATTTGATGAAGTTAACGGCATTGACCACTTTACCGAAGTACTTAGGATAACCGTTCTTCCACCAGCCGACCCGGGTCTTATCTGGGTACCAGACACCACCCAAGTAAATGCCTTGTAAAGAGTCGCCAGAGTAACCTTCTTCAAAGTCGCCCCGCATTCCCATGTAGCCGTTACCTAAGCTAGTCATGGATTCCTGAAGACGCTTGTCTTGGGGGTCAAAAGTATGGGTAATGACGTTCCAAGGTTGTACCTCAAAAATACGTTTCATGGTAAACATGTCTCCTTTTTTAAGTGTGTTATTTTCGTTTAAAAGAAAAGCGACCCAAGCGCTCAGCCAAAATGGTTAAACCCTCAGGCCGCCCCAGCCAAAGTTCCTTTGACCAGTTTATTTACAATGTTATAAATGGTGTACTGTCCGCCTCCGGGAGCCTGTAAATGGGACCGGAGTCTAAGTTACATCATACAAGAAAGCTCCAATCAAATCGAAGCAATCAGTTAAGGAAAAGAACTGACCGGTTTAAACCGATGTTAGCCGTGAGGGTGAGAAAAATGAGCTCAGCCGGGGGATTTACTGAGCGCACTGCTCAGTAAATGGCGACTTTGAGACTCGGTCTAAGAGGCTCAAAGCGAGCCCGAAGACCGCCCTTCGGCTTCGGGCGTCCTGCCCCCAGCGTTCCAGTCTCATTTTTCTCACCCGGTAAGGCGAATTAAGCATCCGTTTAAGCCTTGTAAGTTTCCTTGATGGCGCCGACGGAGAAGGCACCGATAGCCATGATGACACCAGCTAACAAGAACATGTTGGCTTGGGCACCACCGAGCAGTGGGAACAAAGCGAAACTAGCTAAGGAAGCAACGATTTGTGGCAAGCAAATTGATCCGTTGAATAACCCCAGGTAAGTCCCCATGTGGGCACCGGACAAAGCGTTGGTAACCATAGTCAATGGGTAAGTGTTCATCGCAGCCCAAGCAATCCCAACTAAGATAAATGACACGATCAAAGCGTATTGGTTGTGCAGGAAGAAGACGGAGATAAACCCAAGAGCCCCTAAACCTAAGCTCCCGGCGTAACCCAATTTGTGCACGTTGTTTGGTAACTTAGCCAAAACGTATGACCAAATAACAGCAGCGATGGATTGAACGGCGGCTAAGACCCCGTACCAGTTACCAGCAGCCTGGTAGCCAGCGGATGCGGCGTTCGTCGTGTGCCAAACGTTGGCAGCGATAGCACCGGCGGAGTAAGTCCACAGGTATTGGAAGGCAACCCAGCAGAAGAATTGAACTAAGGTAACGGTCCAGAAGACCTTAGGTGCGGACTTCAGTAACGTCCACCAGTTCCCACCTTCAGCGTTATCTTCCTTGGTAATGCCATGGTATTTTGCATAAGTATCTGGATCATATTCGTGAACCCGGAAAATCGTGAATAAACTCGTAATGACCAACAGGATAGCCCCAACGTAGAAGGCAACCTTAACCGTTGCGGGCACAACCCCTTTAGAAGCGGTGTTGGCAATCCCAATTGCGGCAAACAGGAATGGCAGGATGGCGGCTAAAACGGCACCCGTGTTGGATAAGAAACTTTGAATCCCGTAAGCGTAACTCTTCTGGTCATCGTTGACCATGTCCCCAACCATCATCTTGAACGGTTGCATCGCAACGTTAGAAGACAAGTCCAGGAAGGCCACGGTAATGGCACCGAACAGTAAGGCAGCTAGTGACGCGTACCCGAAGCCCATACTCCCTGAGTTAGGCAACAGGCACATGACAATGACCGCGACAATCGTTCCAAGTAACAGGTAAGGTAACCGGCGGCCACCCCACTTTGGTGCCCAAGTTCTGTCGGAATAGTACCCGACAATCGGTTGCACAATCAAGCCGGCCAATGGTGGCAAGATGAAGAACCACCCTAAACTGTTAGGATCGGCCCCAATGGTTTGGAAGATCCGACTCATTTGAGAACTTTGTAACGTGAAGGCCGTTTGAACCCCCAAGAAACCAAAGTTGATCATCCAAATTGTGCTGGCAGGCAGTTTAGGCAGGCCACTTTTGGGCTTGGCTTCAGCTGTTGGTGCCTTTTCAGAAGCAACATCTGACATGTGAAAACCTCCTAAAATCTCATTTTTAAATAATTGCTGAAAACGATTACATGAATCATTATTGCACCGGATTGAAATTAATGCAACCGTTTGCGCAACTTTTTTGTGAACTTTTTTAAAGCGCTTTTATGCCACTGACAATTAAAAAAGGCCTGCCGACTGGATTTATCGCCAGTCGTGCAAGCCCTCACAATCTATTTAATTTCGTACGGAATTCTGATCTGTCCGGGGGTCGGTGTGTCCAACGGTTCCCGGTCACTAAACAATAAAGCCACGGTTGCCGAACCCATTTTTTCCGGGAACAAGTTCACCGAATGCAAATCTGCATCCGTCAAACCCGTTGGTAGCGAATGGTTGAAGCTGACCACCGGAAAATTACGGATGCTGGACTGTTCGCGAACCAAACGATAAAATTCAATCGCGTTAAAGTCATCGGTCGCCATGATGCCATCAATTTCTGGATGTTGCTTAATGAACAAGCGGGCCCGATTGACCTCGCCCAGCTTGCAGGTCAACGGTTCCACGTTGAAACTGGCAGCGACGCGTTCGTACCCCTGACGCCGTTGTTGTTCGTAGGCCCAGTCGTGCGCCGACTCTACGAAAACGGGATGCTTGACCGCCAATTGGTCTAGCAGGTAGGTGGCCCCACCAATCCCAGCTTGCAGGTTATCGTTGTCCACGAAGTAATCGTTGGCGTTGTCATCCGGCTGTCCAATCGTCACGAAGCGCAGGTGATGCTGGCGCAGAAAGGCCGCAATCGGGTCATCGTGGTGCGCATACATCAGGACGAATCGCTTGATTTTTCCCTGGACGACCATGGATTTAACGTTCTCCAACAGGTCTGCGGACGTCTTACTGATGGCCACGGACAACACGTAATGTCGTTGGGTCAATTGGCCGTTGATTCCCCGTAACAGGTCAATGTAGAACGGATTCTCGGGATGACTGTGGTCCGCGGTCGGAAAGACCACCCCCACGGCATTGGCTTCCCCCGCCGTTAAATTTTTCGCATTATAGTTTGGTAAATACCCCTCCGCCTCGGCCAGCGCCTGGATGCGTTCCCGGGTCGCCTGGCTAATACGCGGATTATTATTTAAAGCCCGTGAGGCGGTCGATACTGAGACTCCGGCCTTCGCGGCAATATCGCGGATAGTTAACATCTTTTTGACATACTCCTTATTCATCAGTTGATCCGAACCGGTTGGCTTTGTTCGTCACCTTACCAGCGAAAAATACGTGACCTGGTCGTTCCCGGCGGCAGGCTCAAAGCGCCCTGCTATGGGGTCGGTTACAGCCTGAGAAACGGTCTTTCACCTCGACTTTGAGCCAAAGACCGGTCTCAAAGGTCGTCCCGTGGGCTAGGCTGGGAAAGGACCCCAGCCAAGGCCACCGACACAGCTGGGCACTTTGGCCCGCCTCTGGTCACTAACACCGGTTCACGCATTTTACCGCGGCGACAATTTACTTCAGCCACCGTTTCAAATCAAACTGCTTTAACATTATGTTTATTTCTAACCATTTTAATTATATTCATTGTTAATACATCTAATTACAGTCATCACGTCGGCTGATAGAATCATCAATGTCGCCAATGACCAGCTGGCTAGTGGGCCAAGCCGCGGTCAGCCGCAGGGCTGGTGAAAATGGGCTCAGCCGTGGGAGTTGCCTTAGCGGGTTTCCCGCTTAGGCAACTGCTATCTTTGAGACGCGCTTCTCAGCGACTCAAAGTAAGTCTGGAGACCGCCTTTCGGCTCCAGACGTGCGCCCACAGCGTCACGGCCCATTTTCACCAGCCCGGAGGCACTGACAACGACTAGTAGTCCCAGTAGCCAGTGGTCTTGATGAAACAACCTTACCATAGAACCGGCGCCATTGAAACTTTTTCCGGATTGAATGGTTTCGTATTGGCCGGGGTAAACAAAAGGTTCCAGCCGCAGATAACTAGCTGGAACCTGATTGACGACCACTTAGTTAAGTCGCCTTACTTTTTCTTGGGTTTCTTTTCGTGCCGGCTGGTCAACCCATTTTCTGGATTGAGGGGCAACGTCGCCACAAACTGGCTCCCGTGCGGTTGGTTGTCCCTGACCGCAATCGTGCCGTGATGGAGACTGACAATCCACTGCGCAATCGACAGGCCTAAGCCGTTGCCGCCGGTTTGACGGCTCCGAGACGTGTCGACTCGGTAGAACCGGTCAAAGATTCGCTTACGGTCGGCCAACTGAATGCCGATGCCTTGGTCGGCGACAATCAGTTGCCATTTGCGATTGACGAGCTTGGCCGTCACCGTGATGGTACTGCCCTTGGGCGAATACTTCATGGCGTTATCAATCAGGATGTTCATCAATTGATGGATTAGGTTCTGGTCCAACGTCGCCTTGAAATCTGCCACGGGTTCCATGACCAACTTTTTCCCCTGACTGGCAGCAATTTCCGTGTAGGGTTCCACGGTCCGGTCCAAGAACTGGGCAACGTGGGTCATTTCAAAGTTCGTTTGCAGCGTATTGGAATCCGACCGCGCTAGCGCTAACAGATCCTGGGTCAGCTTTTGGAGTCGCTGACTTTCACTACTGGCAATCGCAATATTTTCCGCCTGATCAATAATTTTATCGTTCGGTTTCGTCAGGAGGAGTTCCAGCTTATTTTGGATGATGGTTAGCGGTGTCCGCAACTCATGGGCGGCATTGCCCACAAACTCGGTCTGCCGGCCCCACGACCGAAGAATCGGCCGCATGGTCAAGCGCGACATCCACATGCTCATCAAGATTGACAACAACCAGAAGACACCCATCGTGATCAACATGACCTTGGTAAACGTATGCATGGCGGCCTTTTGCGGGTCAATATTTTCCATAATCAGCAGGTACTTGCCCGCCACCGTCTTGTCCGTATTGTTCTGCGGTACCTTCACCAATAATGTTCGGAAATTATACTTGCCATTGATGACGATCGAATGGAGTTGTCCCTGTTGCGCGGTGTCCAGGACCACATTTTTTAATGTCTCGTAGCGCGAGCCCAGTTGGTTCTTGTTTAAGATTTTCCCGTTCGTGTTAAAAATCACCGTCGTCGTCATGAACGGATGAATGGCGGTTCGGTGCAGGGCCTGTTGCGCGTCCTGCTTATCCTTTTGAAAAGGTTGCACCGTCTTCTGTTGTGGCGGTCCCGCCAGCCGAGCGCTGCGCTCGACCCGCAGTGTCTGATCCGTAGACGTCAGAATCGTTCGCCGAAACAGCACGAACACGATGACGCCCAGCAACACGAAAATCAGGGTGAAGCCGATAAAACTGCTCCAAAAAAGCCGCCACTGTTGGGCGCGATTGACTTTATTGCTCATCTGGGGCCTCCACGATGTACCCCGCATTCCGGATGGTCCGCAACGACAGGTCACTGCCGGCATTCTTCAGCTCTTTACGCAGGTTACTCATGTAAACTTCGACCACGGACAGACTGGTCTCGGAGTCAAAGCCCCACAGCCGGTTAAAAATTTGTTCCTTGGTAATGATTGTCCCCGGATTGGCCACCAAATAGGCCAGCAGATCAAACTCGCGACCCTTTAACGTCAAAGGTTCCCCGTTAAAGGTGGCTAAATGCTTGCTGGTGTTGATCGACAATTGGCCGAGGGTAATCACATCCGAGCTATTCAGATGTCCTGTCCGCTTCAATAGCGCCTTCATACGGGCGAGTAATTCCTCCCGATGGAACGGCTTGGTGACATAATCATCGGCCCCATCATTGAAGCCCCGCAACTTATCAGCAATCGTATCCTTCGCGGTCAAAATCAGTACGGGGGTCTTGATACCCTTATTTCTGATGTGTAAAAGCAGGTCCAGCCCACTTTCACCGGGCAGCATCAGGTCCAAAATGATGGCATCAAACACATCCTGGCTGGCTAAAAACTCTCCCTGTTCGCCATCAAAAGCGGTTTCGGTTTCACAAATTGGCGAAATTAATTCGACAATGTCCGCGGATAATTCCTTTTCATCTTCGACAACTAATACCTTCGCAGTAGTACTCAACGGGCATTCCTCCTAATAATTTTATCTTGGTTTTGGTTCAGTTTAAATCGGTCGTTGATAGCGCCTCCGGGCTGGTGAAAATGAGCCTCGTCGCGTCCGTTCCCGGCGGTGCGCTCAAGGTGCCCTGCTGTGGGGCCGGTTCCAGCCACAGTGCGGGCTTCCACCTCGACTTTGAGCCAAAGTACGGTCTCAAAGGTCGTCCCATGCTCTAAGCTGAGAAAAACCACTCAGCTAAGACCATCGACACAGCTGGTCGCCTTGGCTCACCTCTGGTCACTCCCACGACTGGCTCCTTTTCACCAGCCCTACGGCTCACACAGATTTAACCCGCACCAATTCCAACCGTTATTTCTGTGTACATGCCGATGCGCTGGTTGATACTAGTGGTCACCAACGTAGGTTTAATGTCGCGCTTTCAACAACTATGAAAGTCACCAGCATTTAATGATTGCCTAAAACATTTGTCTCAAATCTCCAGCTATTTAATTTACAATTCATTTTATCCAACAACAATTTAATTGCATCGCCCACTAGATTTAGGCAGCCAATCAGCTAAATTTTACCACAACTGATTGCGTATCCGGAGTGGTTACCCGGTCTTATCGTTTCCGGCCAGGGCAATTAAGCTTATACCCTACACCATTAACAATAACGTAACCTTAAGTTGTCGGGTTACGCCTATCTTGACTTGGCTAAACTTCCCTGAAAATTCACCTATTTCACCCGCCCCAAATCACCGAAAATCGGCAACAAATCCCGGTGCTGACCACGAGCTTAAGTCGTTCCCCTAACTAAACGCTAAGTTTTTACGAAGTTTGGGTCATCACCGGCGGAGCTCCTCCATTTTTGCGGTAGACTTTTAACCAAAGAGTCTGCATGGTATTCTATTATAGTCAGACATATTTGGTACTGGTTGGTTTGATTCCCGCTGACTTTCGAGTCGGGTCACGACCAATCGCTTCACAATTGACTAAAAACTAGTCAGCAATCATCATGGATAAAAAACGACGTACCATGAAATAATAACAGCAAACCATCCACGACGATTGATGCGGATTAAATTCCGTGTCAGACGCAGGGCTGGGAAAACTGGGCCGGTCGTGGAAGTGACCAGAGGCGGGCCAAACTGCCCGGCTGTGTCGATGGTCTTAATAGAGTGATTTTCTCTATTTAGAGCATGGGGCAACCTTTGAGACCGCTTCTCAGGCTCAAAGTTGAGGTGGAAGCCCGCTTTCCAGGCTGGAACCGGCCCCACAGCAGGGCACTTTGAGCGCACCGCCGGGAACGGACGCAACGCGACACCATTTTCACCAACACATCATAACAGCAGACTGTCCACGACGATTGATGCGGATTAAATTCCGTGTCAGCCGCAGGGCTGGTGAAAATGGGCTCAGCCGTGGGAGTTACCTTAGCGGGTTTCCCGCTTAGGTAACTGCTATCTTTGAGACGCGTTTCTCAGCGGCCCAAAGTAAGTCTGGAGACCGTCTTTCGGCTCCAGACGTGCGCCCACAGCGTCACGGCCCAGTTTTCACCAGCCCGGAGGCGCGGACAAAGACCAATTTAACCAGGATCAATAACGGAGGGGTATTCATGAAGCAACAACGGCACACCCTAGCGGACCTAAGAGTTAGCCGCTGGGTGTATGGGGGAGCATTTCTAATTCCATTCGCCATTCTGTGTCTAATCTTTTGGCGTTTACAGATTACACCGTTTGGCCCACGAAACTTACTATTTAGCGACATGGGGACCCAGTACATCCCCATTCTGGAAAATCTGCGGGCAACCGTCCTGCACGGGCAGTTTCACCTATTTTCCTTTTCACTTGGGTCTGGAAGCGGGATTATTCCCCTTCTGACCTACTACGTCATCAGTCCATTCAATCTCCTGGTCTTTCTTTTTTCGGCGACCAAATTGCCGGTAGCGATGACCTGGATCATTATTTTAAAAATTAGCACGATTGGCCTGACCATGGCCGTTTTCATCCGGCACGCCTTTCTAAAGAGCGGCTGGTCCATGTTACTGTTCACCACGGCCTTTAGCCTGTGCGGGTTCGTTAGCATGTACTTCTACGACATGATGTGGTTAGACGCCCTGATTTGGCTGCCACTGGTGGCTTTGGGCCTACACCGCATCGTCAGCCTGCACCGCTATGGCCTGTACACGGTTAGCTTAACCGTCACCATTATCAGCAATTACTATATGGGTTATATGACTTGCCTATTTTCAGTTATGTACTTTATCTACTTAATCATTGAACATCAACCAAACGCGACGCCATTCAAGGACGTTTGGCACATGCACTGGCCCGCCATTCGCCAATTTACGATTGGTTCCTTGGTTGCCGGTGGAATGTCGATGATTGTCCTGATTCCAACAGCGATGGGGATGCTACTGACCGGAAAGAGTAATTTCTTCATCAACAATTACTTGCCCACGCCGATGTTCGGACCGGAAGTGCTCGCCCAGTTTGCGCCGGGGACCAGCACCTACGCGTCCCATTTATACCATGCACCGTCGTTGTTCATGGGCACCCTGATGTTTCTGCTACTCATCGTCTACTTCGTCTCCCCCCAGATTCACGCGGTGGAAAAGAAGCGAACGATGTGGCTCTTAATTGTCATGGGACTAGGCCTATTCGTCACGGTATTGAACACCACCTGGCACATGTTCCAACAGCCCGCTGGCTTCCCGTACCGCAACGTCTACTTCTTTACGTTTCTGGCATTGACGACGGCCTACCGGGCTTGGCAAACGCACCCGTCCCAGTCGATGAATGACCCGCAAAAGGTCCTCGCCCTGGTCTGGGCCGCGGGTTTACTGGTCATTGGGTTTCTGAGCGCTCAGGTGATTCCGACCGTTTGGGACCATTTGTTGCCCAGCTACAATCACGACCTGTACGTCATGAGTCAACCGGCCTTTCACCTGCTGTGGCCGGCGTTAGGACTCCTGTTACTCAACACGATGCTGCTCTTTATCACCGAGTGGCGCCCGATTCGGCTGGGATTAATGGGCATCCTGATTTCATTTGAACTGGGTGGCACCTTCCTAATCGCCACGCAGGGCATGGAATGGGGGTCTCAGCCTAAGTTTGAAAAATACTATCAAAAGGACGCTGCGACCCTCAACCGGGTGACGGCTGCCAAACCGAAGCCCAACCTGCACCGCATCGACTTCAGCCATTCGCAAATCGGCCGGGCCTATGAAGGTGTTTACAACCACTACAACGACGCCATCATGTTCAATTATCCCGGCGTCAGCTACTACAGCTCTACGCTGAACGAGCAGGCCCGGGTCTTCCAACACGACCTCGGCTACTTCAGTCCCAACGTGCGGCGGATCAGTTCCCAGGGCTATACTAGTCTGAGTGACACGCTGATGGGCGTTAAATATCGGCTGAACGCTAAACACAAAGACCCCATCTCATTGCTGGATACGTACGCCGGTTTCGGCTTCGCAGTGCCGCAGAAATTTGGCAAGCTTCAGTTGGATGACCAGGCGGCGCTGATCAACCAGCAGCGTATTCTGGCGGCCTTAGATGCGCCTAAGAATACGTTGGCGCCCGTGAAGGTCTTGAGCGTCACGACCCACCGCGCCCACGAGGACGACCTGAAACGGGTTGCCGGCTCAACCGAAATGCCGGGCCAACGCTTTGTCCAAACGTTTAAGGTGCGGGTCAACGCGACCGGCCTGTTGCACGGTTATTCACCGGCCAACGCGATGATCTACTCGAGTCTAGCGGTCAACGGCCGTTCGGTTAGACCCATGATCAAGGCCGATGGTTACCGGTATTTGGCAAAATTGGGCTGGTTCACCAAGGGCGATGTGTTGAAAATCAGTTACATCACTCAGACGCCACTGGCGGGCTACACCAACCAGTTTGCCTCAATGAACGAGCGTAAATACGTCAAACTGGCCGATAGCCTGAAGCAACAACGGTTCAAGTTGCGGGCCAACAGCGGCGTCTCCTGGTTGTCCGGGGACGTCACGGGGACCACGGACCGCAACCTGCTTTACGTCGCGATTCCGAAGACACCGGGCTGGTCGGCAACGGTTAACGGCAAGCCAGTCGCCATCCAATCAGCCACACACGCGCAATCCCTGGTTCCCGTACACCACAACTATCCGGGAATGATTGGCGTGCCGCTCAAGCCGGGTAAGAACCACGTTGTCCTGCACTACACCACGCCAGGACTGAAGTTGGGCATGACCATTAGCTTGGCCAGCTTCGTTATCTTCCTCCTCCTGTGGTTCACGGTGGAATGGCAACGGCCCCTGAAAAGACGCGAAGAAGATTTAGCCAATCAACATCATTTTTAACCAAAATAAGCTGACGTTAACCCTTCACAGGTTAGTGTCAGCTTTTCGTTTACAAAAATTTAAATAGCTGTGGAATCGTGCCATTTTCCAAAATAATCAAGAGCCCCAGGCCGATATAGATGACCGAAATGACCCAGCGATTGTAGCGCTCGATGAACTCGCCGACCCCCGGCAGGCAGGAAATCTTCTGCGCCGTGAACACCAGCAAGTAGATCATGATCAGGAAGACGATGAGCGTCACGATGAGCTGTTGGTGGGTCAGCGTCACAAAGTACGGCACGAACAGTCCGAGGTTGTCCGCCCCACAGCTCCCGATGGTCACAATAGCCACGGTCTCGGTCAACTTACTGAGGCCCTTGCTATGCAGGCGTTCCTTCGCCTTGGCCTCTCCGGAATCTTCAACGAACCAGACCCGAATCCCAAAGTAGATGGGAATTAATCCCAATAAGCCCAACAACCATTTTTCGGGCACATAGTGCAGCACGAACGCGAAAAAGAGGCTCATCAAAATCAACGCCACGGATCCCAGGTACTGGCCCAAATAGATGTCCAGGTACTGGCGTTTGTCTTTGACGTGGGCGAAATAAATCAAGAGGATGACGAGCAGGTCAACGGCGGTGGCGGTATACAACATCACGGCCGTTAGAATGGTCTGGAACATGACGGGCACTCCAATCTGTAGTGAAAACTCTTACAATTGCAGTGTATCACATTTTCCGTTACCGACAAGTAGGCAATTCCCTAAGGATGGGAAACGGTGAAAATTTGGAACAAAAAATGAACCAACCACCAAGTTAATTTGATGGTTGACTCATTCGGTTGAATTGTATTTTTGTTAATAAGTTGAACCCTTTCAGCTTTTGAAAATCAGGCTGTTACCCAATCATATCGTTTAAGAAATTTGTCAGAGGGGTTCTTCGGCGTAGACTTTTCAACAGCTTCTTTAGCTCGACGCAACTTAAAGTTTGCATCTAATTCCAACAATAGTGAACTAGAGATTCCCATAACAGTTTCAATTCTTAATGCCACTACTTCGTTAATAAATCTTTTGCGTGTTAAAATTTCAGAAATATTCTTTTGACTAACCCTAACCCCTAATCGGTCAGCTAAATCAGTTTGCGTAATCTGGTAAAATTCCATAATTTCTTTAATCAAATCCGCAGCCGAACTGGTATGATACTGACGGATTCTGTTTTCACGATGTAGCATGGCCTTCAACTCCTTAGTGGTAGTCGTGAAAGTGACCAGCAGCGTCAGCAAAAGTCTCTACTCTCTACTCAATAAAGAGAGTGGAACACCGACACAGCCGACCACGAATCAAACGAGTCTCAGCCGCAGGGCTGGTGAAAATGGGCTCAGCCGTGGAAGTTGCCTTAGCGGGTTTCCCGCTTAGGCAACTACTATCTTTGAGACGTGATCTTCGGCTCAAAGTAAGTCTGGAGACCGCCTTTCGGCTCCAGACGTGCGCCCACAGCGTCACGGCCCATTTTCACCAGCCCGGAGGCGCCAACAAAGACCATAGTTTTATTCGGACGGGCGGACTTTGGAGCGGTCGACTTCCCCATGGTGCACGCGATCCATCGTCCACCGCAACAGGAACGGTGCCAACAGCGTCGCGATAATGATTGCCGCCACGATTGCCGAGTAGCGAACCGGTGACATCAGCTTGGCCGCGTACCCGATTTGTGCGATGATCAAGGCCATTTCACCCCGAGACACCATCCCGGCACCCACTGCGGCGGAACTGCCCCAGGAGAAGCCGGCCAGTTTGGCCCCACTCCCGGCACCAATCAGTTTGGACAGCACGGCCACGACCGTTAGGACTAGGATGAACCCAATCTGTTTGCCCAAACCATTGAAGTCCATGTTCAACCCAATGCTGACAAAGAACACGGGGATGAACAGCGCGTAGCCGACGGGTTCAATGTGCCGGTCGACCGTGGAGCGTGCCGTCGTTTGGGAAATCGCGATACCGGCGAAGAAGGCCCCGACCACATCGCTTAGGCCAACGAGTTCGGCCACGTAGGCCATTCCGAAACACAGGATGATGGCCATCAGCGTTGGGCCCATGGGAATCAATAAGCGTTCGCCAATTTTGGCCATGTAAGGCGCTAACCAGCGGACCACCAAGTAAATGGCCGCAAAGTAAATCACCTGTTCGATTGTGGTCAGTAAGAGGCTGCTAGACTGCGCGGCGCTCTCGCCAACGGCGGTCCCGGTCGTGCTGACCAGCACACTCAAAATCACAACGGCCAACACGTCATCGACCACGGCGGCCCCCAAGATTGTGGTCCCCTCGCGACTGTTTAACGCGTTCATTTCCTTTAAGACTTCCACGGAAATTGAAACGGAGGTCGCGGCGAAAATCACACTGATAAATAAGCTTTCCGTGACGCCCAGGTTGTAAAACATCCCCACGGCGTACGTCCCCAACACGGGAATCAACACCCCCATGAGGGCGACCAACACGCTGGGTTTCAGGTAGCGTTTCAACAGTTGTAAATCACTTTCGAGACCGGCGATGAACATCAGGATGATGACCCCGATTTCCGCAAAGCCTTCCAGTGAGTGACTGAGTGAGATCCAGCCCAACATGGCCGGTCCCACCAGGACTCCCACTAGCAGTTGGCCGATGACGGCCGGAATCCCGATACGGGTACAGTAATGACCCACCACGGTTGTTGCCAATAAGATTAACGTTAAGTCTTTTAATAGTTCCACAAGTTTCCTCCCTCGCACGAAAAAAGCGACCGCCATAAAACGGTCCCCCCAACCCAAGGAGGACGCCGTTCTTGAAAGCACTCGCTTCAACCATCTCTAATTCATATTTCATACAGTATACTAGAAAACGCCACCAATCGCAACACAGACGACCACGCTCCGTTAGGCCACGCAATAAATTGGTGATAAAATTACCTGCGAGCGCAAACTTAATTACCCGTTGAAGGACTAATCGTGGTAAACTAATAACGATTGTGAGGTGACACGTGTGAAGTGGCTTGAATCTAATTTAGTCGTGATCTTTTGGTCCGTTATCTTCGGCGAAGTTATGGGTTACATCGGTGGTACGTTGGAACAAATGACTTGGGAACCCATGAAAATTGGGATCTGGATGGCAGTAGTCGCTGTGATTGCGGTCAACGGAATCACGCTACTTAGCCGTGATAACCAAGCTTCCAGTGATAAAAAGTCACGTTAAGCTTGATCGATAAACGGAGCCTTGGCTGATGCTGAGGCTTTTTTTGATGTGAAAAAGAGCGGAACTGATTGCCTCTTGGCACACGTTTCAGCCATACAGAAGTAAGCCGTAAAAGCGCCTGGGAATTACCCCAGGCGCTTTGTCGTTCTAAGTATCAACTGATTTACCGTGCCCGAACATAGGTCATCGATTGGCCGTTAAACGACCACTTCAGGGCGGGCTTTTGCTGGTAGCGCGTGCGTTGCAGGTTGTTGTACGCCCCCACTTGCATGCCCCCGGCAATCTTAAAGACCGAGATGCTGTGCTTGCCTTGATAGACCCCTAGTTCCTTGCCCGCATAAGACCCAAACTGACTCTTAAACGAGCGCGCGGTAATTTTTAATTTGAGATTCTTTTTCGCTGACCAAGTGGCGTGCTTTAGTTTCCAAGTCCCCCGATAAGCCTGTGGCACCGACTGATAAACGCTCTGCGCAGCGGCTGGCTGAGGTGCCGTCAACATGGTGGCCCCCAAGCCAAAAGTGGTCGCAGCAATTGTCGTCATGAATAATTGTTTTAGCATAGCTATCCACTCCCCTCACCATTTAGCGTATCACTAGATGAGCAGAGTTTGGGTACTAGGAAACCGTTTGGCAAGGTAACTTAACAAAGAAACTTGGCGTGACGTGCTGAAAACAATGGCGCGTTGGAACAGGTACACGTCGGAACAGAACAACTGCTAGAACGTGCCTCAACTGCGAACGGCGTGAACGTTCTAGCCAGCACCAACCACCTCAAGACCCAATCGCAGCCACAGGTCAAACCCGTGTCAGCTGGAGGACTGGGAAACCTGGGCCGGTCGTGGAAGTGACCAGAGGCGCGCCAAGGTGACCAGCTGTGTCGGTGGTCTTGGCTGGAGTTTTGTTCCAGCCTAGCCCACGGGGCAACCTTTGAGACCGCACCTCAGGCTCAAAGTTGAGGTGGAAGCCCGCCCTTTGGCTGGAACCGCCCCCACAGCAGGGCGCCTTGAGCGCGCCGCCGGGAACGGACGCGACCAGGCCCAGTTTTCACCAGCCCGGCGACCATGACAACGGCAAGGTTAACCCGTTACTTGGCTTTGACGTAGTAGGCGGTTGAGGTGTTGAACGTCCACTTCAGTGCGACCCGATTCTTATAATGCGTCCGGCGCAAAACATTGTACTCGCCAACCTGCTTGCCATTGGCGATTTGGAAGACGGACACGTACTTCTTGCCGACCTTCTTACCAATGTGAACGCCTAATTGCTTGTCCTTGTATGTACCGAAATCACTCTTAAAGACCCGCGCCTTAATCTTCAGCTGACTGCCCTTTTTCACGCGACCCGTCGAATGCTTGAGCTTCCAAGTCCCCCGGTAACGCTTGGGAATCTTCTGGTAAACGCTCTGCTTAGCGGCCGCCGGTTGTGGTGCCTGGATAAGGCCTTCAAACCCTAGTCCCAGTGCGCTAACGGCTAAAACGGTCATCACTTTATTTCGTAACATATGATCCGCTCCCTTCATAAGTTAAGTTTATCACGAAAACGGTTACTTTAGCAGACAAATGCACCGTTTTCCCACGTCAAAAGCACCCCCGACTGGCTGTCGAACCCCCTTAAAATCACACTAAATATTCTCTTCCGCACGAATCTGATTCTTAATGCCATTCATGTCCTGGTCCAGCTGATGCACCAGCTCGGCCTTGGCAATCAGTTCACGCCGTAGCTCATCTTGGTGGTGCACGTTCTTTTTGTAACTCAATTCATGCTCGAGTGAGGCCCAGAAATTCATGGCAATCGTCCGAATCTGAACCTCGACCGTGACCTCTTGGACGCCGGCCGCCAAAAAGACAGGCACCGCCAGGATCAGATGGAGACTCCGATAGCCGTTGGGCTTAGGCTTTGAGACGTAATCCTTGCGATTCAAAATTTTAATATCGGGTTGTTTCTCCAGTCGCCGTTCCATGGACAAAATATCATCCTCGAAACGCACAATGACCCGGATACCAGCAATGTCATGCATCCGGTCCGGTAGCGTCTGCAGGTTAAGGTCCAGGTGTTTGCGCTGCACCTTTTCAAGGATACTCTCCGGCGACTTGATGCGTGACTGGAGACTGTCGACCAGCGTGTGGCCATTTTGAATTTGATATTCCTGATCAAGGTAGTGGATCTTGGTTTCAACGACCTGAACCGCACTTCGGTAATTCAACATCAACGACCGAAACTGGTCGATAGCCTTCAATGAAGTTGGGTCGTTGGGAAACTGTGCGGGTAAGTTCTCGTTAGCCATTAATTTATGCTCCTTTTAGCGGGCCGCTTGTGCCATTGCCGCATCTCGGGCACCAACCACGCTAGTAATAAGAAATTTAATAACAGCGTCAAGGCGGTAAACATAAAGACGCCGTTGTAGTTGAACCAGTTGGCGACCACCCCACCCAGCATGGCACCCAGCATACTGCCGAGGGCCTGGAAGGATTGGTTCCAGCTGAAGACCGTCCCGGTCAACGACTGCGGTGCATTCTTCGTCAACATCGTTTGCACCGCCGGGAACAGGGCCCCGTCCGAGATCCCAATCATAAACCGGAAAATACCGAGTAGCCAAACGCTGGTCACGAAGCCTTGAGGGAAGTACATCAAGACGGCAAAGACGTAGCCAAATACCAACACGCGTTGCGTCCCGTGCCGGTCGCCGTACTCACCCAATTTCGGGGCCGCCAGCAAGGTTGAAATTCCTGGCAAGGCCGCGATGATCCCGGCAACCAGCGTGATGGGGCCGGTATGATGCATCAGTTGTCGGACGTACAGACTAATGATTGGGGTAATGGAATTATTGCCCATTTGAATAAACATGGTCGAGACCAATAACACCACAATGAGGGTCGGATTCTTCACCTGTTTCAGGAAAAAACCGGCCTGCGCCTGGCGCTCCCTACTGATGGGCGTAAAGTGTTCGTGAACCAGCGTTGCGCTCAGGAAAAACACGATAATTAGGAAAATCCCGGTCAGGATAAACGTCCACCGAATCGAAAAGACCTGGGCCAGGATACCACCCAACACCGGACCAATCAAATTACCGCTCACGTAACCGGTCGTCAGGATACCCAGGGCATTACCACTCTTTTCCTTCGGCGTTTCCGACGCAATCAGCGCACTGGCATTGGGGATGTACCCCGCGAAGAAGCCTTGTAAAAAACGCAGGCCAATCAGCTGCCAAACGTTGGTCACGAACCCCATCAATCCAATGACAGCAGCCATCCCCAACGAGGACCGGAGCAGCATGAGTTTTCGGCCCTTCCGATCCGCCAACTTGCCCCATAACGGTGAGACCACGGCAATCACAAAGAAGGTCGCCGCGTACGTCAATCCACTATACATGGTCAGCTGGCCCTTGGTGTACGTCCCCAGGTCATCGACGTATAACGAAATAAATGGCATGATTTCACTGAATCCCATGCCAGCAATAAATGTCCCTAACCACAAGACGGCTAAATTCCGCCGCCATTGCTCGGTCTTACGTGTTCCCACGGTGAGTCGCCTCTCGTTTCTGAAAATCTGCTTACCTTTTAGTTTAGCATAACCGGGCCAACTGTCACTTGATTTGCGACTTGATTTTACCAGCTCATTTTTCCATAAAAAAAGCCCGAGAGTCACCTCCCGAGCTTCACACATTCTTCTATTCTGTGGCTTATCCTTTAACCCCAATCGCTAAGGCGATGAGTAAGATAATTAACACTAACGTGGTGATGGCCACGTACAGGTGATCCTTTTCTTTATAAAAGGCGTAGATGGAAACGACGACCCGCAAAACGGGCGTTAAAATCAGGCAGTACACCCCAAGCATCATGATGGCGTAGGGCTTTAATTGCCACGTGCCGGCCAAGATCATCCCCATTTGTCGGGGCACGAAATCCCCTTCGTATCCGGAATAACCGGTGACCAGGAACAAGGCTAAGCCAATCAACATCACAATGGCGGAGAAAATAACGCCGACCTGAAGAATTCGCCCAATAATGGTTTCGACCTGTGCCATTTCTCTGGCGGTCGTTGCTGGTTTTGGTGCCATTAGAAGTGAACCCCCAATCCTTTAAATAACATTTCAAATCCAATGTACAAGATAATTGGAATAAAGACGATCCGAATCCACCGTGCTGGCAGAACTTGCATGATCCGTGAACCAATCACGGCACCGCCCAAGATTCCTAAGGCCATGGGAACGGCAATCCCTGGTAAAATCGCGCCGTTAAAGAAGTACACCGTGGCACTCGCTGCCGCCGTAACCCCCATCATCAAGTTGGACGTTGAGCTGGAAGGTTTCAGTGGCATCTTCATGAAGGTATCCAATGCCATCACCTTGAAGGCCCCGGACCCAATGCCCAGTAACCCACTAGCGACTCCGGCCCCAAACATCACGGAAAAACCGGCAGGCACGTTTTCAACCTGGTAATCAATATCTTTCATTTCGGCCTTATCAAAGTAAGTTCCATTTAATTTCAACTTAGCCGCAATCTTATCCGGTTCAACCCGTTGTAAGACTTCGGACCCGCGCCGTAGCTTGCGGTACATGTTCCACCCGGAGAAAACGAGTAAACATCCGAACAACAAGTACAGGTACTTGGGATCCAAGACCCCGGTTAACAAGGCCCCCACGATGGCCCCAATGGTCGTCGCAATTTCCAAGAACATGGCGACCCGCAGGTTTAACACATTATCGCGCAGGTAGGCGATGGTTGAGCCTGAACTAGTGGCGATAACAGCAATGATACTGGCCCCAATCGCGTATTTAATGTTTAACCCCATCCCAAGGGTTAAGATTGGCGTGATGATCATCCCACCACCGATACCTAAAATGGCCCCGGCAATTCCGGCGAAGATACCCACGGCCAACATAATAATGGCTGTATGAATCATAAGTGACTAATGCCTCCTTCATCAATTTACTTAACCGATTATCAACCTTTGTGGGGATGGCGGCAAGTTTGCCAGGGAATAATTCACTGTCTGATTGTTAATTGTTTCACATTTGAAGCTGGCTTAATACCAACGTTTATGAAATTATATCTTTCAATTTGTGTAGTGTTAAATATAATGTTTTTCTTAATCCCAACAGTTTTCAGCCAATTTCCACCCTTAACTAATGGGAAACGTTCAGGCTTACAATCGCTTTCATAAGCAAAAGAAGTTACCATACAAAAATCGTATGGCAACTTCTTTTATTTTGTATTTAACATATGCTAGAACACCGCGACCTTAGCCTCAGTAGCTGTCGATAAACCGCTGAAGGAGCGGACTGGGCGTGATTTGTTCTGGCCAAACCAACTTCAGGGTCGTGCGCCAGGGTTGATACCGAATTTGTCGGACACTGGTTTGCAGGCCACTCGTCTGCTCTGCCACCGACTGTGGCACGACTGCCACCCCCATCCGAGACTCGGCCCACTGGACCGCTGTTCGGGCATCGTCACAGGTACAAGCAATGAACGGTGCCATTTGCTTTTCAGCGAAGGTGGCCTGGAACAGGTGCTCGAATCGCCGGTAAATAATCAGGGGAACGGTCGCTAGGTCCTCGACCTTTAACGTGGCCGCCGGAAAGTGGTCATACTTCTTGGGCACCACGGCCACCATCGACTCCGTAGCCAGGTCCTTACTGGCCAATCCCGGTGCCGTAAAGGGCGTCCGCACGATAGCCACATCAATTAGATGTTTTTCTAACCGATCAATCAAGCCATACGTGTTGTCCTCAAACAAGCGAATCTGAACCTTGGGGTAATGGCGCGTGAGGGTGCGCAGCTTGGCGTTCGGTGTTGCCCCAATCGACGACGAAATCACGCCGACCGACAACACGCCCGCTAGTCCTTGTCCCAGCGACCGCACCTGGCTGTCTGCCCGGTCTCTGAGATCGACCAGCTGTTGCGCATAGTCTCGCAGGAGTTGTCCCGCGGGCGTCAACGTTGTGCCACTAGCTGAACGGTTCAAGAGGGTCACACCCATCTCCGTTTCTAACTGCTTTAACTGATAGCTCAGTGGCGGCTGGGCCATATGCAGCTGTTGCGCCGCTGCCGTAATCTGACCAGCATTGGCGACCGCCAAAAAATATTCTAGTTGTCGAAAATTCACCGAGAAGACCCCCACCGTTTTTTTCCATTATACCAAACCTTTAAGGCAGACCGGTCTCCCCGGTAATGGAACGTTGCTGGTTCTTGCTGGGCCGTTGATACCGATCCTTGGCCGGCAAGTTTTCCTGCAAGAGATATTGCCGAATCAACAAGACAATCTGCTTATTTTGTGGCAGGTCCGAATGAGTCGTATCATCCCCGGTGACGGTAATCTGGGTATAGTGCGCCACCTGATTTTGAAAGACGTATTTTCCCTGATTGACGCTGTTTGCTGGCACCGTGCCGTCGCTGGAATAATTTTCCGTTCCCGCTACAGAGTACACGGTTAGCTTCTTTGGCAAGTTGCTGCGGCCCGCGACCAGCTCTTTGAGAATCGCCGTTCGGGTCGTTGTACTATCGGACTCCATGTTATACGGTGTCGCGATGGTCATCAGTTTATCAATCGCCACGTGCTTGATCTGCGGGAAGTCCTTTTCTAGAAATAGGCTGAGAATCAGCCCACCATTAGAATGACCCAGCGCCGAAAAATGATTGAAGTGGTAAGTTTTCACCAAATCTTTAATCGCCAGCGATAACCACTTAGCTTGCTTATTAATATTCTCATAGCCATCACGATTATTTTCAAAGGCAATCACAATAAACGGTTGATTATCCCCCTGCCGAATCGACCCGGTGTAGGAAATTTGGCCGTTCTCGGCCACTTTGACCTTTAGCACACTATGACTAGCCTTAGTTTCTTTACGCAACTGCGTAATCAGTGTATCAAAGCGATTTTGACTCGCACTCGACCCCGGGACCATGATGGTCGGGTTCAAGGGCGTTCGATAGTTTGTTTTATATTGCGTGATGCGCTGTTGCATCCAGCCCACACTAGGAAGAAAGATCACCAGCACGGCAATCACCCCGAGAAGCCATCGCCACCAACTATGCCGCATGGTCCTCGCCCCCTTCGTGATTCAGTAACCGAACAAATGGGATATAGATCAAGACCGAAATAGTCAAGCACACCAGACTAAGTAACAAGGCGCGCCAATCTCCGCCGGTACCCAGAAAGGCAATCAGTGGTCCCGGCGTCGTCCGTGGCACCGGATACACGATTGGCGGGACCAGCTTCCAGGTAATGGCAAACCAGGCCAACACAATGTTCACTGCGGGCGCTACTAGAAAGGGAATCAACAGGATGGGATTGTACAAAACAGGCAACCCCAGTAGCGTGGGTTCATTCAAATTAACCAAATTGGGCAAGAAAGTCTGGCCTGCTACTCGCCGGTAACTAGCTTGCTTGGAGACCAAACCAATCGCAATCAACAGGGCCAGCGTCATGCCGGCACCCCCGAAGTTAGCGTAGGCATCACCCAAGGTATGAAGCGTCACGGCATTGGGCGCGTCCCAACCAGACCCATGCTGAACGGCGTAGGCCAGGTTCTGCAGAGAGGTCACCGAACTGTTTCCAGCCAGTGAAACGGGGCCAATAAAACCCAGCCACCATAAGATATTACTCAACGTCGTGATGCCTAAAATCATGAAGCCCCGGTGACCGGGATTCACCACGACTGCGCTCAGTGCCTGATAGACCAGATCATTCATCCCACCATCCGTGAACCAACTGAAACCATACCCCAAAGCAACTGTTATGATTAACACGAAAATGGTCGGCCACGCGACCCGGCTGGCCCAGGACATCTGACCGAAACGGGGATGGCGTTGCTGCCAATTCGTTAGGCTCGCCATTAAATGACTCCCCAACCATCCGACTGCCAGACCAACGACAATGGCCAAAAAGATCCCTTGTGGGCCTAAATTGTTCTCGACAAATAACGACATGCCTTCGCTCTCAGAATTAGGCATCCCCAGCATATCGTAATTCACGTTGAGCGATAGAAAGGCTAGCGCACTCATCACACCAACTGCTAGGGCATCTCCACGGTAGGTGCGTGCTAAATAATGACCGGTCGTGAAGGCCACAATGACCGCCACCACACCGTTAACGACCAGACTTAACGCCTGGAAGAACTGCTGCCACAAGTCGATGCCAGGCAGCCAACTCCCAATGTGATAAATTTGGTAAAAAAAGCCACTGGAGGCTAAAAAACTTTGACCGACAACGTCCACTAAGGTCATCACTAAAATAAAGGGGTACGCTACTCGTAACGCCTCTTTAATCGCCCGCATGGCTCGCCACTGTTCCATTCGCTGATTAATCCGCCACAATCCCCGTAGCGGTTGCCATCTTCCCATCATTCATCAATCCCCTTATCCCTTGAACTGTTTTCATTATACGGCCTTTTCGTAAAAATTAACGTTCCAGGCCTTATAAATTAATTAATGTTAAAGGAATACCAGTTCTTGGCAGGACTGACGGGTGCTTTACCGAACCCCTTCACGCCGTTTCACTGCCCGCCATACCGTACTGGTGCTGAGGCCGAAGCGGTCGGCAATCTCGCGATAGGTCTGCCCCGCTGCTCGCAACTGGCGTAAAGTGGTTGCTGCCGGTTGACTGGCTGGCTGGGGCGCGATGGGCACGGAAACCACCGTTGGCAATTGCAGAATGGGTGACGCTAACGGCCGGGGTTCCTGGATAACCACCGGATCAGCCTGCTTAATGCGGGCCAATTCGTCGATCACAAAATGGGTGGTCTGGGCATCCCACAAGGCGTTGTGTTGCTTGGGGTTAAAGATATTCAGCAGGCCCGCAATGCCATTTAACGGTAAGAAATGGTGGGTATCCTTCTGATGATTACTGCGGTTAATGACCTGATTGGTGTACAGGCTCCCGTCAAACACGCAGAGTGGCGCCATCAATGCCGCCCGGTCCTCTTCTGCTAAATACGGCAGGTTCACCGCTAGCGTGTGGCGGAGCAAGCGTAGATCATTGCCCTGGTCCCAGAAAACAAGCGGTAACTGCCGCCGTAAAACCTGTTGGATAAAGTCCTTCAATACGGTCAGCGGTCGGGCCTGCTGCTCGTAATCGGCCAAGGATGTCCCCGTTTCTTTGAGACCGCGCAGTTTCATTTCCGCGGCAAAAGCGGGGTGGTCAAAATAGCGATTGAAATAAATGTCCAGGGGCTGGTTTCCCCGGTACCCCAACGCGGCCAGCTGAAAAATCCCCGCCTTCTCACCATCAATGGTCGTGCGATCCATGGCGATGTGATCGCCCGTTCGTTGCGTGCGAAAGAGAATCCCAAACTCACAGTCAATGACGACGTATTCGCGAGGAATTTCCTGTAACACCCGAATATTAGGAAAGACCGAGCGCAATTGCGCGCTGGACTGGGCAACTAGCGTGGGGTGTTCCGAAGCAAACTGGTAGCCGTGGCTGTGAATCCGCGTCACTGAATCCAGGCCATCCGCATCCGTATCATAAGCCATAATTTTTTTGCTCCCTAGGACAAAGGTCCGCCCCGACGTGAAGAAAATTTTAAACCGGTCTTTCTTATCGATCATGATGGAGAGCACTTTGCCCCACGTGCTCAACACCGGCGTTAACTGGCCATTGGCTTCGACCTGATAAACGGGATAGTCTAGCATAAATAGATTGTGTTCTTGCGTGGTAGTATTATCCGGAACAGTCTGTTCCAAATACACGATTTTGGCGGTCATATTCATCCCCCATTTCCACTTTTCTCAGTTAAGAAAAATACTAAGCTTAGAGGCATAAGAGTTATCCGACGGGATGCTCTTATGCCTCTATTACTTTATAGTGGTAGTGA
>NZ_BOLM01000010.1 GCF_016861605.1 Levilactobacillus wangkuiensis
CTCATCGATTGTTGTTACTTTATTTGTTATAAAAGCGAATTGACTTCGCAAATATTGTTTGGGTTTGATACCAAGTACCAAACCGCCCTACACATATTTGGTTTGTCGAAACAATGTTCAGTTTTCAAAGGTCTACCAAGTTGTCATAAGAAGCAATCGCTCCGTGACAACTTTTAAAGTATATCATGTCGTTTAAATCGTGTCAACATCTTTTTTCAACTTCCTGAATATTTATTCAACATCCAAAGAAATGAATTCGACGTGATTGGCACGTCTTGACAACATAAATCATTGTATCAGTTACGATTTAACACGTCAAGCATAAATTTCAAATTTTGATTAACTATTCAAGAACCTGTTATTTATGCATTGCTCGTCTCAAATCAGCAACAGGTAATATCTTACCAATCATCTCCAGGTAGGTCAAGCACTAATTGCAAATAAAATAAAAAGCCTCCCCCTAAGAGGAAGCTTGTTCTTGATCTAAGCGCTGTGAGGCCTCGGACTTCCAGCCTTCTAGCCGATCCGCAATTGGTTTAAACCCAATGTTAATGCGGTGATTCGTCCAGTAATGTCGGTGTTGATGTTCCAGGGGCTCCGGACTATACGCCACGTGCTCAAGGCACCGTAACGACAAGCTGATTTTTCCCGTGAACTCATCAATGTCCAGAATAACAACGTTCACTTCCTGATTGACCTTTAAATAGTCGTGAATGTCCTTCACGTACCCACAATGACATTCAGAAATATGAATGAGACCCTGACGATGACCGCCCAAACTGACAAACGCCCCGTAAGGCTGAATGCCCGTAATGTGGCCGGTCACCCGTTGACCAATTTGAAACGGCATAGTCGTGCCCTCCTCACTAATCATCTGGTTCTCGCCTATTCGGCTTCTGTAACCGTGACTTTGTCCATAGTAACAGGCGTTGCGGGTTGATCACTCGCATCCGTCTTGACCTTGGCAATGGCGTCAACAACGTCCATCCCCGCGATAACTTGACCAAAGACCGTGTGACGGAAGTCCAGCCAAGGGGTCCCACCGTCTTTATAAGCATCGACGATTTCTTCTGGGAAACCCGCGTCCTTCATCTGAGCCTGCATCTGTTCCGTCATATCCTTATCTTGCACGATAAAGAATTGGCTACCGTTAGTGTTGGGACCCGCATTGGCCATTGAAACGGCCCCACGCAAGTTGTATAACTCTTGTGAGAATTCATCTTCGAACGGTTGACCCCAGATGCTTTCGCCACCCATACCCGTACCGGTTGGATCGCCACCTTGAATCATAAAGTTAGGAATGACCCGGTGGAACGTCAAGCCATCATAGTAACCGGCCTTGGCATGGGTCACAAAGTTTTCAACTGTCTTTGGTGCTTGTTCGGGGAAGAGTTGCAGCTGAATGGTCCCCATGGACGTTTCAATCGTTACTTGTGGACCCCTGGCGTTAGCCAAATCAATTTGTGGAAACTTTGTCATAATTATCCTCCATATCTTTTCAAAACACTATCTGCTTATCTATTATCACCGCCAACCGTCAAAAATGCAACTGACAGCCACGGTGTTATACTAAGAGAACACAATTTAATTCGAAGGAGTCTGATTAAATGACAAAACCAACCACGGCCTTAAAGCAACGGACGATTGACTTACTTAACGAACGAGGCGTCGAGCTTGCGGCTATCGCCGACCTGGTCATCTTCCTCCAAAAAGATTACATCGTCGGTCTCACTGCCGAGGAAGCACTCGCCAGCGTGCAAACCGTTCTTAGCAAACGAGAAGTGCAAAATGCCATCATCACCGGCATTCAACTCGACATTGCTGCGGAACACCACACCCTGATGGAACCTTTACAGACCATTGTCGAACGAGACGAGGGGCTTTACGGTGTGGACGAAACCATGGCGCTCTCTATAGTAGATATTTACGGCTCGATTGGCTTCACCAACTACGGGTACATCGACCGGATCAAGCCTGGAATCCTATCTAAGCTCAACGCCCACGAACCCGGCATCATCCACACCTTCCTCGATGACTTAGTCGGGGCCATTGCTGCGGCAGCGGCTGCCCGGCTAGCCCATGACGATACTGGTGAACAAGATACCCCGTTTAAGTAAGCTGGCCATCGTTACCACGAGCCTAGCAACAAATATCATAATTTCGTTAAGGTTCACCGACTCTGCTGACAGTGGGGTCAAAACCTTCTACAATGTAGGCATAACAAATTTCACACTAGCATAAGGAGACCCTTAATGGGATATTTAATTGATTTCGTCTTACACATCGACGACCACTTGGTGAACATCGTCAACACCTTTGGCGGGTCCACCTACTTCATTCTTTTCGCCATCGTTTTCGTGGAGACCGGTGCGGTGATTCTGCCCTTTCTTCCCGGCGACTCGCTGTTATTTGCCGCGGCGGCCCTCGCTGCGAACCCCGCCTACAAGTTGAACATCTGGTTCTTCGTGGCACTCTTCCTACTAGCTGCCGTTGGTGGCGACTCACTCAACTTCTACTTGGGTGGCAAAGCCGGCGCCGCCCTGTCCAGTCACTCGTGGTTCGGGCGACTGATCAACAAGGACAAGCTGGCCCAGTCGGAGAAGTTCTTCCGCAAACACGGACCGTTGGCCATCTTCTTGGGACGCTTCATGCCCATCATTCGGACGTTCGTGCCTTTCACGGCTGCTGGCTCCCAATTCCCTTACCGGCGTTTTCTCAAATACAACGTTAGTGCCGCCCTTACCTGGGTTGCCATCTGCTGTGGCGGTGGATATTTCTTCGGGAACATCCCCTTCGTCAAGGCACACTTCTCTGCCGTTGTCTTAGGCATCATCGTGATTTCCCTGATTCCCGCCGTTGTTGGCTGGTTAAAGGGGCGTCACCCGTCAACCCCGAGTAGCCTCCCGGAAGACGACTAAAAAATAAATTCTTGTCACATAAATAAAGCAGGACCTGAGAGTTTTCTCAAGTCCTGCTTTTTAGTTTGCCAATTAAGCGCGTTTAATGGCGACGCGGCCCCGCCAGTATAACCAGCCGAGTCCCGCCTCGAACAGCACGAACGCCAGCACGAAACAGTGCAGGAAGAACGTGTCTGGTAGCGCATTGATGATGGGATCGAGGTCCGGATCAAAGAGCCAGTCGTTGTTGCGAAAGAGCACCTCGTGAAAGGCAATGAAGAAGCCGTTAAAGTTCACAGCTAGCATCGCCCCTAGCACCAGTGGCACAATCGCCGCAATCTGGACCGGCCGCAAGAGACGCCACTGTTCGGCCCGTTGCTTGATCTGGTGCAGATACCACCCCGCGGGCCCCACACTAAGAACGAGGACCACGTTATTGAGCAAAAAGAGGTTCTTCACATCATGGAAGTGGATCATCCCCGTAAATGACGTGGGAAAATCACTCATTTTTAAGTCAGTCACCCACGGCAGTTCCAGGTACGCCAGCATTTGCAGATAATTGTGCATGATCTTGTGGGCGGACATCTGGACCGTTTGACTGATAGCCAACCAGTGAATGTCTAAGCGATACAGCCACACGGCGTTGATCGTTAAGAAGATACTTAACGTGATCAGTGCTAAAAAGAGGGCGGTTAACCCACCCCAGCGTGCTAACCTAGTCAATCGGCCCCGCCTCCAGATCCCAGTGAGCCAGGTCCGGCACGGTATAGGTCGGCTGGATGGCCTGCTGGGCCACTTGTGCCGGTGTCGACACCCCCGTATAGGTCAACAGGGTATCTACCCCCGCGTGAATGCCGGCTAGAATATCCGTCTGGTAGTTATCCCCTACCATTAACGCCTGATCAGCCGCAATGCCCAGCTGAGCCAGGGAATTATTTAAGATAATCGGTTCCGGCTTACCCACAAAAATCGGGTCCTGTTGCGTGGCGTAGCGCACCATGTCGACCAGCGCCCCGGCACCGGGCATCAAGCCCCGGGCCTTGGGAATGTTGGAATCCGAATTGGTCCCAATAAACGTCGACCCACTGCGAATCGCCAAAATGGCCTTCGCAAATTTTTCGTAAGTCACGTCACTGTCTAGTCCGACAACCACGTACTCGGGATGGTCTTCATCGACCGTAAATCCCTTGGCAGCCAAGGCTTGTTTGAGCCCGATTTCACCCACCACGTAAACGGTTCGTTTGCCCGTCTGACCGGCGCGACGGTCCAAAAAGTCTGCCGTTGCCAGTCCGGCCGTATACACGTTGTCCGTGGTGACGTGAATATCATGGTTATCGGCCAGGTTCGCCACCACGTCGACCGGGAGCTTGGTCGTGTTATTCGTCACAAATTTAAAGGGCACGTGTGCCGCCTGAAGCCGCTCCACGAACGCCTTTGCTTTGGGATAGCGCTTGCTACCCGCGTAGATGGTCCCATCGAGGTCGATTAAATAAGCCTGATACTTTTTCACTGCCAACTCTCCCTAATCTTCTTTTTTACGAATGGTAAAGTGCCGCCGTCCCTGACCACCAGAGGCCACGGTGACCGTCTTCTTGTCGTTGCCCGTTGTGGGCTTGGCGACTGGCCGCCGTTCTTCCGTGTAGGGATGTGACGTGTTGCGGTGACGGCGGTGTGACCGTCGCCGATGCGTGTTGTGTGAACCATTGCCGTTCCCGTTGGAATGGTTTTCAGCGGTCTCCGCCTTTTTAGCTGGCGTCGCTTCTCGCTTAGACGACTGGTTATTTGGCTTTTCTGCCGCGGCCTTCGTCTGATTACTGGAGCTGGTTGGCCGTGAATTCCGCCGCCGTCTTGGCCGCCGGGGCTTGGGTGCCGATTTGACATCCAAATTGTGCAGAATAAAGTAGGCACAGCCAAAGTTACAGGATTCATAGAGATAGTCCTGCACGGCATCGATCTGATTCTGCTTGGCGCCCGCACGGTCTTCGGCGTAAAAGCCCTTTAACCGCAGCTGTTCGAAGCCCCAGTCGCCGACAATGTAGTCGAATTTGCTCAAAATGGTGCTGAAGCGTTGGGAGAATTCCGTGAAATCAAATCCGTCCCGGACGTCGGCAACCACTTCATAGGGATGGCCGTTGATGTTTAAATGTGTCTCATCGACCCGGACCACTTCGGCGGCTGGCTCCCGGGTTTCTTTTTGTTCGGCAACAAGTGCCTCTAAATCTTTGCGATCCACCGTCGTCATCCTCTCTGTTTCTAAGTTAAGGGGTAGTGCTTCGCCAGATATTTGGCAAAGACTTCCCGTAATAAGTCTTCATATAAAATTTGATTCTGACCCACGATTGAGATCGTTGGGAAAAATGGAATAAACAAGTAATGATCCAATCCCGCAATCGTGTACTGCTTAGTTGGCGATAGCGGTTCGCCCCGCCAGGTGACCTCGTGGGTCTTGGCGTCATAGGCGATACCCAAATAATTGATCTCTCCAAAGATTTTACCACGAAACCCCATGCCTTTTTGCGGAAAGTACCGTAAAAATAGGCGAGCGAGCTCAAATTCCTGAATCAACCGCCACAAGTCGTAGCCACTCAGCGTGATCTTCATCACGTGCATGTTGTGGGGCAAGAGCTGGTGGAGTTGATTTTGGTTGACCACGCCACTGGGTAAATCGTGAAGAAAGAGCCCGGCATTTAAAATAGCCGCCTGGGTACCGGCATACTCCGCCACCGCGTGCAAGCCCTCTTGGACCAGACGGGGATGGCCGGCCGGATCAGCCTCCATAGCGACCGGCAAATTAGCGACTCGTTGCTCGGACAAAATGGATTTGCCCAAGTCCTCGAGTCCACCGATTTCAGCGGCATCCCCACTCTGTTCGGGTAAGGTCGCCGTCTCCACCACACCAGCCTGGCCCCGTTTCAGCTGATGGTCCTCGAGATCGAGCGTAATGCGGCCCACGTACCGGCCCCATTTGCCAGCCGCGGCCAACAGGCTATGATTGTCCTGCTCGCCGTGCTTGAGCAAGTGGTGCGTGTGACTGCCGATGATGACCGTCACCTCGGGAAAACGCTTGGCAATCTGCCGGTCGACGTCTAACCCTAAATGTGACAGTAAGACGCACACGTCAAATTGCCCGGCGTAGGTCTGCAAGAGCCGCGTTAATGCCGGATTGACGGCAATCGGGTACCAACCGGCCAACGGATAGGTCAGATGGTATGGCGCCGTTAGCCCTAACACCAGCATGCGAGTCCCTGCCGGCGTCGTGAAAATCTGATGGTCGATGGCCCACTCCGGTTGCTCGTGCGTATCGCCGGTCAGAATGTTGCCCAGAATCACCGGGAAATTCGCGTGATCATAGAGATGGTCCAACTGCGCGCGCATGAAACCTAGGCCCTCGTTGTTGCCAATCGTGGCCGCATCGTAGCCAATCTGATTCATCAGTTCAATGTTTTTCTGACCGACCGTGGCCTCACTCACGGGATGGACGCGGTCAATGTTATCACCCAAGTCAAAGGTGTAGACGGTGTCCCCCGCTTGTTCGGCCTGCTGCCGGGTGGTCGCCAGGTAGCGACGAATCCGCGGCCAGTTCTCAAAGTGCGAGTGCAGGTCGTTGGTATGCAAAATGGTAATCCGTTCCATCAATTCTCTCTCCTCTTAACACTGATTTCAATCGTACGGCATCGGAGAGAAACGGTCAAGCATCGCCCACATCGCCTGGCCGACCTGATAGCCGTGACCGTCCTAAACGACCACTTACTGTTTTTCCTGGAACTCCTTGGCCTTACCCGCCACCATTTCTTCAATCTCACTGGTTGAGAATGGCGTTCCAAATGGGACCTGTTCGGTGAGGTAGCGGGTTTCTGGCGTATCCACGCCAACGTTGATGTTCTCTTTGACTGGGACCGCGTAATGGTGAATATGCCCGTGCAAATTGATAATCTGGTTTACGATTCCCAGCATCATTGGGTAATGGGTCATGTAATACTGCCGGTGATCATATTTAATCAAAACCCCAACATCGTGGAAGGCGAATTTCGGTTGGCCGTTTTCAATGGGGTTATGGGCCGCCAGGTATTTGAACAGGGCGCGGCTGTCATGATTTCCCTTGATTAGTTCCAAATGGCCGTTCAGTTGCGACAGGACGTTTCAGACGGCCTCATCCGACTTCACGGCGGGCTTGGTAAAGTACAAGGCAATGTCGCCCAGGTGATAGACCGTGTCGGTCGGTGCCACCCGTTTGTTCCAATTATCAATGATGGTTTGATTCATTTCGTCCACACTCGCAAAGGGCCGTGGGGCAAAATCACTGTCCCCCAACAGGTCTTCGTGAAAGAAGTGGGTATCTGACGTAAAAAATTCCATGAGTGCTCCCCCTTTTATAAGATATCTAATGGTTGTTTCGTCGTTGGTGCTGGAAAGGCCTGGTCCAACTGGGCCAATTCAGCCGGCGACAGCGTCAGGTCGGCCGCGGCCACATTCTGTGTCATATGGGCCACGGAACTGGTCTGCGGAATCGCCAGGACTTGTGGTTGGTGAATGACCCACGCTAGAAGAATCTGGTAGACCGACACGTGGCGTTGAGCTGCGAGAGTCTTGACCGTTTCGTTCGTGGTCAAATGGTGGCCCCAAGCATCCCCCTGGGCGATTGGTGAATAGGCAATCAGGGGCAGTTGGTGGTCCCGCTGCCACGGCAAGACGGCGTAGTCCAGACCCCGACTCCCCAAGTGGTACAGGTCTTCGTTGGCCACAGCCTGATCACCACCGGGTAACTGCCAGAGTTCTTTTAAGTCGTCAATATCAAAGTTAGACACGCCCCACGCCCGGATTTTACCGGTCTGTTGCAGGCGTTGAAGCTCCGCCACCGTTTCGGCTAATGGCACGTTGCCCCGCCAATGATACAGGTAGAGATCCAGATAGTCCGTCCGTAGCCGGCGTAAACTAGCATCCAAGCTGGCGGCCATGCGTTGCCGCGAGGCATTCTCTGGCAACACCTTGGAAATGAGATAGATCTGTTGGCGGTCGATGGGGGCCAACGCCTCCCCGACTAGGTCCTCGGCCCGACCGGAACCATACATCTCGGCCGTATCAATGACCCGCGCCCCCGCAGCGATTCCCGCGCGGATGGCCGCAATTTCTGTTTCTCGTTGGTCTGGGCGGTCGCCCATGTGCCAGGTTCCGATGCCAATTGCGGGCACTGTCTGTCCGGCAATCGTGACTTGTTTCATCATTAAACACCCCTATTAGCTTAGTCGCCAACTTAACTGAACGTCCAACCATTTAGGCTGCTCATAGCTTGGCAATTTGCCTAAGCCTGCGCCGCCAAATACCCGATATTCTAGCCAAAACAGCAACCGTTATATTACTCCTATCGTAGCACTTTCAGCGGATTTTCGCTGACTCTGACCCGCGGATGAGCTCAATTAAAAAGAGCCTGGAATTTTATTCCAGACTCACGTGTTTTGTTTGACATTATTTAGATTTCTTTGGTGTCGTCGGCCCCGCCATCATCCACAACGGGATGACTAGCTGTCCGCCGATCCTTCAGGTATTTGCCGACACTCAGCGCTGCGAGCCAGAAGATGGACCCAAGCAATGCAATCAGCGTGTCCACCCGGAACAGGAGAACAATCCCGACCATGGCCAGGAATGCCAAGATAAAGTAATCGCTCCAAGGGAAGAACGGCATCTTAAAGCTGGACTTGGTCGTGACACCGGCCGCCAACTGTTGCTTCTTGTATTTAATATGTGCCACAACGATTGCGCCCCAGATGAACAGGAAACACGTTGTCGCCACACTGGAAACAAACGCGAAGACGTGGCCCGGAATCAAGAAGTTCAGGAAGACCGACACGGCAATCACGACGGTTGAGAACCGCAGCGCCCGGACTGGGACCTGCGCATGAGAGAGAACACCCATGTGCTTGGCAAACTTCCCCTCACCCCGGTAGGTCAGGGAGAACAGCATCCGCCCGGTCGTAAACAACGAACTGTTGCAGGCCGAGGCCGCCGCCGTCAAGACCACGAAGTTGATCACGGCCGCAGCGGATTGAATGCCCACGTTCTTGAAGACTTGCACGAACGGACTGCTGGTTGGGGAAACGGCTTGCCATGGGTAGATGGACATCAGTGCTAACAGAGAGCCCAGGTAAAACAGGATGATTCGCAGCGGAATCTCGTTGATGGCCTTAGGCAAGACCTTCTTCGGGTTGGCCGTTTCGGAAGCGGTCATCCCCACCATTTCGATGCCGACGAAACTGAAGAGCACCATCTGGAAGGAAAGGAAGAAGCCCTTGGCCCCGTTGGCAAAGAAGCCGCCGGAAACCAAATTCGTGACGCTGGCGTGACCCGCCGGCGTTGGGTAGTGCACGGCAACCATGTACGCCCCAGCAAGAATCAAGGCGATGATAGCCACAATTTTAATGATGGCAAACCAGAATTCCGTTTCACCGAAGGCACTGACCGTGACCGAATTTAAGGTCAACAGGATGCCCAGCAGGACCAGCCCCGTGACCCACTGTGGCAGGTGTGGGAACCAGAATTGCATGTATTGCCCCGCGGCGGTGATTTCTGCCATGGCAATCGTAATCCAGCAGACCCAGTAGGTCCAGCCGGCCACGAAGCTCATGTTGTCCCCGAGGTATCGCTGAATAAAATCAATGTACGAATGTGCATTTAAATCCGAGAGTAAGAGTTCACCTAATGCCCGCATTAACAGGAAACACATGATTCCCGTTACCAGGTAGGCCAACACAATGGATGGTCCGGCAAGGTGAATCGATTGGCCGGCCCCCAGGAATAGCCCCGTCCCGATTGTGCCCCCCAGCGCAATCAGTTGGACGTGACGACTCTGAAGGCCCCGTGAAAATTCTTGGTTTTCATTCACTTGACTTTTTTTCATCTTAATCGCCCCTTTGTTGAAATTCATTATACACGTCCAAGGGGGCAATACTAGTAGCGACACTGGTTGGTTCGGTAAATTAAAAAGCGTTGCTGGCCCAGTGTAATCCACTTTGCGTCACTTTCATGGTTTTTAGATGAAATGTATTCAACTATTGTTGCAAGATGCCAATCGGTCGTGAAACCGCGAGAAAAGATGGCGCAAAAAAGCGACCCCACCAGCGCAAAATGCCAGTGAGGTCGCTGTCGTGAGTGGCCTATTGCCCCTCACTTTTTAAAGCTTATTTCCGTAACCGTTCGATGTCCCGAACGATCATTAATTCTTCATCGGTTGGAATTAAGAGCGTCTTGATCTTAGAACCGGCAACACTCAAGTCGCGTTCAACGCCACGAATGTTGTTCTTTTCTGGGTCAACGCCAATGCCGAAGTAGCTTAACTTGTCGGCAACCTCTTGACGAATCATGATGTCGTTTTCACCAACACCGGCCGTGAAGACGATGGCGTCAGCGCCACCCAATTCAGCCAGGTAAGACCCAACGTAGCGAATGATCCGGTTGATGAACATGTCACGGGCTAACTTGGCACGTGGGTTCTTGGCTTGAACCTTTTCCAGGTCACGCATATCAGCGGAAACACCAGAAACCCCGATCAAACCAGACTTCTTGTTCAAGATGTTGATCATGTCATTAGGCTTGTCGATGTTCAGCTTTTCCATCAGGTAAGCCACTAAGGAAGCATCGATATCCCCAGAACGGGTCGCCATTTCGATACCGGCCAGTGGCGTGAAGCCCATGGACGTGTCAAATGACTTGCCATCCTTGATAGCGGTGATAGAACCACCGGCACCCAGGTGCATGGTGATCAACTTCAAGTCCTTCAATGGCTTGCCTAACATGGCAGCGGCCCGGCCAGCAACGTAACGGTGGCTAGTCCCGTGGGCACCATACTTACGAGCACCATACTTTTCGTAGTATTCGTAAGGGATGGCGTACATGTAGTTTTCTTGGGGCATAGAGGTGTGGAAGGACGTATCAAAGACGGCCACACTCAAGACATTAGGCAAGATTTTCTTGAAGGCTTCGATGCCTAAAGCAGCGGCTGGGTTGTGCAGTGGGGCATATTCGGACAAGTCCTTGATTTTTTGTAAGACCTCGTCATCGATAATGGCGGAGTCCTTGAATTCTTGGCCCCCGGCAACGACCCGGTGACCAATCCCAGTGATTTCGTTGAAGTCGGTGATGATCTTCAAGTCAGTCAATTGGTTCAACATCAATTGGATAGCGGCACTGTGGTCGTCCACGTCTTCATGCGTTTCGTACTTTTGGCCGTCACCGTACTTGATTTCAACTAAAGAGTTGCCCAAACCAATTCGTTCAATGGCCCCTTCAGCGATAACTGATTCTGCAGGCATTTCGAACAGTTTGAACTTTAAAGTTGAACTGCCGGCGTTAATTGCTAATGATTTTCCCATGTGGTATTTCTCCTTTTATTTGCGATCGGTCAGTAGGTTCTGTTCTTCCCACTGCACGATCTCTGCAACAAACTTTTGGAACGCTGATTGATTCTTAAATGAAGGGAATTCCCCCAACATGACTTGTTCAACTTGCTTGGCGCCCGCACCCGGCTTCTGTAAGATCAGGATAGCCTTTTGTGCGTTGGCGTTCGCAAATAACTCACTTGGCAGATTCAACAATCCCTGCAAATAAGCGTTGTTTGGCAACCACTTCAACAGGTTCTGTGCCTGTTCACTCTGGAAGAGTTGTGAGGGCACCAGAAAGACCCCGATACCGCCGGGCGTCAACTGATTCATGGCTTGCTCCAACAACAAATGATGCACATAGGTGTGCCCCTTTTGCGCTGCTGTCTTGAAGTTGACTGCGTTGTCATCAACCGGGTAATACCCAATTGGTAAGTCAGCCACAATCAAGTCACTAGCTGGAACCAATAACCGTTCCAAGGCATCCTGGTGAACCAGTTCCACCGGAATGCGTTGCAGGTCACTGGATGTTTGGGCAATCGCTAACATGGTGTCATCGTTATCGATCCCGTACGCATCAATTTTACCAGCAACGACCGCTTTTAACTGTGAAATCACCGCAGTTAACAAGTTCCCTGTCCCTACCGTTAGGTCCAGCAATGACAGGTGGGTCTTCCCCTTCTCTAACCGGGTAACCAAATAGCCCATGATGTAGGCAATGGTATCAGGCGTTAACTGATGATTGGCTTGGACTTCATCGACACGAATGGCTTTCAGCATTGCTAACTGCACTGCTCGCCGCACCGTTTCCGAATCAAAACTTTGCCAATCGGCCTGCTGGTACAAGTCAGTTAATTGGGCGACGGTCTTTTGATCTGGCCGATCGTCTTCAACTTGAACTTGTCCGTTGAGGAGGTTATCCCCCGTCTCAACGAACGCATCTAAATAAGATGTGCTTAGTGCTGCTTGTAAGGTCGTCGTGGACTCGTCCAGTACCTTAAAGAGCGCTTCAGTCTGTTCTTGTGACAGCACGCTTCGCCTCCTTGTGAATTTTCCATGACACATTGTATCCGCTATCTATACTACCGATTTTTTACCCTTTATTCAAGCAATCTTTGCGGCGAATCCGCTTTGGCCGGCTGGTGACGTTGGGCTTGGGCCCTCTTTTTAACGAGCTGTCGGGTCTGGTGCACAATCTTTTGGGTCGACTGACTGTAGTCGCGCACCAGCTGATTGGTCGTCTCCCGGCGGGCCGCTAGCCCAACTCCCACGACGCTCAAAAGCAGGCTGACACTGGCCAAGAAAAAGAGTGCCCAGAGCGTCAGGAACCCGTGGTGCCGCGCAAATCGACGAGTGTGGTCTGCCAAGGTAATCCCTCCTGTTTGAGTCGTAGCCGCACCACCCCCTTGCCCAGATTCTGCCAATGAATGGCCGTGACCTGGCGAAGCAGGGGGTCGTACCCCCGAAACCGGGCGTTGGTCAGCTTCAAGACTTGTTTACGGTCAACTGACAGCCTCACTGGCTTATCGGCCTGCCGCTGGTCGTAAATGGTGAGCACGTCATCATTGGCCGCCGCGAACCGGTAGCGGCCCGGCTGTTCGAGGAGCTGAACCACCTGATACCAGGCAACCGGGTCGTGGCGCAGTGGCCGCAAGAACGTTTGCTCCGTACCGGTCGCCAGGACAAACATCCCCGCCGCAATCGCCAACGCCACGACCGTTTCAATTAGGGTGAATCCCGTGTGGCGCCTCACTGCTGGTCCAACCAGTCCTGTAAGGCCCGGTCATGGGACCGACGCGCCGTCTCTAATCTGACCTGTCGCTGCTGCTCTAAATGATGGGTGGTCTGTAAGAAATCCGTGGTCAGAGTCACCGCCAAGCACACCACCGTTAAGGCCAACAAGGCATCAGGTAGCACCCACCCGTGGCGGTCGACGCGTTGCCGTGGTTTCCACATAAAAAATCGCTCCTCCCAATTGAAACGTTTGATAAATCCAGTTATGGCTCGCCGTACTGTACCATTCCATTCGTAACGCTGTAGAGGCACCGGAAGGCCGAATGGTCCAAGCCGTGTCCGGATCACGCAATTGTAGGGTTGACGGAATCCTTAGCCGCCCCAGAACCTGGTGACCCTTGATGGTGCTGAGCGTTATCAGGTGTTGTGCTGTGTTCACTCGAATGCCCACCACTTCTTGGCGATGGATGGCGGTTTGCCGGCCTGCCGTCCACATCCGTTGCCAGGAGGGCCAGAAGGCGCGTTCCGCCAACAACCGTTGGTGGCGCTGCCCTTGAAACGTGACCAATACCGTGAGTCCCGAAACGATGACCAGCACAATCAGCATTTCGTATAGGGTAAAGCCCCTACTTCTGGGCAATGGCCTGGTCCCCTTTAATCTGAATACGTTCCTGCTCGGCCCGTTCAACCTGTTGGACAGTCAGGTATTTACCGCTCTGTAGCATTTGATAGGTTACACGTGGTTGCTGGGCGTCCTTGACCGGATGATCATCCAGATAGGCTGTGACCTGGCCCTGAACGACCGTGGTCATGGCATTCCCGTGAATCTGATTGGCACGCTGCCGCTGATTATTCAGGTTGGGCAGGATAATTAAGATCAATAAGGAAATAATGAAGAGCACGATAGTCATTTCCACCAGCGTAAAGCCGTGCCGCACGTTAGTCATTGTAGACCCCCTGTAAGTTTTGATACATCGGTAACAAGAGACTCAGATAGGCGCCAACAATCAGGATGGCTACGACGCCCAGTAGAATCGGTTGGACCAAAGCCAAGCCCCGTTCCGTCCGGCGCACCAGTTCCCGGTACTGAAGCGTGCTGAACGCTCGAAGTTCCCGGGCCAGTTGGGCACTGGTGCTCCCCTTTTGTAGAAAGACCAACACCTGTGCCGGGATAAATGCTTGTTCCTTTAACCAGCCAACTGGCGATTGCCCACCGGCCAGCTGGTGTTCCAGCCGGTAGGCCAGTTGATGAAGCAAGGCCCGTTCCGGCAGGTGTTGGAGCACCACTATCATCTGTTTGACACTCAGCCCACTCTGTACCAGCTGACCGAGGTTGGCCGTTAAATAGTACGCATAGTAGGTCCGACAGATGCGGCCGATAAATGGGACGCGCAGATACAGGCTTGCCAGGCGCAGGCTCGGTTGACGCATCCACCACCGTCCGGCACTGACTAGTGCCAGAACCAAGATGAGGCCACCACCCAGCCAGCCGTACTGTTGCCAGCCAAAGGGGAGCGATTTAGTCGGCGCCAGGCCCTGTTGCAGCTGGGGGAGAATCCCCACCTGTAGCGTTAGAAACAACCCAGCCATGCTGACAAATAGGCCTAGCGGGTACGCTAACAATTGCCGAAGTCGTTGCCGCTGGGTCGCCATCAACCGTAAAAGTTCGGCCGCCTCCCGTAACGCCGGTGCCAGCTCGCCATAGGTCGTGGTCACTTGTAATTGAAAGTAGACGTTGGGTTGCAGGTACGGCGCTAACAGGGGGACCAGGTCGGCCCCTGCTAGTAAGGCTTGCTCGAGAGTTGCCAAACTTGCTGGAAACTCCCCACCAACTGTCCGTAAGAAGGTCACGGCCTGCTTCAGTGAAAAGCCGCTCGCCAGTTGGTCGGCGAGCAATTGGCAGAACCGGGCCTGGGTCGCTAGCGACCACCTAGCCCGCCCGAAATTTAGCCGCCGTAGCCGGGCTAATAAGTTGGGTTGCTGCTGCGTTTTCAAGTGTTTCTCGCCACCTTTCCGTGGTTGTCGTGGTTGTTTGCCATAGAGCGGGCCCGGTCACAATATCCAATAGGACGGCCGGGGTACCATCCTGCTTGGGGATTAACCGTTGGTAACACGCCGCCGTCAACACCTGCCGAAGCTGGTTCGGGGCAATCCCCAAGTCCGCCAACCGACTAACAGTTCCGGCCGCCGTTTGCGCGTGCACCGTGCTCAGGACTAGATGCCCACTCAGTGCCGCACGAACCGCCGCCTGGGCCGTCTGTTGGTCGCGAATCTCCCCAATAATAAAGGCGTCAGGGCGGTGCCGTAAGCCCACCTTGATCAGTGCATCGTAGCTCATCCCCGCCGGTTCATTGACCTGTAGCTGAATAAACCGGGGCTCCTTGATTTCCACCGGATCCTCCACGGTCAGCACCACGGCGCGTTGATCCAAACCACTCGCCGTCGTATACATGGTCGTGGTCTTCCCCGCCCCAGTTGGCCCGGCAAACAACATTAACCCCCGCCGCTGGGCCAGGGTCACGAGTTGTCCCTGTTGCGGCGGCACTAAATAAGCCGTCCGAGTGGCCGCATAGGGGTAGATGACCCGAATCACCAAAGATTCCTGGTTGGCGTAGTCCCCCACGGTCGAAAAGCGGAGCTCAACCGGCACGGGGCCCGGCCAGGTCAGTGCCCCGACTTGGGGCCGCCGCCGTTCACTAACGGCCATGTTGGCGTGAAATTTAAAATACGTCATAATCTGCATCCCCACCGCTAGCGTCACCGTTTGCCACACGACGAGTTCCAGTGCCTGTCGCAACCGAATCTGATACCCCGTTTCGTGGGATAAGACGTAAATATCACTGGCGTGTTGGGTTACCGCTGCGGCAATGAGTTTTTGAATCAGGTCCTCTATCAAGTTGTGCCACCTCCAAGTCCTTTTAAGTTAACTCCGTAATCAATCGCCAAATGTTTTTTATTTTTGAAAAAAAGGGCAAAAAAAATAACGCCCACCGAAGTGAACGTTATTTCTAAAAAAATCTATTCAACACTTTCAGGCAATACGGCTGCTTCATAAATATCAGAAACATCGTCGTTGTCTTCGAGTTCTTCAATCAAACCTTGGTATTGCGGAGCCTTAGCTTCTGGTACTTCGGTCGTGTTTTGTGGGAACATCCGCACTTCAGCGGTGTCCAGCTTGTAGCCCTTGGCCTGTAATGCATCACGGGCACTGATTTCACTTTGTGGATCCGTGAAGATCTTGAACTCGTCGTCCGTGGTCTGCATGTCATCTGCCCCGGCGTCTAAAGCATCCATCAACATCGTGTCTTCATCCGTATCCAAGCCATCACGCAAGATAACAATGTAACCCTTACGATCAAACATGTATGAAACGGAACCGGCTGCACCCAATGCACCACCATGGTGCGTGAAGGCAGAACGAACAGCCGCAGCCGTCCGGTTCTTGTTATCCGTTAAGGCAGCAACCATGATTGCTGTCCCGGCTGGACCGTAGCCTTCGTAGGTGATTTCTTCGAACTTAGCGCCACCAACACCAGAGGCCTTATCTAAAGCCCGCTTGATGTTGTCCTTAGGCATGTTAGCTGCCCGCGCTTTGTCCATTTCCAAACGAAGTTGAGGGTTACCGTCGGGATCAGGACCACCTGCTTTTGCAGCTTGGTACAAATCACGTGAGATTTTTTGGAAGATTTTTCCACGTTTTGCATCCTGAGCATTTTTCCGGCCCTGGATGTTATGCCATTTAGAATGTCCTGACATCGTAACTCCTCTTTTCTAAAGTTTTATATATCCGTATAAAACAGACACTGTTCATATTAGCACTTACTCCGCTTTCATTCAATTGGCAAGCTCACTATTTATCTATACAACAAAAAATGTATAAACGTTAGCACCCTTTCTCTTTAAAACAGTGTTTTCATAATTCATAAAAGAATAGATTATGTATAAAACCACCTTTTTCAAAATAATTCTTGTATAAATAATCGAGTCCTGCTATACTCGTTAGCAACATCAAAAAATATTGAGGAGCCTTTATATGAAGAAGAGATTGGTATTATTCTTTGCTCTGCTGTTGGCGCTGGTCACCGGCTTCACCGCCCTAACCACGACGGCGAACGCTGCCACCGACAACTCACTGACAAAGATTGAGAAGAAGGGGACGCTGGTCATGGGGACCTCGCCCGATTATCCCCCTTATGAATTCCAGGCAACCGTTCACGGCAAGACCAAGATTGTCGGCATGGACGTTGCCGTCGGCCAAAAGATTGCTAAGGACATGGGCGTCAAGCTCGTCGTAAAGTCGATGTCGTTTGATTCCTTATTAGTCGCCCTGCAAACGGGGAAAGTCGACATGGTTATCTCCGGGATGAACCCTACGCCCGCTCGGCGGAAAAACGTGGACTTCACCCACACCTACTACCAAGGTGGGTACAGCATCGTCATCAACAAGAGTGACAAGGGAATCTATAAGAACAAGGATTCCTTCGTTGGCAAGACCATTGGGGCCCAAACCGGCTCCACCATGTACAACGAATCCAAGAAGCAAACCAGTGGCACGACCGTCAAAGGGATGACCTCCGTATCCGACCTGATCCTGGCGCTGCAAAGCCACAAAATCCAAGGGGTCGCCATGGAAAAGCCTTCTGCACAAGCCTACGTGGCCAACAACAAGGAACTCGCCGCTATCCCCAGTGACTTTAATTTAAGTGCTTCGGATACCAGTGCTTCCGTTGCCTTTGCTAAGGGCTCCACGGCTTTAGTCAACAAGGCCAACAAGTCCGTTGACCAAATTAAAAAGCAGAACCTCGTCAACAAGACTTACCTGCCCGCCGCTGGGAAATACTTAAAGACCAACACGGTTAACACCAGCATGTTCCATTACTGGAAGGCCTTCCTGACTGGGGTTGAATACACCTTGATCATCACCGTCTGCTCCGTTTTCTTCGGGTTTATCTTAGGGGTGCTCTTATCCCTGGCACGGATGGACCGGGGCGGCGTCTTCAAGACGGCCCTACGGTGGTTAGCCACGGCCTACGTTGAATTTATCCGGGGCACGCCAATGATGGTCCAAGTCATGTTCGTTTACTTCGGTTTGGGACTCATCGTTAACCTCCCCGCCTTAACTTCCGGGATCATCGCCATCTCCCTGAACTCTGGGGCTTACGTGGCCGAATACATCCGTGGGGGAATCAACTCCGTGGACAACGGTCAAACGGAAGCTGCTCGTAGCCTGGGGATGTCCAGTGGTGCCACCTTACGCTACGTCGTTTTACCACAAGCCCTAAAGAACATCTGGCCATCACTGGGGAACGAATTTATCACCCTGATCAAGGACAGTTCCATCGTCTCCATCATTGGGGTCTCCGAACTGATCTTCCAAAGCAACATTGTGCGTTCTGACACTTACCGGGGGGTTGCCCCAATCGCCGTCATCATGGTGCTCTACTTCATCCTGACATTCACGGCTTCTCGGATTCTGAACTACTTCGAAAGGAGAATGCAACATGACTAAACCAATTATTGAGGTTAAAGATCTCGCCAAGAACTTTGGCAAAAACCAAGTCTTAAAAGATATTACGGAACAAGTCACCCCTGGCCAAGTCATCGTCGTCATTGGTCCTTCAGGTAGTGGGAAATCCACCTTCCTGCGGTGCTTGAACCTGCTGGAGACGCCCACTTCTGGTGAGGTCGACTTCGCCGGTGAAAACCTGACGACCCTGGATACCAAGCGGGTCAACGAGTTACGGGAACAAATGGGGATGGTTTTCCAAAGCTTCAACCTCTTCCCCAACATGACCGTCCTTGAAAACATCAAGCTGGCTCCGATGAAGGTCAAGCACATGGACGACGCCACGGCGACCAAGCGAGCCCACGAACTCCTCAAGCAGGTCAACTTAGACGACCACGCCGACGCCTTCCCTGCCAGCCTCTCCGGTGGACAAGCACAACGGGTTGCCATCGCGCGGTCCCTGGCCATGGATCCCAAGGTTATGCTGTTTGATGAGCCAACCTCTGCCTTGGACCCCGAAATGGTCGGTGAAGTGTTGAGCGTTATGCAACAACTAGCCGAACAAGGCATGACGATGGTCGTGGTCACCCACGAAATGGGCTTTGCCAAGTCCGTGGCCGACCGCGTCTGGTTCATGGCCGATGGCTACATTCAAGAAAACAGTACCCCGGACGACTTCTTCAGTAATCCGCAAACGGAACGGGCACAAGACTTCTTATCCAAGATTCTGATGTAAATAGCGACTTAAAAATGCTCGTCGACGTGTGCCGGCGAGCATTTTTTCTGTCTAGTTTTAATTTCACAAAAGTAAGTCAAAGAGGACCGTCCACGATTTAGTCTCGCAGACGGTCCTCTTTTTCGTGATAACGACTAACTTACTTTATTCATGACGACGTTTCCGCAATCCCGCAAGGCCAAGGCCGCCTAACAAGACGCCTAAGGCTGCCCACCAGGTTGTCGGGGCCTCGTTGGTCTGTGGCAACGTTGCCTTCGTGACAGGTGCGACAACCGGCTGTGTGGCCGACTTCTTAGCGATTTTAGTGGTTGTTGGCATAATCAAAGCGCCATCCCCACCATGGTGCAGGGTCCCCGTCACTGGGTCACCGGTGATGGCTGCCCCAACGCCGCCGTTGTAGCGGCTAAGTGTCTTCTGGGCACTCTTTCTAGCCTGCACGTTGAGGGTTGCGCCGGCCCCCTTCTTATGAACACCCTGGTCACTAATGACCTTGTGCACATCGTCGGGGTCGGTCGGCTTGGCCGGATCAACGGGCTTGACGGGATCAGTTGGGTCGGTCGGATCGGTTGGGTCCGTGATATCTGGGTCACCCCCGTTACCGGGATCCGTGGTACCGCCACCGCCGCCCGTGGTTGGGGCAACGACGTGGAGCGTGACCGTCTTGGTCAAGTCACCGTAGTGCAACGTCACGGTGTAGTCACCAACCTTGGTCGTGTCCGCATCCCCCATATCCAGGGTCAGTTCACTGTCCGCGACCGGCAACGCATTGGTATCCGTTGCCGCGGCCTTAAAGTCAGCGAGCGTTGGCGCAGTGCCGTTGACCTGCATGGTGTAGTCACTCCCGGTCAACGTTGCTGCCACCGGGTTAATGGTCAATTTGCCAAGGGTGACGTTAGCTGCTGTATAGTTTGCGTCCAACTGGCTGGTATCCAGCAGGTAAGCGTAGTCACCGGCCGTTTCACCGGGTACCCGCGTCACCTGCAGGCCGGACGTCGTCATCGCATCGCCCTTGCTATCGGTCACCGTAAACACAGGCGTTGGATCGGCGGTGCCGGCTTCCTTGGTGGCACTGGCCACGTTGACCGTCAGTGGTGCCGCCACGATGGTCAGCGTCGCGTCAGTCCCATTGTCGGTCCAGTCGTAGTAATCACTGGCGGGGGCTTCCGCTTGAACCCGGGCAATGGCGTCCGGGTCGAGGCTGACCTGGTACGTCCCCACGTTTGGCAGTGAGGCCGCCGTCAGGGCTGAGGTCTTGCCGTTAAATTTAGACGTGCTGGTTTCGCCGGATGGTGTGACGATCAAGTCGCCGCTCTTCAAGGTGTACACGAACCCATCGGACAACGTCAACGTGTACTGCGACGCGTCAAAGACGGGCGCTTGACCGGTATACGTGACGGTGGCGTTGCCGGACAGACTGTAGCTGGCTTCCCGTTTGATAACGGTCACCTGGGCGGTCGCAGAGTCGACGCCTTCGTAGCTGTAGGTCACGTTGTAGACGCCGGCGTTTTGCGTCACTTGATCGGGCTGAACAGTGTTTCCCTTGGCATCGGTAATCGCGATTCCCAGTTTGTCTGCCTCAATTGGCGTACCATCGGTCATCACGGCGCTAACCACGTTGTCCGTTGGTTGCCAGCCATCGCCGTACCAAACCGTCGAGTTGGCCACTTGAATCTTCGGGTCATTCAAGACAACTTGGTAATTCCCGGTGTAGGTGGCGCCGGTACTGTCGGTCAGTGTCCAAGCAAACGTGAAATTCTCCACACTATCTGGAATGGTAAATTTGCCATTGCTGTAGGTCACGCCGTTAGACAACTTGGTCAAGGTTAAATCAGTGTTTTTGAGGTCACCCACCGCAACATCAAATAGATCATCGATTGAATTTAATTTAGCCTTACTCGTGAAAATGGTGGCCGTCTGGTTTTGTGCCAGAATCGCCATGTCACCAGCGGCGGTCAGGCTGGTCAACCGGTTGTAGTCAAACGCATTGGCACCGACCTTTGTCGACGTTGCCACCTGAACGCCCGCCAGTTGATTGCCGAAGAACGCCTGCTTGCCAATCGTGGTGAGCACCGGGTTACTGAGGTCCAGCTGGCCGCCCAAGGCGTTGTAGGTGAAGGCGCTCGTGCCAATCGTCGTGAGGTTCGCATTGACTGTCAATGATTCCAAACGGTTCCCGGCAAAGGCCAGGTCGCCGATGGTCGTTAAGGCTGGTGGCAGGGTCAAGTTCCCTGTCAGACCAGCGTATTCAAACGCGCCACTCTTAATCGTGGTGAGTGCCGTGGCTTCACTGGTGTCCACGGACGTTAATTTAGAATCGTAGGTAAAGGCATTAGCCCCAATCGTAACCAGGCTGGCAGGTAATTTGATACTTTTCAGCGAAGAATTCGCCAGGAAGGCTTGGTCACCAATGGTCTCTAAGCTGGCGGGTAAGGTGATGTTGGCCAGCACGGTGTCGTAAATGAACGCCGAGTTGCCAATCGTGGTCAACTGGCTGCAATCGGCAAAGTTGACCGTGGTCAAACCGCCGGCCGTGCTGCCCGTAGCGTCCTTGGTCGTCATGGCCCCGAATGCGTAGTCACCGATACTGGTCAGACTCGCCGGCAGGTTCAGCGTGGTGATGCCGCCATCGTACGTGAAGGCGTAGTTGCCAATCGTTTGCAGGCCGTTGCCAAAGTCGACCGAAGTCAGCGCCGTGTCGGGGTCAAAGCTGACATCGCCACTTTGGTAACTTGAAAAAGCGTTATCACCAATTTGTAAGACGCCATCACCCAAGGTCAGACTCTTAAGGCTCGTCGTGCCGGCAAAGGCCGCCGTTCCCATAGTAGTTAGTGTTGGGATGTTTAAGCTCGTTAAGGACTCATCCCCAGCAAAGGCCAAATCGCCAATACTTTCTAACTGGGTCGCCTGACTGAAGTCGACGTTGGCCAATTGGGTATTGTATTCAAAGGCGCTGGTCCCAATTGTTTTCACGGTTGCGGGTAAGACCAGGTCGGTGATACTGCTACTGAGAAAGGCCCCTTCACCAATGTTCGTTAACGTGTGATTCTCACTTAAATCAACGACCTTGATACTGTTCAGGTACCCAAATGCGTAGTTCCCAATCGACGTGATGCCGTCCCCAATCACCAAGCCCGTGATGTTCTTCGTTAGGTCTGGTTGGTTGTAGAAGGCACCATCCCCAATAGCCGTGACGTTGTAGGTCTTACCGCCATTGGTTACAGTCGTTGGAATCACAACTGTGCCCGATAGCACCTGGTTATTCAGCGTCAGCAGTGTCGCCGTCCCAGTGTCATCATCATAGCCAAACAGAAAATTGCTTTGATCCGTCGCTGGTAAGGCTACCCGCGCCATTTGGGTCGCTGAAAAACTGACCGCGGATACTGGTTGAACTGGTGTGTCGCCGGACTGGTCAGATTTTTGATTACTATTCGTGGCATCGTTGTCTGACCCAGTCCCTGAAACCGACTGGTCATTCGATTTTTCTTGATTGCTTTCGTCAGAAGTTGGTGTCTCCGTTTCAGTCCCGGTCCCAGTTGATCCCTCACCGGTATCCTTTGGGGATTGCTGACCATTTTCCGTATTAGTGGGCGTGGTTTCTTCATTTGAAGTCGACTGATCATCATCCTGGCTACCGGTTTTACCGTTTTCCTGTCCAGCACCACTTGCCGATTCGCTGCCAGTAGTGTCGCCATTGTCCACTGACGACTCCGTTTCAGTCCCGGTCCCAGCACCCGCTTCGGCGCCATTTTCGCTTGCATCATCGTTCTCCGTAACCGTACCCGCCACGGCAGCGCTTGCATTTTCAGCGTCGCTCGTTGGATTGGCAATAGGCACGACCTTATCCGTCAAACTCCCCGTACCTGAACTCTGTTGACTCACGCTGTCCCCGCTAGTCGTGTCGGTGTCCGCATGAGCTGTCTCTTGTCCAACCAGGGTTCCCAGGCCGACCGCCACGACCGTAATCGCTGCGAAGACCCAGTGCTTGCCATCCTTGTACATCTTGTAATGTTGTTTTGTTTGCATCGTTGTTTACCCCTCTCACCGTTGGAGTCCCTTGTCCCCCAAAGCCTGTCTATCAACAACTAAATGACCGGCTAGTTAATCTCTTACTTAGCATATTAGCGCCTCAATCAATGAGTGCAACTAAACCCCACTTGTGAAATCAAGTTAGGCTCTAAGCCTTACCAAGTCACTAATCATTTTCCTCAACTTTATAAATCCCTAACGACTGTTCATTTGAAACTTATTTCGACGCAATAGTCCCTAACCCCATGATTGAAAGGCCTCACTCACGGGTAAACAAGCCGCCACTTAGGCTCCTAGTTAGCGCTCTTGGCTTGCAACTAATCGTTGTGTAAATACAGCTTAATTTTAGGACATTGTGTCTACTTTTTGCTTTGTTATATGGCGTTACTATAGCATATTATTAAATGAAATAATAGTCTTGAGTCGCATTGTATCAGTATTTTTGTTGACTATTAAAATTCAATTAATCTGTTCTTTCACTAAAATATGATTTGCACATTATTCTTTCTCTGGCCAGCTGTTTCAAATTCTCTTTGCCCTTAGTTCATGCCTGAAACGGTTCTCGCCTAAACTATCGCCTATCCCTTGATAAATCAATCTTTATAATTCTGGCTATCAAAATCATCGACGGCGTCATCTCTTTACCTACTTAAATTTCCCGACATGATTGTTCAAAATGACAAATCAATGTGAACAACCAAACAAAATTAGAAAATCAGGAGGCGCCAGTGGAACCTGTCACTTTTTCAATCAAGAAGAATCGGCAACTTGCCTGACAGTGAACGCAAAAACGCCCCATCAGAGAATTCAGCGGTTAATCTGGCTGAGTTTCTCTGATGAGGCGTTGCTTTAAATTTAGCATCTTCTAACGTGGTTTAGTCATGACGCTTTCGTTGCCAACCGACCAGGCTCAATCCACCTAGTAGGGTGCCTAACAAGGCCCACCATGGGGTTTGCGCGTCGCCCGTCTGCGGCAGTTTAGTAGCTGCCAGTTGGTCAGTGGTTGACGTTGCGGTCGTGCCTTGGTTCCGCTTGGTAGTTTCTGGCGCGGTTGCCATGGTTGCCTTAGCTAACCGTTTCGCTGCAGTCTGGTGACTAGCCGTTGGCGTTTCGTCTGCCATTTGAACCATGGCAGCTGCCCCACCGGATTTCACCAAGAACTGTTGCACATCGTGTTCTCCAGACGTCCCAGCGGAGACATTTTCATGTGCCCCCGATTCGCTGACAATATACTGAGCACCACTCTGACCAGGGATCGGCTTTGCTGGCATCACAGGTGTCGTTGGCGTTACTGGTTTTGTCGGCTTTGCTGGTTTCGTCGGCTTTACCGGCGTGGTTGGTTTAACCGGCTTCGTCGGTGTGGTTGGCTCAGTCGTCGTACCGCCATTGCCTGTGTCCGGGTCAGTCTGATTGCCAGAATTGCCGGTATCGCCGCCGGTTGCGGCTGCATTAACGTGTAAAGTGACTAGGAATGTCTTTCCACCATAGCTGAGCGTAACTTCATAATCGCCGGCCTTGGTGAGGTCAGCCTTACTCAAATCCACGGCAATTTTATCAGCCGACACGGCTTGGGCATTTTCATCCGTCCCCGTGGCACCGAAGTCTGCGGCCGTTGGCATCGCATCCCCCACCGTCATGGTGTATTCCTTACCAGACACCGTGACTGGTGCCGCTACAATTTTTAACGTTGCCGGCAGGTAGGTGACGTCAAAGTTAGACGCAGATACCGCGTCAGTGCCTTGAACAGATGGCACGTATTTATATACTCCAACAGTCTCACCCAGTTCCCGAGTATAGCCAATGGTCAAGGGAAAGTTGGTCAGCGGCGTTTGCGTTTCGTCATCGTCGGCTGTCACTACAAATGTTAGTGCTGGATCAACGGTTCCGGCAACCTTAGTTAACTGCGTAGTGCCGTCAATCTGATCACCTTTAACAGCTACGGTTACCTTGGCTGGCGTGATGGTCAACGTTGCCTCTGAAGGATTTTCCGTCCAGGCAAAAAGATCTGTTGCATCTGCCTCACCCATTACCCGCTGGATAGCCTCTGCCTTTAGAATAACTTTGTACTTTCCAACATTGGGTGCAGTGCTTGCACTTGTATTTTCTGCTGAATCAGTTAGCGTTCCGTCTGGAACAATTTCTACATCATCGTCCTTGATGGCGTAGATTAGGCCATCAGGCATATCAATTTGAAAACTGCTTCCTATCAATATTGGTGTTGCCCCCGTATACTGAACGGTTTGATTGCCTTCCAACGTGAACGAGGCTGTCCGTTTGACAACGGTTAAGGTAATTGTTTGGGCATCGCTACCGCCATCACTATACGTCACCTTATACACACCAGGTGTTTGCGTCACCTTGTCGGCATCTACAGTGTCTCCCTCACTATTCGTAATGGAAACATCCAAGTCCCCAAGTGCCATATTCGTTCCATCCGGCTTCACTGCACTCATAAAGTTATCCGCTGGCGTCCAGTTATCTTTGTACCAAGCCTGACCGTCTACGACCTTAATGTCTGGGTCATTCAAAACGACTTGATAGGCGCCGGCATAAATATTGGTGCCATTTGTGCCCGGCAAGGACCAGTTGAATTTAAAACCAGCCGTCCCCTTGGGAACAGTGAACGTCCCATCCGTTTGATTATAGGTGACCCCATTTGTAATCGACGACACTACTAAATTCTTGTTCGTTAAATTACCAACATGTGTATCAAACAACGTATCGATGGTCACATCCGCAGACTTGCCAAAGTAAGCGGCATACTGATTTTGAGCAATATGCGTGCTATTCGTACTGGCTGTCAGTTTCGTAATCCGGTTGTAGTCAAACGCGCTGTCGCCAACTTTCGCCGTTAACGGCACCTTGACATCTTGTATTTGATTCCCATAGAAGGCTTTCGCCCCCACAATTGTCACTGAATTTGGCAAATTGAGGCTGCCATCCAGCTCATTGTAGCTAAATGCATTGTTGCCAATTGTCTGAAGGCCATCATTAAAGCTGACTTCCTTGATATGACTTCCGGCAAACGCATAGTTCCCAATCTTCTGTGTGTTGGTTGGCATCACAAAAATTGGATTGCCATCGGCGTCCGTTTGACCAGAGTCTGTGATCCCAGAATACTCAAAAGCCCCATCACCAATTTCTTCAAGCTGGTTTGCCTTACTAGTGTCTACCGTCTTGAGCCCATCATCATAGGTAAAAGCGTTATTGCCAATACTTTGGAGACTCGCTGGCAAGGTGAAACTCTTCAGCGCCGAATTGGCTAAGAAGGCTTGCGCACCAATCGTCGTCACGCTATCTGGCAAAGTAATATCTTCCAAAACCGTGTCATAAACAAACGCACTGTCGCCCACAGTTGTCAGTCGACTGTCATCGGCAAAGGTCACCGTTTTCAGCCCACCAATCGTGTTTCCAGTGGCATCCTTTAAATTGTCCGCAGCAAAGGCTTCCTTACCAATCTTCACCAAGTTCGCTGGCAAATTCAGGTTCACAATATGCCCGTCATAAGCAAACGCGTCATCCCCAATAATGAGGTCGTCGTTCGCTGTCTGACCGTCAAACGTGATGTCAGCCAGATTTGTGTTTGACTCAAAGGCTGCGGTCCCAATCGAAGTCAGCGTCGCTGGGAAGTGCACAGCCGTTAACCCGGTCCCATAAAAGGCGCTGGCATCAATGGTGGTTAACTGACTGTCGCTCGGAATGTTCAGCGTTGTTAAATTCTTATCGCCATTAAATGCCGACTCCCCAATTTCTGTCACGTTAGAACCCAAGGTTACCGTGGTCAAATCTTGGTTATTCTCAAAGGCCCCGGCCCCAATCGTCACACCATTAAGGTTGAGACTAGTAATCTTAGCGCCGGCAAACGCACTTTGCCCAATGCTAGCTAAATTTGGTGCCACGGAAAGGTCCACATCTGCAAGCTGACCATCATTGGCAAAAGCAGAATCCCCAATCTTGGTCAAACTTTGCGAGAGCTTTACACTTGTCAAATTACTGTTGTACTGAAAAGCTTTATCACCAATAGTCGTTACGCTGTCAGGCAAGACTAAGGAATCAATTTTGCTGCCCAAGAAGGCTTCGCTGCCAATCGTTTGTAGCTGCGTGGCTTGGCTTAAATCAAGTGCCGTCAAGTTATCATACGTAAACGCACTGTCGCCAATACTAGTCACTGTCTCCGGTAACGTTAAGGACGTCACACCAGTACCAACAAACGCCCGATCACCAATCGTTTCCAAAGAGTGATTTTCACTAAGATCAACCACCTGCAGATTTTTCAGGTAAGCAAATGCATTAGTCCCAATACTCTTGATACCATCACTAATCACAACGGTTGACACATTAGCCGTCCGTCCTGTGCTGCTGGCAAAGGCGCCACTGGCAATGGCAGTAACGGCATAAGTCTGCTTATTCTCCGCATTAACCGTGGTCCCAGGAATCGTCAGTGTGGCCGAATTAACCACACTGGCAACCCCATCCAGGGTCGCAGTTCCATCGTCATTGTAGGTGTACACAAAACTCGCATCAGTCGTTGGCACCTCGGCTGAAAGATTCATGGCCTTCAGCATCCCAAATTTACCAGCTGGTATTTGCAGTAATGAACCTGCTAGATCAGATACCTTAGCGTCTTCTAAATCGTTGACGTCCAATACGTCTTGCTTGATTTGGTCGACATCAGTTTCCTTCTTATCTGAACCGGATGCCTGGTCGTCAGTCGTCTGGTTTGATTGCGCGTTAGTCACCGTGCTTCCGTCAGACTTTTCACTAACACCATTCTGGGCTGATTCGTCCGCAACTACCTTGGTGTCAGACGTTTCCTTGGCCGCTACCAGTGAATCGGTATCGGTCGTTTGCTTATCTGCATCTGAATTTGCATCTTTACTTGTATCTGAATTTGAATCTGAATCTTTACCTGTAGCTGAATCTACCCCAGTACCAGCATCTGAGCCTGACTCATCTGCAGTTTCAGTCTCGTTTGTCGTCTCTTTAGTCCCCTGATCAGAGCTGGCCGCATCGGTGTCTTTCTCACCAGTCGTCTCAGTTCCCTGTGGCAACTCGTTCTCTACTGAACTCTCTTTAGCCGCCCCACTGGTCTTCAAAATTGTGGTCGTTCCGGTCGTCGTTTGCGTTCCGGTTGCCGTTTGACTACTGTCCGCCCCTGTCGAGGCCGTCTCGGCGTGGGCCACTGTGCCTTGACCAATCATGGTTCCTAGTCCCATGGCAGCAACGGTCACAGCTGCGACAACCCAATGTTTCCCATCCTTGTACATCTTGTAATGTTTTTTCTCTTGCACGATTCCTTACTCCTCTTGAGGCGGGGATGGCCACTCCCACTGAACATCTATCCAATTTCTTGGTCAACATGCTGCCCTGATATTTTAACGTCCAAATCAATCAATACTACTAATCTTAATTTGTGGCGCCAAATCGTTTTTTAAACGCCGTTAGATAGCCATTTGTTTGGTGGTTCTTTTTATTTATACATTAAAGTTATTCATATTCTATTCCCAAGAATTGTGCCCGTCAACTAATAATTTAAATAAAGGTCAATCTAATTAAAAGAATCACCGATTAACCAATTCAACATGGGGTACATCGTTTTCAGTAAAAATTTGGCAAATAAAAAGGCATTCAGCAACGAGTCCAGCCTACGGATCATCGCTAAACACCTTTTTGGTGCAAAACAAAAGGAGCTACGGTTTTCACCCAGCTCCTCAACCAATGATTATTCTTTTCTAAATGTTCGGTGACCCAGCATGACAACCAAGCCAATCACGATTTCCGCCACACCGGCGAAAATAATGACGCCGAGACCACTGCGGCCAATCGTGATCAGCAGGTTCGCAGCCGTTTTACTGGTACTGGTGACCACGTATGGCAAGAAGAAGTAACTGCCAACACCGACCAAGCCCGTCAGTATGCCACCCACCGTCATGCCGGAACCCAGGCTCGCAAACACGTGATGCACACTGAAGGCATAGAAGAACGTGACGATCAGTAGCAGGATGCTCCCCAGGAGGACCGCGAAATTAATCTTCTTAGCCCGTTGCACCTGAATAGCAGCCCGGGACATGGCAGACGTGCTAAACGCCGCCTGGGCCCGTTTTTTCGCCTGCTTAGCGATGGCCGTGGTCATCCCCGCCGTCGCGGTTACCCCCATGGCCTGAGCCTGCGTGCTGATGGCGGCGGACAGGTCCGTGGTGTCGACCGACGTATCGGCCGTTTCCCCGTAGAGCTTGGCAACGCCCATGGCCAAGTACGGTTGCATCAAGCTAGACGTGACCGGCGCCCCGGAGACACCCAGGTTTTGCAGATCATCATTGACGTGATTGATGACTTTTTCACCAACCGACGACCGTGACACCACACCCGCCGTATAATTGGCGTTAAACACGGTGAGTTTTAGACCCGCGCTGACCGTCAATAATAAGATTAGAAAAGCCACCCACCGGGCCAAGGCTGGGCGCCGTTGATACGTTTCAATTGTTTGTGGTGCTTGTTGTGGTTCCGGTTCTTCATCTGAGTGGTAGCGCGCCATGCGACTGTTTTCACTCATAAGAACCACCTCCCGTTACCCAATATGATTTGCTTATCATTGTAGCACATCTAAATTTCAGATTGGTTAAGAGCAGCTTAATTGGGCGAAATCTTACATAATTGTTCCCCTGCACCATCGATGGGGCTGTCCGCCTCCGGCTTCTAGGAACTCCGCCTGCTGTGGGGAACGCTTCCAGCCTGAGAAACGGTCTTCCAGCTCGCCTTTAAGCCTGGAAAACCACCAGTCTCAAAGGTCGTCCCGTGGACTAAGCTGAGAAAATTCACTCAGCTAACACCATCGACACAGCTGGCTACGTTTCTGGCCTCCTGCGGCTAATATAACCCCATCGATAAACACTCAGCAACTTGAGTCTCAACAGTAACTGGCCTCAACCACCAATAATATTGCGGTAAAACTATTCCCTGCCACAAAGCTAGTGAAACTGCGCCAATACGGTCAGTATCAGTGACCAGAGGCGGGTCAAGATGGCCAGCTGCGTCGGTGGTCTTAGCTGGGGTTCTTTCCCAGCCTAGCCTACGGGACAACCTTTGTGACCGCTTATCAGGCACAAAGTTGAGGTGGAAGCCCGCTCCTCGGCTGGAACCGACCCCATAGCAGGCCGGCTTGAGCCCGCCGCCGGGAACGGTCCTATCCGTGTTCTGGCACAGTTTTCACGAAAGACAAAATTATGTATATGAAAAGGTTCTGGAAACGGATTCCGGAACCTTTTCATGACGCTTATTTAGTCGAACTCCGCTTCATTAACCCGTAAGGCAAGATAACGGTGTTCTCTTCAACAGTTTCGTTGTTCATCAGTTTCGTCAACAGACGCATGGCAACAGCACCAATATCGTACAATGGTTGCGTGATAGAACTCATCTTAGGCCGAACCAATTCGGTCAGCTTCGTATCGTTGCTGGTGATGACTTCAAATTCACCAGGAACGTCGATGCCGGCGTCAGTTAACCCGTTCATCACACCAGCGGCCAGTTCGTCGTCGCCAACAAAGGCAGCCGTGGCACCCACTGCGCTCAAGGCTGGTTCGAGTGATTGGCCCGCCTTGTACGTGTAGTCCGTTTCAAAGACCAACTTGTCATCGTAAGCAATCCCTGCGTCCTTCAGGGCCTTCTTGTAGCCTTTCAACCGGTAGTCGTGGTTGATAGCTTGGTCCATGGAGCCGGAAACGAAGGCAATCTTTTCATTGCCGTGATCGATCAAATTCTTAACGGCTTCCGCCACAGCGGCTACATAGTCGATGTTGACACTGGGTTGCGCCTTTTCAGAATCCACGGAACCAGCTAAGACAACTGGCGCTTTAGAACGCTTGAATTCTTCGCGAAGCTCATCGGTCACCTGGTTACCCATGAAAATGATGCCATCAACTTGCTTAGCCATCAAGGTGTTCAGCACTTGAACTTCCTTGCCGCCGTTTTCATCGGAGTTGGTCAAGATAATGTTGTACTTGTACATCATGGCAATATCATCGATACCTCGTGCCAGTGATGAGAAGTAGATGTTGGTGACGTCCGGGATGATGACCCCAACCGTCGTGGTCTTCTTACTTGCTAAGCCTCGTGCAACGGCATTTGGCCGGTAGTCAAGACGGTCAATGACCTCAAGCACTTTCTTTCGTGTAGCTGGCTTGACGTTGGGATTTCCATTGACGACCCGCGAGACGGTGGCCATGGAGACCGCCGCTTCTCGTGCCACATCGTAAATTGTAACTGTTTGTTTTTCCATAGCGATAGCCCTTTCTTCCTTGTTTTGGTTTGTTTTCATTCGTTTTCAAGCAACTTGACCAGTATACAGAAAGTCAATCAGGGACGCAACATTGAAAACGCTTTCATATCAAAGAATACCTTAATTTCATCCAATTTTCAAGGCACATCTCCCCATACGGTAGAATCTTTGGCCCTGATATTGTTTACTATAGGTCACTTTAACCGCGTTGTTAAGCCGTTTACAGAAAACAAAATCAATTAGCGGGTGATAAAAAATTAATCCGACCTTATTCGCTTGAATTATGAGAAATAGTTAATTTTCATTTTCCGTTATATAATTTCAATTATACCAACATCGTCTTTCCCTGATACACCAGCATTTTGCGCGCGATACCGGTCTAATTTCTACCGAGAGTTTTACGGGACGTGGCAGTCCTTTTCACAAGTGCAACTAGTCTCTAGCTTATGCTATAATTAACACATCTTTTAAAGGGGTGATTGAATGACTAAACTCGAACAAATTCAGCAATGGACCGCAGAACAACACGCTAGTATGACCTACCTCAGCAATCCCAAAACTATCCAGTATCTCACTGGCTTTGGGAGTGACCCGATTGAACGGGTATTAGCCCTGGTCATTTTTCCAGACCAAGACCCATTCATCTTCGCACCAGCCTTAGAGGTCGAAGTGATTAAGGCAACCGACTGGCAGTTCCCCGTCGTTGGTTACTTGGACCACGAGAACCCCTGGGCAATGATTGCCGCTCAAGTCAAGCAACGCCACGTCAACCCCGATCACATCGCGTTGGAAAAGGGTCAACTTCAGGTTGCCCGGATGGAAGCCTTGGCTGCCCAATTCGACAATCCTAAATTCGACCTGGATATCACCAGCTTCATCGAACGCATGCGTTTGATCAAGTCAGCCGAAGAAATCAAGAAGTTGGAAATCGCCGGTAAGTGGGACGACTTCGCCTTTGAACACGGCTTTGCCGCAGTTAAGGCCGGCAAGACGGAACAATCCGCCGTTGCCGAACTCCAATACGCCTTGATGCAAGAAGGCATTATGGAAATGTCCTTCGGTAGCCTGGTACAAGCCGGCGCCCACGCCGCAGAACCCCATGGTGCCACCAACGACACCAAGTTCCAAAACAACGAACTGGTCCTGTTTGACCTGGGAACCGTCTACGATGGCTACATTTCCGATGCGTCCCGGACGGTTGCTTTAGGCACCCCGACGGCCAAAGAGCTGGAAATCTACGACGTTTGTTTGGAAGCCCAATTGACCGCCCAAGCCGCCGTTAAACCTGGCATGACCGCCGCTGAACTCGACAAGATTGCCCGCGACATCATCACCAAGGCCGGCTACGGCGAATACTTCATTCACCGGTTGGGCCACGGGATGGGCATGAGCGATCATGAATTCCCATCCATCATGGAAGGCAACGACCTGGTCCTCGAACCCGGCATGTGCTTCTCCATCGAACCTGGTATCTACATCCCAGGTGTCGCCGGCGTCCGGATCGAAGACTGTGTTCACGTCACCGCCGATGGCAGCTTACCATTCACCCACACCTCTAAAGAATTAACTTACGTTGGGTAATTAAATGATTAATCCTTAAGTTCTCGCCTTTCATGTTTGAAAATGGCGGGAACTTTTTCTTTTCACCGGCAAAATAAAAAGAGCCACGACCGCAGTCGCAACTCCTAACTAGTCTTTGTTTAAATTAAACGGGCTTGTCCGCCGTTGGTTCATCGCTAGCGGGTGTTTCGTCGTTGTCGGCTTCATCAGCGGCATCGGCGTCTTCGCTAGGTAAATCAGGAACCTGGTCGCTGCTTAAGACGATATCGTCGTCTTCATCTTCGGCCGTTTCATCGGCATCCGTGTTCCGCCAAGCTGGCGCATCGTTTTTACCGGCCAACCGGTCGTCTAAGGCTTCCTTGAAGTCGTCGGCGGCATCGGCTGCGTAAAATGCGTAGTCGACAGCGCGGTCCTTGAAGGCGTTGTACCGGTCACGAGCGGCATCCTTTAAGGCTTCGCGTTGTTCCAAGTCGAGGGCGTGGTAAGCCGCATAGGCTGCGCCACCCAGTACCAATCCTGCTAATAACTTGTGTTTTGCCATCTTCATGACTCCCTTTCCGTAAGCAACTATTCTTTGTTTCTGCGGTTCTTGTATAAATCAAACACGGTCTTGCCAGCGCGGGCAGCCAGTGATGTCTTAGCCGTCGTTTTGGCGGTCTCACTTACCCGGTCGGTTAAATTACGAGTGGCGGTGTTTAAATCAGAAACACTTTCACCCAAATCAGCGGCAGCTTGGAAAACGGGATCAATGGTCGCAACCTTCTTGTTCACGTCTTCCAAAAGTTCGTTGGCATTTGCCATGATGTCCTCGGCTTGGTGGCTGATTACGTCCACGTCCGAAGTCATCGTCTTCATCGAGCGATTCACCTCACCCAACGTTTTATTCATCTTTACTAAGAACATGCCAATGAAGAGAACCAAAATCAAAAACGCAATCGCCGCGATTAGGCCCGCTACTTGTCCACCGGTCATGACAACCCCTCCTTGTGCTCGTTACTTACCAATAGAATAGCATTCTCAGCGCTTACACGCAATTAAAACCCCGAATTCGATTGGTTTTATTCGTCAAGACTAGTAAAATATGGGATAGCGCTGAATCTTGGGTTAGATCTTTATCATTCGCCTCCGGGAGGTTGAAAATTGAGCCGTGACGCTGTGGCGGGTCTGTCCGTTCCCGGCGGCGGGTTCAAAACGCCCTGCTATGGGGCCGGTTCCAGCCAAAGAGCGGGCTTCCACCTCAACTTTGCGCCTGAGAAACGGTCGCAAAGGTTGTCCCGTGGGCTAGGCTGGGAAATAACCCCAGCCAAGACCACCGACACAGCTGGGCATTTTGACCCACCTCTGGTCACTAACACTGACCGGTCCGACTCATTTTTACCCACCTCGGGCGATTAACACTGTATTAACAACTAACCCTAATTGATTCACTAACTCATCAGCTATGCTTCAATTGCTGTCATTAACCAATGGCTGACCAACCAAATCGGACAACTAATCAGTTTCTTTTACATTATGTAAACTGGTGTTTACTCAATACTCCTCACTAATGAGTATCCTGTTCAACTATAACCAGTTAGCAACCAACACCACAAGAAATTTATTGACGGGCTAAATCCGTGTCAACCGCAGGGCTGGTGAAAATAGGCTCAGCCGTGGGAGTTGCCTTAGCGGTTTACCGCTTAGGCAACTGATATCTTTGAGACATGGTCTTCGGCTCAAAGTAAGCGCGGAGACCGCCCTTTGGCTCCGGGCGTTCGCCCACAGCGTCACGGCCTATTTTCACCAGCCCGGAGGCGATGTCAGGACCACGTTTAACCCGTAAAATCAAAAAATTATTGAAAAGGAGGGCTCGTCTCGTGACGGACCTAGTAACTACCACAGCCACCTCTTCCAAGTGGCTGCAACATTATTTAAATACTTTCGACTGGGAAAAGGTGCTGCACCTGATCACCAGTCGCTTTCTGAGTCTCCTCTTCCTCACCCTGTTGTTTTTCGTAATCAACGTGGTCGGCCGGTGGATTCTCAACCGAAGTTTCAAACGCTACCTGGTGCCTAAGGACGGCCCTACCAATCGCCTGCAGACCATCAGCATGCTGACGATGAACCTGTTTCACTACACCATCATCTTCTTCTGGGCCTACGCCATGCTCTCCACTTTGGGCGTGCCGGTCGGGACGTTGGTCGCCGGTGCCGGAATCTTCAGTTTGGCTTTAGGCCTGGGTGCCCAGGGCTTTGTCAGCGACTTGGTCACCGGGATTTCCATCCTGATGGAACAACAATTTGACGTGGGCGACACGGTTAAAATTGGGCTGATCACCGGGACCGTTTCCGCCATGGGCTTGCGCACCACGCAGGTCACCGAGGCGGATGGAACCGTCAACTTCATCCCCAATCGCAACATCACCATCGTGGCCAACCGCTCGCGTAACGACATGCACGCGACCATCAATATTCCCATCGCCCCAACGACACCGGTCGAAAAGTTACCCGCTATTATTCATGCTACAAACGACCGCCTGTTGCCGGAACATCCCAGCGTGGTCGGCGAACCCGTCATCACCGGTGTGGTCACGTTACCAACCGGTGAACTGGTTTATCAGGTCAATCTCGTTGCCAAGAGTGGCAGCCAATTTGGGTTACAGGCCGCCTTTCTAACCGCCTATCTCAAGGCGATTCGTGAGGCTGGCATTCTGCTACCCACGCACAATACGCTCCAGAATAAATAACCCGAAGCTTGACCCGAGTTTTCTTGGGTCAAGCTTTTTTTGCACGAAAAAACAGGTAACGGCCGCTGCCATCACCTGCTTTTCAATTGCAATTTTCAGTTGCCTAGCGGTCCAGCCGCCACCAATCAATGGTGCTGATCAGGGCCAAGACAAATAGGATCAAAAATGACCAGTAACTCCCGGCACCGGTGGCTGCCATAAAGGCTAGTCCAATCGCAAACAACCAGAGGATCCCAATCAGGATACCTAAAACAAGTTTCATTAGAAATTCCCCCTTCATTTAACGATTGTGGGCCACCCGCGATGCTCAGTGGTCGCCATTTTCAATCACTTTTTCCCGTGGGGTGACCTCGTAATGGTCATCCAAATTGTGGGCTAAGTAGTTTACGCGTTTTAAAATTTCGCGGCGGGTAATGATGCCCTGAAAAACATTATCCTGATTCAATAACGGGATAAAGGGTTCATCCACCATATAGCTTAAGATTGTTTCTAATTTAGCTGGGTCGTCTACCCAGTGCTCTACCGGTAACATGGCGTCGGCCACGGTGTAGTTGCTCAACTGTTCCACCGCCGCGCCTGGCACATGCAACAATTTATCGGTAATTGCGGCTAGCGAAATCATCCCCTGCAGGTGATCATCGGGGTCGAGGACCGGAATCCGGCTGTACCCAACCTTAGAGAGCACCATCAAAGCATGCTCCAGCGTATTGGTCGCTGTCACGTTGGCAACGACCGCGGCTGGAATCACATAACTCTTGGGGTCATTGCGCAATAGCTGCTCAACAGCAGGGTCAATCATGGGTCATGTCATCCTTTCTAGTTACAAACGGTCAAAGGTAAATTTTAAATCGGGCACGGGCTGGGCATCACGGGTGTAATACTGGACGACCCATTGCGTCGGTGTCACGGTGATCATGGCACAGGTGCCCCCTAGCTGGCGGAACTCACCGCGCGGCTGACTGATACTTCCGGGATTCACGAAAACGTGGCCCCCGACCGCTTCGGCCGCCAGCTCATGAGTGTGACCGTAAAAAACGAGGTCGGCCTGTTCCTGATCCGCGTGCAATTTCAGCTTAGTGAGGTCCCAATGCACCTCATCGTAGTGGCCGTGCGTCAACAAGACCTTGCAGCCGTCAACCGTGGGCGTCTGCACCAACGGTAACTGACTATCGAAGTCCATGTTGCCCATCACCACGTACGCATCCTTGAACCAGGGATCATCGGCGTTCATTTCGGAATCGCCACAGTGAAAAATGGTATCCGGTTGCAAAGCCTGCTTGAGACTGACCAGGATGTCCCGGTCTCCATGATTATCACTGACTACCAGCCAACGTGTCATTATTTTTCCTCCCACCATTCATCGAATTGCGGTAACATTGCCGCCGTGGCCTTAGCCCGGTGACTGTGTTGATTCTTTTGAGCCAAACCCATTTCGGCAAAGGTCGCGTGTTCGGCAGGCACATAAAATAAGGGATCATACCCGAAGCCATCTTCGCCACGAGGCGCCGTTAAAATTTCACCACGCACCTCACCCGTGGCCACGAGCTTCTTGCCATTCGGCTTGATCAACACTAACGACGTGTGAAACCCAGCGCCCCGTTGTGCGGCGGGAACGCCTTGTAGATTTGCCAACAATTTGGCATTGTTCTTGGCATCATCGTGATCGCCGGCGTACCGTGCAGAATAGATGCCCGGTTCACCATTGAGGGCGTCGACCATCAGGCCAGAATCGTCCGCTAAAACGGGCAATTGCGTCTGTTTGGCCACCGCAGTCGCCTTCAGCGTGGCGTTTTCCGTGAAGGTCGTCCCGGTCTCCGCAACCTGCGTGAGGTCCGGAAAATCTGCCAGTGTCTTCACCGTCAGACCCTTGGGCTCAAAAATAGCGCGAAATTCACGGGCCTTTCCCGCGTTGTTCGTGGCGATTACCAATGTGTTCTCCATGCTTATTCTACCTCCGCGGGGGTCGCTAACGTGCTGACATCTAAGTGGGTGACGTGCTTGGGGGCGATTTCTAACCATTCACTGGCCAATTGATTAAACTGGTCAACGTCACCGGTTGTGTAATACGTCGCCGTCACGGGCTGTCCCGTGGTATTCAGTTCATGCTTGTCTTTCAAAATAGCTGCAGTCTGTTCAGCCGCGGATACGCCGGGATCAACCAACGTCACTTCGGGCCCGATTGCCCGCTGAATGGCGTCTCTCAGCAGTGGAAAATGGGTGCAGCCCATGACTAGCGTATCAATGTCGGTTCCTTGGAAGGGTGCCAAGTTTTGCGCCACCACTTCTTGGGCGTGCGCCGAGGTCAAATCATTGTGTTCGGCCAGTGTCACCAGTTGGGGACAGGCGACACTCACGACCTGGTTCTGCGCATCGACGGCCAAAATATCCTGTTGATATTGGCCACTCTTAACGGTCCCTTCCGTCGCGATGACGCCAATCTTGTGGTTCTTGGTGACCTTAGCTGCCGTCGTGGCGCCGGGGGCAATCACCCCAACCACGGGCACGGGTAGCTCCGACTGCATCTGCGTTAAGGCCGCCGCTGTTGCCGTGTTGCAAGCGATAACAAATATTTTAATGTTGGCATGTTGCCGTAAGTAAGTGGCAATCTGTCGCGTAAAGGTCGTGACTTCTTCGACCGACCGGGGACCGTATGGCAAGCGCGCCTGGTCGCCCAAAAAGACCGTATTTTCAGCTGGTAATAATCGCTGAACTTCCTTTAAAACTGTTAAACCGCCGACTCCTGAATCCATGAGACCAATCGGATCTGTTTGCATGAATCAACGCTCCTTCTCGATGTTCTTGAATCTCCATTATCGCCTTTTTATTAACCGGTTTCAAGTTTCCTGCCAGGCAAAACGCCAATTCTCATAAATATACGTAAAATTTACCGGATAGTCATATTCCTGAAACAAATACGGTATAATGAGTTCAGAAACTATCGGAATGAAGGAGTCCACCATCGTGAAAAACTTATATCAAACCGTCATGGCTGATGCCGACGGTGCCGCAAATCTGCCACAAATGTTACTCAGAGAAGCCTTACTCCCAGAATTGTTAGGCGATGACCAGGGCGACATCAACTACTGGGCGGGCAAATCACTGGCTCGCCGGTTCCCAATCGGCAACCCCAAGGACGCCGCTACCTTCTTTGAGCAAGTTGGGTTTGGCCACTTGTCCCTGATCAAACAGACGGCCCAAATGACCCGTTGGCAACTCAGTGGCACGCCCGTTAAGCTACGGAAACAATTACAAGGCGATGGCGATTTCACGTTGGAAGCGGGTTTCCTCGCAGAAATGATGGCCCAACAGCTAGGCGTTTCCGCTGAAGCCGAGTTAACTGAAACTTCCCGCAAGCTGCAGGCCACCACCGTCACCTTCGACGTCTACACCGATCCCGAAGATGTGATTCCGGACTACGATGCCCCCACCCCACTGGCAGTGGTTCGCGACGAACCTACTGAATCGCCTGAAGAAAACTAACCAAGTTTCATGTCAGCACTGACCGCACTATCACGATGGTCAGTGCTTTTTTCGTCAAAAAAAAACGGCCGCCACCGCAGTGACGACCGTTTGCCAACGCGTTAAGCTTCCACGTATTGGTCCAAAATCTTCTTCAATTGGTCCTTGGAGTGGTAACCCACGATAGAGTCGACCACTTGGCCGTCCTTCTTCACGAGTAAGGTTGGGATACTCATGATACCAAAGGATTGTGGCGTGTTAGGGTTGGCGTCAACGTCCATCTTGTTGAACGTGACGTTATCCATTTCCTCAGATAATTGTTCAACGACTGGTGATTGCATCCGACAAGGACCACACCAAGTTGCCCAAAAGTCCGTCAGGGTTACACCCTTAGCGGTGTCCTGTTCAAAGGTCTTATCAGTTGTTTCTGCTACTGCTGCCATTCAGAATTGCCTCCTTATCAAATTTAATCACGACTTCATATCTTTCAGTCTACCAGAATTTTTTGAAATCACAACTAAGTTGCTTACAATTTATTAGCATTCGCATTTGCTGCGGGGGAACTGCTTTGTTCGCACCTCCGGGTCGGTGAAAACTGAGCCGTGACGCTGTCGGTTGTCCGTTCCCGCCGGCGGGTTCAAAATGCCCTGCTATGGGGCCGGTTCCAGCCTGAGAACCGGGCTTCCGCCTCAACTTTGCGCCTGAAACCCGGTCGCAAAGGTTGTCCCGTGGACTAGGCTGAGCAAAAACCTCAGCCAAGACCACCGACACAGCTGGGCATTTTGACCCGCCTCTGGTCACTCACACTGGCCAGCTCGGCTCATTTTCACCAGTCCTGCGGCTGACACGGCGTTCCCCGTATCAAACGGCTCATCAATCAATTGGTTGGCACTTACTTGTCTGACTCATTAGCTAATGGTTAGTTTCTACTCACGCAACTATGCAATGGTCGCCTAACCAAAAATCCCCCAGTAAGCAATTTACTGAGAGACTTTAATCACAAACAATTTAATACACACAACCCACACACGCCTCGGTGATGGCTCCACCGTTGGGCTCTCACGCCATGTAAGCCGTGAGGGCGGGGAAAATAAGTTCAGCCGTGGGAATTTCCTTAACAGCTTTTTTTGCTGTTAAGGAAATTGGCGTCTTTGAGACTCGGGTTTTGAGGCTCAAAGCGAGGTTAAAGACCGCTTCTCAGGCTTTGACCGTCCTTCCCTCGCGTTCCGACTTATTTTCCCCGCCCGGTAAGGCCCTGAAAAAGACTACTTAAACCGCACAACCGTCGACCCGTCACCACCGGCGTTGGCTGGGGAGAAGCCGAAGCTCTTGATGCGGTTATTCCGCTTCAAGTACTCGGTGACCCCTTTCCGCAAGGCCCCGGTGCCCTTTCCGTGAATGATCGTCACAGATGGGTAACCCGCTAGCAAGGCGGAATCAATGTACCGGTCAACTTCGGCCATGGCCTCTTCATAACGGTGACCGCGGAGATCCAAGGTTGGCGACATGCCGCTGGAGCCACTGCGTTTCACACTAGCCCGCGGTTGTTTGGCCGACTTGGCTGGGTCCTTGGCCTTTTCCAGGTCGTTGGTGGCAATCTTCATTTTCAAGATTCCCAGTTGGACTTCCCAGTGGCTGTCATCCAGTTGCTGCATCAGGACCCCGATTTGACCGTAGGACTTGACCAGCACGCTGTCACCCTTGTGGAAGTCGAGCTTGGCCTTTTCCCGCCGCAGGACTCGGTTCTTCTTGAGCTTGGTATCCTGTTGCAGGGCGTTCAAGGCGCCTTGAGCCGCAATCAGCTCGTCTTCCTTAACGACGCTCTGACCGGCAGCCAACTGCTTCTTCCGCAAATCAGAAATGATTTGGTTGGCCCGCTTCCGGGACTCATCGACCAGCCGGTTGGCGTCGCGCTTGGCGTCCGTCATCAACTGATCCTTCTGATGTTGATAGCTGTCAAATTGCTTTTGTAATTGATCGTGTAAGTCATCGGCTTCGGCCAATTGGGTCCGTAAACTCTCGGCATCATCGTCGACCCGCCGCTTTTGTTCGGTCAGGTCGGAAATCATGGCGTTCAAGTCTTGACTGTCTTGGTCGGTCAACCCCCGAGCCGCGTCAATCACCTGTGACGGCATCCCCAGCCGGGCCGCAATGTCTAAGGCATTACTTCGTCCAGGAATCCCAATCAACAGCTTGTACGTTGGTTGGAGCGTTTCGCCGTTGAACTCCATGCTGGCGTTAATCGTATCTGGCCGGTTGTACCCGTAAGCCTTCAGCTCAGGATAGTGGGTCGACGCCATGACATAGCTACCTAGCGTCCCGATTTCGTCCAAAATAGCGATGGCCAGTGCGGCCCCTTCTTGGGGATCGGTGCCGGCACCCAGTTCATCGACCACGATTAAGCTGTGGTCGTCGGCCTGTTTCAGGATGGCTACGATATTTTCCATGTGCCCGGAGAACGTACTCAGACTTTGCTCGATGGATTGTTCATCCCCGATGTCCGCAAAAATATCGTTGAAGATACCAATCACACTGTTTTCATTAGCGGGAATAAACAAGCCCGACTGCCCCATTAATTGGACCAGTGCCAACGTCTTCAGCGTGATGGTCTTCCCACCAGTGTTGGGCCCGGTCACGATGATGGCCTTGTAGTCCTTACCGATGGTGATGTCGTTGGCTACGACCTTCCGCTGATCAATCAGTGGGTGGCGTGCCTGCCGCAAGCTGACCTGATTATCCAGGGACAGCTTGGGTTCAGTAGCCTTCAAATGATGGGCGTACTTGGCCTTGGCATTGATGAAATCAAAGTGCCCCAGAATTTCTGAGTTCCGTAAAATTTCATCCTGGTACGGATCAAGTAAAGCCGTCAATTCGGCTAAAATGCGTTGTTCCTCGTGACGTTCATCCATTTGATTTTGTCGTAACCGGTTGTTCAAGCCCACAACTGCTTGGGGTTCAATGAACAGCGTTTGGCCACTGGCACTTTGATCATGCACGATTCCACCAAAGTGTTGCTTGTAAGCGGCCTGAACGGGAATTACGTAACGGTCATCCCGAATGGTCACGATAGTTTCACTCAGATATTTGGCATCCTTGCCCCGGGTGTATTGGTCCATGGTCCGGCGGATTTCCGCCTCGGTCTGAGTGATGTGCTGGCGAATCTGCTTCAAGGCGGGTGAGGCTTCATCCGTGATGTGGCCGTCGCCCTCTAGTGAAGTCCGCAATCGCCGTGTCACATCGGGTAACGTGACCAGTTCCTTCACAACTCGGTCGAGCCGACGTAAATCGACTTCCTTTTCAGCTAAGTCATGGAAAAATTTGACCACGGTTCCGGTCGTCCATAAGACCCGACTGATTTGAGCCAATTCCAACCCGTTCAGGGCAGCCTCCATGGCTAACCGGTGTAAATGCGGCCGGATATCATCCAGCTTGGGCAGTGGAATCCCACTCTCCAAGCGGTAGATGTCGGCACCGTCTCTGGTTTCGTCCAACCAGGTCTGCAGTTGTTTGGCATCCGCGGTTGGGGCCAGCTGACTCAGCTCATGCTGACCAGCTGCCGAGACCAAGTAAGTGCGTAAGGCTTGCTTGATTCGGTCGTACTCCATAATTTTCAATGTTTTTTGATTCATCGGCGAACTCCTCTCTCCCGAATCAATCTAATTCGATTCATGCTCCGTCAGCCACCAGGTGAACACCTGCTTTGAGAGCACGGGTGTCTGTTTGACAATCCACTGGGCGACTGGGGAGGCTTGATAACTGTTTTGAAAACCCTGAATTGGTAACAGGATTAGTAAATTTAAGGTTAAAAAAATGACTACATAACGAATGACCAGATTAATCAGACCACCCGCTAAGGAATTAACTTGATGAATCACTGGCAACCAGGTCACCTTGTTGATGCCATAAGCTAATTTGCGGACAATGAAAAAGCCCACGGTCAAAATGGCCGAAAACGCGAGACCATTTAAAAAGAAACTGCTACTCTCAGCCGCGGTCACGGCGCTGGCAGAACTGTTCAGGGAAAGATTTCCCACGAACTGGCCCACGCCGCTTGCCAGTGGTTTGGCACCCAACCGGGCGATAACCCAAACAATCAAGTAGCCAATCGTGCTAATAATCTGTAACACCAGTCCCCGCCGGTAGCCCCGACGAAAACCAAAGATGAGAACTGCGAGAATAATTAAGCTTAAAACCAAACTATTCCTCCGTTTCTGATGAGTCCTTGCTGGAATCCGTTTGGTCGTTGGCCGCTGCCATCTTTAATTGGTCCGAAACAGCGTTGAACGCCATCAAGATTGCCGCGTCTTCTTTACTAATATTGGGTGACAGCTCCTTGAGCTGGGTGAACTGTTCATTCAGCACCTCAGTCACCGCCCGCATATGTTCGTCCGTGGCTTGCCCGACAATCGTGTAACTCTTGCCGGCAATGACGGCTTTAAAGCGGTGTGTTTCTTCAGTCATTTTAAAATTCCCCCTGTTTTGCGCAACGTCTTATTTTACCATTAAACAGTGGTCGGGCGCACGTTTTGGCCTTTAAAATGGTTGTAAGATTGTCCGTTTCGCCTGCGGTAGACAGATACACTGGCTTTCACCCATTTTAACTGCACCGTCTTCTCTGCCGGTAATTTCACTGTCAGCTAAACATACTTTAGGCTGCCGCTCATACTCACTAACATGCCACCCATTTACTCGTTAATCCCACCAAATTTTCTCGTCATACAAAAAAGGACGGAAAAATTCCGTCCTTTCGTTGAAACTGACTAGTCTTTTTTACCAGCGTTAGGATCAATGGTCCCATCAGCCAGGAAAGTGTTCAGTACGGATTCAACCATATCCCATTCTTCGTCGGACTCGATCAATTGCAAGTCGCCACCGGATGGGTTAGCTGGATCATCGTCTGCAGGTAACGCGTAGGCTTGGATGTCAACTTCCTCGTCGTCGCTCTTGCCTGAAGGGTAAATCAAGATGTATGACTTACCAAAATCGTCAGATTCAAAGGTAAACAGGACATCGTAAAGTTCTTCGTTACCATTTTCGTCAACTAATGTAATTTGTTCTTGGTCTTCGTTCATGGGAAACCTCACTTTTCTTGAGTTAACTTGCCGTGACGATCCAAATAATTTTGGAGAATCAGTCCGGCAGCTAATTTATCAATTACTTTTTTTCGTTTGCGGCGCGAAGTATCCGCTTGTTCCACTAACATACGCTCCGCCTCAACGGTTGTCAACCGCTCGTCTTCAAAATCGACGGGCAAGTGGAACCGTTCAGTTAACATCTCACCGTACCGCTTAGATGCCGCGGCCCGGGGACCTAACGAATTGTTCATGTTCTTGGGGAGCCCGACCACAAAGCCTTGGACTTCGTGTGACGCCACCAGTTCTGCGACCCGATTCAACCCGAAGACTTCTTCCTCTTCTTTGATTGGAATGATCTCAATTCCTTGGGCGGTCCACCCGAGAGCATCGCTAATCGCAATACCCACGGTACGGGAACCCACGTCTAAACCCATTAACTTCATGAAGGCTTCACCGGTCCATTCTGATTCAGGTAGAAACGCACTAGCTCTTCAATAATCTCGTCGCGCTCGTGCTTCCGAATCAAGTTCCGTGCATCATTGATACGTGGAATATATGCAGGATCGCCCGATAGTAGGTAGCCGACAATCTGATTAATTGGATTATAACCCTTTTCCTCTAGTGCTTGATAGACCGTTACCAGCGTATCATGAACGTCCTTTGGTTGGTTAGCCCCAAAGTCAAAATACATCGTTTTGTCTAATGAACTCACTATAAAACACCCCCGCACTTCCTCGCTTAGCCTTAATTTTACTCGATTACCGCCCAAACTACAACGCACTTCAGCAATGTAATCTATTCGTAATACTGTTGCTGGGAAGGGAGCCACTCGAATCGAGCCGCTCCCTCCTCCTGACTAAGCTTTTAGCTAAATTTCAATAATTAGTGTCGCGCCATCACTGGCAAATTCACCCGTACTGCCGCCAGCACCAACCTTAAACATGATTAATAGTTTAACAGAATGACCACGAGATTCAAGCAAAACGCCTCAGCGTTAGTCTTGATCAGCCAACCAATCGGCCGCAGCCGTCATGGCATCTGGTAAGCCCGCTGGGTTCTTCCCACCGGCTTGGGCCAGGTTAGGCCGACCGCCGCCACCACCGTTGATCTTTGGTGAAATGGCTTTGATCAAATCGCCAGCCTTGACCTGCTTTTGCTTGTCCGCGCTAACGGCCACAATCAGGTTCGCCTTACCATTGACTTCCGCACCCAATACTAACACATCGGAAAGGGCTTGGTCACGCCAAGTGTCGGCTAAGGCCCGCAACTGGTCCATCTTGGAGACTTGAACGGTCCCGCTGATCAACTTGTAGTTACCAGCCGTGACCACGTTGTCAAAGACAGCACCGGCCTGTTGGCTAGCTAATTTGCCTTCTAAGGCCGCTTGCTTTTGTTCTAAGCTCTTGACTTGGGCTTGCAGGGCGTTAACCTTCTGAGCGACTTCAGTGACCTGAGTCACCTTCAAATCGCTCGCAACGGCATGCAAGATGTCATCGTGTTCATGCAAGTACTTGTAGGCAGCCGCAGAGGTCACCGCTTCGATCCGCCGAACACCGGCACCGACACCAGATTCCGAGGTAATCTTGAACAGGCCAATTTCATTGGTATTCTTGACGTGGTTCCCCCCACAGAATTCGGTGACGAAATCGCCAGCACTGACAACCCGAACGACCTTACCGTACTTTTCGCTGAACAAGGCAATGGCGCCCATTTGCTTAGCAGATTCGATATCGGTTTCAACCGTCGTCACGGGTAATTCGGCGAAGATCTTTTCGTTCACAATGGCTTCGGCCTTGGCCAAATCGGCAGGATCAACCTGACCGAAGTGGGTGAAGTCAAACCGCAAGTAGTCGCCTTCAACCAGTGAGCCGGCTTGTTGGGTGTGTTCGCCAAAGACCTCACGCAACGCCTTGTCTAACAAGTGGGTTGCGGTATGGTTCTTTTCGACCTTGCTATGGAAGATGGTGTCGACCTTGAGTTGGTAAGTTGCACCCTTCTTCAATGGCGCAACGACCGTCAGCGTGTGCAGGTTCTGGCCGTTAGGGGCGTGTTGGACGTCAGCAACGTGGGCAACCACGTGCCCGGCTTCGTCCAAGATGTCCCCTTTGTCAGCGACCTGGCCACCCATTTCAGCGTAGAATGGCGTGGTGTCAAACATGGCTTCAACGGTGCCAGTTGTGGCTTCGTCAGCCAGTTGGTCATCAACCACGAGTTCGGTTAACTTGCTCGTCGTTTCGAGTTGGGTGTAACCCACGTATTGGCTAGGCGTCGTCACGTTGATCAAGAGATCATGTTGCAGGCCCATGGCCGTTTGCTTGCCACGTGCGTTACGAGCGCGATCTTTTTGCTTTTGCATTTCAGCCTTGAAGCCGTCAACGTCGACCGTGATGGCCTGGTCATCGGCATATTCTTCGGTCAGTTCAACCGGGAAGCCGTACGTGTCGTACAACTTGAAAGCGTCGGGACCGGCGATTTGGCTACCGCCCTGCTTCTTTAAGTCGGCAATCAAGCTGTTCAGCAGCGTTAATCCACCGTCCAGCGTTTCGCCAAAGCGGTCTTCTTCGGAACGCACGACCTTGGCAATGTAATCGGCCTGAGCCAAAACGTCTGGGTAGTAAGACTGCATGATGGTCCCAACGACGGGAACCAATTGGTCTAAGAAGGCCCCCTTGATGCCTAACTTTTGGCCATTCACAACGGCCCGCCGGATCAAACGACGGATGACATAGCCACGGCCTTCGTTACCAGGCAACGCACCGTCACCGATGGCAAATGTGATGGCCCGCGCATGGTCCGCAATCACCTTGAAGGACACATCGTCTTCCTTGTTGGCACCATACTTCTTGCCATCGCTGAGTTCAGCGGTCTTTTCAATGATTGGCATGAACAAGTCAGTTTCAAAGTTTGTCCGGGCATTTTGGAAAATCGAAACGACTCGTTCGAGGCCCATCCCCGTATCAATGTTCTTCCGAGGCAATGGCTTGTAGCTGCCATCGGGTTCGTGGTTGAACTGGGAGAACACGATGTTCCAGACTTCCAGGTAACGTTCGTTTTCGCCACCAGGGTAGTTTTCAGGATCGTCATCGGCCAGATTGTTAAAGGCTTCACCACGGTCGTAGAAGATTTCGGAGTCAGGACCAGAAGGACCCTCACCAATATCCCAGAAGTTATCTTCAACGCCGATAATGTGGTCAGGGGCCACGCCAGCAGCCTCCCAATCAGCCTTGGCGTCGGTATCCTTCGGGTAAACGGTCATGTACAGTTTATCTGGATCCCAACCGAACCAGTCTGGGGACGTTAAGAGTTCCCATGCCCAAGTGATGGCTTCCTTCTTAAAGTAATCACCAACGGAAAAGTTCCCGAGCATTTCAAATAACGTATGGTGCCGCGCAGTCTTCCCCACGTTTTCAATATCGTTCGTCCGAATACTCTTTTGTGAACTGGTCAAACGAGGATTCTCTGGCACAACTTGGCCGGAGAAGTATTTCTTCATCGTGGCAACCCCGGAATTGATCCACAGTAATGATGGATCATCCTTGGGAACCAGTGATGCACTAGGCTCAATGGTGTGGCCCTTCGACTTGAAAAAGTCGAGGTACATTTGCCGAATCTGACTACTAGTTAGCTCTTTCATCTCTCAAATACCTCCAAAAATGTCAAAAACACCGTTGCCCGTAGAGACGCCGAAGCGCGGTACCACTCTACTTGCAACGATGTTTTAATCGTTAACCTCTTAAACTCATAACGCTGAGTCGCGATGTTCCTGAGGGAGCGCCACTGAATCCATGAGTCGTTTTTCACAGCAACCAAAACGTTTCTGAAAGTCATGGGGTCAGGGTATGTCCTCGATAGTATATTTAAATGTCCACTTGAAATTATAGGTGTGGCGCACTTTCTTGTCAACTAAACGTTCGGGAAAACTTTGGGTGATTGTCAGCAGTCTACATCGCCTACCGGACCGCCAAAATGAACCGGAACGCGGTGGGCAGGACATCCAGAGCCACAGAACGGTCTCTGAACTCGCTTTGAACCGCCAAAGGCCGCGTTTCAAAGTCGCCATTTAGAGCCCGTGCCGTGCCCTAAATCCCACGGCTGAGTTCATTTTGGCCGTCCTCTCGGCTTAGACTGGTTTGGGGCGTTCCCGTCTGAACTTACTCGCAGTGTGTTTAAACTTGTTGACGGGTTGTGCCGAATCCGGCTTCCCTTGATTGGCAGTATCTTTGCTGACGGGCTTGGCTTACTGCGTTAATCTTTCTCTCGCCAAACTATCCAGAAACTTGCGGCCTCTGAAACGTGTCACTGTCGGGCAACTGGTTCCGCTTAGAAAAATAAGACGCTCCTGTCCGGCATAGGCGTTTTACCGATTGCATTGGCTTACTGCGTTAAACCTGCTCTCGCCATTTTATCCGAAAACTTGCGGCCTCTGAAACGTGCTACACAGGGCAGGTCCCTGCGCTTAGCAAAAAGAGAGCTCCAAGCCGGCTCTGCCGACTTGAAACTCTCTTCTCGCTAATGCTCAGGACCTAACCGCCCTGTTCCGCACTCTATTGATACCGATCCGACTCGCGTTTCCGCCGCTTACGTTCATTTCTGGCGCTTTGGCGTTGGGCGATTCGGCGTTCTTGGTCTTTTCTACGGTGAATTTCTTGCTTGATTTGGTGCTTGTAACCCGGCTTGATTTTCTTCTTCTTTTTCATAACGAAACCAATCAAACCTGGATCAAGCTTTTCGGTACTCTTGTTCCGTTGCGTCCGGCGGTTCCGGTCGTAGGAATCGATGATTTCGCCGTTGCTGATTCGCTTAGGCTGGAACTTGATGCCCATGGCTTCAATCTCAGCGACCTTGGCTTCTTCATCTGGTGAGTACAACGTGATGGCCGTGCCGTGCATCCCCTGACGACCCGTCCGGCCGACCCGGTGGACGAAGAAGTCTAGGTCTTCTGGAATGTCATCGTTGATCACGTGAGAGACCCCTTCAATATCAATTCCCCGGGCAGCCAAATCGGTCGCCACAACGAATTGGAATTGGAGGTTCTTGACTTCACGCATGACCCGCTTCCGTTCACGAGGCTTGATACCCCCATGAATCATCGCGACCTTCATGCCCTGGGCCTGCAAGAAGTCGTGGATTTGTTCAACCCGCGTCTTGGTGTTGGCAAAAATCAGGACTAAGTAAGGTTCACCCATCGTAATCAATTGGTAGATCAATTGGTTCCGGTTCTGACCTTTGGTTGAAATCAACCAGTTGTCGATCGTATCAGAAATAATCGTATCGGTTGGAATCTCTTCAACGACGGGATGGTTCATGTATTTCTTTAAGAAGGGATTCAATCGTTGTGGAATGGTGGCCGAGAAAACCATCATTTGCAAGTCTTTCGGCATCCGTCCAGCAATCCGGTCGACTTGGTCCAAGAACCCAAGGTCTAAGGTCATGTCGGCTTCATCCACGACAAATTGACGTGCGGTATGCACATCCAAGGCGTCTGATTGGATCAAGTCCATGACCCGACCGGGCGTCCCGATAACCAATTGGGGTTGGAAGTGCCGCAGTTTTTCAACTTGGCGCTTCTTGTCGGTCCCACCGACGTAGTTCCCAATCCGAATTTCAAATGGGGATTCAGCAGCTAATTGTTCAGCGGCCGTGTGAATCTGGTAAGCCAGTTCCCGGCTAGGCGTGGTGATGACGGCCTGAACCTGGTTTTCTGACGTTAACTGGTTAAAAATGGGCAGTAAGAACGTATGCGTCTTCCCGCTCCCAGTCTGGGATTGGCCCACGACATCTTTGCCCGAAGCAATCACGGGAATTAATTTTTCCTGGACCTTGGTCGGGGTCGTGAAACCAATCTTTTGCAAGGCCGTCATTAAGTACGGCTGCAAGTTGAATTGTTTAAAATCTGCGGTCATTCATTTTCTCCTTTAGTGTTAGCCACTAACTCATCGAGCTCGTGAATAACTTGGTCAATTTCTGCCTGATCGTGGGCTGTGGCGCCACTGGCCAAGGCGTGACCGCCCCCACCGTGGTTCTTAGCCAATTCGTTGATGGAAGGTCCCTTTGAACGCAACCGAATGCGGAAGGTCTTGTCCTTGGCTTCAACGAAGATGGCCCAAGCCACAACGGAGGTGATCTTACCGGGCAATGGCACGACGGCGGACGTGGAGTCACTGGCAGCGAGGCCAAAGGATTCCACGATTTCGTCGGTCAGCTTCAAATAAGCCGCCCCACTAGGCAAAATTTCTAAGTTCTGGTAAACGTAAGCGGACAACCGCGCCATTTCTGGGGAAATTTCATCCTCAGCCTGGTTGACGTCCGTCATTGAGAAGTTGTAAGTCAGTAACTTACTGGCAACGGCAAACGTGTTGGCTGACGTGGCCGGGTACATGAACCGCCCGGTGTCGCCAATGATGCCGGCATAAAGTAGTCGTGCCGCATCGTCAGACATGGTGAGTGCCGTGGCATTCTTGGCGTACCAATCATAAATAATCTCGGACGTGCTGGACGCTTGGTCCAACACCCATTGAATGTCGCCAAAGGCATCATCATTGGGATGATGGTCGATCTTGATGACTGCGGCCCCCGTGGACCACCGTTCATCGTCGACTCGGGGTTGGTTAGCGGTGTCCACAACAATCACTAACGCACCCTGATAAACGCCATCTTCCACGTCTTGGTCGGCTTGACCCATCCAGTCGAAGCCGGGGTAATGCTTACCCACAGCCAGAATCTTCTTTTCTGGGAAGCTCGCTTGTAAAATGTCCCGCAAAGCCAGTTGAGCCCCGATACAATCGGGATCAGGCCGCTGGTGACGGTGAATAATAATTGTCTGATACTTTTTGATTTCTTCTAAAATGGCAGCTTCAATAGCCATAGGTTCACCCGTTTTCTATCCGATTTTTTCGACCAAGACGCGTCGATACCGCGTTTCAGTATACAAGTTTTAGCGCGCAATTTCAATAAAACTCGGTCCAAGCTGGGTTAAGCCATCGCCTCCGGGGTGGGAAAAACTGGACCGGAACGCGGTGGGCAGGACGTCCAGAGCCAAAGAGCGGTCTCTGAACTCGCTTTGAACCTCTGAGAAACGAGTTTCAAAGTCGCCATTTCTTAAGGGTTCCCCTTAAGAAATCCCACGGCTGAGTCCATTTTTCCCACCCCTGCGGCTGATATTGGTTGAACCCATGCCACCGTATTTTATTGACCTTGTTGCTAATCGCCATTAATCATTGTTCTTGTAAGTTAGATTTAATTCCTAACTACCGATAACTTGACCTCACCCAACATTTTCTAATCATCGCCACCAAACAGTGGTAACTTGACGTTTTCAAAAGTTTGCGCGGCTAGTCCAGTTAACGTGATGCCCAGCAAGCGGACCTGCTCGTCATCCCCGGCCACGCTGTGGTAGAGATCCAGAGCTAAGTCGTAATAGACGCTGGCATCGTTGGCAATGAAGTCCGTTTGGGTCACGCGCTTCGTGATGGTGTTGAACTCGCTGTCCCGTAGCTTGAGAACTAGCGTCTTGCCGTGCCGTTGCTTTTGCTTGACCGTTGCCGCGACCATTTCTGCCAGCCGTTGTAGTTGCGTTTCCACCTCGCCGACCGACGACAACGGTGGCCCGTACGTGCGCTCCTTGCCAATCGACTTGCGCTCACGCAAATACTCGACCGGCCGCTCATCAATGCCGCGTACCCGTTGATACAAAATGTAACCGAACTTGCCGAAGTCATGAATCAATTCCAACTGGGATTTTTGATACAGATCCGCCCCGGTTTGAATGCCTAGCTCATGCATCTTGGGCACGGTCTTCTTGCCCACGCCCCGGTAGCGCTCAATCGGCAACGCCATCAAGAAGTCGTGCGCGTCCTCCGGCAGAATCACGCTCACCCCAACTGGCTTACGGAAGTCCGAGGCCTCCTTGGCTAGAAACTTACTATAGGAAATGCCGGTCGAACAGGTCAAATGGGTCTTATCAAAAATTTCCACCTGAATCTCGTGGGCCACCTGAACCGCCGAACGGATATGTTTCTTATTCTCCGTGATATCCAAATAGGCTTCATCAAAAGCCACGGTCTCAATCTTATCCGTGTACTCATGAAAAATTTCGTGAATCTGATCGGAAATTTCGCGGTAATGGGGAAAGTCTGGCGTCTTAAAGGTGGCATGTGGGGCCAGCTTAAACGCCTCGTTGGCATTCATGGCGGAATGCACGCCTAGCTGCCGCGCCACGTAATTGGCCGTGGTCACGACGCCGCGGCCGCCAGTCGTTCGGGGATCTCTGGCAATGATCAACGCGTGGCCCTTGAACTCGGGGTGGTCCCGTTCCTCAATCGACGCGTAAAACGCATCCATGTCGACGTGAATGATTTTTCTTTGCGTGTATTTTTCCGGGACCACGGCCTTCCCCTCCTTTCCACGATTTTCCGGTTGTGCAGTCGTTGTCAGCGCCTCCGGGATGGTGAAAACTGCGCCGGGACGCGGTGGGCGACCGCCCGGAGCCAAAGTACGGTCTCCAGGCTTACTTTGAGCCGAAGCCCCGTCTCAAAGATATCAGTTACCTAAGCGGCCAACCCACCCGCTAAGGTAACTCCCACGGCTGAGCGCATTTTCACCATCCCTGCGGCTGACACTGACTTAACCAATAGCATTTGCGCCATTAACAACACGCTGAACAAACATGGTGTGCCAACACGTTAACTGAATTGACTGTCGATCTACCAACTTCAACGACGTTTGCCAACCACATGTTTTACCGTTTATTAGTATATAAATTATACCCAAACAAACGTTTGTCTTCAATCAAAAGCCGTTATCTTTTTCCCGTAATTCTTCGGCTTTTACTCACCGTTAACCAAAATTTAGCCGAAAAAAAACGGCCTCTAGGAGACCGAACTTTTTGATGTCTTATTTAGCTGAGTCATCGTCAGTTTTTTCAACAGTTTCGTCACTTGCAGCGGCGTCACTTGCTGGTTCTTCAGTGGCATCTTCAGCGGGTTGATCCGCGCTGGCTGCTTCACTGGTTGCGTCGTTAGCGGCTGGGGCCGTAACGGCTTGTGGTGCTTGAGACGTTACTTGGGCAATGGCACGCAGGTCAAAGACCAAGTAGATCCCGTCGCAATCCAAGGTAACCGTTTGGTCAGCTTGGTTGATTTCGTCGATCACACCGTGTAACCGGCCAATCGTGATGACGTGGTCGCCCTTTTTAAGTTCGCTCATCATGTCACGATGCTTCTTTTGTTGCTTTTGTTGTGGACGTAACATTAAGAAGTACATCAACCCCAAGAAGACAACTAAGATAATCAACGTTGAATAACCACCGGCGGCGCCAGCAGCGATATTTAAATTATCAAACACATTTGTTCACCCCTTTATATTCTATCTATTGGACAACTTTACCAGAATACGGGGAATCCGTCCAATTATTTCTAGAAATTCTTTAGACGTTCGGTATTGCCGCTTCCTTTCAGAAACGGCTTGTCACCGCGGACTGGCGCTATCAGTCAGTCGCTTAACCATTTTCCGGTTGTGGAAATTGCCGGCCGAGGTGTTCATACCCCGCTGGTGTGACGACCCGGCCCCGTGCCGTGCGCTTTAAATACCCGCGCTGCAGGAGATAGGGCTCGTACATGGCCGCGACAGTTTCCGTTTCCTCACCAACGTTGGCCGCCAGGGTATTCAACCCGACTGGCCCACCGTTGTAGTAATCGATCATGGTCTCCAACAACTTAATGTCGGTGGCGTCTAGCCCGGCCGAATCCACGCGCAATAATTTCAGCGCGTGGTTCACAATGGCCAGGTCAATCTCGGTATGATCAGGCGACACTTCCGCAAAGTCTCGAATCCGTTTCAACAAGCGGTTCGCGATTCGGGGCGTGCCCCGCGAGCGTAACGCAATCTCGTGGGCGCCCTCAGTTGCGATGCGCGTGTTAAAAATGTCGGCTGACCGCGTCACAATTTCTTGGAGATCTTGCGTTTGGTAGTAGGCCATGTGCTCCACGATACCAAACCGGTCCCGCAACGGTGCGGATAACAAGCCGGCCCGGGTCGTGGCCCCAATCAACGTGAACGGTGGCAACGGAAAGTGCACCGGATGGGCGGTTGGCCCCTGTCCGACCACGATATCGATGTAGAAATCTTCCATCGCGGAGTAGAGCATTTCCTCAACAATTTTCGGTAGCCGGTGAATTTCATCAATGAAGAGAATATCCCCCGGTTGCAGTTCGTTGAGCAAGGCTACCAGGTCGCCCGGCTTTTCAATCGCTGGACCACTAGTCGTGCGGATGTGCACACCCATTTCGTTGGCAATCACCATCGCCAAGGTCGTCTTCCCTAAACCAGGTGGCCCGTACAGCAGCACGTGGTCCAAGGATTCCTCCCGTTGCTTAGCCGCCTGAATATAGACGGACAATTCGTGTTTGATGGGATCCTGACCGATATACTGGGCCAGGGTTTGTGGTCGCAATGATTTTTCAATCGAATCTTCGTTGTCATCCGCTGGTTCCGGTGAAACGACACGTTCATCATCAGTCATGGGTCAGCCTCCTTTCAAAAACTAGGTCGTCAATAAGCGTAAACCTTCGCTCAAATAATCATTGGTTGAGTCTCCGGCAAATTTCCGCAACTGCGGCGTGATTTTCTTAACAGCAGCGGCCTTGTAACCCAGTGCCGTCAAAGCTGCAATCGCATCGTCTAATTTCGGATTCCCCTCGCCAGTCGTGACGGCTTCCGGTGTGAACAAAGCCCCATCGTCGACTGGTGCCAGGTCATCCAACTTGTTCTGCAGGTCCAAGACAATCTGCCCCGCCGTCTTCTTCCCAATCCCGGGAAACTTCGTCAGGAAGCTGATATCGTTGGTTTTAATCGCCAACATCAGCCCTTGATGGTCCGGATTGGCCAGAATCGCCAGCGCACTCTTGGGTCCAATACCGTTAACGTTGATTAATTTTAAGAATAATTGTTTTTCAGCAAAATCTGCGAAACCGTAAAGGGTCTGCGCCGTGTCACTCACCGCCTGGTAGACGTAAATCGTGACTGGCGTGGTGCCAACGACGTAACGGTAAGGGTTAGCGGTGTTGACCAGGTAGCCCACTCCGTTAACGTCAACGACCACGTGGTCCGGATAGACCGCCGCAATCGTGCCGTGAAGGTATTCATACATGCCAGTTAGTCTCCTTTGCGCTTGTTTCAAGGTTAACATTCAGCTAGTAAAAACGAAGTCGGGCCGACGCTTCCGTTCCCGGCGGCGGGCTCAAACTGCCCTGCGGTGGGGAACGGCTCCAGCCTGAGGAGCGGTCTGGGGCCTCGTCTTGAAACCTCGCTAAGGACCACGAGTTTCCAAGGCCGTCCCGTGCTCTAGGCTGAGAAAAATCACTCAGCCAAGACCACCGACACAGCTGGTCAGTTTGGCCCGCCTCTGGTCACTTATATTGGCCAAGACATTTTTACTAGCTCAAAACTGACTGATTGTTAGCCAACATCAAGCGTCTCTTTCATTCATCAATGATCTATCTTTAAGAAAACATATGTTTGCTTTTTAAATTGTACCACACTTGGCTCGACTTAGACTACAGATTCTGTTCTGAGTTTACCAATGTCAAAACAAGGCCCAACCCAGCAATTACTGAGCGGTTAGCCGGAGACTGCCAACTTACAGCATGGGCCATCTCGGCTTTAAACATATTTCATAGCAAAGCAAAAAGCAAACGCCAACCGAATAGATGGTCATTCTGGAGGCAGCTAAGGTTCACACCTGTGTCGGGGACCTTAGTCGGCGTTTTCAGCCGGCTTAGGTCCCGGGACGACTTTGAGATTGCGCTCTTGGCAAGCTCAAAGCGAGACTGAAGACCGTTCTTTGGCTTCAGTCTCGCTGCTAAATAACGTCCATCGCATCAGCAATAACTGAACGGTTAGCCGGAGGTAGCCAACTTGCGCACCCTGCGTCGATGGTGTGCTTACAGCATGGGCCATCTTAGCTTCAAGCATGTTTAACGGCAAAGCAAAAAGCAAACGCCAACCGAATAGATGGTCATTCTGGAGGCAGCTGAGGCCCATACCTGTGTCGGGGACCTTAGTCGGTGTTTTTTACCGGCTTAGGTCCCGGGACGACTTTGAGATTGCGCTTTTGGCAAGCTCAAAGCGAGACTGAAGACCGCTCTTTGGCTTCAGTCGGTACCCACAGGTGTGGGCCTTAGCTGCCGGAAGAATTTAGGACCACCTATTCGCCCCAGTCGTCGCCGGAGTGGTGGGGATCCTGAATCCGTTTAAACAGCTTTTCCAAGTCCTGATCCGTGAAGTGGACCAGCACTGGCCGGCCGTGAGGACAGTTGAACGGGTTCTCTGCCGTAGCTAATTTCACCAGCAAAGCCCGAGCTTGTTGGTCGTCCAGGTGATGGTTGGCCTTGATAGCCCGCTTACAGCTCATCATGATGGCCGTCTTTTCTCGGAAGGCCGCCACGGAAATCTTACCGTCCTTTAAGACCCAGTCAATCATTTCCTTAATGGTATCGGTCTCCTGCCCCGCCTTGAACCAGGTCGGGTGCTCGTGCACGATGAAACTATTGGGGCCAAATGACTCGAGGTTGATGCCGACACTGGCTAACGTTTCCAAGTGGTTGGTCAGCTCCAAGACGTCCGTCGTCGGGTAATCCAAAACGATGGGCACCAGCAATTTTTGCTCGTCATCGCTGACCTCGCCGATTGCTTGGCGGTAAAACTCGTAGTTCACCCGTTCCTGCGCGGCGTGTTGGTCGACTAAATACAACCCATCATCGGCCTCGGCCAACAAATACGTGCCGTGGACTTGCCCCAAGTAGCGTAACTGAGGAAAGCGTTGAGCTGGCGGTTCGGGCGCCGTCAAAGAGACTTCGGCGACCGGTTCCTCAACGGGCGGCGTTTTCCCACCCAGGGGTGCGGCGACCCGTTCCGTTTGGTATTTCTCATCAAATTCTTGCACGGCTGGCAGCTGGAAATCCTGCTTGTCATGCACGACCACGGGCTCAACCGGGACCTCTTCTGGGGTGGTCAACGGTTGGGGACCAGCGGCTGGTGTTGCGGCTGGTTGCGCCGGTGTAGGCGTCGGTGCCGCACTCTCTGCCGGTTGTGGCGCTGGCTGGGTGTGGCGCGCCGACATGTCGTATTTGGCCGAGACGTCGTTTAACGCCATGGTCAGCTGATCCGTGGTTGCGGCTTCTCGCTTTTTCGTTGGCATTTCATCGAAGACATCCGGAATCAGATTCTCACGGGAAAGCCGCTTGAACACGGTGTCCTGAATCAGCTGCGTCAGTTCCGGCTCTTCACTGATGCGGACCTCCTGCTTGGTTGGATGCACGTTCACGTCTACCAGTAAGGGGTCCATTTTAATATCCAGCACAGCCAGCGGGTAACGGCCGACCATCAGCTTGGACCCGTACCCGGCGATCAAAGCCTTACTCAACTGAAAATTGTGAATGTACCGGCCGTTTAGCAGTAGCGAAATGTACTGCCGACTGGCCCGGGTCAACTCGGGCAAGCTCACGTAACCGCTCACCTGAAAATCCGGGTTTTTGCCGTTGATGGCCACCATTTTCCGGGCGCTTTGGACGCCATAAATACCGGCAATCACCTGTTGTAGGTCGCCCCGCCCGGCTGTCCGAGTAAGTTCACGGCCGTTGTGGACTAGGGAGAACGCCACGTCAGGATAGCTTAGGGCCAGCCGGTTGACGATATCCGTGATCCGGGCCAGCTCGGTGGCTGGTGATTTCAAATACTTCAGCCGTGCCGGCACGTTACCAAAGAGGTCCTTGACGGTAATCGTGGTCCCCTTGCGAGCGGCTGCGGCGGTGTGTTCCTTGATGATGCCGCCCACGTTATGAATCAACGTGCCGACACCCCCGGTCGAGGTCGTCATCGTGACGTCGGCCACGGAAGCGATACTGGGCAAAGCTTCACCCCGGAACCCCAGGGATTTGATACGAAAGAGGTCCCGCCGGTCGGTAATCTTACTAGTGGCGTGACGTTTGAAGGCCATTTCGGTGTCTTCATCCGCGATGCCATCCCCATCATCGACCACGGTAATCCGTTGTAACCCGGCCTCCTCGACCGTGATATCAATCTGTTTACTGTGAGCGTCGACCGCGTTTTCCACCAGTTCCTTGACCACGGATGCGGGCCGTTCAACCACTTCACCCGCGGCAATCTGGTCGGCTAAGACCGACGCTAATTCATGAATTTTGGCCATTAACGACCCTTCCTCTCATTGGATAAATAAAAACAGGTGGTCTACCCCGTTCCCGGCGGCAGGCTCAACTCGCCCTGCTGTGGGGAACGGCTCCAGCCTGAGAAGCGGTCTGGATCCTCGCCTTGGAACCTCGCTGAAGTCCGCGAGTTTCCAAGGTCGTCCCGTGCTCTAGGCTGAGTGAAAAACCTCAGCCAAGACCACCGACACAGCTGGTCAAGTTGGCCCGCCTCTGGTCACTCACAGTGATCACCTGTTTTCATTTTCTTTTTTCTACGACATATTTTAGACACATAGCTTTACTTATCAACAATTCTGTTTGAATTTCACTAAACCGACCACCCAAACGACTCGTAGTCCCTCTTAGCCAGCTAGTTTACCGACATTCAACTCGTTTACTTCTTCGCCAATTTCTGTTGCCATTGGTAAACCTGGTTCATGATGGCCATTGGGGTCATCCCCATCAGGTTCAGGTCGGAAATTTGGGCCAGTACCTTGGCTTGTGCCGGATTCAGCTCTGGTTCTTCCGTGAACAACGAGAGCTGTTGATCGGTGGCCGGTTCTGTTGGTTCTACTGATTCCGGCACCGGTTTCTGTGTCGATTCACTGACAGCTGGTTCCGGCTTGACCGACTCTGCCGGTTGTTCCTGCACGGGTACCGCCGATTCTGGTGCCGTTTGGGCTGCCTGTACGGGTGTCTGCGCCGTTTCTGGTGCGGACAGGGGTTGGTCCTCAGCTGACTGTTCCAAGTCCTCTAAGATGACCTCAGCACGGTCTAACAGCTTCGTTGGCATCCCCGCCAATTTAGCCACGTGAATCCCGTAGGACTTGTCCGCGGGACCCGGTTGCATTTGGTGTAAGAAGACCAGGTCGCCATCGCGTTCGACAGCGCCCACGTGGACGTTGCGTAACTGCTTTAAGGACTGGTCTAACGCCGTCAACTCGTGGTAGTGGGTTGAGAACAATGTCTTGGCGTGGACCCGGTTGTGAACGTATTCGATAATGGCCTGAGCCAGCGCCATCCCATCATACGTGGCCGTCCCCCGCCCGATTTCATCGAATAAGATCAGGCTGTTGGCGGTGGCTTGACTCAACGCGTGGTTGGCCTCTTGCATTTCCACCATGAAGGTACTTTGCCCAGAAATCAGGTCGTCTGCGGCACCGATTCGGGTGAAAATTTGGTCAAAGATAGGCATCTGGGCGGACTCTGCCGGCACGAAACAGCCCATCTGCGCCATAATTACGGTCAAGGCCAGCTGCCGCATGTAGGTACTCTTCCCGGACATGTTCGGCCCGGTAATCAGTAAGATGTTGGTCTGTTCATCCATCATGACATCATTAGGAACGTATGATTGACGACCCAAAACCTTTTCGACTACGGGATGTCGGCCCTGTTTAATGGCTAAGTTATGCCCTTCAATCAGCGTTGGCTTGATGAAGTGATAGTCCTCACTGACCACGGCAAAGCTTTGGAGCACGTCTAGACTGGCAATGGCGGCGGCTAATTTCTGTAACCGGGTGATGGCCAGCTTGACCTGTTCGCGCAGATCAACGAATAATTTATATTCCAGCGCCACGGATTTCTCCTCGGCCTCCAAGATCAGGCGTTCCTTATCCTTCAGCTCAGGTGTGGAGAACCGTTCGGCGTTGGCCAGCGTCTGCTTCCGTTCGTACCGGTCTGCTGGCAGCTTGTCCAGATTGACCTTGGTGACCTCGATGTAGTACCCGAAGACGTGGTTGTAGCCAATCTTCAGGTTATTGATTCCGGTCACTTCACGTTCGTGGGCCTCCATTTCGGCCAGCCAGGTCTTCCCGTTACGCATGGCATCCCGGTATTCATCCAATTGGGCGTTAAAGCCGTCGCGAATCACCCCACCGTCGGAAACGGAGATTGGGGGTTCGGGAACGATGGCCTCACGAATGGCCGCCGCAACATCTTCCACGGGGTCCAGGCCGGCCAGCGTGTCGTCGAAGACCGGTTCGGCCAGCTCTTCAATCGTGTGCTGGATTTGTGGCACCTGCTCCAAGGACGTTTGCAGCTGGATCAAGTCCCGGCCGTTTACGCTCCCGAAGGCCACGCGCCCGGCTAAGCGTTCCAGATCATAGACCTTAACCAATTCTTCCTGCAAATTATTGCGTTCGAAATAGTGGTCGAGTAACGCGCCGACCTTGTCCTGCCGTTCTTCAATCTGTTGCCGGTCAATCAGTGGCCGGTCCAACCATTGCTTCAGTAACCGGCCCCCCATGGCCGTCTTGGTTTGGTCCAAGAGCCACAGTAAGGTCCCGGATTTTTTCTTGGTTCGTAGGTTTTGGGTGATTTCCAGGTTACTTTGTGAGGAGTGGTCCATCTTCAAAAAGGCGGTTGGCCGGTAAGCCACGGCGCGTTGTAAATGCGCCAGGCTGCGCTTCTGCGTCACCGTCACGTAGGTCACCAGGACACCGACAACTTGTTTCAGTAAATCGGTCTGTAGGTCCTGCTCCACGTAACTGAGCTCGGAACTTGGCTGAATCTCGTCTTGATTAGAAATCATCATCCCGAGCTGTTTCATCCGGGCCTTCAGCTCATCGTCAATCGTGGTATCCACGACGACTTCCTTGGTCTGCAGGCTCATTAATTCATTCATGACGGGGTCGTCACCGCTGATTTCCGCGGCCTTCAGTTCCCCGGTCGACAGGTCGGTGTAGGCCAAGCCGTATTGTGACTTGGTGCTCATGGTTAGGGCGGTCAAGTAGTTGTTGCGCTTGGCCCCGGCAGCGCCGGTATCGGTCTGAGTCCCTGGGGTGACCAATTGAATGACCTCTCGCTTGACCATTCCCTTGGCCAACTTCGGGTCCTCCATTTGTTCACAAACGGCAACCTTGTAGCCCTGATCCACCAAAATATCGATGTAATTTTGCACGGCCTTGTGCGGCACCCCACACATGGGAATCGGGTTCTTGGCACTGTGACTCCGGGTCGTCAACGTTAGCTCCAGCAATTGCGAACCCTTGACGGCGTCTTCATTGAACATTTCATAAAAGTCCCCGAGCCGGTAGAACAAGAACGCATCGGGATACTGGTCTTTAATCTTTTGGTACTGCACCATCATGGGCGTCGTGTTCGTTTTCGTCATGAAAAATGGTTCATCCTTCCGTTATCGTTTAGCTTTGGTACGGGTGTTGTGGGCTGATCAAGATGGGCTTGATGCTAGCCGCATGCCCCGTTTTATCGTTTAAGTCAATGACGGCACCGGAGAGAATCCCGGGACCGACTTCTTGGACCGTGTAGCGGGTTGGCCGTTGGTTTTCAAAGCGTTCAATGACGCTATCGGCCTGCATCCCCAAGACACTGTCGGCGGGACCGGTCATGCCGGCTTCGGTCATGAAGGCCGTGCCGCCACGCAGAACCTGCGCGTCACTGGTCTGCACGTGTGTGTGGGTCCCAACGACTGCGGAAACCTTACCGGCATAACGCATCGCAAAGGCCCGTTTCTCACTGGTCGTTTCCGCATGGAAATCAACGAAGACAAAATCCGTGTCCAGTTTTGGCAGTAACTCTTTCATTTTCGCAAAGGGATCGTCCATGGGGTTCATGAAGACCCGGCCTTGCATGTTGACGACGGCCAACACTTGTTGGTTCACTTTGACCTTCGTCCAGCCTTGTCCCGGCGTGTCGCCAGGGAAGTTAGCGGGCCGAACTAGCCGGTTGGCGCCACCGATGAAATCATACAGTTCGGCGTTGTCCCAGGTATGGTTTCCCATCGTGACCACGTCGGCGCCATCCTTTAAGAGTTGCTTGTAAATACTTTGACTGATACCGCGACCAACGGGGGTTGAATTTTCCCCGTTGACGATGGTGACCTGGGGCTTTAAGTCCCGCTTTAATTGGGGGAGGTACTCATGAATCATATCCACACCAATGTTTCCAACAACGTCACCAACAAATAAAATACGCATCTTCGTTCCCCTATCTAGACCGTTTTGGCCCGCCTGGCTCTTGTGACCAGTTCTCGTAAATAACCTCTATTTTACCATGGTTTTTCTAATCCTGCGTGAGTTAAATCTAAGCTAATCCCCCGTTCACGCACCTCCGGACTGGTGAAAATGGGATTGGAACGCGGTGGGCGGACGCCTGAAGCCTGAGGGGCGGTCTTCAGACTTACTTTGAGCTGCCCAAACCGCATCTCAAAGATACCAATTATCTAAACGGCCAGCCGTTAAGATAATTCCCACGGCTGAACCCATTTTCACCAGTCCTGCGGTTAACGGCCGCTTAGCCATTCTGTCACTCATTTACCTTCACCTGCTACCATGCCACACAACATCATGATAGTTCCTAACCCCGATGTTCTTCTGCAGAGACGTAAAAAAGCTAGGACCAAATGGCCTAGCTTCTCTGACTTATTTCGCATATTCAACTGACCGGACTTCCCGGATGACGGAAACTTTGACGTGGCCTGGGTAATCCAGGTCGCCTTCAATTTGTTTCTTGATGTCGCGTGCCAAGACAACGGCATCCGTGTCGGAAATCTTCTCGGGCCGCACAATGACTCGAACCTCTCGTCCCGCCTGAATGGCAAAGCTATGGTCGACGCCGTCAAATGAATTGGCGACGGTTTCCAGCTTGTCCAACCGGTGGATGTAACTTTCCAGAGAATCTGAGCGTGCGCCTGGCCGGGTGGCTGAAATAACATCAGCGGTCCCAACCAGTTCCGCAATAACGGATTGCGGTGCCGTTTGATCTGCTTGAGCTGCGATAGCGTTAACCACAACGGAACTTTCACGGTACTTCTTTGCGAGTTCCGTGCCCGTCGTGATGTACGAGCTATCATCTTCATGCTCTGCAGCGCGGCCAATATCATGTAATAATCCTGCACGTTTTGCTAACGTAACATCCTCACCTAATTCAGCAGCCAACACCCCAGTGATCTTGGCAACTTCGATTGAATGGGCCAACGCGTTTTGCCCATGAGAAATTCGGAAATTCAAGCGACCAACCAGTTTGACCATTTCGGGATGCATGGAATGAATCCCCAAGTCAAAGGTTGCTTGCTCGCCAAGCTCCCGGACGTGTTCGTCCAGTTCTTTTTTCGCCTTGGCTACCATTTCTTCGATCCGTGCCGGGTGAATCCGCCCGTCTTGGATCAACTTCTCAAGCGCAATCTTCGCAACTTCTCGCCGTAAGGGGTCGAAGCCACTCAAAACGACGGCTTCTGGCGTATCATCAATGATCAGGTCAATCCCGGTCAGAGTCTCTAACGTCCGAATATTCCGTCCTTCACGACCGATAATCCGGCCCTTCATGTCGTCGTTAGGTAACGTCACCACCGTAATGGTGGTTTCGGTTACCATATCGGCAGCACTCCGTTGGATGGCATCGACAATCAGGTCTTTAGCATTGGCCTGAGCTGTCTTCCGCGCCGTTTCTTCGCTTTCTTTAATCATCTTTGCCCGTTCGCCTGCCAAAGCCTTTTTGGCCTCGGAAATAATCAGGTCCCGTGCATCATCCTGGGATAAAGCAGCTACGTCTTCAACCGCAGCTTGGCGTTTTTCAATCAGTGAGTCTGCTTGCTGTTGCTTCTTTGCTAAATTCTGCTCTTCAGCACTTAGCTTCTTGTCCCGACGATTCAAAGAGTTTTCGCGTTTTTCCAGAGAGTTGTCTTTCCGGTCTAACGTTTCTTCCCGTTGAATCAAGCGATCTTCTTGCTTCTGAACTTCGGCACGACGTTCTTTCAGCTCGGTTTCGACCTCTGCGCGGTACTTATGACTGTCTTCCTTGGCCTCTAATAAAGATTCCTTCGTGGCAGTCTCAGCTTGCTTCTTAGCTTCAGCCAGTACACCTTCAGCAGTGTACTTAGCCGCATCTAGCTTTCGCTCGTGGACAGATTTACGAAAATAATACCCGCCCACAACACCAACAACGATAGCGATGATTGCGAGGATTATAATTGGAACACTCATGATTCCACCTCCGCATCATCAAAATGACTAATTTAAAATCAGACTTTTTAAGATGTTGATTTAATAACTGACGCAACTTCAATTTTAATGGTTGCCATGAACGCTGTCAACTAAACTCACCGGAAACTGGTGGGTCCGTGCGGATTTATTCGTTTCGACCTGCCAACGACCGTTCCCAGAAAAATTGTAGGCGGCATCCTCAGATGAATTCACGGGTGAGCATCAGCCAGTTGCCAGCTCGTTTTCGGTCACCCTGCCAAATAAAAAAACGCCAGTCACCTCACAGGATGACTAGCGTTTCGTTTTATTTACCAGGCTTGTTCTTGTCTGGAATTAATTCACTTTGTTCTGGCTTGCCTTTGTCCTTAGAAGCATCGGCTTTGGCATCCTTCTTGTCGGTTGGCTTGCTGTCTTTACCAGTAGCCTTCTTACCGTCATCGGCGTCGTCACCTTCGCCAACACCATAAGCTGCCCGAACACGTTGGTTAACTTCAGCCATCATATCTGGATGGTCAGCCAAGTATGCCTTAGCATTCTCACGACCTTGACCAATTCGGTCTTCGCCGTAAGAGTACCAGGATCCACTCTTATCAACAATGTCCTTTTCAACGGCCATGTCGAGCAATTCACCGGTTTGGGAAATCCCCTTACCATACATAATGTCGACTTCAGCCCGCTTGAATGGCGGCGCAACCTTGTTCTTAACGACCTTGATTCGCGTCCGGTTACCGATAACATCGGTACCGTCTTTGATCTGTTCAGCCCGGCGAACTTCCAACCGAACCGTGGCGTAGAACTTCAACGCACGACCACCAGGCGTAACTTCAGGGTTACCAAACATAACCCCAACTTTTTCACGAATTTGGTTAATGAAGAGTGCAATCGTCTTCGTCTTGTTAATCGTCCCGGATAATTTCCGTAGCGCTTGAGACATCAGACGGGCTTGCAGACCCACATGGGCGTCACCCATTTCCCCTTCGATTTCCGCACGGGGAACCAAAGCGGCAACGGAATCGACAACCACAATGTCCACAGCCCCACTGGAAATCAAGGCATCTGCAATTTGCAGTCCTTGTTCACCGGTATCAGGTTGTGACAAAAGTAATTGGTCGATGTTAACCCCTAAAGCAGTTGCGTAAGCCGGATCCAGAGCGTTTTCTGCATCAATATAAGCTGCAGTCCCGCCCCGCTTTTGAACTTCCGCTACGGCGTGTAAGGCCACGGTCGTTTTCCCAGATGATTCTGGACCGTAAATTTCAACGATTCGTCCACGTGGGTAACCACCAACACCCAAGGCCACATCAAGGGCCAACGAGCCAGATGGAACGGTTTCAATGTCCAGGTTACTGTTGTCACCTAGCCGCATGATCGAACCTTTACCGAAATCTTTTTCAATTTTCTTCAGCGCTTTATCCAACGCCGCTTGTCGTTCGTCAGCCATCCAAATCCTCCTTTGTTGCATCAATATTCATGTATCACTATACGGGTTTTGTTCGCAAAATGCAAGTAAAAATAGAACAAAAGTTCCCCTTTTATTTTGACCCGTGTAAGACGCGGCGGAGCCAATCCAAACCGGTCATGACGGATCGCTCACGAATAGCCGCTCGGGTCCCCGTCAAATGAACCAGGCGGGCTCGCGGTTCATGTCCACGTTGCGCCAGGCCCAACCAAACGGTCCCAGCTGGGTGACCTTCCAGGGCATCCGGCCCCGCTACGCCGGTAAAGCTCAGAGAGAAGTCGGTATCCAATAACGCCCGGGAACGTTCCGCCATCTGCTGAGCCGTGGCCGCACTAACGACCCCGTCCTCAGCGATGATGGCCTGCGGAATCCCTAACAGGTCATGCTTGGCTGAATTGGCATAGGTCACGAAGCCACCCGGAAAGATGGCCGAAACCCCGGGGACATCCCCCAGCGTACTCTGGAACTTCCCGGCCGTTAAACTTTCAGCGCCCGTAATCGTCAGGTGGCGGTCAATCATTTCGTTAACTACGACCGCTGCCAGGCTGTTGTCATCCCCATAGCCATAGAGATAATCGCCCACGCGGTCCTTAATAGTCGCCGTCATGTCATCCAACAGCTGATTACCAGCAGCCTCATCCTTCGCCTGGGCCGTCAACCGCAACGTGACCTCATTTACTTTGGCATACGGTGCAATCGTCGGATTCGTTTGCCCATCAATTAGGTCGCTCAGCAGGGTCACCAACTGCCCTTCGCCGATGCCAAAGAACCGCAAGACCCGTGATACCAAGTATTCGTCCCGATGATAGGTGGCCTTCAGCAAGGGAACCGCCTGTTCAGCAAACATGGGCTCCGCTTCACTAGGTGGTCCGGGCAATAGCATGATGTCAGCCGCGTTAGGATCCTGATAAAAGGCCCCGACAGCCATCCCAGTCCGGTTCTTGAGTGGTTGGCTCCCTTCAGGATAAAGTGCCTGTAAGCGATTGTTAGGGGTCATAGGCCGCTCTGCCGTGGCGAAGTGCTTACGAATCTTAACCATCGCTTCAGAATCTTCAATTAATTTCACACCTAACAAGTGAGCAACGGTCTGTTTCGTCAAATCATCCTTGGTCGGTCCAAGTCCCCCACTGATGATCACCAAGTCACTCCGCGAACGGGCCTGATTCACCACTGCTGTCAGCCGGTCAGCGTTATCGCCAACCAATGAATGGTAATAAACTTCGATACCAGCCTCGGCCAATTCACGGGCAATAAAGGCCGAATTCGTATCGACGATTTGTCCCAATAGAATTTCGGTTCCGACGGCAATGATTTCTGCTTGCATGCTGACCCCTCCTGGATGACTTAAAGTTAACTTCGTAATGAAACGCGATTTATTTTATTTTTTTCAAATTTATTTTTAAATACCAAGCAAAACGCCCACAATACAACGTTCAGCCATTTCTTCAACCACATCAAAGAAACGACACCTGTACTAAAATCCTACCACAATCACGCCATAACTGGTTAATATTGCCTCATAAATCGTGAGAAATCCAAACAAAAATGGCGACTACCAGTCATTAGCAACTGGGAATCGCCATACAATTATTTTTAAATTTTAACACCAGCTGAGAATCAGTAAATAACACCTATCACGGCATCCACCCGTAGAAAAGAGTGAATAACGAATTAAACCAGTCTTAGCCGCAGAGGCTGGGAAAACTGGACCGGTCGTGGAAGTGACCAGAGGCGGATCAAAGTGACCAGCTGTGTCGATGGTCTTAGCTGAGGTTTCTCACTCAGCTTAGACCATGGGACAACCTTTGAGACCGCCCCCCAGGCTCAAAGTTGAGGTGGAAGCCCGCCCTGCGGCTGGAACCGGCCCCACAGCAGGGCACTTTGAATCCGCCGCCGGGAACGGAAACGACCAGGCCCAGTTTTCACCAGCCCGGAGGCGCCATCAAAGACTAGTTTAATCCAGTTATTCTGCGGAGGATTCGGCGAAGACTTGGCGGTTCTGGACAAAGTAGTCGATCCCAGAGTAAATCGTGAAGAACAAGCAGATATAGAAGAAAATCAGCGCCATTGGCACATTGATACTCCCAAACCCAATGTTGTTCAACAGTAACAGGATAATCCCGACCATTTGCGTCGTCGTTTTGATTTTACCAGGCCAAGCCGCAGCGAGGACCTTGCCCCCGGTCTCCACGACAATCAACCGTAACCCGGTCACAGCCAGTTCCCGGCAGACGATGATGGCGACCCCCCAGGCAGGGACGGCGTTCATCGATACCAACAGAATGAAAGCCGTCATGACGATCATTTTGTCAGCCAGTGGATCGGCAAACTTACCAAAGTTCGTGACTAAATGGTTGCGCCGCGCAATTTGACCGTCCAGGAAGTCCGTGATGGAGGCCACGGCAAAGACAATGGCGCCCCAAACTTGGGTGACCGGAATAGCCGTTCCCAACCAGGTCACTTGGCCCCAGTCTAATGGCAACACTAATAACAGTAAGAAGACCGGGATTAAGATGATCCGGACAATGGTTAAGCGATTTGGTAGATTCACGAAAGGTTCCTCCTTAAATTTTCCAACTAAAAAAGGCGCGCCGATCGCCACGGACCGACCCGCCTTGAGTCTTACTTAAATTCCAACGTAACAGTTTGTACTTGAGAAGACGTCGTCGTGCTTGAGCTAGACGTGGTCGTCGTTCCCGAAGTGCTGCTTGAACTAGAAGCACTGCTGGTACTGGTATCGGAGGTGAAGTCAAACTTCTTCCCGTCAACCTTCACGGACGTTGCTGGGGCGTTCCCAAACTTCAGGGTCACGCTGGTTGCGGAACTTGGAATGGTCAGTGAGTGTGACGTCGAAGCTGACAAGGTTCCTTGCCAAACGGTCGACCCACTAACGGTCACGGACATCCAAGCGCTGCCAGTTGCGGACAAGCTCAACTTGGGCTTCGAGGAAGCGTTCGTCATTTCCCAAGTTGAGCCTGAGGTCGTTGAGCTGACCTTCTTAAAGCTTGGCGTCTTGGTCTTCTTTGAGGAAGACTTTTTAGACGATGAGGACTTCTTACTGCTACTGCTCTTGGTCTTGTTAGAACTACTACCAGAAACACTGACAGAACTGCTGTCCACGTTGTCCTTGGCGGTATTGTTGCCGTTGTGTGAAGCGGCGACCCAGATCCCCACGAGGATCACGAGGACGACGATGACAATCCCAATCACGGGAATTGTCCGGCGTAATTTGACATAACGTTCATCGACTTGACGTTGTTGTGAACGGGTCTCCGGATTGTTTTCGTTGACCTTATCCACGTATTCTTGCGTCTGCGTACTTGGCAAGGCGCTGTCGAACTGTTTTAACAGTTCCGCGCCATCCAAGTCGACCATATCGGCGTACTGCTTGATAAATGCCCGCACGTAAAAGTCCCCAGGCAACTCATCAAAGTTTTGATCTTCGATGGCAATCAGATAACGCTTTTGAATCTTCGTCGTCTGTTGCAGGTCATCCAGGGTGTACCCCTTCGCAATCCGCGCGTCACGCAGCGTTTTTCCCAATGTAATTTTGCTGTTATCACTCATGTTTTAATTCTCCACCTGTTCAAAATTTCTCTATAAGCAGTATAGCATAGGCGCCACCGCATTTTCAGCCACAACTCCCAGAATTCAGGATTTAACGGATTCTTAACCTCCGTTAGGGCAAAATCGTGTAGACGGTTTGCCGGCTGGCATCTGAAAATTGGGCCCAAGCTGCCTGCACATCAGCGAACGTCATGGCCTCTAACACGGCCAACTCATCGAAGAGCGTCGTCCCGCCAAATAGCGGTCCGTCGTACTGATTGGCAATGGCTTCAACCGAGTTGATGGCGCCAATCGTTCGGCCAATCGCTTCACGTTTAACCAGGTCAAATTGCTCCCGGGCAGCCAGTAGTTGTGCGGGTCCATCATTTAAAATCGCAGTTAGTTCACTGACAAAAGATTCTGGCTGATCAGTATCACCCGCCAGTTGACCAAAATGGGCCCCTCGTTGGACTTGGAAGTCATAGCCAAAACTATCGTCGATCACGTTGGCATCATACAGCCGCAGATAATTATCGCTACTATCGTTAAACAGTAAGTCCATCGCTAACGAAATGGCATCGCTGTAGGCCAGCCCCGCCTTGCCCGCTGGCACCTGATCGTACCCGCGCAGGCCAATGCTGACCTTGGGCCGATTGACCGTTAAGTGCCGCGTCGTGGTTGGCACGATTTCCGTAGCTGGCGTTTGTGCAGACGGAATCCGTTGAATCGGTTCGACCGTCGCAAACGTTTTGCCCGCTTGATTAGCCGTGATCCAGGTTAATGTCTCTTCCGGATCAAGCTGCCCCACCACGACCAAGCTCATATTACTTGGGTGATAGAACGTGTTGTAGGCGGCGTACAGGTCGTCCGCAGTAATCTTATCGATGGATGCAACGGTCCCAGCAATGTCGATGTGTAGGGGCTCGCGAGGATACAGCTGGCCAATCATGCCAAAGTAGCTCTGCCAACCCGGGTCATCATCGTACATCTGAATTTCCTGGCCGATAATCCCCTTTTCCTTGTTGACCGTCTGGGCCGTAAAGTAAGGGTCCTGCACGAAGTCAAGGAGGATATCCAGGTTTTCATGGAGATGGCTGGTCGTCGCAAATAAATAGCTGGTTTGCGTGAAGCTAGTAAAGGCGTTGGCACTTGCCCCGTACTGGCCAAATAGGTCAAAGGCGTCGTGGTCCTTTTTCTCAAACAGTTTGTGTTCCAAGAAATGGGCAATCCCATCCGGAAAACGAACGGGTTCTTTTTGTCCGCGGGGCACAAATTCATTGTCCGTGGACCCGTAGTCCGTGGTCATCACGGCAAAGGTCTTGTGGAAGCCGACTTTAGGGACCAGAATGACCTTTAAGCCGTTAGCCAACGTGGTTTGGTAGACGTTTTCGCCCAACCGGTCGTACGCTTGTTTATTCAGCATCCTGATCACCTCCATGCAGGCAGTAAGTGGCCTGTAGCGTGACTTGTTGCGCCACGTGCTGCACGTCGGCCACCGTCACTGCCGCTAATTTTTCTTGCCAAGTCTTTAAGGGTTCCGTTAAATGGGTCAATTCACTGTTCAACAGCCCCACTAATTTCCGTTGGGGACTGTCCAGGCCGGCCAAACGGGCATTGAGCAGGCTGGCCTTCACTTCGGCCAACAAGGATTCGCTGAGCTCGCCGCGCTGAACGGCGGCCAGTTGTTCGCCAATGATGGCAATCACGCGGTCCTGGTTCTGGGCCTGAATACCGCTTTGCACGCCCATGGTCCCGGTAAAGGGATTGTACGAGCTGCTGGCGTAGTAGGCCAAGCTGGCCTTTTCGCGAACGTTCGTGAACAACAGTGACAACGGTGTACCCCCGAAGGCCGCGTTAAAGACAACGGCAGCCATGAAGTCCGCATCGTCCCGGTAAATCGGCAACTGGTAGGCCAGGTTCAATTTGGCTTGAACGACTGGCGCCAGATCATCCCCGGACTGGACCTCATCGCGTTTGTCCCACCGGTAGTATGGTGAGTCATCGGTGATTGTCCGATCAGTCAGTGGCCAGGTGGTCAACGCTTCCTGCACCCGTTCTGCCGTCACGTCCCCAACGACAGCCACGTGAATGGCATCGTTGGCTAACATATCATGGTAGGTGCCCAGGATGTCGGCGGAACTGAGCTCACCCAACGTGGTCGTGTCACCCAAGGCGCTCATGGCTTGGGCGGGTTGCCCGGTGAACAACAATTCTTGTAAACGCCGGTTGGCCAGGTATTGTTTATCATCATCTAAGGATTTAATCGCCGTTAATAAGTTCTGGCGTTGTTGCGTAAACGTAGTCGGATCAAACTGACCATTTGGCAACAGCGGTTCAAACAGGACGGCCTTCAAGAGCGCCATCCCCTGTTCAAAGAGCGGGGTTGGGTCCGCAAATTGGTTCAGGTATTGTTCATCGACCACGGAACAGGTCAACCGAATCACGTGCTTCGTCCCCAATTTAACGACACTGATGCCGAAGCTGGCCCCATACATCTGGGACAGTTTGCGGGCCAAGGCCGTCTGCGTGGGATAAGCGGCCGTACTGGTCTCTAGAACCTGAGCCAACAAGGCTCGCGCGGTAATCGCCGTGGCCGTCAGTGGCGCAACAAAGTCCACCTTGATGCCAATTGTTTTAAATTGTTTTGTGGGTAACAGATCGAGCGTTACCCCGTCTCGTATGCGAAAATGCACGCGCAATTGCCTCCTCTAAATATCTGGTTGGTTTGGGTTAAGGCCAGCGCCTTACCGGGCAGTGAAAATAGGCCGGGACGCTGTGGGCGGACGCCCGAAGCCATAGTGCGGTCTTCGGGCTTACTTTGCGCCTCTGGGGCGCGAGTCGCAAAGATACCAGTTTGCTAAGCGATAAACCGCAAAGCAAACTCCCACGGCTGACACTGGCTTAACCCATCAACCGCTTATTTATTATTTCTTGATTATACCAACTCAAAGTTTTAGTTGTGTTTGAAATCATCTCGCACTGATTACTTTTCCACAACGACTCTTTCAGCCGTTGTGCTAGTAACCCTAACTAAAACCAAGCGTATCGGTGTTTAATTTTAAGGGAAGCCCGGCATAAATACAAGCAACCGCACGCAAATATGAATGAATTTGTAAAACAGCTTTCCCGGATACGCCCCCATTCGTCGACCAATCTCACAATTTTTACAAAAAAATAGTCATCCCCAAAATTTTGGAAGACGACTACCTAAAAGTGAACCCCAACCGTGAACGAAGGCCACGACTTTTTACTTATTATCAGGTAAGAGTGGCGTGTCAACATTTTCGCCAAACCACTTCTTGTTGATCTGACGCAGGGTGCCATTCGCGGCTAGCCGTTTCAGGCCGGCGTTAATCTTCTTGCGCATGGTGACGTCGCCCTTACGCGTTCCGACGGCAAATTTTTCCTTAGGGAAACTGCCGACCGTGACGCGGTAATCCTCGGGGTGTGCCTGGTGTTTGATGTAGTAATTGGCGTAGGTACTGTCAATCAGTAGCCCCTGAATTCGGCCGACGTTGAGGTCGATGAAGGCGTTGGTAAACGAGTCGTACGTGACGGCTTCGTGATTTTTGATGCGGTTCTTCAACAGCTTCGGGTGCGAATCAATATCGTTGGCCCCGGAAGACCCGGTTTGCGCGCCCAAGACCTTGCCCGTCATATCCCGATACGAGGTAATGTGATTTTTCTTCAACGTGACCAGCACTTGGTCGTTGTTCAGATAGGTATCTGAGAAGGCCACCTGCTTGGCTCGTTGCGGCGTGATGGAAAAGCCGTTCCAGATCAAATCAATCGTCCCGTTGTGCAGCTCGGTTACGTTCATGCTCCAGTCGATTGATTGAAAATCAACCTTGATTCCGTAAAGTTTGAACACGGCCCGGGCTAAATCAATATCGTAGCCGACTAGCTTCCCACTCTTTTGGCGGAAACCCATGGGCACGAAACTATCATCGAGGCCCACGACCACCCGCTTTTTCTTCTGAACGGTCGACCAGGTGTCATCGGTATTGGCACGTTGGGTAACATTGTTGCATCCGGCTAACAGCGTGCCGAACCCTGCCACCACGGCTAGAAGAACCCAGAAACGATATATTCTTTTCATTTCGCGGCCTCCTTAGTTCTTCGGTTCCACGCGGAGCATTTGATCCGCAATTGCTTCAGCAAAGGGAATATCATGGGTCACAACAATTTGCGTGATGCCCTCGTCCCGTAATTTAATGATAATTTGTTGGACTTCTCGACGTAAATCCGGGTCCAGCGCGGACGTGGGTTCGTCGTAGCACAACAATTTGGGATGCATGGCCAAAGCCCGCACGATGGCGACCCGTTGTTTCTGGCCCCCGGATAATTCGTATGGGAACAGATCAGCCTTGTCGCCCAAATCCAATTGTTTCAGCAGGCGTTCGGCTTCTTCATTGGCGTCCTTAGCGGATTGCTTCAGCACCATCGTCGGGGCCAGCGTCACGTTTTGCCGGACGGTTAAATTGGGAAAGAGTTGATAGTCCTGGAAGACGACGCCAATCACGGCATCGTTGTCCCGGTTAGAGGCAGGATCAAAGGCCTTGCCGTCTAAGAGAAATTGACCACTGTCGACTGAGGCTAACCCACTAATGCACCGCAGTAACGTCGTCTTCCCGGCACCAGATGGTCCCACGATGGTTAAAATCTTGCCATCCGTTACGGTCAAATTAATATTATCCAAGATGGTCTTGCCACCAAATTTTTTCGTAATTCCTTTAAGCTCTAACATATGTTGACCATCCTTTCCTTAACGCCAGAAACTGTAGTGCTTTTCCATCCGCTTCAAGACCACCGTACAAACGGCCGTCAGCAGGAGGTAAATCACCCCGACTAGTAACATAGGTACCAGTGTGACATCGCGCGCCATGGCCACGTTGCCGGCCCGTAACAGGTCACCCAACCCGATCACGTAAACCAGGGACGAATCCTTAACCAGGTTAATGACTTCGTTCCCAATGGAAGGTAAGACGATTTTCACCACTTGGGGAATCACAATCTTTCGTAGCGTCTGCCACTTGGTCAGCCGCAGAACCCGGGCACTTTCGTACTGCCCTTCCGGAATGGCTTGCAGGCCGCCCCGGAAGATTTCAGCGAAGTAAGCCGTGTAGTTCAGGATAAAAGCGAACAAGGCGGCGTCATACCGTTGGAACACCACGCCGATGATAGGTAACCCATAAAAAACAAAAATTAATTGCAGTAACAAAGGGGTTCCCCGCATCAACCAGACGTAGATGTTGATCAGCCAGGTCAACGGTTTAAACTTCGTGGTCATGCCCAAGCCGACCAGAATTCCCAGCGGAATCGCAATAATAATCGTCCAAAAGAATATCGATAACGTCATTCCGGTCCCGGAAATTAACGATGGTAAAATCTGACTTACATAGTGCATAACAATTCTCCTCCTTTAAACGACAAAAAGCCCTCTCGAGAAATAACCTTCTCAAGAGGGCGTCTCAACGCTGTGCCACCTCATGTTCTCGACGGGCTCACGCCACGCCGACTCAACGAGTTGCTGCCAAGCGCTGAGTGATTTGGCGGGAAATAAAAAACGCCCTCCTAGGTCCTAAGACCTAAGAGGACGATCACATCGTGGTTCCACCTCTGTTTGTTTCCGTATCACTACGAAAACCTCAGCGAGTTGCTAGCAACTCCAGCGATAACGGGCTACCCCGGACCTTCTTACTCATTTCAGAAAGTCAACTCACAGATGTGGTTCGAATCGTTAAGTCCGCCCGTTTCCATCATCGGGGCTTTCTGAAGAACCTTAACCGTTCTACTCTTCCGTTCAACGTTTTTCATTCATTGACAGTATACTACGTTTTTTTCACGGCGCTGTCAAGACTAGTTGTCACAAAACTTATTTTCAATTGATCAGTTTCATCGACCCAAATAAATTTTGTATAACTGGCCCGACAAATATTCAGTGACAGTAATCACACATCACACTACCGTTCTACCCGTGGCTAGACACCACTGTGTAAGCCGGTAAGGCGCAGCAGAGGTGCCTAACCGCGGTGGAACCAGCTGCTGACTTTGTGCCAGAAGCCCGTATCCTCTTGTTCCTCAATCTTCATCAATGGCACCGTTTCGCCCTCTAAACGCCGAGCAACGTTGCGGTAACCCTGACCAGCGGGATTGTCCGTTTGCATAACCACGGGTTCCCCTTGATTGGAGGTCGTGATAACAGCATCATCATCGAAGATAATACCGAGCAATTCGATGCCGAGGTGATGGGTGATCTCATCGATATCCATCATGGAACCGTCCTGCATCATGTTCCGGCGAATCCGGTTGATCAACAGCCGTGGAGCTTCAGTCAGGGGGTGTTGTTCCAGAAGACCAACGACCCGATCGGCATCCCGAACGGCAGAAATTTCTGGCGTCGTCACCACGATTGCGGCATCAGCACCGGAAACGGCGTTGATAAAGCCTTGTTCGATACCGGCTGGGCAATCGATCAAGACGTAATCGTATTCGGGCTTTAACTCGTCAACGATTTCCTTGACTTGTTCTGGCTGTAAGGCCGTTTTATCTGTATTTTGGGCAGCTGGTAACAAGTAGAGCTTGTCATCAAACCGCTTATCCTTAACCAACGCTTGTGGTAATTTGGCGCGGCCCTCAGCTACATCCACGATATCGTAGATGATACGGTTATCGAGGCCTAACACAACGTCTAGGTTCCGCAGCCCAATGTCCAAGTCCATCAGGCAGACCCGCTTGCCCATTAAGGCTAACGCGGTCCCGATGTTGGCACTGGTCGTGGTTTTCCCAACGCCACCCTTACCGGAGGTGATCACAATTGCTTTTCCCATTTCTAAATTCCTCCAATCTGGTTATACAACTTCGGATTAATCTTCTTCAATTGCCCGAGCTTTCCGTACGACAAGACGTGAAGGTCATTGACGTAGGCAATCGTTTGCCGTGAGTCGGTCAATTCATCTGACTCAACAATATCAAACTGCTCAGCAATCCGGACCTGTTGCGCGGTCTGAAGATTTCCCATAATCAGCTTAGATTCGTCATCGGGATACCCCGCCTGAAGAATTCCAGCGACATCCCCCATGGAAAAGATGTTGCCCGTTGTCCGGAGCTTACCACCCTCGTGAATCGTCCCCAAGAACAGGACGTCCCCTTTCATGGCGACCTCCTGCCCGTTACGAATCACTTTACTTAACAGGTGAACGTTCTCCCGCTCACGCAATTGGATTGCATCGGCAATCGTCATGACGTTCGCAGCAATCTTGTGGATTTCAAAGCGCGGATACTGGGCCACCATCTGTTCGATGCGACTCTTCTCATCCGCCGTCAAAATCCGGTCCTCAGTCAGGACGTCCAAAGAAACCTTGGAACTTTCCAAAGCTTGAGGATCCACCTTGAGATTTTCTAACAATGTTTTTAAGTCAACCAAGATTTGGTCCAGACTCGCTGATTGCTTGAGGACCAAATCATAGCCGTTTTGCGTTCCGCGTAGTACGGCAGCCTGCATAGCGTTCGTTCCCTTCACCTATTTTAACCAATTATACACCCAACGAATGGGGAAATATAAAATGACAAACATGGCTAGATTAAAAGCCAATGTTGGTCCCAGCGTGTTCACTAGAAACGCGCTCCCAGCGGCATCATTGAGGTGAACGGCGCGACTCGCCAAGTACCCCAATCCTTCAACCACAGCAATATCGATGAAATAAATCAGTAACCCACTTAAAAAGTTAGGACTGATCCACGCCACCAACTGCCGGGTCACATAGATCACTAACGGGAAGATGAAGACGTAAACCCCAAAAATCCCCGTATAGTACAGATCGAAGACTGCGCCGGCGACCGCTGCCCAACGTGCGAGTGGCATATCAAAAGCCCCATCGGCTTCAAAGATGACCCCGCAAACTAACCAGAGCACCACTAAATGGCTGATCATGGTCGTTGGGTAACGAAACATTTGAACACTAAAGACTTGGCTCACTGCCCCGTCTAGAAATAAAGCCAAGAACAGGAAGACAGGAAAGCCAAAACGTAATTTCGATAAGCGATACACGATTGGTTCCCCCTTACTGCTTGGTTACGGCAACGGTCACGATGTTCAGGTCGCTTAAGTCCGTTGCTGGCGTAATGTACAGCTTGGTAGACAGACCGTAGTCATCCCCACTGGCCTTCGCAACCGTCCCAACATACAAGCCCTTAGGCGTCACGCCACCCAGACCACTCGTGACGACCTTGTCGCCCTTAGTGATCTTGGCTTTGGTGGTGATGTTGTTCATGGTTACCTGACCGGTGTTGGCATTGTAGCCGCTCAGGACACCGTTGACCGTCTTGCCGGACTTCGTGCTAATCTGCACAGCGAACCGGTTAGCCGTGTCATTGTTGTCCGTAATCAGTTCAACTTTCGAGTTGGTCTTGTTGACCTCGGCGACCCGACCGATTAAGCCGGAACCGGACATCACGGGCATGTTCTTCGTGACACCAGCCGAAGCCCCCTTGTTGATCACGACTTGGTTCTGCCATGACGAAGGCGTCCGGGTAATGACGGAAGCCGTCACGGCCGTGTAGTCCGTTAATGAACTGTTTAAACTAATTTCTTTTTTCAGTTGCTTATTTTCTTTAGCCAAAGTCTGATCACGCACCTTGGTTTGGGCGAGTTCACTGACCTGCTTTTTTAACTGTTGGTTTTCTTGATACGTATTCAGTAGCTCGGAAATGGAGCTCACGGAGCCGCTCAACCCGTTCGTTGGAATCGCAACGACGCGGTCGACCAAGCCGACAATGTCGTTACCAAACTGTTGAACTAGGGGTGGCGTTGCTTTCTTGTTACGAACTGCCACGGACACCGTCATCAAAGCAAAGCTAACAATCACGCAGACAATGATAATGACGAGTCGCCGATTGAGAGAAAATTTCTGCATGTTTGACCTCCATCTTGTGGGTCGGGTTTATTTGGCCCGTACCGTCACAATAAAGAAGCGGGAAGCTGCCTTCCCGCTAGTCCCTATTTTTTCTTCATGACATCGATACTCTTTAATGATTCACCAGTACCAGCGGCCACACAATCTAATGGGTCGTTTGCAATGGAAACCGGCACCTTGGTTGCGTCCGCGATGACTTCAGAAAGGTTCTTCAGTAAGGCACCCCCACCAGTTAACACGATACCGTGATCAATCACATCGGCAGCGATTTCTGGTGACGTTTCTTCCAAGGTTTCCTTGATAGCCGTAATGACGTCTTGAACGGGTTCTTGGATGGCTTTGGCCACATCAACAGCGGAAACTTCCACAGCTTTAGGCAAACCAGTGACTAAATCACGGCCCCGAATCGTGGCACCGTCGATCTTGCTGGCTTCATCTACGGAAGCGGAACCAATGTCCATCTTCAGCTTTTCAGCCGTCCGTTCACCGATCAACAGGTTGAAGTTACTCCGAACGTAAGTCGCAATAGCATCGTCCAACTTGTCACCGGCAACCCGGATTGAGCGGCTGGACACGATTCCACCTAAGGAAATGGTGGCAACGTCAGTGGTCCCACCACCCATGTCAACGACCATGCTACCGGTTGGGTCCATAACGGGCAAACCGGCACCAATGGCAGCAGCAAATGGTTCTTCGATCACGTAGGCATCGCGCGCACCGGCAACCCGGGTTGCGTCGATCACTGCCCGCTTTTCAACTTCAGTCACACCACTTGGCACACAAACCATGACATATGGCTTACCACTAGACTTACCAACCGTCTTTTCGATGAAGTATTTCATCATGGCAACAGTTGTATCGTAGTCGGCAATCACGCCGTCTTTCATGGGCCGAATGGCAACAATACTAGCCGGCGTCCGACCAATCATTGCGCGTGCGTCTTCACCAACGGACACAATTTCCCCAGACTTTGTGTTCTTGGCGACAACGGAAGGTTCGCGTAGAACGATACCCTTACCGTCAACGTAGACAATTGTATTGGCGGTACCAAGATCGATCCCAATATTTTTCGTTCCTAATCCGAACACTGTGTTTCATCCCTTCATTGTCAACAAAACTTTAATTGATTTTTATTTTTATACATTGATAGACGTATTATAACATACCTATCAGCGTGAGAACACGTCGTCAATGTCAAGAATACCGAACTTTTAACGAGAAAGAAATAGTTAAAAGTGATTTTAAACAGTTTTTAATGGTTGGAGCCACTTTGCCGGTTTTTCCTGGCAACCACTTATCCGGAGATTGCCGCCGTCTCAAGTGGTAAATGCCCCGTTTCTCGCAGACTAAAATAGCTGTGCACACCAATCACAAAGCCATCCAGCAGTGGAATCCCCATGAGCTGGCCACATTCGGCCAAGCGCATCATGAAGGCCAAATCGTTGTGCGAGGGTTCCGGCAGGCCACTGGGATGGTTATGGGCCACCACGATGGCCGCGGCGCCATTGAGGATTGCCACCCGGAAGATTTCCCGGGGATGGGCCGGACAGCTGTCTAGCGTCCCCTGAAAGACCGTTTGACGGGCAATAATCTGGTGTTTGGCATCCAAAGCCAGGACTTCCAGTTGTTCCTGTGGCAAATAACGCAGGTCGTCCATCAGGGCCTGGCCCAACTGACTGCTGGCCAGGACCTCCCCCAAAATGGGCCGTGGGGCCCGCTGGACCCACCGTCCCAGCTCAATGGCCGTTAACAGACTCCGTCGCCGGGGACGGTCCCCCACGTAGGCCCGACACTGGCGGTGACTGGCGTAGCGGACATCCGCAGTGCTATGAAAATAGCGAAAGAACCGGTCACATTCCGTGGCGGCCGGTAACCCGAGACTCTTTAACACTTGGTTCAGTAACTGACGTTCATTACGCGTCGATAATTTTGGTCGTTGCATGCGTTTCACCCCTCTACGGGTTAACTCCGTAAAAGAAGGCGAATTATTCGTCGGTTCCTTTAAAATATTGCCGAACTTCAGAAATAAAGTATAACGATCCCGTTAATAAGACCAAGTCATCGGCTGAAATGGTGCCCAACACCGTCTTCAACGCGGTCGGCCAATCTGGTGCCATGGTCACGCGCTTGGAGGTCCCCGCATCCTCTAAGGCCTGAGGTGTCGCCGCAGCCCGCTTCCCTGGTCCTTGGAATTGGGTCACAACGATATGGACGTTACGGACCTTGAGAAGTGTCTGGACCATCTGGTCGTACTGCTTGTCGGCCAAGACCGCCAGGATAATGTAAACGTCATGCTGCTTAAAGTGTTGCCGCAGCAGCTGGGTCATTTCGACCATGGCCGGCTCATTGTGGGCGCCATCAATCGCAATCAGGGGTTCGGTGTTCAATCGTTCGAACCGACCGGGCCAAGCTGTGTGGGCCAGTCCCTGCCGAATTTCAGTGATATTGACCCGCTGCTTCTTGACCAAATGATACGTGATGAAGGCCGTCAAAGCCGTCGCCGCATTGTCAATTTGATATGGGCCTAACAAATCGATTTGTAAATGCCGCCAGCGCCGGTCACCCCAGGCATAGGCAAAGCGTTCACCCCACTCGTCCTCTGGTTGATTCTTCACCTTGTAATCTCGGTCCAGTGCGCAGACCTGCGTGTGATTAGCCGCGGCCGTGTCGTCCATGACCGCTAAGGCGTCCGGTGTCAAACGGCCCACGACCACGGGAACATTGGGCTTAATGATGCCCGCCTTTTGCGCCGCAATCTTAGGAATCGTATCGCCCAAAATCTTCATGTGATCCATGCCAATCGTGGTGATCACCGAAACGACTGGCGTGATAATGTTGGTCGAGTCGTACAAGCCACCCAGACCGACCTCAACCACAACGATGTCCACCGGATGACTGGCGAAGTAGCTGAACATCAAAGCCGTATCGATTTCAAATTCAGTGGGTCCCTCGGCCCCCAGCTCCGCGTCCAATTGTGCCACCACCGGTTCGATGCGCTGGACGTCGGCCAACAGGTCAGCATCGCTAATGGGCTCGCCGTCGACACTGATGCGCTCATTGAAGCGCGTGATGAATGGCGAGGTAAAGGTCCCGACCGTGTTGCCCTCCGCCATGAACAGGTCCCGCAAAAAGGCCACGGTGGAGCCCTTACCATTGGTGCCGGCCACGTGAATCATGGTCAACTGGTCCTGAGGGTTCCCCAGTAACGCCATGAACTCACGCATCCGGTCCAACGTGGGCTTCTTTTTAAAACGGTCGCGACCGTGAATAAATTGTAGTGCTTCGGCGTACGTTTCAATCAAGTTAAAAACCTCCCGAGTAGTCATTGCCTCCCAGTGTAGCAGATTTTCCCCGGGTGTGAACGGTAAATTGTCTGAGTTTTCGCCTTACCGGGTGGCAAAAATGGACCGTGACGCTGTGGGCGGACGCCCGAAGCCAAAGAGCGGTCTTCGGACTTGCTTTGAGCCTCCAAGTTCGAGTCTCAAAGACACCAATTCTCTAAACGACTACGCCGTTAAGAGAATTCCCACGGCTGAGTCCATTTTTGCCACCCTCACGGCTTACACAGTCATTTACCCATTCACTATTTTTCGCCTCTTTCAACTTTAAAAATTCACTTCTTATATCACAAATACACGCCAAACTTTCATTACTCACAATATAAAATTTTCTGTTTAATCAGCATCCCCGCTGGTTCGTCTGCAAAACACCTAACCCCCTCACCAGACAACACAGTAAGTTAGTTCACCGTACTTAATCAATTTCACAGAAAACAAAAACCGGTACCAACTACTCACGAAGAGTCGTTGATACCGGAAATTTCAGTGATTTAAGAACCGTTCTGAATACAGAAATATGCAGAACAGTCAGTCAACGCCAGGAACAACCTAGGTGGGCTATGCCAGTGCCAGCCGTGAGGTCCGCAGAAATGGGCTCAGCCGGGGGATTTTCTAAGTGGTTTCCTTAGAAAATGGCGACTTTGAGACTCGTTTTTGGAGGCTCAAAGCGAGTCTTAAGACCGCTCTTTGGCTTAAGACGTCCTGCCCCCAGCGTTCCGGCCCATTTCTGCGGACCGGTAAGGCGACCAGCAAAGACCAATCTAGATTTGGGCCTTGATGTCGGCGAGGCGTTGCTTGGTGGCGGCTAACTTCTTCTCGTTATCCGCTTGCTTTTCTCGCTCAGCGTTAACCACGTCTTCTGGCGCGTTAGCCACGAAACGTTCGTTGCCCAACTTCTTGGTTGCCCGGTCAACTTCGGCCGTGTACTTGGCAACTTCTTTGTCCAAGCGCTTAGCTTCGTCGTTCAGGTCGACCAATTCGGCCAGTGGCACAGAGACTTCGGCACCAGAGATCACGGAGGTCATGGCCAGTTTTGGTGCGATCACGTCGGCGCCCATTTCAAAGTCCTTTGGGTGAACGAACCGGTCAATGTAGTCGCGGTTGTTTTCAAAGACACTTTGTAATTTGGTATCGCTGGTCTTGATCTGCAAGTCGATTGGCGTGGACATTGGCGCATTGGCTTCGGCTCGGATATTCCGGACAGCCTTGATCAAATCGATTAGGCTCGTCATGTCGTTTTCCGCCGTGTCGTTGTCAAATTCTGGGTGGTCGACTGGGTAAGCCGCCGTGACCAGGGATTGGCCGTCATGTGGCATGGCTTGCCAGATGGCTTCCGTCACGAATGGCATGATTGGTTGCAGCAGACGTAAGGTTTGGTCTAAGACGTAAGCCAACATGTCCTGCTTGTTGGCCTTGGCAGCGTCATCGTCGCCGGTCAGGACTTCCTTACTCATTTCAATATACCAGTCACAGAAGTCGTTCCAGATGAAGTTGTAGAGCGAACGCCCAGCTTCACCGAATTCAAACTTGTCGAACATTTCCGTGACGTGCTTAACCGTGTCGTTCAAGCGGCTTAAGATCCACTTGTCGGTCAGGTCCCACTTGTCATCGGCTGGCACAACGGGCTTGGTGTTCTCGCCCAAGTTCATGATGACAAATCGGCTGGCGTTCCAAATCTTGTTGATAAAGTTCCAGGCCGCGTCCATCTTGTCGTAACTGAACCGGACATCTTGGCCGGCCGTTGAACCGGTAGATAAGAACCACCGCAGCGCATCGGCACCGTACTTGTCGATGACGTCCATTGGATCGATTCCGTTACCCAGGGACTTACTCATCTTGCGACCCTCTTCATCCCGAATCAACCCGTGTAAGAGCACGTGTTTGAACGGCTTCTTACCGGTAAATTCAAGACTTTGGAAGATCATCCGGGAAACCCAGAAGAAGATGATGTCGTAACCAGTCACCAACGTATCGGTTGGGAAGTAACGCTTGTAATCAGCGCTGTCTTCGTTTGGCCACCCCATCGTGGAGAATGGCCACAGGGCACTGGAGAACCAGGTATCTAAGACGTCAGGGTCTTGTTCCCAGTTTTCAATATCCTTAGGCGCTTTTTCATCAACGTAGACTTCACCAGTCTTCTTGTTGTACCAGGCCGGAATCCGGTGACCCCACCAGAGTTGACGGGAGATAACCCAGTCGTGGACGTTTTCCATCCATTGAGTGAAGGTGTGTTCGAACCGTTCTGGCACGAAATCAACCGCGTTGTCGCCCTCTTGGTTCTTGATGGCGGCTTCGGCAAGTGGCTTCATCTTCACGAACCATTGGGTAGACAGCCGGGCTTCGACTTGAACCCCGGTCCGTTCAGAATGCCCAACGGAATGGACGATTGGGTCAATTTTGATCATTAACCCTTGGTCGTCTAAGTCCGCAACCATGGCCTTACGAGCGTCGAAACGGTCCATCCCAGCATACTTGCCGGCGCGGTCGTTCATCGAAGCATCTTCGTTCATGGTGTTGATCCGTTCGAGGTTGTGACGGTTACCCACTAAGAAGTCATTTGGATCATGAGCTGGCGTAATCTTAACCATCCCAGTCCCAAAGTTGATATCAACGTATTGGTCAGCGATGATTGGAATTTCACGGTTAGCTAATGGCAAGATAACCTTCTTGCCCACCAGGTCCTTGTACCGGTCATCGTCGGGGTTAACGGCAACGGCGGTATCACCCATCATGGTTTCAGGACGAGTCGTGGCAATTTCAATGTAATGCTTGCCGTTGAACGTGTAGTCTGGGTCGGCAAATGGGTATTTCACGTGGTAGAATGCACCCTTGTCGTCCTGGTGAATAACTTCGATATCAGATAACGCGGTCCGGGCTTGTGGGTCCCAGTTGATGATGTATTCGCCCCGGTAGATCAGGCCCTTCTTGTACAGGGTAACGAAGACCTTCTTAACGGCGTCAGATAAGCCATCATCCAAGGTAAACCGTTCACGGGAGTAGTCCATGGACAGCCCCATCTTGGCCCACTGTTTGTGGATGGTTGCGGCGTATTCGTCCTTCCATTCCCAAACCTTGTCGACAAATTTTTCCCGACCTAAGTCGTAACGGGTAATGCCTTGTTCACGTAAGCGGGCTTCCACCTTGGCTTGCGTGGCGATACCGGCATGGTCCATCCCTGGAATCCAGAGCGTATCAAAGCCCTGCATCCGCTTTTGCCGAATAATCATGTCTTGTAAAGTCGTGTCCCAGGCATGGCCTAAATGCAGCTTCCCGGTAACATTTGGTGGCGGTAAAACAATCGAATAAGGCGTGGCTTTCTTGTCACCACTGGGTTTGAAAACATCTTCATCAAGCCAAGTTTGGTACCGACCCGCTTCAACGGCGGTTGGATCATACTTGGTTGGCATATCAATTTGCTTGTCAGCCATTTAAATCAATTCCTTTCTTTCTAGCGAAGTTAACGTTTGACGGGACAAAAAAATCTCCGTCCTAAAAAATTAGGACGAAGATTCTTCGCGGTACCACCTAAATTGGGCGTTTATGCCCCACTTAACTTCTTTGTTAACGGAGAGTGCTCCGGTCCGGGCTTACTATTGGTTCAGCCCGGCAGCTCGCAAGCTACGTTCACGTTTCGTCATCCACCGGTTTCCAGCAATTCCGGCTCTCTGCAAGAATGTTCTAACGCTACTGACTTGTTCAACGCTACTTTCACATATTCTACGCAATTTTAACCTAAAGGTCAACACGTGAGACTAATTTCTCCAGCGCATCGATGGCAGCCAGGTAATCTGGCTCTTCCGTTTGTTCCTTGACGATTTGACGGTAAACAATCTTGCCGGCGTCGTCGATGATCCAGATGGACCGTGCCAGGTTCCCTAGGTTCGGAACGTACAGACCCATTTCGTAGCCAAACGACAATTCTTCGTCAGACAACAAATCAACGTTCTCAACGCCCTGAGCGGCACACCAGCCGGTCTGTTCCGCGATTGAGTTATTTGAAATCGTGGCAAACCGGGCATCTGGATAGTGATCCGCTTGCTGGGTAAACTTCCGCGTCTGAATCGTGCATACCGGTGTATCCAGGTCAGGCACAACGCTGATCAAAGTAACTTTCCCAACTAAATTAGCCGTCTTAACTTTGTTATTGTCTTGATCGAATACCTTAAACTTTGGTAACTGATCCCCGACTGCTGGCAAGGTGCCGGACAGTGAGAATGTATCGCCGAGTCGTGTGACTTCCACGCAGATCAACCCCTTCAAGTTGTTTATCGGCCTAATGCCGATTGATTGGTTCAATTATCACGCAACATAGGGGGTCCTGACAAGCGATTTGAGTTAAAATCACGAAAAAGACAAAATTGAATTCTAACCTAGACCTAACCGGGGATATCGCTGCTGTGGCAAGGGCAGAAAATTCATGGTTAGCCGTGATACGCTAATGCTTACTGAGCCACTTGAACAGTCCCCACTGAACCACGTAGACCAGTAAGACGATTACCCAGAACAGGTTGTAATTTCCCTTCACCATGAAAATGGCTACCAGTAAAATTAAAGATAGTGTTAGATTAATGAGCCATTTTGCCTTCTGGTGGTTCACCGTCGACTCCCCCAAAATTCTTTTTAGATTACTCGTTCAGCTTACCATGCTAACGGCTTATCTCAAAGTAATTTTGCCTATGAATATAATATAAAGTTAATTATATTTAAGTGTGTCACTAACACTGTTGCGTTCTGTCTTAATTTCAATCTAAAACGCCCTAAGCCTAGGCTCAGAGCGCTTGGATATTTACAATAAAAAAGAGCCATGCCAGCCGGCACAGCCCTTCTCAAATTCTGATTAAAGTAATTCCGCGAAGACATCTTCGTTTTGGTTCAGGTAGTTGTCCCCTGGCCGGATTTCCGTTACGGTAATCCCGTCGAGTGCTTCCTGCATCAAACCTTCCACGTCAATGTACCCTTCGTACTTCCGTGACTTTTCCAAGTCGGGATGCGTCTTGGGTGCTGGTGGCGTGAAGATGGTACAGCAGTCTTCGTATGGCAGGATAGACAGGTCATAGGTGTCGATATCTTCGGCAACCTTGATGATTTCCGTCTTGTCCATGGACAGCAGTGGCCGCAAGATTGGCATGGACGTCACATCATTGATGGCCGCCATACTTTCCAACGTTTGCGAAGCCACTTGGCCCAGAGATTCCCCGTTAAAGATTCCCTTGGCGTGTCGCTTCTCCGCAATCGCTGCCGTCAACCGTAACATCAGCCGACGTTGGACCGTCATCAGGTAACCCTCGGGCACCTTTTCCTTGATGGTCTCTTGGATCTTGGTGAACGGTACCTGGATGAATTGAATGCCCCCAGAGTAACCGGCCAACCGCGCCGTCAGCTCCTTGGCCTTGGCCAAAGCCTGTTCGGAGGTGTATGGCGGACTGAAGAAGTGCACCATATCAATCTTGACCCCACGACGGAGGGCGTAATAGGACGCAACGGGTGAGTCGATTCCACCAGAAAGCATCATCACGGCCTTACCACCGGTCCCAACGGGCAACCCGCCGGCACCATGAATCGTTTCGCCGGACAGGAAGACCCCGTTCATCCGCACTTCGACCCGTAATTCCAGGTCGGGATGCTTCATTTGCACGGTCAGTCCAGGAACGCCTTCAAGCACAGCATCCCCCAGAATTCCATTCATTTGGTAGGTATCGTATTCAAATTCTTTGTCTTGCCGCCGGGTGTTGATCTTAAAGGTCATGCCTGGCTTGAAGACTTCCTTGACCATCTTAATGGCCGTGGCTTTAATTTCTTCAATGTCTTTATCAACCTTGACCGAAGGCGAGAAGTTTTCGATTCCGAAAACCCCCTTCAGCCGGTTCATAACGGCTTCTGAATCCGCCCCATTTAAGGTAACGTGCAAGCGGTCGTGTTGGGCCCGAATTTCCAGACTGTCAAACGTGCTGAGCGCCTTGCGGACGTTTTGCCCCAGCTGTTTGATAAAGTCTTTCTTGTTCTTCCCTTTCGTTGACAGCTCGCCGTAACGGACCATAATTTCGCTGTATTCCATTGCGCGACCCCTTTCGTGATTTAGCTTAACTTGGCAAACTGCGTGTACAGTTCATCAAAGACTTGGTTAAATTTTTCGGCTTCCGCCATGGTGTTGTGTTCGTCCAATGAAATCCGCACGGCGCTGGTGGCAATGCCATCGTCGACCTTCATGGCCTGCAGCGTGCTGGACTCGACGTGCTTCTTAGAAGAGCAAGCACTGGTCGTGGAAATGTAGATGTCGTGTTCCTCAAAGGCGTGCACGATGGTTTCACCCCGGACACCGGCAATCGCAAAGCACAGAATGTGGGGTGCGAAGACGGGTAAATCCTTAGAGAAAATCGTCACGTTCGAGAAGCTCTCGACGTGGTGTAAGATAGCCAACCGAATCTCACGTTGGCGCTTGACCTTAGCGGATTCGTCAGCCAGTAACAGCCGTAAGGCCTTGGCCATGGCAGCAATGGCTGGCAGGTTTTCGGTCCCGGAACGCAGATTCCGTTCCTGACCCCCACCGGCCATCAATGGCGTAATGGTCCGGCCTTGGCGTTTGTACATGAAGCCAATACCGCGAGGCGCATGGAACTTATGACCAGAGAACGTCACAAAGTCGACCCGGTCGTTAAAGATCTTGTCGGCCAAGCCCTTACCGATTCCCTGAACCGCATCAATATGCCAGTGAATCCGTGGGAAGTCCCGTAACACATCGGCAATTTCGTCGAGTGGTTGGATGGCCCCAATTTCATTGTTGACGGCCATCGTGGACACCAAAATCGTGGTGGGCTTGATAGCGGCCCGTAAGTCCGCAGCGGACACCCGGCCATTTTCATCAACGGGCAGGTAAGTGACTTCAAACCCTTCCTGCTTCAATTGTTCCATGGAATTGTGCACGGCTGGATGTTCCACTTCGGTGGTGATCAAGTGGTTCCCAAATTCCTTCTTAGCCATCGCAGTACCCTTAATGGCCCAGTTGTCGCCTTCGGTACCCCCACTGGTGAAGAGAATTTCACTCAGCTTGGCACCAACCAGGTCAGCGATTTGCTGGCGGGATTGTTCTAACAGGTTAAATGCCTGTTCACCAAATTTGTGCAAACTTGATGGATTCCCCCAGTAATTCTGGCTGACCTTCGCGTAAGTATCAACCACTTCGGGCGCTGCCTTGGTGGTTGCACTGTTATCAAAATAAATCATGCTGAACCCTCTTATCTTCTTCTATTGGTTCGACTCCGATAGAAATTCTTTCTCATTATAAACACAAATCCAGCGAACCACAAGCCTTTGCCCCCTGGCCATTTCATTGAAAGGGGTTTCACTTTGACCGAAAAAAGAAGCCTCACCGGATGGGGTCCGAGTGAGGCTTCCCTGAATTTAATTGTTTTCTTCGAGCCGCCGCTTGGGCTTGGCCGTTCCCTTACGGTCATAGTAGGCGTCTTCTAAACGCTTGTAAGACCCGGGTTCAACTTCGTTCAACACCGTGGCAATTGTTTCCAGCGCCTGGGCGTATTCGAACTTCTTTTCAAATAAGTTCTCGGCCTTTTGGCTAGCCGCGGCCACGTTGTCATGACTGGTCTGGTAACGATTAGCATACTGCAACAGCTGCTCGGCCAGTTGCGAGCTATCGATCAGGTCATCCGTCTTTTCCTGGAGTGTGTCCAGGTCCGTTTGGATGATCAATAGCTGCTTGGTGATCCGCTCCATGTCAATCTGGGGCTGATCCATATCGGTCGCCAGTTGGGCTACTTCATCCCGCACCACAAAGAAATAATCCAAGTAGGCTTGTGGAATGCCAGGCAGATTTAAATTCTCGACCTGCCGCCGCAAACTATGTAGGTTGAAGTCAAACTGTTGTAAGGTGTCGCGGGCCTGCCGCTCTTCGTCGGCCAACCCGGCCACACTCTTCAAAATGTCTGCCTGTTGTTCTTCGATCTGCTTGAGTTCCTTCTCCTGTTGATTCTGGTGGTCCAGCACCTGGGAGAACGTGGCCGTCTTACCGGTCAATGCCTGAACGTCTTGCTGGTAAATGCCATCGATGCCGCGTAACTGTTCGTTCAACTCACGGGCCGTTTCCAGCTCCTGATGGTCCAGCGTATAGTTCTGACTCAACCGATCCAACTCGTTTAACAGGGAGTGACTCTGGTTTTGCGCGTGGGCAATGAACTTGGCGACGCGGTCCAGATTCGTTTCAACCGGGTCCTTAGCGTCCATTTCCGTTTGCATCAGGTCGTAAATTTGGTCGATTTGCTTGGCGATACGGTCGTTAACCACCTTGGCATCCTCGGGCCGCAAATCATTTAATGTATTTAAATTATCTTTGATGTGTTCCTCAGCATCGTGAATCAAGCCGGGAATATCTTGATCCCCGAAGCGATATTGTTCGCTACTCAGTTGTTGGTAGCCGCCCTTTAATTCTTTCACTTGATCGGGATAAACCACGGTCAGATCCTTGTACACCGGCGGAATAGCCGCAATCAGGTCTTCCAAGTTGGTCGTATCCTCTTGGAGTTGCGTTAACACGTCCGCAGCCCGCTCGTGGTCCCCTTCTTGGGTCAACCGGGTAAACGTATCAAAGTTGCCCTCAAGTTGGCCTAAGCGTTCCTCTAAGCCATCAATGCTGGGGCCAAACGCAAAGTTTTTAGCCAATAGCGTTTTTCGCAGATCCTGGTACTTCTTTTCCAGGTCCCGCACGGCTTCACGGTGTTGCTTATCAACTTCCTGTAAACTGGCCAGCTTGGCCTGAACGTCTTGCACCAACTCATCAGTCTGGTTAACCAGCAACGTAATCTTGGTCAGCCGCTGACGCAGTTGTACCAGGTTCACCCCGCGTGAATCCTTCAGTAATTGGGTCAATTCCTGGTCAATGCGCTTGAAACGGTTCTCAGTGATGTCCTGATAATCCGCTTGTAGTTGCTGGAACTGCTCCAAAGACTGGCCCGTCAGGCTTAATTGCCCAACCAGCTTCAGTTCATCCGCCAAGGGAATTGCCACCATCGACGCCTTTTTTGTGGTTAACGCAACAACTTGTTTGCGAATACGCTGCTGGTAAACCAGCACACCCACGTAGACGACAATCGCAAGTATCACGATCCCAATCAACACACCTACCATAATTGACCCCATCCTTCATCAGCATTTCATCATTTAACGAGTTGCAAAATAACTCGGTTCATTTTACAATTTAATCTAATTTCGATTATAGCATAAGTCACGCCTAGGCTTCACTACGTTTTCACGATTCCCTTAACGTTTTCCCTATATTCGAACATTTTAATCATTAAACTTTGGAGGCCTTTCTATGAGTGATGCAATTAATCCATTAATCACCGAACAACTTGACGCTTTGTTATATGAGGAAACGAACCTCGTCGCCAACCTATCAAATGCCGCTGCGCTCCTCAAGCAAACCTTGACGGACGTGAACTGGGCCGGCTTTTACCTGTATCAGGCGGCCACGGATGACTTGATCCTTGGCCCCTTCCAGGGCAACGTCGCCTGCGTCCACATTGAGAATAACCACGGCGTGTGTGGCACCGCACTAGCAACCCAGGAGGTCCAACGGGTTGCCGATGTCCACAAATTTGCCGGCCACATTGCCTGTGACTCCGCCAGCAACGCCGAGGTCGTCGTTCCCTTAACGTTGGCTGATGGCACGAAGCTGGGGGTCATGGACATCGACTCCCCGAGCATCGACCGGTTCAGCGCGGCAGATCAGGCCGTTTTGGAAGAATTCGCCCGGGTTCTGTTGAAACACGTTGACAAAGCATAGTCCTTCAGGTTATACTGCTCGTTGTGTAAAATAATGCAGCGATAAGTGGTAAGCTCGTCAACAGATTGTTGCCGTTACATTGGTTCAGGAAGTAACCTGCGGCTGCATACGGTGAAACCTGCAAAGCAACCTGCACGAATACTAAACTTATATACAGCTTATTTTACTCCAAATAATATTTTATTGGAGGAACTATCTATGTCTCGTTACACTGGCCCAAGCTGGCGCCTTTCTCGTCGTTTAGGGGTATCCCTTTCCGGCACTGGTAAAGAATTAAACCGTCGTCCTTACGCACCTGGTGATCATGGTCAAGGACGTCAAAAGAAGCTTTCTGAATACGGTACGCAATTGCGCGAAAAGCAAAAGCTCCGGTTCACTTACGGCATGACTGAACGTCAATTCTACAACTTGTTCAAGCGTGCCGGCAAGATCTCTGAAGGTACCCATGGTACGAACTTCTTAATCTTGCTCGAACGTCGTCTGGACAACATGGTTTACCGTTTAGGTTTGGCTACGACTCGTCGTCAAGCTCGTCAATTGGTTAACCATGGTCACATCACCGTTGATGGTAAGCGCGTTGACATCCCTTCATACGAAGTCGAAGTTGGCCAAATCATCTCCGTTCGTGACAAGTCTAAGGACATGACTGTCATCAAGGGCGCTGTTGAAGCCGTTGTTGGCCGTCCACAATACGTCGAATTCGACGCTGACAAGCTGGAAGGTTCCCTTACCCGCTTCCCTCAACGTGAAGAATTAGATGCAGAACTTGACGAATCTCTTATCGTTGAATATTACAACCGTTAAGATTAATTCTGACTGGTTTAAAAAAGGTCTCGCCTTTGGCGGGGCCTTTTTATTTTGGCTCTTTGTCAACGGGTGTTGATGAGGGGAATTTGAGAGGTTCAATTCATTTTCGAATTGGGCCTCTTTTTCTACGGCTTGTCAATAAGAATGTTGTTAAATTAACGATTTACAGTGAAGTGTTTCGGGTATTGGTTAGGTGAC
>NZ_BOLM01000011.1 GCF_016861605.1 Levilactobacillus wangkuiensis
GTCACCTAACCAATACCCGAAACACTTCACTGTAAATCGTTAATTTAACAACATTCTTATTGACAAGCCGTAGAAAAGAGTATCTGTGAACAGGATCTTTGCCTATCACATACTTCCCAATTAAAAAATAATAATTACCGGCCTGATCGCCACCCTCGGGAAACTGCGCTTGGTCACGAATATTCGCAAAGTCGAGTCCTCCCTTGCCATCTTCCGTGACCGCGCCACCCTGGGTGTACCAAAAAGTAACGCCCTCACCGCCGTGACCCAAGGCGCCACCCTCATAATTGTGGACCAAATACATATCCTCAAGGTGCTGGTCGACACCCGTGGCTAGCTCGCCGTTCTGTAAGTGAATTGGAATAGTCAAATGGGCTTTACGCGTCCATGAGTTCACCTTGATGGGATCTGGAAATATGTACTGATATGTCTGATTGTCACTGACATCGGCCGGAATGTTTTTCAGACTTGAAAAATCCGCGATGAAATTATCATGAAGCCGTAACTCCGTGAGATTAGTTAGTCCCGCCAACGGCGTTACATCACTGATTTGGTTATTGCTCAACCATAAGGTTTTTAGGCTAGTCAGTTTTTTTAACGGCGAAAGGTTCTTGATATTGCCAAAATTTTGATAGGGCGCTTCATCCGTGCCCCCGCCGCCCATCATAAGGGTTTCCAAATTAGTAGCGTACTCCAGTCCATCCAGCCGGTATTCTTCGCCGCCTGGGTTGTAGGTCGACTCACCATTCTCACCGCCGTAATAACCGATAAATAATGCCTTCAACCGTTTCATGTCGGCCTTCGTGATGTCGGCGATCGACTGCCAGGTCTTGTCATCATCCGGGACAGGAATGAGATGGATCAATTGATAAAAGATTGCCCTTTGGAGCCGTTTATTTGGCATCCACTGGTCAATTGACTCGGCAACTTGTTTACTGGTCTCACGTGGTCGGTCAACCCCAACAACAGCCGGCTTCGGTGTGTCAGGTTTCTTTGGTTTGACCCCGGTTTCCGTTGTCGCCGTTTCATGAGTGGCCACGGTACTCGACTCAACCGTTGTGGGCTCGGTGACTTCCGTTGCCGGCAGCCTTGATTCACTGCCACTGTTTTCGCTCAGCCTGTCCGCTGAAGACGAGCTCCCCAAGAGTGCCTCCCCTGAACGATTTTCCAGAGTCTGTTCGGCCGTCGCGGGGGTCGCCGCTAGGGCCCTCACCGGTGTGATGAGTGGCCCACCAATTTCGGTTAAAATAACTGCGGTGACCATCCAGCTTTTAATGTGTCGTGTGGCTTGGTGTCGACTGGCTTCTGCTCCCCAATGCATGTCAAAATCCTCCTGAACCTGTGGTAATGGTTACTGACTACCATTGATTACCCCAGAATAATAATGATTACTCATCTGTTGTGAGTTGATTTTAGTATATCGAAATTCATTTTGCTTTTCTATAGGTCATTAACATTTTATATTGTATCTAATTGGTAATCTGCTTCGACACCAATTGATTGTAGCCTATAATCATTCGATGGAGCGTTGTACTTGTTTTGCCAATCTGTCCTCCAAAATTTGCGAATTTTCGGCTGCGTCTAGCCAGTTTTACTTGCTTTCTTCTACGCAATTTTCCCTTCACAAACGTGTGCTTGTCACCCCGCTGCTTTAGTTCTAAAATGGTGAGTGATTGCCAGTAAGTAAGCTTGCAACCAAAGTACATCGGAGATTAGTCAGATTGTTTTTAGGGGTAATGGGAGGAAAATTACTTATGAAAAAAGTTATACAAGCACTAATGGTTTTGGGAGTTGGAGCTGGCGTTTTAGGGGCAACCAGTGTCACAGTTTCCGCGAACAGTCAGTATTCAGCGGCTCGGTCCAAGTCCGTCCGCTTGGTTTGGCGTAAAAGCATGAAACGTCATGCTCTGATGGCCACTACCGGGGCGCGTTATTCAAAGCACCTGGGGATTCGTTATAGTAATAATGACGTGACCCCCACCGTTATCTGGTATACGGATGCTCACGAAAAACTGTACGAAAAAAATAAGGGTGTTAATGCCATTTACTATCACGTCAAGAGTGGCGATGGGACCCTTCAAGGTTGGATTTGGCGGGGCTATTTAACATCAGCCACTGCGAAAAAGCCAGCTTCATCTACGGTGACGACTCAGACCAACCCAGCTGATCCAGCGGAAAATTTGCCAATCGCAAATGAAAACACCCTAATTCAAGAAATCTTGAGCTTATTCCCAGGAACGACGGTCGACCAAAAATTGTCTAATCAGGCGGGGAGCGTCGTTTACACTGACGATGGTGAGCAATCGCCAACGGTGCCAGCCGGTGAAACCTACATTCACTTGAGTAACTCGTCTACGACCATGGACACGCAAAATTATCAAAACCTGTTGACGCAGGCTGGCTACCCAGCTGCTAAGCGGGCCCAGTACCGTGGCTGGCACATTGGTGTCCGCGTGCAAACCGAAGATGGTTATGGCGAAGGCGTCAATCAAGGAGATGCGGCTATTTTCTTGGCCCCAGCAAAGTAATCCAACACTTAAGTCGTCTTTGAAATCTCGTTAAATAAATGAACGTCAAATAGGACCAGCCCCTCAACTGTGGGCTAGTCCTATTTGGCGTTCTCGACTATTTAGCTAGCGTCTGCATCTTCCGTCACAAACGTATGCTTGTCATCCAGCACGTACTGAAATTCAACGGCGTTGAGCATTAGGCTTGCCCGGAACAGCGCCTTGATTCCCTGTTCATTACTCATGACCACGAAGAATTCACGGTCGGTACCGCTGATGCGTTGGAACGTTTCGTACTCACCCTTGAATCCTTCTTTTCTAAACAGTGCAATAATCTTCATCATTTCAATTTGTGATACTTCTTTGTTTGCCAAATTCAATCTCTTTTCTCTTTATGGGTTAGCTGCGAATTATCTATACTGATAGCCAGTTTTAGGCCACGAAAAAGCCGCCCCCCATGTGCGAGGCGGCTTCGATTCAGAAGGACTACTTGCCCAACTTCGTCTTGTTAGTCATGTTTAACTTGTCATCGAAGTCGTAGACAACTGGTTCACCAGTAGCCATTTCGAGGTCCATGATGTCATCGTCGGAGATCCGTTCGATGTACTTGCTTAAAGCACGTAATGAGTTACCGTGGGCTGCGATGATGACGTTCTTGCCATCAAGCAACTTAGGAGCCACTTGGTCCTCCCAAAATGGCATTACACGTTCCAGGGTAACCTTCAAGTTTTCACCACCGGGTACGATGTTAGGGTCCAAGTTAGCGTAACGTGGGTCCTTAACAGCTGAACCTTCAGCGTCTGCATCCAAAAGTGGAGGCAAAACATCGTAAGAACGACGCCAGATGTGGACTTGGTCATCGCCGTACTTTTCAGCGGTTTCCTTCTTGTTCAAACCTTGCAAAGCACCGTAGTGACGTTCGTTCAAACGCCAAGTCTTGGTTTCTGGAATCCAAAGTTGGTCGGATTCTTCCAAAACGTAGTGTAACGTCTTGATTGCCCGCTTCAGAACTGACGTGTAAGCGTAGTCGAACTTCAAGCCAGATTCCTTGATCTTGTTCCCAGCTGCCTTAGCTTCTTCGACACCTTTTTCGCTTAAATCAACGTCAACCCAACCAGTGAACTTGTTTGCCAAGTTCCATTCACTTTGGCCGTGGCGAATCAATACTAATTTTGCCATCACTTATAACCTCTTTCTGTCGTAGAATACTTTGTCATTTTACACCATCTAGCCGCGAATTTCAGCTAAATTGTGTGGTTCTTTACATGAAACCGTTTTCTTCTGTGAGAACTCTCAGAGCACCCGCAACCTAACAAAAAGTGGCGCTCACCATTTCGGCTGCGCCACGTTCATTTACTCTTTTTTATCACTATTCGGACCGTAATTGCGCCGAATTTCACGTAATTTTTGCACGTCCACGTGGGGTGGCTGGTGCAGGCCATGGACCGGTCGGACACCCAGGATATCCAGGAAGAAGGTGAAGATTGGCACCCCAACGATCAGGCCCCAAACGCCAAACAGTTGCTCACCCGCTAACAACACCACAAAGGTGTAGAAGATGGGGAGTTCTGTTCTGCTCGACATGAATTTGGGATTCAGCACGTAGGCCTCCAGCGCGTGGACCACGACGATCATCACTAGGATGTAGACCACGTAGCGGAACCCGCCGACCGAATAGCCCAGAATCGTCAGCGGCACCACGGACACGATGACCCCGGCCACGGGAATCAGGCTCAGGATGAAGATCATAATCGCCAGCGTTGGCAGCTGCGGCATCCCCATGAAGGCCAGCACAATCGTGGTGATCACGGTGTTACACAGGGCAATGAAGAACTGCGCTTCCAGCACGACCCCAAACGTGTTGACGAACTTGGTCGCGAAGAAGTTGATATCCTCAAAAAACCAGCCGTACGTACTGGTCAGGAAGCGTTTGGAAAACTCGCCCATCTGCTTACTTTCAATCGTGAAGAAGAAACTCAAGATCATTGACATAAACAGCGTCGCCCCGAACGAGCCAATCGTGGAAACGTACGTCAAGACTAGCTTAGCGCCATTTTGCAGTTGGCTCACAATGTCGGACGTCTTGATGTAGTTCGCCACGTAACTGATGATTTCGTTGCTGTCATTTTTCGGATTCTGGTAGAACTTAAACAACTGTTCAATACCGTGCATCGACGAATTCAAAATCTGTGGTAAATAGGTCGTGACCGCCCAATACAGGCCGCCAATGATGACGACGTAGGTCACCGTGACGATTAACGCCGGCGGTAATTTAACGACCTTGCGCACCGCCTTGACCAGCTGCAGCACCAAAAACGTGAAAATAAACGTCAGTAGAATCATGTTCATTTCCGCTCTGATCAGCCACAGGACAAAGATAATCAGCGCCAGCACCGTGAATCGCCGGAGCCGGACATTTTCTACGAAGCGTTGCCATACACTCACTTGTGAATCTCCCCCATCCATTCAATAGCTTTATTATACCGTATCTCGCCAGATTCCCTAGCAGTTTACCTGGAAAATATTCGCTGGCTGACGAGTTCTACGAAGCCATGCCGCCTGCGGCCTCCAGGTACGCCACCAGCTGTGGGGCCCGCTTCCGGCCTGAGGAACGGTCCTCCAGCTCGCTTTTAAGCCGCGAAGCCCACGCGTCTCAAAAGTCGTCCCGTGCTGTAGGGCCGAGCAGCCCCCTCGGTCCAACACCACCGACACAGCAGGCTCTGTACCTGGCTGCCTCCGGCTCAAGTTGGGTGGTGCCCAGCGAATTTGTTTCGGTTCGTAAACGACTACGGTTGGCGCGTCCATTCTGGCATTCGTTCCCGGCGGCGGGTTCAACCTGCCCTGCTGTGGGGTACGGTTCCAGCCTGCGAAACGGGCTTCCACCTCGCCTTGAAACCTCGCTAAGAATCGCGAGTTTCCAAGGTCGACCCATGGCCTAAGCTGAAGCAGCCCCTTCAGCTAATGCCATCGACGCAGCTGTTCAGGTTGACCCGCCTCTGGTCACTCAGACTGACCAACTCGTTTACTGTGCCGAGGCCAAGATTATTTTTCAGCTAAATATTAGCCTCAACGTAACTCACTCAACAGCCGTCCGCTGACTAACGTTGAACAACTCCCTACCCTGAAGAGAGGCACCAATTTATTTGCCCTTAAAACCAGTCCAAGCCGGGAGGGCGGGGCAAATAGGCTCAGCCGGGGGATTTATAATTAGCCAGCAAAGCTGACTAATTATAAATGGCGACTTTGAAACTCGTGATCTTCGAGGTTCAAAGCGAGGCTGAAGACCGCTCTTTGGCTTCAGCCGTCCTCCCCCCAGCGTTCCGGCCTATTTGCCCCGCCCGGTAAGGCGCCATCAACGACTAGTTTCAGGGCAAAATAAAAACTTCTGTCCGCGATGAACAGAAGCCCTTACGTATGCCGTTTCGTTTTCGTTATGCTTCGACTCCCTCTAAGACTGCCGACCGCTGATTGCTAAAGGTCAGTTGTAAGTCGTCCAAGGCCAGCGCCCGGTGAATGATGGCTGACGCGCCACCCATCAGTGAGGCTTCCTTGGAGTTCTTGGTTAACAGCAAAGGTGCTTTTCTTAAAATTTCTAACTTGCCCACGTAGTCACGTACCTGATCCATCAGTTCTGGCAACAGCTCCAAAATTGGGGCATTGACGATGATGGCGTCTGGAGCGAACGTGCTGGACAGGTTACCCAGAACCTTGCTCAGGTAGTAGGCAAACTCGTCCAAAATGGACAACAGTTCTGGCCGGTGACCCAGGTAATCGCGCCGAATTCGGTTGACGTCGACCCGGTCAATGTTTTGGTAGGCCATGATCCGTTGTAAGACGTTGCCCTCCGCGACATAGTGGTTCACCGTTTCCATATTATCTTCTTTATACCGGTCAGCTAACGGACAGTTACCGATGTTGCCGGCCTCGCCGTTGTGCCCCCGATACAGGTGACCTTCCGTAATGATTCCGGCCGAAACTTGATCACGAATCGTGACCGAAATCAGGTTTTGATAAACGCCCTCGCCGGAGAAGTCCCGTTCGTAAATTGCGGACTCGTTGGCCAAGTTTTCCAAGACCACCGGCACCTGGAATTTATCACTAAAGTATTTTGCCAAATCAAAGTTCTTAAAGCCCTTCAGTGAGGCGCCTAAAATCTGATTCTCATAAATCGTGCCATCCAAGCCAAACGCGATACCTAATAACCGGGTCTGGCTTGCCGCCATGATGTTGGCGATACGTTCGTCGATCATATCTAACACGGACGTCAGATCAACGTCTCTGGTCGACACGCTTTCGTAGTTCTCAGACCGCCCGTCCAATCTGCAAGTGATCATTGAGAAGCGAGAACGTAAAATGTTGATACTGATGACATAACCATACCCCACGTTTAGTAATGCCATAACGGGCTTCCGCCCACCATTCCGGGTGCTTACGCCGTGACCAACCTCACGGATCAACCCTTCATGAAGTAACTGACTATAAATATCCGAGACCGTAACTTTATTCAAACTAAGATTTCGTGATATCTGGCTCCGCGAAATCGGGCCAGCATTCACAATCTGCTGCAAAACCTGTTTCTCATTGGTGGTGCGCATAATGTGTTTGTTGATAATCATAATTTTCTTGATAACGTGCCCCTAAAAATAGCTTGTGGCGATTCGGGAATCAAATCAGTTTAGGTTGCCCCATCCCCCAAGATTGGTGCTCACCCGCTATTTGCGGGGGTCGCGTTACCTAACCCCCCTTGTAGATTCTGATTCTAACTATATAGTAAATCCTCCTAACGAATATAGCATGGAAAACGACTCGTGAATTTTTTGGCGGTTTTTTAAGGAATATTCCCGACAAACCGCATGCCTATTGGGATACAGCTCGTGAAATCACTAAATGTATTAGTCATTTAGCCAATCAGTTGATTAACCGATTTGTTTACTAACCTACCTTACATGTCAAGTTTTGACCCCGAATCGTTGGAAATGGTAAGGTTTCTTACTTAATCAGCTTAACTCTTTTTGCATTAATCCATTCTGGCGGTCGTTGAATGTACTCCGCCTGCGGCCTCTGGGCATTGCGCCTGCTGTGGGGCACGGTTCCGGCCTGAGGAGCGGTCCTCCACCTCGCTTTGAAACCTCGCTAAGGCCCGCGAGTTTCCAAAGTCGTCCCGTGCTGTAAGGCTGGGAAAAGCCCACCCAGTCTAACACCACCGACACAGCCGTCTCCATGCCCAGCTGCCTCCGGCTCCGTGGCAACGACCACCAAATTTCTTAATGGCCAATCACCACTTCTATATTTATTGTAGTCTCTGTATCGCCTCCGGGGCGGTGAAAATGAGACCGGAACGCGGTGGGCGCCCGTCTGGAGCCAAAGGACGGTCTCCAGACTTACTTTGAGCCGAAGACCACGTCTCAAAGATAGCAGTTCCCTAAGCGGCCCAACCCGCCACTAAGGGAACTCCCACGGCTAAGCTCATTTTCACCACCCCTGCGGCTGACACTGGTTTAGCCCGTGGCCATCATGGTCCATACGACACTGATCATCACATAATCAATTGGCCAATCATACTCCAGCTAAAATAAAAAGAACGTCTCGCACCAACAATAGTCGATGCAAGACGCTCTCCAAAATCAAATTAAATTATCACATTCATTACAAAACATACCAACCCACCGTCACGAACAGAAACTGAAGTCGCCACCTTGGTGGTCGAACCCCACTGTCAGCCGTGAGGGCGGCGAAAATAAACTCAGCCGGGGGAATGGTCTTAGTGGCGTATGCGCCGCTTAGACCATTGGTGTCTTTGAGAACTAGTTCTCCCGTGTTTCACACTGCACGTCCGGAGACCGCCTCTTGGCTTCAGCCGTCCTACCCCCAGCGTTCCGGCCTATTTGCCCCGTCCGGTAAGGCGCTGGCAACGCACAATCTAGGTCCTCGACCACCAAGACCTACTTCAGATACTGTTCCGTGTACTTGGTGAGGGAGATACCCTTCTTGCTGGCCGTTTGTAAAGCGACCCGGACGTCTTGATCACTCATGGCGTCTGCCTGGCCACCGGCCGCGTTGATGGTCTTGCGGGCACTGGTGATTTGGCCGGCCGTGATGGTCTTGCCGTCCAGCTCCTTTTGCTTTTGCGTGACCGTGTATTCGTTGCTACCGGAATAATTGTTGGCCGCTGACTGTTCTGACGACGTCAATGACGCGTTGGAACTGTTGGTGGCACCGGTGTTGCTACTGCTGGACGCCGTTGACGACGAGGAACTACTACTGCTGTCACTCGAGGCTGCCGACGTTTGCCCGGCATTGTTGGCCTTGCGCAGGGCTAAGGCTTGATCGTACAGGTTCTTGTAGTACTTCTGGCGGAACTTGGCGTTGTTGAAGAGCTCATCCAACGTGGTGTTCGATTGCCCGTAGTTCAACGCTTGGTTCTGGCCCGAAGCCGTCTCCAAAATCTGCTTAAATTGTTTAACGTTGGCGCGAATTCCCTTGACCAATTTGGCCTGGGTGGTTGCGCGCTTGACCAGCACCGTGGATGCGTTAGTCGTGTGCTTGACCTCGGCATAGTGGTCCGCTGCGCTAGCAAATTTCAAATCGTCCAGCGCATTTTCCGCTGACACGAAGCGTTGCGTTTGCGTTAAGTAGCGTTGGGCTGGCTTATCGTTCAGCCGCCGCTTTAAAGCGTTTTGGAAATAACTTTCCGCTTGCGTATAATGTTTATCTTGAATGGCAGTCCGACCGTTGGCCATTGCCGCTTGGTACTCCTTGGCTGTCGCGTGATGATTGGAATACGCGTACCCGCCAATCAGCAGTGCCACAACGATTGTTGCCACGACCCATACCCATTTTTTCAAATGAAAGACCTCCGCTGGTTAATTGTATCTCCATTATACCATGCAAGCTGAATGAAACCCCCAATTTTACCGCGGACTAATCGCAAATTAATGTTAACCGCTTTCACCAAACCTCCCCCTTACCCTTTACCCACTTAAAGGCGTATAATGACCAAGTGAATTTTATTTTCTTTGTGTCCAAATTCAAACCTAGAAAACCGGAAAGGACCCCTGTCATGCTTGAAAAAACATTTTACAAAACGTTTCTGAGTCACACTTTCAACATCCCCGTTCGCGTTAACTATTGGGACGGGACTTCCGATGTCTATGGGACTGGCACTCCCGACATCACGATCACCTTCCACGAGGCCATTCCGGTCAAGGAAATCTCCCGCAACGCGTCCATCGCGCTGGGTGAAGCCATCATGGACGGCACCATCGAAATCGATGGGAGCATCGAAGACTTACTGACGGCCGCTTACGAAAATGCCGACAGTTTCTTCCACAATAAGAAGTTCATTCATTTCTTACCTAAACAAAAACACACGGAAAAGGAAAGTATCACCGACGTTCAAAACCATTATGATATCGGTAATAATTTCTACAACTTATGGTTGGATGACACCATGACGTATTCCTGTGCCTACTTCAAAACGCCGGAGGATAGCCTCTACACGGCGCAAATGAACAAGGTCCACCACATCATCAAGAAGTTGAACCCGCAACCGGGCAAGACCCTCTTGGACATTGGTTGTGGCTGGGGTACCCTGATGTTGACGGCAGCCAAAGACTACGGTCTGCACGTTACCGGGATCACGTTGAGCCAAGAACAATTCGACTACGTGAACCAACAAATCAAGGACCAAGGCCTCGAAGACGTCGCCGAAGTTCGCCTGGAAGACTACCGGGAATTGGGCAACGAACAATGGGATTACATCACTTCCGTTGGGATGTTTGAACACGTTGGTCAAGAAAACTTGGGCCAATACTTCGACTGCGTTCAAAAGTACCTGATGAACGACGGTGTCGCCTTGATTCACGGGATTACCCGTCAACAAGGTGGGGCCAACAATGGTTGGTTGAACAAATGGATCTTCCCAGGTGGCTACGTGCCCGGCTTGATTGAAAACACCACGCACATCATCGAAAGCGGCTTACAAATTGATGATATGGAACCCCTGCGCCGTCACTACCAAAAGACGGTGGAAATTTGGGATGATAACTTCAACGCCCACCGCGATGAAGTTGCCAAGATGTTTGACGAAAACTTCGTGCGCATGTGGGATCTTTACCTGCAGGCTTGCGCGGCTTCCTTCAAGTCTGGTAATATTGACGTGATTCAATATTTGATTTCGAAGGGCCCTTCTGCCCGGATGCTGCCAATGACGCGGGACTACATGTACGATGAGACCCACGACAAGGTCGCTAACTAATTCAAATGACTCGGGTGACCGCGGATCACTCGACTAAAAAACACCTGCTAACCGGATTGATCACCGGTTGGCGGGTGTTTTTTGCGTTTAGCTTGGTGCCTGGCCATCGCCTCCAGGCTGGTGAAAATGGCCTGGAACGCTGGGGCGGACGTCCAGAGCCATGGAGCGGTCTCTGGACTTACTTTGAGCCTCACAGGACGAGTCTCAAAGCTACCAATTCAGTAAGCGGGCTGGCCCGCTTACTGAATTCCCACGGCTTAGGCCATTTTCACCAGCCTTGCGGCTAACACTCGTTGGGCCCAAATACCCGCCCCTTCTTCGTTACGCTGTGTTATTTTGCCAGATTCATTGAAAATACAACCATCTAGTTTTCATAACTATGTCTGCGGACTTTGATAACGTATTTTCATCAGGCTTACATGTCTCGTCATGGTTCTCGAAACCATAATTTCACAAAGTTTTTAATATCCAGATTGTGAAAATGGCACTTTATGTAATCGTTTCATTTACCGTCTAGTTCAGATTTCCTCAATCTCACATTTAGTGAAGTGATGGCCCTCAACCGTTGTTTGTGATTTTCAGTTGTCCTTTTTTCGGCTTGGTTTTCATGATAAACTCTGGGTACACAATTAAATTGTGCCTACTAAAGAGTAAGGAGACTTCATATGATTACGGGGATTAAGCAAGCGCTGTTACTGACAACAGCTGTGACGCTTGCCGCCGGCGGGGAAATCAGCGCGCTGGCCGCAACCAAGACCATTGGCAAGCTCACTCAGGTCCGGGTGACCAAACACACTCTGACTGGCAAAACGACCAAAAACGCTAAGGTCCAGCTCTTCAACGCTCGGGGGAAGTCGTTGGCGAGTGGCCGGACCAATCATCTCGGCAAGTTCAAACTCAGCTTGAAGCATCAAAACTTGGGGAAGTTGAAATTCAAGCTGGCCGCTTCGAAGCCGGGGTATCGGTCGCGGACGTTTACCAGCCAGCAGATCAATAAGGCGGTCACGCAGGCGTTGGCTAATCAGGTGGCAAGCACGCCAACCAAGCCAGCACCTGCCAAACCGGGGAAGCCCGTCAAACCAACGCGGCCTACTCAGTCGACGAGCAATAATCGGCCCAGCACCAGCGGTAATTCTGGGGGGAATGCCGCGGATACTGGGGCCAACGTGTCTAAACTGATTCTGGCCAAGCGCGCAGAAATCGCAGCAGCTAAGGCAGAATATCTTCGGCTGACGCAGCAGTTAGCGCCGACGTCCAATCGGATTGCGGCATGCGGCACTATCATCCTTAACCAAAGAGCCAATCGTGACGTCGTCAAAAAAGATTTAGCCGACGCCATCGCCAGGCAAGATGCGGCGAAAATCCAATCAGCTAAGCAGGAGATTGCCAGGCTCAACGCTACCATCATCGCGGCACAGGACGAACGCGCCGAGTTGTACAAGTATCTGATTCCATTGGAAGACGCGCGGACGAAGCTCAGCAGTCTAATAGACGAGCTGGAATCACTAGATAAGACCTATGTGCCAGAGGAGATTAGGTAAGCAACACACTATTTGGGGGGAAATGAGGACGAAGCACACGGTGGGGGCTGTGTGCTTTTTGCTTTGGTCTCCCCTATTAGCTGGCTCATATCCGTTTAGCTATTTTTACATACCCATTTATTAATTTTTGACACAACTGTATTTATTGTGAAAACGTGTGGCCCCTGGATTGCCGTCACCATTGGTGATTTGTACGGCTAATTGTATGAACCTTTTTCATTGATTTTCATCTCTGCTTTTGCCGGAGCGACCCCCATGCTATAGTAGCTTCAACCAGCAGAATAGTTGGCCAACTAAGATATAAAGGGGATTATATTTAAGATGGATATGAAGAAGATTGTTATGGCTGCCACGTTGCTTTCGATTGTTACCGGGGGAGAAGTTAGTGCTCTAGCTGCCAAGACCCAACACTCTGTCGCTAAGATTACGCACGTTAAGGTCACGAAGCACAAGGTCACAGGCTACACGACCGCCCAGTCCCACGTCAAACTGATGAAGCTGAAGCACGGGGAAAAGGTTTCAGCTACTGCCAACAAGCACGGTAAGTTCACGCTGAAGGTCAAGAGCAATAACCTGACGAAGCTGAAGTTTAAGCTGAAGGCCACTAAGACTGGCTTGAAGGCCCGGACTTACACGCATAAGGTTAAGAAGGCTGTGCAGTCGATTGATGATGGCGCTACTACCGAGACACAGACTGCCCCTGCTTCGGTTAAGCCTGATAGTTCTAGTGCGGATAAGAAACCTGAAAAGGGTAAAGATAACAAGAAACCTAATGTTAGCCATCCAAACTATGTAAAGGTTCCTATTAGAGACTGGAGCGTCGTGAAACAAGAGGTTCAGAAAGCTAAAACAGATTTAACTACTGCTCAGAACAGATTTGATGAAAAGACAGGTCTTGATAGTACTAAATCTGAAGATACTGACAAGATTACATTAATCAAAGAAGTTCTGAAAGCACAAATTGATAAAAAGGGTAATTTGACCGAGGCCGAAACAACCAACATTTTACACAATTCAGCTAATGCAGAAGCGATTAGATCGATTCTCACCTCTGATAATAAGAAGCTAATTGAGCTGTACAAAAATCTCACTAGTGCTCAAAATCACTGGAACGAAATCGTGAGCATTGTAACACCGGCTCCAGCTAAACCTGCTCCGGCTGCATCCCATCCTGGTTCCTAAATCAATACTCTTAAAAGGTCGAGGCTAAACTGCTTCGACCTTTTCTTTTGAGAACACTAATATTAATCACGACGGACTTTGATCAATATCAATTTCATACTCAAAACATGTCCACTCACCTCTACTGATATCCACCATCACTTATCATACAATCATTTATTATCGATTTTCATCTCTTCTTTTGCTGGTCTACATTTCATGATATAGTAATTTCACCAGCACAACAGTTGGTAAAAACAGTTATAAGGGAGATTATACTTGTTATGGATATGAAGAAGATTGTTATGGCCGCTACGTTAGTCTCAATCGTTACTGGTGGAGAAGTTAGTGCGCTAGCCGCTAAGACCCAACAATCCGTTGCTAAGTTTACCCACGTCAAGGTCACGAAACACAAGGTCACTGGTTATACGACAGCAAAATCCCACATCGAACTGCTAAAGCTGAAACACGGAGAAAAGGCTTCGACAACTGCCAACAAGCATGGTAAGTTCACGCTTACGGTTAAGCACAATAACCTCACGAAGTTAAACTTCAAGCTCAAGGCAACGAAAGTGGGCTTAAAGGCACGTACTTACACCCACAAAGCAACTAATAATATGGGATCAACGTCAAATTCACATCCAAGCAAACCAATCGCACCTTCTGAAAGCTCAAACCTGCAGGAAAAGCCAAACAAGCCAAGTCTTCCAAGTCACCCAATCAAGCCTGGAAAACCCGGTACTTCCGGAACGACCAACCCAGGCACCACTAATCCGGTCAAGCCTGGGAAACCTGGTAATCCGGGAACGACCAACCCAGGTACTACCAATCCAGTCAAGCCTGAGAAACCTGGTAATCCGGGAACGACCAACCCAGGCACTACCAATCCAGTCAAGCCTGAGAAACCTGGTAATCCGGGAACGACCAACCCAGGCACTACCAATCCAGTCAAGCCTGAGAAACCTGGTAATCCGGGAACGACCAACCCAGGCACTACCAATCCAGTCAAGCCTGGAAAACCTGGTAATCCGGGAACGACCAACCCAGGCACTACCAATCCAGTCAAGCCTGAGAAACCTGGTAATCCGGGAACGACCAACCCAGGCACTACCAATCCAGTCAAGCCTGGAAAACCTGGTAATCCGGGAACGACCAACCCAGGCACTACCAATCCAGTCAAGCCTGAGAAACCTGGTAATCCGGGAACGACCAACCCAGGCACTACCAATCCAGTCAAGCCTGAAAAACCTGGTAATCCGGGAACGACCAACCCAGGCACTACCAATCCAGTCAAGCCTGAGAAACCTAGCAAACCAGACCAGCCTAACACTGGACAACCAGAACAGCCTGGCACGGGTACTGGGTCTAACGATGGCAACAATACAGGTGACGGCACCAATACCAGCAATAACACAAACTCTAATGGTAATGGCACCAACACCGGCGATAGCACAAACTCTAACACTAATGGCACCATCACCAGCGATAACACAAACTCTAACGCTAACGGCACCGATACCGGTGACAGCACAAACTCTAACACTAATGGTACCAACACCGGCGATAGCACAAGCTCTAACACTAATGGTACCAACACCGGCGATAACACAAATTCTAACGGCGGCAGCACCAACACTGGCGATAACACTGCCTCTAACGGTGATGACAACGTATCGACGACTACTGATGATAAAAAGCCTATCAATCCAGTCGTCCCTGCCGAACCTGCCCCAGCCCAACCCGATGAATCCAACCCTACTAATCCAGAAAAGAATCCTGACCACTCAGAAACAACAGGCCCAAACGCATAACCTAATGTAATCAAAAAGGCGGAGCTAACTCACAGCTCCGCCTTTTCATATAGCATCTATCTTAAGTTAGGTCATAAAACATATCGAAATATATACGTCCCATCATCTAGGTACTAACCAAATTATTTATAAACTAAGGAAATTCTCCGGATAAAGTACAAGTATCAGTTCAATGCCCTTCAATCGGTCACATCTTCTTAAACATCTGCCGCATCAAGTCCGGCATAGCTTGAAATTGAGCTAAAACCTGATTCTGTGTTTGTCTGATTACATACCTCGTCGCTCTAGCCTTACCAGTACGCTCGATAATTTTTTTATCAATCAATTTACTCAGCTCCTGGTTGACCACTGAACGAGAATATCCGGTCTGGCTTTCAATATCCTTATGAGAAAGTAGCTTTCCTGGCTGACTGATTATCACCTTGATGATATTACGTTCTCTATCTGAAACCTCTTTTCCAGAGAATGAATCGGCTAAATCGACCTTCCAAATCTTCAAGGAAGTTTGACTGATGTCTGTAGTAATCTCAGGCGACTTGAACTCATTAACCAATGCCGATTCATAAATCTTTTCTCCACCATGACCCGCACGTTCACCATAACCCGCTTGCAAAAACAGCTTCGAAATCACCGTGTTCCGATTACGCGATTTGTTAGTCGTAAAAAAGTCCGACGAGGCAATCTTCATTTTTCCTGGATTAGTAAACTCATAATAATTGATGGTATTATTCAACGTTAATGGCATTCTCTCAAAGTAATCCGCATGCATCAGCATATTTATTAGCCCTTCACGCAAGGCCACCGACATAGCCCCAAATGTATCAATTCGCTGTCCTTTATCATCCAGCTTAAATGATCCTGGCGCAGAAACCTGAAGCAACTCATCCACCTTTTTAAAGAAACTATACACATTAAGGTTCTGTTCAATCGAAGATATTCGCTTACGCCAACGGTCTTGATTAGGCTGTGTCTTATCAAAGTAGTCCAATTGAAAATCAGGAAAGCGATGTAAAATTGCGTTGTTGTTGCCAAAGAATAGCAACCCGCCTGCAGTTAAACCTAGCTCACCAGTCCCTGAAAAGTCCTTTGAAATAACGCCGATTTTACTCAAAAATTCTGGCATTGGAAAACGTTCATAACTTCTATATGTCTCACGTGCTAACAACTCTTTACGGTAGCTATTCACATCTTCCATGTTTAGCTCATCAATTCCATAGTTCTTAAGCACCTCAATATCTAGGCTCTCCTGTGATAGTCGAATTAACGCCTTTAAGTTTTCTCCCTTTGCTTGACCATCGATAGCCCCCTCCCTAATGAAGGTCCGATGGATATCTTTATTCAAAAATACTGGTTTCTTATTGTCAGGCGCTTCATCCACTCTGATCTCAATCACTGCTTTACCACTATCAAGCTCTGACACAATTATGCTTTCATTTGAAATGGAACTATAACTCAGAAAACCCTTATTGATTGCAGACCAAAAATCATCCAAGATTTTCTGACGTTCATTAACTCCCTCCGCTGCAAACGAATGATTTGAATTTTCAACAATACCGAGGAATAAGCTCCCACCATCTGTATTTTCGAATGCCGAGATTGTTTCCCACGCTTCTTTAGGGAATGCGTTCTTGGCCTTCTTATATTCACGATGTTCATTCTCAATGGGAATCTCATCAAATTCCATAGACTTTTACCTCCTCAAGCCCCATTACGCCCTTATGTAGTAATCACCCTTCACATTAATCACATCGAATCAATCTGCAGATAACCTGCAGATTCTCGAAAAGTACAGAGTCCATTAAAAGCCCGTCATATCAGCGTTAATCTGCTTTGTTTTCTCAGTTAAGAATTAAGTAATGCAGATAACCTGCAGATACTTTGGAAATTTCAAGTCACCAAGTTTCCATTTTAAATCTGAAGACAACCATTATTTTCCATGTCTTCAGTATACCAACATCCCATCTAAATAAAACAAAAAGGCGAGGAGAGTCCCCCGCCTTACAACAAACTCAATTTAATTAACCCACGTCACGCAATAAACATGCTCAACAGGAACACGGCTAGTAAGCCGGTGACCACCGAAATGATCATGGAGCGCGTGCGGTAGGCAATGATGACGACGATGACCGCCGCAATCATTTCAGAAAAATGGTTAAAGATAATTTGATAAGTGGCACTGTCGATGAAGATGTCCTTCACGATCAGCGCGGTAAATAATGAAACCGGCACAAACTTCATCCACTCGTTGAACCATTCGGGAATGGCCCGCTTCGTGAACAACATTAAGGGAATGAAGCGCGGCACGAAGGCAACACAAAAGCCAAGAATGATCAACCAAAAGTGTTGCGTACTGTTCCACGTATTAACTGCATTCATATAGCGTCTCCTGTATCCTAATCAGCGTCCGATTCACTCTCCACCGTTGACTTCTTCGAGCCCGGACTGCGGAGTTTCCACAGCCAGTGGCTATCTGGCAAGCGTTTGCGCAACGTCGTCTCCAGGAAGAACCCAATCAATGAAGCAATAATCGTCGAAATAACCAGCCCTAACGTACTCTTGGTGAGCATCATGCAGAGCGCTGCCAGCACCCCAGAAAGCACACAAATGGCAATCGTCAAGCGGTTCTTGATCTGCATCACAATCATGTACAAGAACAACGCCGTTAGCGCAAAGTTCACGACTCCCAGGTCAATCTTCAGCGTGCTACCGATCAGACTCCCGATAACGTTGCTGACGGCCCAGAACAGCAAGGAATAGTGCTCCACCATCAGGGCTTCCTTACCCGTCCACTTTTTATCCGTGGCAAATTTTAAGTAGTTTATGGCGTAATTTTCATCGTTTAAAGAAATCGCAAACGCAAATAAAAAGCGATTGGATTGGCCTTTTAAGTAAGGCGATAAACTCGAACTCAGTAATGCATACCGTAATTCCAAAAAGAACAACATCAAAACAATTGAAAGTAGTGGGGAATTAATGGTCAACATCGTGGCAATTAAGAATTGTGCCCCACCAGAAAAGATCAATATCGAAACTAATCCAGTCAGTAAGGTATTGAACCCTGCCGCGTGTAGCAAAATCCCACAAGCCAGCCCAATCGGAATGTAACTCAAATTAAGGGGCATGGCTACCCGCAGTGTCGACCGCCATAAGGGTTCATTGGGGTCCGGCACCTGCTTGGGGTTTGGCCGTCGTTTATTCAAGAATGTTTGCCTCCGTCGAATACTCTGAGATATGAAGCAAGTTAATGGGTTTACATGATAAAACCACACGATGATATTTTAACATGTTTCACGTCATTTTCATATAACAGTTGTGATATTTAGCAAAGGTCAGCCCCGTTAACCCCTCGTTTGATTAGAGGTTTGTGAAAAAGTCCAGCGAATTTTCATCGTTTACTCGTCGGTTAAATGCTTGCCGTAGACTTCCAAATCGGCCGTGAAGCCCTGCATGTCGGCAATCGCTGGCAAATGGCCCCAGTGTTCATAACCGTGCTTCTCAAATAAATGACGACTGGCCTGGTTGTGGCCAAAGATCCGTGAAATAATCGTCGTCAGTCCCAGGCGTTTTCCGGCCCTCTCAGCCCATTCCACGGCTTGTCCACCTAAGTGGTGGCCCTGCGCCTCAGACGCCAAATACAGGGCAATTTCGGCCGTTTGCGCGTAGGCTACGCGATCACTGTAGGGTTCCAGCCCGACAAACCCGACAACTTGGCCATCCGCTTCGATGACCCACAACGGAAAGTGGTCCGCGGAGAACTCTTGAAACCATGGCTGACGCTGAGCAACCGTCATCGGCGTCAGGTCGGCGGTACTCCCCTTGGTGGCAATTGCCTGATTATAAATTTCGACCACCCGCGGCTGATCAGCGGTGGTGGCTAACCGAAACGTGACTGACATATCCATCCCTCATTTCTCTCAATAAAATCGATTATACGCAAAAAGCGCCGCAAAACCAGTGGTTTCACGACGCTTCCATTTTAAATTTTATGAATGTGAATTCGACTCTGGGTCTTCAACGGCCTGGAGTTTTTGATTATCATCCAGTTGTGACTTGCCCATGAGATGCTTCTTCTGCAGCCAAATCATCGTTGGCCAGAGCAGTGCTAAACCAATGATGGTAAAGAGTGCTAAGACCCATAAGGCTTGACCGACCATTCCCGACATCCCCGACGTAATGGCTTCACGGAATCCGAGGATTGAGTAAGTCATTGGCAAGAATGGGTGAACGACGTTGTAGAAGTGGTTGGTGACCTCCATTGGGAACGTCCCACCGGAACCACCAAGTTGCAACATCAGGAGAACCATGGCGATGAAACGACCAGGGTTGTCCAGTAACATCGACAGGAACATGACGATAAACATCGACGCTTCCGCGAAGAAGATGGAAATCAGAATCATTTGACCTGGGTGATCAACACTCAAGCCACCTAACATCATCAGGACGGGTTCGATCAGACCCATGGCGAGCCCTTCGGCGGCACCAATGGAAACCTTACTCAAGTACCAGCCAGTGGCACTCCCACCTTCGCGTGAAACCTTCCGAATTGGGAAGGCAAAGTTGAAGACCAGGGCCCCAACGTAGAGGGCAACGGATAACACGTAAGGTGCTAAGGCGTGACCATAGTTAGGCACGTAGCTGTAGCTCTCGTGCTTCAAATGCGTTGGTGCGGCAAACATGTCGGCCGTCTTGTTGGTCAACGGTTGCGCCTTGAGTTGATCAGCACCACTCTTCAGGGACTTGGCCAGCGTGCCATTCCCCTTCTTGAGCTTGTTGGCACCCTGCATCAGCTTGTTGCTGTTGTCGTCCAATTGTTGTGAGCCATCGGCCAGTTGGTTGACCCCGCTGGTTAAAGCAGGCACCTTGCTGTTCAAGGTGTTCAACCCAGAGGTCAATTGACCGGCACCGTTGGTCAGTTGGCTAGAAGCACTAGTCAGCTTGTTGCCAGCGGCGGTCAGCTTAGGCGTGTTGGCGTTGAGCTTGTTGCCGGCAGCCGTTAACTTGCCCGTATTGGCGTTCAACTGGTTCACACCAGCAGCGGCCGTCTTCAGCCCACCGTTCAATTGCGTAGCCCCAGCAGCAACCTTCTTGGACCCACTCTTCAGGGCAGGACCGTTCTTAGCTAACTTGGCCGTCCCATTCATGATCTGGGTGACCCCGTCGGTTAAGGTTGGCACTTGTTTATTAAGACTTGATAAACCATTACTTAAGGTAGTTGACCCGGCAAAGGCTTGATCAACACCAGAAGTATATTGGCCAAGGCCCGTATTAAGAGTGGAAGCACCTTGACTGACTTGTTGTGCACCATCCACCAGTTTTTGAAGCTCAGCAGAATTAGAAGACAATGACTGTAATGATGACAATCCCGTCTGCAATTTATCAAAATTAACATTTTCTGCTGCTAATACAACATTAGCCAATTCTGTCGTAGTTGCTGTATCAATACCACTTGTGCTCAGTTGTGTCAGAATACCATCCAGTGTCTTCTGAACATTAGCTGTAGCAGTGGTCACGGCTTGTGTAGCTGCATCTAAATCACTAATCTCGCTCGTCAAATTAGCTGAACGAGTCTGAGTAACTGCCTTGTTGCTCGTAGTGCCGTCCTCTTGAATACTCTTTAACTGGCCTTGCAGTGTTTCGGCTGCAGATTTAACTTTTTCGCTATCGTCGCTATTCGCAATAATGGTTTGTGCAGTTTTTTGTGCAGCCGCAGCGTCATTCTTAACGTCTGAATTAGCAGTCGCTTCATTTGTCGTAGTTGTTGAACCCTGGGCTGCACTACTCTTGAGGGCATCAGCTGCCTTCTTTTGTGCCTCTGTAGCAGCAGCTAGCTCTTGCTTGGCCTTTGCTAATTCTGTCAAGGATGGTGTTAATGCTGTCGCTGCTTGTTGAACCGCCTTATTGCTCTTCAATGGTGCAATGCTTTGAATCAGGCCTTGAACTTTTGTCAATTCTCCTGCAATCGAGTCACCATTATCATCTTTAGCAGTCAAACCGCTTAGTTGCGATTGCACGGACAGAACGCCCTGATAAACTTGATTAGCGCCACTGGTTAACTCACCCGCACCAGAGTTCAGTTTTTTAGAATTACCGCTAAGCTCTGATAAACCACTATTCAGTGACTTACCGCCGGTGTACAACTGAGAAACACCATCTGCTAACGGCCCAACACCCTTACCCAAAGTCTTCACCCCAGAGTTCAACGTGTAAACCCCATTAACGTAGGTGTAAGTCCCAGACTTTAAAGACTTGGCCCCGGAAGCTAATTGGGAAGTCCCGGCGGTCAACTTAGGCATCCCCGCACTCAGTTTGCTGACACCACCGGTAAATTGGTTAACCCCACTAGTGTATTGGCCAACCCCACTAGTATAGGTATTAACCCCACTAGCGAATTGTCCCACACCAGCCGTGTAGGTGCCTAAACCGGTCTGTAACGTCTTCGCCCCGGTCGATAATTTTTGAATCCCGGTAGCTAATGGCGTCACGGACGTCTTCATTTGTTGCAGGCCGTTGTTCAACGTGTGAACCCCGGTCGTGTAAGTGTTCAGGCCATCCGTCAAGGTAACCGTCCCGTTCTTCAACTGAGCGGACCCCTTGGCAGCCTTGTCCATCCCCTTACCAACGGCGAAGATTTGCTTAAAGGTAGCTTGGGCATAGGCCTTCGTCACCTTGGCACGAATTTCGCTGTCCAGCTTGGAGGACCCTACTTCACTCATAACCTGAGCGATGTAGTTGGCGGAACCGTTCGTCTTGTAGGTAAACGTCATCTTCTTCGGGTGCTTGTTCAGCGCCGTCGCAGCGTTTGCCGAAAAGTTCTTAGGGAACGTAATAACGGTATAGTATTTGTGGTGCTTCAGCCCGTCAGCCGCCGTCTTAGCGGAAACGAACTTCCATCCCAACTGCTTGTTCTTCTTCAAGTTGGTAATCGTTTGATCCCCAACGTTTAATTTTTGGCCTTGGTAAGTCACCGGCTTATCCTGGTTAACCACCGCAACGGGCAGTTCACCGGTTTCACCGTACGGGTCCCAAACCGATTTCAGAAAGAAGATACTGTAGAGGAATGGAATAAACATAATGGCCAACACGGAGATCAAAATCAACCGGTTGTGCCGAATGTAATTCCACTCGCCTTTAATCATGTTCACGAATGCCAACTCCCTTTTCCTCAAAATAATCTTAAAATTGCGCGTTCTCAGCTAATGTTAAACAGTATCTTCGCACATTAATACTTGACTTGTCAAAACAACAACACGCCATCAACAATCTAACGTAATCGCCACCAACAGTGTAAAATCAACGTTTAGCCAACTTTTTATAAAATAAAATAAATTTCAGACACCTTTAAGGTTGGTGCTTAACTACATAAAATATTATATCCCACGCGTCAACTAGGTACATTGATTTGAATCAAGCGGGCCGGGTCTGCGGCTGTCTCTGACTTCCAGGGGGCCCCGCTATGGCTCCTACCAGTTGAACAACTAGTCACACTTCAATCACACTAAAAAATCCCCAACCAGAGTAACCACTCCGATTGAAGATTTTAACTTACACATTTAATTGAAACCATTCACACAAACGACAACCGTCAGTTTGTTCTAAACCTGTGTCAGTCCCAGGGCCGGTGAAAATGGACCGAGCGTGGTCAGTCTTAGTGACCAGAGGCGGATCAAGGTGCCCGGCTGTGTCGATGGCCTTGGCTGGGGTATTCTCCCAGCCTAGCCCATGGGACAACCTTTGAGACCGCTCCCCAGGCTCAAAGTTGAGGTGGAAGCCCGCTCCTCAGGCTGGAACCGACCCCACAGCAGGGCACCTTGAATCCGCCATCGAATGTACTGCAAAAGGATAACCTAACCTACACCATTAAAAAATCCCCAACCAGAGTAACCACCCTGATTGAGGATTCTAACTTACACTTTTAAATGAAACCACCCAAACGACAATCGTTGGTTTGTTCTAAACCAGTGTTAGCCGCAGGGCTGGTGAAAATGGACTCAGCCGTGGGAATTCTCTTAGCGGCTTTGCCGCTTAGAGAATTGGTATCTTTAAGACTCGCTTCTCAGAGGCTTAAAGTAAGCCTGGAGACCGCTCTTCGGCTCCAGGTGTCCGCCCACAGCGTCCCGGTCCATTTTCACCAGTCCGGAGGCGCGGACAAGACACCAAGGTTTAGAACAATGCGACGATGGCGCGCCACATGCGGACGAAGACGTTCGCCTTCTCCACCGCTCCAGTAACCTTAACCGGCACGCGAGTCGTCTTGGTATTCCCCAAGAAGCCCAGTTGATCGCCCTTCAAGGAAATGTTGGCGGTCCCAACGACCGTGTTCTTGGCAACGGGTGCTTCCAAGGCCTTGTTCTTAACCAGCTTGCTCTTCAGCGTCGTGGTGGATTGGACATTGCTAGCGACTTGGTCGTTGCGAATCCACAGCTTCAGGCCCTGGGTCAACACGGTCTTAGCCGTCTTTTCCTTGGCATCGTTGGTCTTGACCGTCTTACTGCCAGTCACCTGGCTACCGGCCTTGACGTTAATCGTCTTGAAGTTGTTGTAAACGTAAGACATCATCTTCTGCGTTTGCTTGAAACGAGAAGGGTCGGTCTCGGACTTGTGGGCCGCGTGTAGCACGACGGTCACGATCCGGTTACCGTCATTATTGGCGGTCCCGGTAAAGTTGGCGCCGGCCGCGTCGGAGGTCCCGGTCTTCAAGCCGTCCACGTGAAGTTTTGCGTATGAGGCGGACAGGCCCTTCAACATCCAGTTCCAGTTTTCCATCTTGGTGGCGTCGTTGGTGCCCTTTTCAAACCACATCTTCTTAACGCTGGTGGTCTGCAGGACTTCTGGATACTTGTTTAACAGCGCGACGGCCAATTTAGCTTGGTCGGCAGCGGACCATTCGTTTTCGGCGGAACCGGCCTCGTTGTCGTAGCCCAGCTTACCGACTTGCTTGTTCGTCAGCCCACAAGCGTTGTAAATTTTGACATTTGTCATGCCCAATTTCTTGGCTTGGGCCCGCATCTTAGCCACGAAGGCGTGTGGTGACCCGGCAACCGCCGTCCCCAGGGCTTCGATGGCCCCGTTGGCGGAGTAAATCAGGGACGCTTGGTACAGCGCCTTGACCGTGTACTTGTGACCCGCGCGTAGCGGCACGTTGGACAGGTTGGTGTTTTGTGCGACCTTGGCCGTAGCTTTATTAATCGTGATTTTTTGGTCCCACTTCAGCTGACCGTTGTGGACCGCGTCGAGCACCAAATAGATGGACAACAGCTTGGTCATCGAGGCGACTGGCAAGGCTTGATCACTATTTTTATCATAGAGAATCTGTCCAGTCTTGGCATCGACGGCAATCCCGGCCTTGGCCTTCAGGTTGACCGTGGTGCTGGTACTGGTCGTGGCCGCCTGGGCCGTGACCGGCGCGCTAAGGGTACTGAGGCTTCCGGCAAACAGCGTCATTGCCGTTACCAAGCCCATAACAACTCGTTTTAAACGTTTCATCAATGAAAACTCCTCTATCTTATGTAGTTACCGGAAAAGTCCGGCAGCTTTAGTTGACCGCGCCCGCCGTTTTTAACCGCTGGGGAATGGCCAAGGGTTGATCATGTTTAACAGGTAAATGAATCACGAAACTGGTCAGGTCGTCGTCGGATTCGACGTAGATGTACCCGCCGTGCAGGGCCACGATGCTTTGCGCAATCGCCAGCCCCAACCCGGTCCCGCCAGTTTCCTTGGAACGGGATTCTTCCACACGGTAAAACCGTTCGAAAATGAGGGCCAGCGACTCCTTGGGAATCTTAGGACCATCGTTGGTCACGCGGACCTCCAACTCGTTGTCGCTGACGCGCTTGGCTAGCAGGTTGATTTCTTTCCCGCCATCGCCGTACTTCAGCGCGTTTGAGACCAGGTTGTTAAACACCCGGACCAACTTCTCGGGGTCGGCTTCCATCATTAAACTAGCCGGCTCGCTGGCCGCACCAATCGTCATGCCCTTCTTCTGGGCCTCCAACTCGAAGCTGGCGCCCAGCTGTTCTAGCATGGCGGCCAGGTCGATGGTCGTCAGGCTCAGCGGCGTGTCCGTCTGGCGGACCTTGGTGTACTCGAACAGGTCGTCCACCAGGGACTTCATCTGTTTCGATTTCAAAAAGGCCGTGTGCGTGTATTTCAAAACGTCTTCTTGACTGTGATACTGCTGGTCTTCGATCAAGCCCAGGTAGCCGATGATCGACGTCAACGGCGTCCGGATATCGTGGCTAACGTTGGTGATCAGTTCGTCCTTGGACTTCTCAATCGCCCGCTCCTCATCCATCGAGTGAATGACGGAATCGACCAGGGCATTGACAGAATCCACGACCCGCTGCACGTCGCCGCTGACCCGGAACGGAATCCGGTGGTCAAAATGGCCGTTGGCAATGTAATGCAGCTCCTCAATGATATGGTGCAGCTGCATTTGCCGGTAGCGCCGAATCAGCCGCCACCAGACGACCAAGGCGTCCGCGATGATCATGAAGCCAATGAAGACATTTTCCCAGCTCCACAGCTGAAAGTGATTCGGGCCAAAGACCACGGACCGTTTGATGATAAAAATCCCGTCCCGTAGTCCGGGGTTGCTCTGAATGGCTTGGCTGATCAGCACCAGCAGCGCCAGGTTCAGCATCAACAGCAGGATGACCGTGACGACGCCTTCCATGAACAGCGCGCTTTTCTCGCGAGTGGTTAGCTTCATGCTGCGGCCCCCCGCGGACGATTCTGTTGGACTTGTTCCCATTTGCCCATAACTTACTCCTTCTCCAATTGGTGAAACTTCTGTTTTAAATTAGATTGTGTTAGTGCAAAGTGCTCATGCTGGCCGCCTGCGGCTTCCAGGTACTACGCCTGCTGTGGGGCCGGTTCCCGCCTGTGGTGCGGGCTCCCACCTCGACTTTAAGCCCTGCGAAGTTCACGCAGGTCTCAAAGGTCGTCCCGTGCTGTAAGGCCGAGAAAAATCGCTCGGTCTAACACCACCGACACAGCCGTCTCCGTACCTGGCTTCCTCCGGCTCAGATGGTGTGCTCACGTGAAACTAGTTGCGGGCGGGTCCACCCATTGGCTTGGTGGACGGGTAACCGCAGCCGAGCGACACCACTGGAATGGCCACGTGGAAAGAAACCCACGCCAACCATACAGAGTGAAACCGCCAGCGAATGATGCCAGCAACGGCAACCACACAAACCCAAGTAGCTACCAGCTTGACTCACATGGCTTTCGCTGCCATTAAAAACCAGTATATGCCGAGAGGGCGGGAAAAATGGACTCAGCCGTGGGATTTATCACGCGCGTGCGCGTGATAAATGGTGACTTTGAGACTCGTTTCTCAGAGGCTCAAAGCAAGTCCCGAGACCGCTTCTCAGGCTCGGGGCGTCCTCCCCACAGCGTTCCGGTCCATTTTTTCCGCCCGGTAAGGCACTAGCACCAACTACATTATCTTTAACACAACAACCAAAGACTAGTGTGATTCAATCTTGTAGCCGACGCCCCAGACGGTCTGGATGACCTTTTCCCCGTTAGTCGCGTCTTCGATCTTATCACGCAAATGGCTCACGTGGACCATGACGGTCTTAGCGGAGACAATGCTTTCTTGCCGCCAAACGCGTTCGAAAATTTCGTCAGCGGAGAAGACTCGGTTGGGGTGGCTCGCTAACAGGTAGAGAATCCCGAACTCTAAGGCCGTCAGGGAAATCGTCTTGCCGGCAATCGTTTTGACTTCGTGAGAATCCTTGTTGATGGTCAACGTCCCAATGTCCAGAACGTCTGGCGCATCGTCAGTCACTTGGTCTTGGCTCCGCCGCAACAGTGACTTGACCCGTGCCATAACTTCTAGTGGGTTAAATGGCTTAGTGACATAATCATCGGCACCGGAAATCAATCCCTGAATCTTGTCCATGTCACCGGTCTTGGCTGACAGAATCAGAATGGGAATTTGGGAGTCTTTCCGAACTTCCTTCATGACTTCGATCCCGCTCATTTCAGGCATCATAATGTCCAAAATCATCAGGGCAATGTCCGGCGTGGTGTGTAATTTGGTCAGCGCTTCCTTACCGTTGTAGGCGGTCAGGGGTTCGTAACCTTCGTTTTTAATATAAATTTCGAGTAATTGCGCAATTTCTTTATCATCATCGACAACTAAAATTTTCATAATTGGGCTAATCTCCTTTAACAGCTAGGTAATAACACTAGCGGTCTTCCCCGTAGGTTTACGTCTATTCTAGCAAATAAACCGCGTGACGTGACCGGAAAACCCGAACCTTTAGTCGGGCGTAAGGCACTTTACCATTCCTTAATCTTACACTATTTGCGGGCGACTCGCCAACCCGGCGTTAAGCTCCGATTAAGTCCTAATCTTTGTGTTTGTCAGCGCCTCCGGGATGGTGAAAATGAGAGCGGCAAGTCGCCGGCGTTCCCGACGGCGGATTCAAGATGCCCTGCTGTGGGGAACGGCGCCAGCCTGAGGAGCGGTCTGGCGCCTCGCCTTTGAGCCCAAATTCGGTCTCAAAGGTCGTCCCGTGCTCTAAGCTGAGAAAAACGCTCAGCTAAGACCACCGACACAGCTGGTCACCTTGATCCGCCTCTGGTCACTCAGACTTGCTGCGCATTTTCTACCTACCCCGTCCGCTTCCACCACACATTGCTCGTACTTACTCCGTTTTTGACTTTGTTGTCTGCTCATCCCCGCCAAATTCAGCCAATACCTGTGCCATCGAAACGGTCGACTGGTCCTTGACATGGTAATGTTTGTACGCGGACTCAGCTATCAAGGCATCGTAGGTATCTTCAAGCTGGTCAAAGGAATACGTCAGAATCAGCGCCGACAACGATAACCCATAGAACTCAGCCATCTGCTGTAACCACATCTTTTCAGTAGCACTTACTCGAATAGAAATTGTTGCCATCCGACTCACCTCACTTGTCCTGAAGTATACGCCACCACACTGACAATCCCAGAATTGGCGCTCAAAAAAGGCTAACCAGAAATTTTCCGGTTAGCCTTCTGTTTATCTCATTTAAATTTACACAACCACACAGCCAAATCACCTGACTGCGACAACCCACAAACAAAACCGTTGCGGGTCAAACCAGTTGGAGCCGTGAGGGCGGTTTAAAATGAACTCAGTAACCACACGACCACCGTCCCCGACACGACCAAATCACATCAGCGCGTATCTACCAATCGGGCGCTAACCCGTTGGAACCGGAGGCTGACAGTCTCGAAAGCCTGTGTCGGTGGTGTTAGTCGGCGTTTTTCAGCCGGCTTACAGCACGGGACGACCTTTGAGATGCCGGTTTTTGGCGGCTTAAAGGCGAGTGTGGAGACCGCTTCCCAGGCTCCACACGTTCCCCACAGGCTGGAAGAGACTGTCAGCCGCAGGTGGAAACCTGTCAGCGCCTATTTGTAGTTAGGGGCTGCCTTGGTGATTTGGACGTCGTGGGGGTGAGACTCGATCAGGCCGGCGTTGGAAATCCGAACAAACTGCGCGTCATTGATCAAGTCTTGAATCGTGGCGCTCCCGGTGTAACCCATCCCGGAACGCAGGCCACCGACCATTTGGAAGATGATGTCGTTGACGCTACCCTTGTATTCCACGCGGGCTTCGATACCTTCTGGCACCAGCTTGTCGGCTTCGTTGACGCCACCTTGGAAGTAACGGTCGGCTGAGCCGTGGGACATGGCAGCCAAGCTCCCCATCCCCCGGTACGTTTTGTATTTCTTACCGTTGTCTTCGATGACTTCACCAGGGGCTTCGTCGGTCCCGGAGAACATGGAACCAAACATGACGGCGTTCCCACCGGCAGCGATAGCCTTCACGATGTCACCGGAGTACTTCATCCCACCATCGGCAATGATTGGCTTGCCAAATTCACGGGCTACCTGAGCGGCGTCATAAATGGCCGTCAATTGGGGCACACCGACACCGGCAACCACCCGCGTCGTGCAGATAGAACCGGGGCCGATACCCACTTTGACCACGTCAACGCCGGCTTCGAACAGCGCCCGGGTACCTTCACCCGTGGCAACGTTCCCCGCAATCAGCGTGGCGTCTGGCAATTGTTGGCGAATTTCAGCGACCTTGCGTAACACCCCAGCGGAATGACCGTGGGCGGTGTCGATGATGATAGCATCCGCGCCAGCTTTAAGTAAGGCGCTGGCCCGGTCAAACGTGTCGGACGTGACCCCAACGGCAGCGGCGACTAACAAATGGTTGTTCGCGTCGACCGCGGCCTTTGGGAATTGGCTAGCATCGTTTTCGATGGCCTTCACGTCAGCGACCATTTGGGCTTGGTCGTCGGCACTCATGTTTTTGTGGATGACCCCGAGGCCCCCGTTACGCGCCATGGCAGTGGCCATCTTGGTTTCAGTAACGGTGTCCATGGAGGCACTTAAAAACGGAACGTTCAGCTTGAGGTTCGGGGCTAATTGGACACTCAGATCGACTTCATTCGGTAAAACGTGGCTTTCAGCGGGTATTAACAAAACATCATCAAAAGTGAATCCTTCTTTAGCAAACTTCGTGTCCCAATTAGACATAGTTGATATCGCTCCTCTTAATTTTAGTCTCAGGCTCGGTTAGGAATCCTGGGAGATATTGTTTCTTAATTTACCAGTCTAGGCCATTCAGGTCAAGGCTTCTCATTGAACTATCATGGAGCAATTAACGGCAGTGATTAAATGGGTCAGGTGACGAACTACTTTAAATCGCATTTATCTAGCCGCCAAATTACCCATTCACTGACGCAGACGTCGCCAAGTTTTCCAGCCGAGCCAGCCCAGCAACGCCACCCACGCCAACGCAGAGAGCCACGCTGACACGCGTTGCAGCGGCGTCGCCACGTAGGCCACTCGAATGGTATTGCTTCCTTGCTTGACGTTGGCCAGCAGAATCGCCATTCGGTTCTGGCGCAACGGTTGCCGGTGGCCATTGACGGTCACCTGGTAGCCCGGATAGGCCAGATGTGGTAGCTTCAGGCGCCGGGCGCGACGACTCCAGAGACGGTAGGTAAATGAATCCGCCCCAACCTGGCGACTGGTCTGCCGTAGCGTGGCCTGCCCTTTCGTTGGGTTCATCACCACAATGGAATGCGCTTTTAGCGCCGGCATCGCGGGCAACGAGACCGGTTGGACGTAATCCGTGCTAGCCACGCCCGTTGCCACCGTGTGATAGCTTTCGGGCGTAATCGCATTGTTGTACGGATTTTGAAAGTAGTTAATAAAACTCGCAACATTTAGAATCATACCCAACGCAACCATGGCTGCCAGCAAGATTCTCCGAACGCGGCGGGTATTTCGTGGTAAGACCAGCACTAGCGCCCGGGTCCCCACTAAGGCAATCAGAAAACTGGCAATCGCCAGGAAGCGCCAAGGAAATTGAATCGTCCCCAGCACACCCTGAAATAACGACCACGGGAACCAGGTCGTCGCGAGCCACACGAAGACGACTGCTAACCCAACCAGGTAGCGCTCAACGCCGTTAAATTTCCAGCAGACGCCGAGCGTCAGGAGTAAGAGCATCAGCATCAGCCAACCCAGGTTGATTTGATTCGACCCCATCTGGTTGACCGCCGAGTTGACCAGAAACGGCCATGGCTGCACCGCACTGCTGGCCAGTTGAAATTGCATGATGCCGAGGCCCTTCATGTGATGGAGCTGTTCCATCAGTGGCGCTAGGAAGGTCAGATCCAGTAAGCCGGTCGTGACCACCGCTAGGAACAGGGCGCCCAGTCGTTGCTTGAGTCCCGTTCGTTTCAGGAAAAAGAGTCCCAGCGTCAACAGGACCAAGACGGACGCCAAAATCAGCGAGACCACGTGGGTCAGGCCAATCAGCGCCATCCCCAGCGTGAGCCAGTACCACTGATGAACGTCGCCGATGGCAATGCTATAGGCCCCGTAAAAGACCAGCGGGAGAAACGCAAAGACGATACCCTCGGCCAAGGCGCCCCGCACGAAGAAGTCCAAAACCCGGTACTGCGAGAAGCTGTAGAGCACCGCCAGCAGTAGGCCCTGGTAGTAGCTGCCCAGTACCCGTTGCCCCACGAATCGGGTCGTGTACAGGGTGAGTAGCGTAATCAGAAACAGGAACATCGCGTACGCGTGCACCCCGCCGACCCAGACCTGGAGAACGGCCATGGGCAGTAGCGTGTACGCCGGGTAAAACAGATTGATTGGGTAGCCCCACCCCTGAAAGGTGGTCGTGGCGATGTGGCCCAGACCCCAGTGACCAGAAATCAACTGTTGGTACAGGCCTTGAACCCGGTTTAGGTGAAAGCTCAGGTCATCCCCGAGATAAATCTTCCCCTGTGCCGCCCACAAAAAGAGCCAGAACAGGCTCAGACAGCTAAACAGGCCCAACTCTAACAGCCAGCGGTACCGTCGCAGCCAATCCGACCGGGACGGCCCGTTTGTCGTGTCACTCGTTGACATGTTGGCTTACCCCTTTCGTTCAAACAGCCAGTACTTCACGTCGACCTGTTCAAAGACCTGGCGATGCACCTTGACCAGCCGGTAATGCCGGTAGAGCGACTTCGCCAGCTTGGACGTGCCGGGGTTCAGATTCCCGCTGGAAATGCGGCCGGGAATTTCTTTATTCCCTGCCCATTCGCGCACGGATTGCTTGGTCGGCGTGTTCAAGACGACCCACTGGACCTGGTGGCGCTGAATCACGCGTCGTTGGGCCCGCAGAATCTGGGGAGCCGCCTTCTCTGGGATATTATAATTTTGAAAATAATAGGTGGTCGGCACGGCATCGGCCGCCGTGTAGAAGCCCATGTCGATCGACCCGTAATTTAACAGCGTTGGGTGTGCAGACTGCTGGCGCATGATGTTGCCAAACTCCACCTGCGCGGGCTGTTGCGGCTTGCGCGTGCTACGTTTGGTAATCGCCGCATTGTTCGGAAATAGCCGCGAGACCGTCACGTTGTCATTCACCCCGAGCACCAGGAAAAAGCTGAGCACCAGGGTACTTAAAATGATAAACGGATCATCCACGGACGGAAGCCGGACCCAGTTGAAAAATAGATTCAGGAAATAAATGAACGGCACCACGAAGAAGGCAAAGTACACCAGCTGATAGTACTGGTAGAGCGAACCCGTCTGGTAGCCGTAAAGCGCCAGCAGGTCGGTCCCCAGGAACACCAGCAGGTACAGTACCCGCGTCAGCCGGCGTGTCAGAATCGTCCGTTGGAACAGAATCAGCAGCGTGCCACCGACCCCCAACAGGAAGAAAAAGACGTCGCTCAGGTAGAAATTGGCCACCAAGATGGTCGACTGAATCAAGTTGGAAAAGAATGACACGGACGAGGTCATATAAACTTTGGTATTAAATAAAATATAGACATTAATAAAAGAACCCAATGACCCGGTCGCCAGGAAGTAGATCAACCAGGGCACCGTCGCCAGCAGGAAGCCCGCCCCACTCCAAAGGACGAGTTGGCCCAGTAACCGCCACTGCTTTTTGACCAATAAGTAGCCGCCATAGGCCAGGTAAAAGGCGATCCACGCCCCCAGCAGGGTGTATTTGGCCAGGAAGACGATCCCGACAAATAACCCCTGCGCGAAGAACCACCACGGACTGACCGTTAGCTGGTGCTGGTCGAGCAGAAAAATCAGGTAGATCAGCGACAGCAATAACGGTAGCGTAAAGAACTCCACCGTGTCCCCGTAATTGTAGTAGGGATGGTAGAGAAACAGCATCGGTGAGAGCATCGCCACCAGAAAGGCCGGTAGCTCGGCTAATTTCATGACCCGGGCAATCTTAAACGTTAAGATCATGGCCGCCACCAGCACGCCAATTTCCACCACGAAAATCAGGATGAAGCTACGGTGACTGACCAAGTAGGCCAACCCATGTAAGAGGTACACGTAGGGCCCCTTCTGTTCAAAGATGTCCTTGTACGGCGTAATCCCGTGCATCATGGCCTTGCCGACCGTGAAGAAGGCGTTGTTATCCGGCGAGGTGTCGAAGTAATACGCTGGTGAGGTGTAGGAACAAAACGCCATCATAAAAATCCCAATGAACGCGAGTAAGATGAAATACTGAGTTTCGTGGCGCTGCATTTTTTCCTTGATTCGTAAGTACACGGACCCGACTCCTTTTCCTAAAAAATGAGAAAAGAAAAGACGTGGTTCTGCCACGTCTCCTCAATGCTTGTTTTAAAAAGCTTTACTTCTTGATGGTAACCTTAACAGTGTAAGCTTTGTAGCCCTTCTTGGTAACAGTCATGGTGAACTTCTTACCCTTGTTAAGCTTCTTAGCTTGCTTCTTGGTCAACTTCAAGGTCTTCTTGCCGCTCTTCTTAACGGAGAACTTCTTAACGGATTGCTTCTTGCTGTTCTTCAAAGCAATGCTTGAACCCTTGGTAGCCTTCTTGATGTAAACTTTACGAGCATTCTTCTTGTACTTCTTGCTCAGTTTGATGCGCTTTGACTTCTTGACAGTCTTCTTAGTTGCTTTCTTAGCAACCTTCTTGGAACTGCTTGAAGCAACGACACTAGAAACACCACTACCGCTACCACTAGTAACTGCGGCATTGTTGCCGGCAGCGTTAGCAGTCGTAGCAATGACACCAGCAAACGTTAATGCGGCTAACAAACTAAGAACGTAACCAAATACTTTCTTCATGAAAAATTCCTCCCAGATATGTAATTCTAATAAAACCATAAACCGATTTTACTACTAAACAATCGTAGTTCTTTCGAATGATTCCGTCAAGGGGCATTTTCAATTATCTTGGCAATTAATGTAAGCCTAGATAATTAAATCTAAAAATGGGTAACTGCCCGTTGAAGACAGCTACCCATTGGTTACGGATTTATTTAGAAAATTAAGCCTTGATCGTGTACTTGATGGTGTAAGGCTTGTAGCCCTTCTGCGTCACCGTGACCGTGAAGTAATGTTTGTTCTTCTTGGTGCGGTTCAGCTTCTTGGCTTGCTTCTTGCTCAACTTGATGCTGAGCTTACCAGACTTCTTCACCTTAAGGGTCTTAACCACTTGGCCCTTGCTGTTCTTCAAAACGACCTTGCTACCCTTAACGGCCTTCTTGAACTGAACGCGGCGGGAATTCTTGGCGTAGTGTGTGCGACCACGCATCTTCTTCGCCTTGGCAACGGTCTTCTTGGCAGACTTTTTAGTGGTCTTCTTGACCGTCTTGGTCGTCTTCGTGGCCGGCTTAGAACTGCTGGTGGCAGCTACTTGGCTGGAACTTGAAACAGCCGTACTAGTTGCGCTTGATACGGGCGTCGTGTTGCCGGTGTTAACAGTCGTACCAGTCGCCGGCTTACTGGTACTTGATATTTCAGCATCCGGTTCGCTGGCACTTGATGTTTCAGCGGCTGGTTCGCTGACACTTGATGTTTCAGTAGCCGGTTCGCTGACACTTGATGTTTCAGTAGCCGGTTCGCTGGCACTTGATGTTTCAGCAGCTGGTTCGCTGGCACTTGATGTTTCAGTAGCTGGTTCGCTGACACTCGATGTCTCAGAGCTTGATGTCTCAGCACTCGGCGTACTGCCCGTAGCATCTCCGTTTGCAGCATTTGCAGACGTTGCCAGTACCCCACCAAAGGTCAAAGTGGCAACCAAAGCTAAAACGTATCCATAAATTTTCTTCATGAAATTCCTCCTAAAATATGTAAATTTCAATCAAGCCATCTGTGGTGTTGATTACGCCTCCACCCTAGTTCCAATTTATGAAAACATCAAGGCAACACTTTTCATGATATGGCCCTTAGCTGAAAATGAATTTATACATAAAAAGGAAGAAACATTCGTTATATTAGAATGTTTCCCCTAACAAATATATTCATAAATTGAATATTTCTAGTTACTTCAAGTAAGCAAATATTTCAAAGAAAGTGTGAATCGGTGAACCACTTACCACCGCCCACCAAACCAATGAAAGTAAGAGCGCAATCTGAGTGACCAGAGGCGGGCCAAGGTTCCCAGCTGTGTCGATGGTCTTAGCTGAGCGATTTTTCTCAGCTTAGAGCATGGGGCAACCTTTGAGACCGCTTCTCAGACTCAAAGTTGAGGTGAAAGCCCGCCTCTCAGGCTGAAACCGACCCCACAGCAGGGAACCTTGAGCCCGCCGCCGGGAACGGAAAGATTTAGCCAACCTTACTTTCCAAAACGTGTTCCCCAAGGCAGCTGGTTCCGCTTAACCCCACTAAGCAAACGACCCAGGTTCGGGGTCATTCACTTAGTGACGTTAATGCTCGCCAGCTAACCGCCTTGACTCACACTCTTATTTTCGTTCAAACAACCAATAAGTCACGCTCACCCCTTCAAACACCTGCGTATGCTTGCCCACCGGCAGGTAATTGCGGTACAGCGTCTTGGCCAATTTGCTAGTGCCCGGGTTCAGGTTGCCGCTGGTAATGCGGCCGCCACCGCCCTGCCACTCGCGGACCGTTTTGCCGGCTGGCGTGTTGAGGACGACCCATTCGACCTTGTGCTGGCGAATCTGATCGACCTGTGAGCGTAGAATCTGGGGCGCCGCGCTCTGGGCAATATTGTAGTTCTGGAAGTAATACGTCGACGGTACCGCCCCAGAGGCCGTGTAAAAGCCCATGTCGATCGACCCGTAATTTAGCAGCGTCAGAGGCAGGCCACTCTGCCGCATGTAGTTGCCGAAGTCCACCTGGGCCGGCTGTTGCGGCACGCTGGTCGTCTCCTCGGTGACCGACGCGTTGTTGGGAAAGACCTTCGAGTTGGTCACGTTGTTATTGACGCCGAGCACCAGGAACCAGCCAATCACCAGCGTCGCCAGGATGGCAAAGCTGTCATCCCCATTTGGCAGGCTCAGGTGACGGAACAGTAGCTGGCAGAAGACCGCGAACGGCAGCACAAAGCTCGCGAAATAAATCAATTCATAATACTGGTACACCGCCCCGGCCTGGTAGCCGTACAGGGCAAACATATCGCTGCCCAGCGTCGCCACCAGGTAGAGTCCCCGGGTGAAGTTGCTGTGGAAGACGCCACGTTCAAAGGTGACCACCAGCGTCCCCACGACTCCCAGCAGGAAGAACAGCACGTTGCTCAGGTAAAATTGGGACACCAGCGCCATCGACTGGATCAGGTTAGCGAAAAAGGCCACCGACGAGGTCAGGTACACCTTGGTATTGAACAGAATGTAGACGTTGATGAAGGCGCCCAGGCTCTTGGTCGCCAGGAAATAAACCAGCCACGGTACCGTCGTCAGTAGGAACCCCGCCGCACTCCAGCCAATCAGTTGGCCCAGCGCCCGCCATTGGCGTTTGACCAGCCGGGTGACCAGCATCACCAGGTAAAAGACGATCCAAGCGCCCAGCAGCGTGTGCTTGGACAGGAAGACCACGCCGACCAGCGCACCCTGCGCGAAGTACCACCAGTGACTAACGGTCAGGTCGTGACGGTCCAGCAACAGAATCAGGTAAATCAATGAAAGCAGAAACGGTAGCGTGAAGAACTCCACGGTGTCGCCGTAATCGTAGTACGGGTGGTACAGGAACAGGACCGGCGATAGCAAGGCCGTCAATAGTGCCGGTAGCTCGTGGGCGTCCAGCAACTTGGCGATGCGGTAGACCAGGTACATCGCGGCCACCAACGTCGCAATTTCATACACGAAGATCAACGCGAAACTGCGATGGCTCACCAGGTAGGCTAACCCGTGGAGGAAATAAACGTACGGCCCCTTTTGCTCAAAAATGTCCTTGTAGGGCACGATGCCGTGCATCATGGCCTTGCCGACCGTGAAGAAGGCGTTGTTGTCCGGCGACACGTCGAAATAGTAAGCCGGGGAGGTGTACGAACAGAAGGTCATGATGAAAGCCCCGACAATGGTAAACAAGCCAAATACTTGGGCGCTGCGCTTATGCAGCATTAATCTAATGCGTTCCATAATGGTTGCCCCTCCCCATTAGTTCGCTTAACAATCAATCTGACGCCATAAGAAAAGACGCGGTCACCCGCGCCTTTTCACTAGCAAGCTAGTAAATCTTAACCTTGACTTCGAAAGCTTTGTAACCCTTGGCCTTAACCTTGATCAAAAAGCTCTTTTCACCCTTAGCTAACTTCTTAGCTTCCTTCTTGGTCAAGCGAATGTCAAATTTGCCGTTCTTCTTGACCGTGCACTTCTTAACTAATTTGCCCTTGCGAGTCAGCAGTTCAATCTTTTCACCCTTGCGACCCTTTTCCAGGTAGAGAATCCGGGCATCCTTGCGGTAGTGCTTGCGGAGCTTAACGCGCTTGGACTTGGCTAAAACTTTGGCCTTAGCTGGTTTTTGCAATGGCTTCTGAGATTCTGAAATTGCGGAGGAGCTGTTGGCGGCTGAACTGCTTGCGGCGGATTCGCTGCTGGCGACTGCACTAGAGCTGTCGGACGCAATGATTGCGCTGCTTGAGCCCGCACCGGCACCGGTATCTGTGCCGCCCCGTGGCACGACTAATCCGCTTGTCGCGGCATCGCTACCTGAACTCCCACTCGCAGCATCCGCACTACTCCCGTCAGCGTTTGCGGTCGTGGCAATCGCCCCGGCAAAAGTCAGCGCCGCAACCAAACCTAAAACATACCCAAAGATTTTCTTCATAAGAAATCCTCCCCGAGATGATGACATATTTTTCGTCGAACTACTCTCTAGCTCGATTACTTGTGAGCATCATAGTGCCATCGAAAGAAAGGGTCAAGCATCCGTCTTTCAGGTTTCACTAGGAAAATGAAAGTGCGACTGTAAATGGCGTCAGGCCTTAAGTTTCGGGCGTTTACGGCATCCTTAGTGCCCCGTGGATTTTGTCTAAGGGGGTAAGTCACTCACGCGCGACGTCGTTTAAAACCTGTCGCAAAAATCTTTTTTCACTTAGGCCGCCCGCCTTACTAAACAAGCCCCCAGGGTTGCATAACCGACTCGCCTCCGGGATGGTGAAAATGGGTCGGAACGCTGTGGGCGCACGTCCGGAGCCTAAGAGCGGTCTCCGAACTTACTTTGAGCCGCCAGGACCGCGTCTCAAAGATAGCACTTCCCTAAGCGGCCAAGAACGCCACTAAGGGAAGTCCCACGGCTGAACCCATTTTCACCATCCCTGCGGCTAACACTATTTTGGCCCTCTGGTCGGTTTCCCTTGGCACATGACGTGTCACTCAGTTAGACACGCATACGCTTTCTAGGATCTGATCGATAGCCACCGTAAAAGTAGGTCCAATTGCAAGAGTGATCAGAAACGATTCAATGTGGCCAGCTGTGTCGATGGCCTAAGCTGAATGATTTTTTCAGCTTAGGCCACGGGACGAGCCTTGAGACCGACGCAGAACAAAATAAAAACGAGCAAGCAATCCCAATATGGAATCACTCACTCGTTTAACTGATCTAAGACTCTAATGTCTAGATTAACGTTATTTAATTGGCAAAACCAGCCAACCTAGTCAGCGAGCACAACCGCTCACCAACCACCCCCCACCACAAAATTCGCGGCGGGTTCGGGCCAAACCAATGTTGCCAGAGAACCACAACATCAGCGACCGGAGGCGGCCGGGGCTCAGCCGGGGGATTTACGGTGCGCAGCAGCGTAAATGGTGACTTTGAGACGCGTTTCTCAGCGTCTCAAAGCAAGTCCGGAGACCGCTCTCTTTGGCTCCGGGCGTCCTCTCCCAGCGTTCCAGCCCCAGGGAGCGACCAGCTGTCGTGCACCTAAGCACTCAGCCAGTTTTCACCCAACCATCACCCACCACCAGACTCGTGGCGGGTTCGGGCCAAACCAATGTTGCCAGCGAACCGCAACATCAGCGACCGGAGGCGGCCGGGGCTCAGCTGGGGGATTTACGGTGCGCAGCAGCGTAAATGGTGACTTTGAGACGCGCTTCTCAGCGGCTCAAAGCAAGTCCGGAGACCGCTCTTCGGCTCCGGGCGTCCTCCCCCCAGCGTTCCAGCCCCAGGACCGCCGCAGGGAGCGACCAGCTCCCGCACGCCCCTAGGCACTGAACAAATTTTTACCCGAAGAACCCGCCACGAATCTTGTAGGTGCGGCGGAGCCAGTACATGAGGGCGATTGACACAACCCCCAGAATGATACTTGGCCAAGGCATCAGCACAGGGTTGATGACGCCAGGTAAGAGTTGGGCAGCGTAGAACAGGATCATCCAGACGATGAACCCTAACAGCACGAACAAGGCGCGAATCCAGCCGTTGTACTTGTGCTTGATCTTAGGATCGAACAGCCGGGGCATGATGGGCAAGATAAACCCAGCCACAACGGCACTGACCGTGATGGCCGTGATCCCAACGGGTTGGCTACTGGTCATCAATTTTGGACTGAAGAGGTACATGATCCCGAACATCAAGTTAAAGATCATGAAGAACGTCAGCGCGTTGTAGATCATGTTGGGCCAGTAGTTGGGCCCACCGATAACGGCCGTGGCCGATACGGGACCGTCAACGACAGCCTTCACACGAGCATCGACGTCGCCGTAAAGGTTCTTGGCGGTCTTCCCCGCCTTTTGGCCTTCAACCAGTTCGGTAACCATGTCTTGAACGGCGCTAGCCTTCTTTTCTGGGCTCAACTTAGTCTTGTCTAAGGCCTTGTTGAACCGGAACATGTAGTCCGCGTTACGCTTGGTCAGCCCGACGTTGTCGAAGGCCGCCCGTTCGTTCACGGCCACGCTATTGCGGTCCTGACGAACACCGGCGTTACGCGGCGTTTGCTTGTTATCACTCATTTATAGTTGTTTCCCTTCTAAACGTTGAAACGGAATTCGACGATATCGCCGTCAGCCATCACGTAGTCTTTCCCTTCGACCCGCAGCTTACCGGCTTCCTTCACGGCAGCTTCGGATTCGAGCTTATCTAAATCATCAAAGGCCATGACTTCGGCCCGGATAAACCCACGTTCAAAGTCGGAGTGGATGATACCGGCCGCTTGAGGGGCCTTGGTGCCCGTCTTAAACGTCCAAGCACGGGTTTCCTTACCACCGGCCGTAAAGAACGTTTGCAGGCCTAAGAGGTGGTATGAGGCCCGAATCAGGCGGTTCAAACCAGGCTCTTCAACGCCTTCAGCTTCCAAGAAGTCTTGCTTCTCGTCATCGTCCAGTTGGGCGATTTCTTCTTCGGCTTCGGCGGCCACGGCAATGGCTTCGGCGCCTTCCTTGGCAGCGTAGTCCTTGATAACGCCAAAGTACTTGGAGTTTTCGGGATCAGCCATGTCGTCTTCGGCAATGTTAGCCACGTACAGGACGGGCTTGGAGGTCAGGAGGAACAGGCCTTTAACGATTGGCATTTCATCTTCATCAAAGGCAATCGTGCGGACGGCCCCACCGGCTTCGAGGACGGGCTTGATCTTTTGCAAGACGTTCAATTCCGCCTTGGCTTCCTTGTCGCTCCCCTTGGCAGCACGTTCGACCTTGGCCAAGCGCTTGTCAACGGCGGCTAAGTCGGACAGGCCCAGTTCCAAATTGATGGTTTCAATATCATCAATTGGGTCGATTTTCCCAGAAACGTGGGTGATGTTGTCGTCGTCAAAGGCCCGCACAACGTGGACGATGGCGTCGACCTGGCGAATGTTTTCCAGGAATTGGTTCCCGAGACCTTCACCCTTGCTGGCACCCTTAACGATCCCGGCAATGTCGGTAAACTCAAACGTGGTGGGCACAACTTTTTTCGCTGGAATTAGGTCTTGAATACGGTCTAACCGGCTATCTGGGACTTCCACCATGCCGACGTTTGGGTCGATCGTGGCGAAAGGATAGTTCGCCATTTCGGCCCCAGCCTTTGTAATCGCGTTAAATAACGTGGACTTCCCAACGTTTGGTAGCCCAACGATCCCTGCAGTTAATGACATAACAATTATTCACTCTTTCCATTATTGGCGTCGGCCTTGACCAGCACCTTTTTCAATTTCTTTTCAAACTCACGGCGTGACAACATGACAACGTGGCCGCAGTTGGTACACTTGATCTTGATATCCGCGCCCATCCGGGTAATTTCCCAGCGGTTGGTGCCGCAGGGGTGGGCCTTTTTCATTTCTACCAAATCACCTAAATCGTACATGGCGTTCCCTCCAATGCTCGCTAATCTAAGTGGATGTCCAGCAAATCTAGGATGCGGTTCAGATCATCATTGGACAGGTATTCGATTTCAATCCGACCCTGATGATCCTTGTTCAGAGCTTCGTTGATGGAAACCTGGGTCCCGAACCGTTCTTGTAATTGATTTTCAGTCGACCGAAGGAACGGGGACTTCTTCTTGGCGGGCTTCTTGGCTAATTTCTTAGCGGCGCCGTTCAGCTTGTTGACTTCGGCTTCGACCGCGCGGACGGTCATCCCCTCGGCCACGGCCTTCTTGGCCAACGCCACCAACTTGGTCTTATCCTTTAAGGACAGCAGCGTCCGGGCCTGGCCCATCGACAGCTCGTTGTGTTGTAGCATATCTTTGACCGCCTTAGGTAGCCCCAGCAAACGCAGGTAGTTGGCGATGTACGGCCGGCTCTTGCCCAAGCGTTCGGAGACCTGGGCCTGCGTCAAGGTGAGCTTGGTCATCAAGGTATCGTAGGCTTCGGCTTCTTCCAAAGGCGTGAGGTCTTCGCGTTGCAGGTTTTCCAGCACGGCGATCTCCATCATTTGTTCCTCGGTAATGTCGCGGATGATGCCCGGAATCGTGGTCTTACCAGCGATTTTAGACGCCCGGAAGCGACGTTCGCCAGCTAAGATCTCGTAGCGTTCCAACGTCTTGTCCGGTTGGCGGACGATGATGGGTTGGAACACCCCGGTCTTTTTAATCGAAGCAGCCAGATCGTCCAGCCCCTTCTTATCAAATTTCTGCCGTGGCTGATACGGGTTGGGCCGGATGTCGGCTAGCGTCAGGTCAACAACGGTTTCTTCAGCGGTATCCACGCCATTTTCCGCAAACAGCGCGTCAATTCCCCGTCCTAAACTTTTCTCTTTCTTACTTGCCATGGGCAGCTAGCACTTCCTTTGCGAGTTCAGAGTAAACTTCCGCACCCTTAGACTTGGGCGCGTAATCAATGATTGGCATCCCGTGACTTGGTGCCTCCGCTAACTGCACGTTACGCGGAATAATTGTGGCATAAACCTTGTTTTGGAAATACTTTTTAACTTCTTCATTGACCTGTTTCCCCAGGTTGGTCCGGGCGTCATACAACGTCAGGAGGACGCCTTCGATCTTCAGGTCGCGGTTAAAGTGTTTTTGCACCAATTTGACGGTGTTCAACAGCTGCGTCAACCCTTCCAGCGCATAGTATTCACTCTGCACGGGAATCAGGATGGAATCGGCGGCCGTGAACGCGTTGATGGTCAACAGACCCAGCGAAGGCGGACAGTCGATCAAAATGTAATCGTACTGGTCCCGAACTTCGTCGAGGGCGGCCTTCAGCCGGGTTTCTCTGGCCATCATCGGGGTCAACTCAATTTCGGCCCCAGAAAGCTGGATGGTCGCCGGAACGATGTCTAACCCGGGGTGTTCCGTGTGAATGATGGCGTCTTGAATCGGCGTCTCGTTGACCAGCACATCGTAAATTTCTTGTTCAATGGTGGCCTTCTGAACGCCGACCCCGCTGGTAGCGTTACCCTGGGCATCGGTGTCCACAAGTAAGACTTGCTTGCCATCGGTGGCTAAAGCGGCGCCTAAGTTCACGCCGGTCGTGGTTTTACCCACGCCACCCTTTTGATTGGCTAATGCAATAATGTAGCCCATATGTCGTTTCACCTCTAGCTTTCTTTGGGAATGTCAATAATAATGCGGTAACCGTCCGCGGTTTCTTCTTCTTTGGTGGTGAGCGTCATGCCCGCGTCGCTGACCATCTTCACCGACTTGCGAATGGTGTTGACGGCCACGCGGGTGTCGCCGGAAACGCTGTGTTTGGTGACTTTGCGGCGGCGCTTCTTGGGGTGCTGTTGCTTGGCGATGAGCGCTTCGGTCTCCTTGACGGTCAACTTGTCAGCGATAACCGTCTGCAACACGGCGACCTGAGCGGCTTCGTCTAAGGCCAACAGGGCCCGCCCATGGCGTTCGGAAATGTCGCGGTTCAAAATGGCCTCACGCACCGGTTCGGCCAGCTTCAGGAGCCGTAGCTTGTTGGCCACGAACCCCTGACTCTTGCCAATGCCCTCAGCCAGTTGCGACTGGGTCATGTGGTTGAGTTCCATCAGTTTCTGGTAGGCGTGGGCCTCTTCCACGGCGGTCAATTCCTCCCGTTGGAGGTTTTCAATCAGGGCCATGGAAGCCGTTTCGTCATCATCCATTTTTTCTAAAATGGCCGGGACCGTGTCCCATTTCAGACTCGAAACGGCCCGAAAACGCCGTTCACCAGCGATGATCTCGTAGTGGTCGTCCTCGTATTCCCGTAAGACAATGGGTTGGAGGAGGCCATGTTCTTGAATCGTTTGGGCCAGTTCGGCGATTGCCGTTTGGTCAAACCGTTGCCGGGGTTGAAACCGGTTGGGAATGATCTGGGCGACTGGAATCATCACCACATTTTGTTTCACGGGATGGGCCGGATGCGTGGCCTTCTCCCGATTATTTCCAAATAATGAAAATGGCAATTATCTTACCCCCATCCCATTAATCTTCTAACGGCTCCCGGTTGGGCGTGCCAGCTTTACGCGGGTAGCGCTTGGGTGTGTGCTTGACCTTATCCACGACCACAATGTGCCGTGGGTCGTTGGATTCTGGTAAATTGAACGCAAAGTCCCCGGCCACCTGGCCACCTAGCGTGGTGATTCCGGTCTGGCTAACGGCCAATTCGTTCTCGGTCTGAGCGGCTTTCAAGGCCACGAACTGCCCACCGACCTTGGTCAGGGGTAAACACAGTTCGCTCAGGACAGACATGCGGGCCACGGCGCGGGCAGTGACCAGGTCAAAGCCCTCGCGGTATGGCGCCCGCTTGCCACCGAATTCCTCAGCCCGGGCGTGATGAAAGGCCACGCCGGTCAGGTTCAGCTTGGCGGCCAGTTCATTTAAGAACGTGATTCGCTTGTTTAAGGAATCCACGATGGTCACCTGGAGCTGTGGAAAGACGATTTTCAGTGGTAGTGACGGGAACCCGGCCCCGGCGCCGACGTCACAGAGTGTGAGCGGCTCGGTCCGGATTGCGGGCACGTAAAAAGCGGGGGTCAACGAGTCGTAAAAATGTTTCAAGTAGACTTCGGGCTCCGCAGTAATGGTCGTCAAATTGACGTGTTCGTTCGTCGCTACCAAGAACTGATAATAGTCAGCAAATTGTTGTTGCTGTGTTGCGTTTAATTCGATGCCTTGCGCCGACAGCGCGGCACGAAATTCTTCAGGATTCATGCAATATCTCCCTGCTCAGTTCTCTGTGAAACACAATTGTTTCACGTTTGATTATACTTTACCTTACTTACAGGCGAAACGCAACCGAACCGGTTGGGCTTCGCCATAGCGTCGTTACCTATTATACCGAAAATCCCCGCCACATGAAACGCCTATCGGTTACTTTTGGGTTTTGCTGGTCTGGCTTACCGGAAACGTCACTGACTTACGCTGACTACCAATTTAGTCTGGTTGAGGTGTGGTCGCCTGCGGCCTCCAGGGATTCCGCCTGCTGTGGGGAACGGTTCCGGCCTGAGGAGCGGTCCTCCACCTCGCTTTGAAACCTCGCTGAGGCCCGCGAGTTTCCAAAGTCGTCCCGTGCTGTAAGGCCGGCAGCCCACCGGTCTAACACCACCGACACAGCCGTCTCCATCCCTGGCTGCCTCCGGCTAAGCTTGATCACCAACATGAAATTTTCTGGAACGCGTCAGTGGCTCGTCCGGTGTGGCTGGACGAGCGAAAACTGGAAGAACCGATTGGCTTTTCATGTTAGGTTGTTTCTGCGATGGGCATTCGACGTTGAGAAAGATTGAAACTACACTGGCTCGGAAAATTTCTATAACCCCTACGTTTTAACACAACTGCTAAAAACCAAATGACCGCCCAATGGTATTGGCGCTAGTCACGGGCTAAACCAGTGTTAGCCGCAGGGCTGGGAAAACTGGGCCGGCCGTGGGAGTGACCAGAGGCGCGCCAAGGTGCCCGGCTGTGTCGATGGCCTTGGCTGGAGTTCTTTTCCAGCCTAGCCCATGGAACAACCTTTGAGACCGTCCTTTGGCTCAAAGTTGAGGTGGAAGCCCGCTTCTCAGGCTGGAACCGGCCCCACAGCAGGGCACCTTGAGCGCGCCGCCGGGAACGGACGCGACCAGGCCCAGTTTTCACCAGCCCGGAGGCGAGTACAACGACTCGTTTAGAACGTGAAATAGCGCCACAAAACCGTTGGTGCTGGTTTTGTGGCGCTACGTTGGTAGGTTAAATTAGGGGCAGGCCATTTCCCGCCCGGCGCGGATTAGTCAGCCGCGGCCGGTGCTTAGCGAAACCCGTGTTGGTGATGTCAATCGTGTCAATCACGGACTGACCCAGGTAGAGCGGATGGTTGGTGATACTGGCCATCCCCCGTTGAATCGTGATGACGTTATAGCTAGTGGCGTCGTGGACCTCGTGGTGGTGTGGGTCTTGACAATCGATATAGGTCGAGGCCGAGGCCACCGTGGTAACCGGAATAGTCGTATCCACTAAATAGTTGGCCCCGAAATGCAGGTGACCGGCGAAGATACCGCCGATGTTGTGGCCATGTAGGATGGCCAACAACTCCCGGTTATTTTGTAAGAGCGCGTACCGCATTCCCCGCAACGCCGGTGCATCCAGTGGATGATGCAGAAACAAAAAGGCGCGTCGGCGTGGCGCTAGATGAAGATTTTTATTGAGCCAATCCAATTGCTCACGGTCCAGCCACCCGGCCTCTTTGTTCGGCTCCCATTTGGAATCCAGAAAGTAAAAATCCATATTCTGATAAACCTGTTTGTAGGCATAGTACGGCTGATGAGGCTCACCCAAATAGCCCAAGTTAAAGGCCTCGCGGTCGTCCTGGTCGCCCAAGATAACCTGAATGGGCGCCTGCAGCCGGTCGGACTGCGTGGCTAAGTAGTCGCGTAGCTTGGCATAATCGCGGCTCGTACCGGCCGTCAGTAGGTCCCCACTAATGACGACGAGGTCCGGTTGTAGGTCGTGCGCGATAATGTCATCAAAGATACGTTGTAGTTTGGTTGCCGGCGGGAGATGTTGGTTGTACTGTGGCCCATTGGCCGCCGATAACTGTGGATCTGATAAGTGAACAATTGTGAATTTATTCATACCCCCGTGGCCCCCATCAAATAAGTCGCCATTACCGGGGCACCACCCGGCAACAGTCCCCGACTATTACTAAGTTAGGTCCAGCATACCGAAGCGATGTAAAGATTTGATGTTATCCCCGTCAACATCTTGTAAAATTTTTGCCAACGGTGAGCAAAGTCTCCGCAATAAAAAACCCATCACGCCACTCTCGCTGTGATGGATTTTAATTTTACTTTTCTCACGGCCGTTTCGGCTTCTTCACGAAGAATAATATTGGTAACCAAGTGACGACCAGCAGCACGAGCGTGTCAAAATTCATGGCAGACATGTGATCATCCTCTTTCCCCTGATTTTCCTTTAGTCTACCAAGCTCGTGTAACGATTTCGTATGGATTACCCACCCATTCGTGTAAAGTTTTTCAAACAAAAAAGCCTGGGATTGCTCCCAAGCTTCTTTGCGTGCTGCATCTAATTTTTCGGTTGAATTAGTTCTTAATGGCGCGAACTTCTTCGAGGAACCACTTGTTGAAGGCTGCGGCGTCGATATCAACAGATACCTTGGCGTTAGTCTTGCCATCGTGGTAAGCCCCACGGATGTCACCGACCGTTTCACCAATGGCTGGGCCATCAGTTTGCACGTCGATCCACATGTCTTGGGTCTTGATGGCTTCTGGGTGCAGCAGGTAGAAGATGGTGTTGACATCGTGCATGGCAATCCCATTTTCATTGTTGTCACCGTCGTTGATGATGATGTCGTGTAACATCTTCCCAGTTTCACTGATCTTTGGTAATTCTTCGATGCTTTCGTGGGTCAGCAAAGCCTTCATGGTGATGTCCAAACCAACCATGACGATTGGTACACCAGACTTGTAAACGATAGCGGCAGCATCTGGGTCGGTGAAGACGTTGAATTCAGCGGCACTGGTCATGTTCCCTTTGCCCAGAGCACCACCCATGGCAACGATGCGGTCGATGTGGCTCTTAACTTCTGGGTATTCGGAGAAGAGCAAGGCAATGTTCGTGTATGAACCGGTTGGCACCAAAGTAATTGGGTCAGCGCTGGCCATAATTTCGTCATGCAAAGCTTCAACGGCCGTCTTGTTAATTGGCTTAGGTAAGTCGGTTGGGAATTCGTAACCAGGCATCCCTGAGGCACCGTGAATCCGGGCAGCATCTTCGAAATCCTTGAACAATGGTTGTTCAGCACCGGCTGCGACTGGAATGTTTTGGTTGAAGAACCGAACGATCTTCAAGGCATTGATGGTGGTCTTGTCAACAGTGACGTTACCAGCAACGGTCGTGATCAATTTTAAATCGATCTTGGGGTCGTTGATCGCCATAGTTAAGGCAGCAGCATCGTCAATCCCGGGGTCAGTATCCATAAGAACTTTAATAGTCATAATAAAATTTCCTCCCAATGAAAAGTTATGTTTTTTGTGAAGCGGAACCGCTTACGTTTAAAACTAGCGAAAAGTTCGCGCTAGAGCATGGCACTGAAGACCAAGTCGAGCAGGAACAGAACGCCTAACAAGTAAACTGGCCAGGTCAGGTCTTTAGCCTTCCCTAAAGCCACTTTCATAACGGGGTAGCACACGAAACCGAATGCCAACCCGGTGGAAATACTATTGGTAAATGGAATCAGCACGATAATTAAAAAGGCTGGGAACCATTCGGAGAAGTCGGCCATCTTGATATTGCCGATGGCAGCCATCATCAAGGCCCCGGTGATGATAATCACGGGCGCAATGGCTGCGGACGGCACATAGGCCAACAGCGGCACGAAGATCAGTGATAAGGCGAACAGGACTGCGGCGGTCAACGCCATGATCCCGGTCCGGCCCCCACTTTCAATCCCGGAAGCACTTTCGGCAGCGGCAACGGTGGGACTCGTTCCCAGAAAACTGGAAATGAACGTCGTGACGGAGCTGCCTTCGAAGGTCTTCTTAAACTTCTTCTGATTTGGCAGCAGGCCCTGTAGCAGCCCCATGGATTCGAAGACCAAAATCATGGTCATCGAGAAGGCCGCCAGAATAAATGGCGTGCTGAAAATATGTGAGAAGTCGTTTTGGAAGACAATCTTGTGGTACTGGCCCAACCGTGCTAAATCAACGGTTGGCGTGTCGCTATCCTTCACGCCCAGGAAGAACGCCAACAAACTCGTGGCGATGATGGCAATGAAAAAATTCCCTTTGATCTTGCGAATGTACAGAATCAAACTGAGAACCAGTCCAAACAGCGCCAGCAGTGGCGTCGGTTGGGTCAGGTCGCCCAGGACGATCAGGGAAGACTTACCGGCGACAATCAGGCCCGCCTTTTCCAGGCCAATTTCGACCAGGAAGAGCCCAATCCCCGCGGTAATCCCACTCTTCAGTGACTCCGGAATGGCTTCCGAGAGAATCGTGGACACCTTAGTGAAGGCAATCAACATATAAATGAAACTGGCGACTGCCGCAATCCCTAAGGCTTCGCGCCAACTCAGCCCCATGTTCACGACAATGGTGTACGTGAAGAAGGCGTTGACCCCCATCCCTGGCGTCAAGATGACTGGTGCATTTGACCAGAAGGCCATAATCAGACAGCCGATGACGGACGAGAAGATGGTGGCGAACACGCTGAGGTCAGTGGGAATCCCCGCATCCTTTAAAATCAACGGGTTCACAATGATGATGTACGAGATGGCAAAGAAACCAGTCACTCCGGCAATCAGTTCGTTGCGGACGATATCCTTATGCCGCAGGGCTTCTCTTAGCGTCATGTGATTGGCTAAGTCTACCTGCGATTGTTGCTTATCCATAAAAATCCCTATCTTTCGGTACGCCAGAGACCGGCGCACAGACTTCACGGGCTTTGCAACCGAATGCTTTCACCCATCCGGCTGGGTTTCACTCCCCTCTTCAGGAAGGTCGGCACCCGTACGGACTGACCGGGTTACCCCGTCAGCCGCAATGGCTTTCTTTCGCCATAGTGACACAGATAGCCCAGGAACGAAGGGCCCCTGGGCTATCAAGTCAACCCCAAGTGAACTGAGGTTTTATTTTTTTACCAAACGAAGAGACCAACGATTCCGGCTGATAGCAAGGAAACCAGGATCCCGGAAAGTAACATGTAACCAACGTTCTTAGAAATAAGTTCGTTGTTTTCACGGTCAACGATCCCCTTGAAACAACCGATAATCATCCCAGTAGTTGAGAAGTTAGCGAATGAAGTCAAGAAGACAGTCAAGATGGCCCGGTAGTGATTAGAGAAAGCACCCGTGTTGATGGTTGAAGAAATCTTACCCATAACAACGAATTCGTTCGTTACTAACTTAGTCCCCATGTATTGGGCAAAGCCGAAGGCATCGTGCACGTTCAGACCCATTAACCAAGCAAATGGGAACATGATGATCCCTAAGATGTGTTCCAATGAGAGCCATGGGTTGAATAAACCAAGCAGACGGTCAATCAAAGCAGCTAAGGCAACGAAAGCGATAACGTTAGCAGCGATGATTAAGATCAGACGGCCGGCACCAAGGATAGAGTCACCCAAGAATGAGAAGAATGGTTCCTTCTTGCCGTCGTCTTCAACTTCACCGTCTTCAGCTGCAGCAGAGTTAGAACCACCGATACGAGCAATGGTGTCTTCTTCTGGGGCAACTTCAACAGGGTTCAACATGTTGGTCACGATGATGGCGTTCAAGATGTTAATTGGAACGGCCGTCAAAACGAATTGACCAGGAACCATTTGGGTATATGCACCCAGAATGGAGGCAGTGATACATGACATGGACATCATGGCAAGGGTCAAGTTACGTTCCTTACGCATGCTCTTTAATTGTAATTGTGAAACGGCTAAGGCTTCAGTGTTCCCTAAGAACATCATTTCAACAGAGAAGAATGATTCGAACTTAGGTTGACCAGTAATGAAGGAAAGACCACGACCAACCCACTTGATGATCCAAGGAAGAATCCCGATGTAAGTCAAGATATCAAACATTGGAACAACTAATAAGATTGGCAGCAATGAACTGGTAATGAAGTTCATTGACTTGGCAGTCCCACCGAACTGTGGCGTAACCCAGTTAGGTAAGGCGAAGACGATCCCTTGGTAAGCCACTTGGACTAACCAGTTGAAACCATCGGCGGCACCCTTAACGATGTCTTGCCCGAGTGAGAAACTAGTGAAGAACCAAGCCAAGACTAAGTTAAGAACTAAGACAATGGCCGTTGACTTCCAGTTGATTTTCTTCTTGTTCTTGGAGAACAAGAAAGCGATTGCGAGGTAAACAATTACCCCTAAAATATTGACTGCGACTAGCATTGGTCAAAATACCTCTTTCCGATATTATTCTTTGATGCATGGCACGATTACCACACAAAAGTTGACGCGATGTGTTGCTGCAGAAATTATGTAAAGCATAACTTCTGTTACGAACGAACGATAACCAGTTCATAACAGTTGGATTTCAGTAAACCATCAGTTAAATGGTGAAATTAAACGGTGAATAATATCTGAATACTCTCTGATGACTTACTGACCTTTGCAACCCAACGTTGCGTTCCGGCTTTGGTACCTTCTCACCCCCCTTCAAGGTTCGTTCGACAAAATGAATTTTTATTGCGTAATCTCATTTAAAAAGCTATGTCCGGCTGCATGACCAGCCAGGCCGAAATTCTCTAAGACTGTGGCACCCACATCGGCGAGCGTCCGACGAATCCCCAGCGCGTGAACACTCGGCCGCGATGGCGAGTACGCTATTAATGGTAAATACTCGCGGGTCGGGGTCGTTTCACTAGCCGGATCATCGGCGTGTGTGGCGGTGATGAGCAACAGGTCGTTGGCGTTCAAGTCGTGTTGGACTTGGGCCAAGTAATTGTCGGCACTCATCAGAGCACTCGCAAATCCTTCAGCGTCTCGTTGCTCCCCGGCGAACCGGAAGTCTGGCAACATGACGTAGGTCAGGCCAGAAGCATTCTGGTTCAATTGATCATAGAGAATCCGAAACGCATCTTGGTTACTGCCAAGTTGAAAGCGTTGCGCGGCGCTCTGCGTCTGCAGGTAGCTGAGAAACGGTCCCGCCAACGTCACAGCGTAACCCGCTGCGGGTAAGGTGGCAAATACCGTTTCCGTGCGGTTGGTTCCCGGATAATCCCACATCTCACGGAGGCCCGTTGCCCGGCGGTTGCCTTGGGCCTGCACATGCAGGCGACCAAAGAAGCCAGCCGGATGATCAACCGGTTCGACCCCCGGTAGTGGGTGGTCAACCCGAATATTACCTAGTCCTAACCGCTGTAATGTTGGAAGATTTAGTTTATCCGTGCAACTAACCGCCACATGACCCAACGTGTCAGCGCCCACCGATTGAAAGCGGTTAGCGTCTGGGGCTTCCCCCAAACCTAATCCAGCAAAGTCAATCACAAAGATGCGATGAAAGGCCACTATTTCTCACTCCTTAGGTCAGTCTTTGGTAAGACTTTCTGCCAAAAACTTTTTCGGTCTAGTAACAATATACCTTTTCTTAAGCGCCCTGTAAATGGCCGATTGCAGAAAAGTTCATATCATCAATTTCCGAACATTACCACCCTGAATCAGTTACGGGAACCGGTCCGTCCGGAGGCTAACCGAACGACCCATAGTTTTTGCTAAAAGGATTTACCTTTAACATTTTCCCTAGTTTTCAAAGAGCAAAAGGAAGCGCGACCGCTTACCAACACGGTAAGATGAGGCCGTTTACATTAATTAATACCGCTATAACTAAAACTGTAAAGTCTGAGGTACCCGAACGTCATCCTCCTGAGAACATAAAAAACGGGCTTCAAGTTTAGTGTTAGGAAATCACTTGAAGTCCGCTAACTCTCGGAAAGGAGGTTGTGATTACTACTAAATTCCCGTTTCGTAATCATTGTAATTCTTAATCGCCTCATAACTAGAATGTTTCGCCGAGCGGCCGCAGCCAACAAATCATATTAATTAGTTTCTGGCTGCCGTTTCAGCTTGTTACCAGTGGAACTTAATTCCTTCATTACTGACACAAGACACGCTACTAACGATTCTACTTGAAATCCTCGCATGATCCTTGCAACCGTAACATCCGAGCTCTAGCTACTACCTGGAACTGTTTACTAGTCTTTAAACATTTGACGCTTACTTACAAGCACTAAGTCTAAAATCTATTCAGTTTTGATGGTACCTGATTCTGTGGAGCCGAATCTGTGAAACCATTGCCTGGAACTGCTAGAGTTCGTTAGAAGGTTTATCGGAGTTGTCTCTATCTTTCAGTATCTCGGAGCTACTTTAAAACCTGACTCACGTTGAAGCGGAAATCGGTTTTAAAACATTGATGCAATTTGATGCTGTGGAACGTCACAACTCTTAATTCCTTTCCGCACCATAATAGTATCATAGGCTGTAAGCGTTTGCAATAGAAACACCCAAACTTCTTGTATTTTTTTGAACAAGTGGATTGGGTACGGCGGTTACGTTGGTGTTATGGCATCGCCTCCGGGATGGTGAAAATGGGCCTGGTCGCGTTCGTTCCCGACGACGAGCTCAAGGAGCCCTGCTGTGGGGTCGGTTCTAGCCAAAGGACGGGCTTCCACCTCAACTTTGAGCCTGAGAAGCGGTCTCAAAGGTTGTCCCATGTTCTAAGCTGAGAAAAATCGCTCAGCTAAGAACATCGACACAGCCGGGCACCTTGGCTCGTCTCTGGTCACTACCACGACTGGCCCATTTTCACCATCCCTGCGGCTAACACTGGCGTAACCCCACGCACCAATCCACTTTTTGGTTTTGGTTTTTACTGTGAGCTCCCTGTTGATACTGGTTTGGAGATGGCGGTCGAGTTAATTGGGCGTCTGTGCTTACTGAACTCGCTTCCCGTCTAAGATCCATGTCAAAGGCAAGTTCAATGACGCTGGTAACTGCTAACGGTATTTTTTCTCCCTTGTTGCCAGAGCGGAGGCCACCAGGTGCGGAAAGCCTGTGTCGGTGGCGTTAGACCGAGTGTTCTTCTCGGCCTTACACCACGGGACGCGTTTGGAAACTCGCGCTTCTCAGCGAGGTTTCGAACCGAGCTGGAGGACCGCCTCTCAGGCCGGAAGCGTTCCCCACAGGCAGGGAGCACCTGGTGGCCGCAGCGGTACCCCCACAAATCTGAGCGCAAAAAAATACCGTTGGCGCTTAACCAACGATATTCCGCAACGTATGAATCAATTCCCGGCAAATCCATGGGTTCTTGTTTGGAGGAAAAGTTTCACAGAATGAGCTTAGTAAATTGATTCCAATCTAAATAAGTAAATCCCAAGTCGTGCGGAGACATTCTCAACGCACACCATAGTTATACCGCGAAACCGTGACCATTGCACACTTTTTGAATCGCAAATTTTGCGGTTGCTGGACTAAATGTTAACGCACGGGCATTTATGATAGAAAACTTTTTAATACCAGGCTGGCTTGTCGCCGTCCGTGTTGGGCTTGTTGACACCGAGTGACTCGTGGATGGCTTGACTCGGATCGGCGACCAATTTGGCAACCAGGGCCGCGATACTCTTGCGAGAAACCTCGGTGCCCTTGAAGGCCTCACCCTTTTGCGTGGTCTCGTAGGCCACTTCATCGTTGTTAGAGAGCCAAGCCGGCCGAATGATCGTGTAGTCCAGGTCGGAGTCCTCGATGGTCTTGGCTGCGGCACCATAGGTTTCCAGGTAGCCGCCGTCCAGCATCTGGTGATTCCATTTGCCAAAGTTCCCAGGGACTTCATCGTAAATGCCCAGCGTGGAAATCCAAATCAGGCGCTTCAGACCACTGGCGTCCATCGCGGCCACGACGGCCTTGGCTTCGGCTTCGATGCTGCCGGCCAAGTTGGCGTACACGATGTCGGCGTCGGCCATGGCAGCCTGCAGGTCGGCCTCGCTCGCCGCGTCACCCTCGACGACCTGAACCCGGTCACTGGCTGTGTCTGCTAACCGCTTGCTGTTGCGTAAGAACAACGTTAAGTGGTTGTCTGGATTTGCCAGCAATTGGGCCGTCGCTAATTTGGCAATCTTACCGTTCGCACCTAAAACTAATACATTCGTCATATGAATACCCCTTTTCGTTTTTGTCTACGGTTATACTGTAATACTCATAGTTACATTTAGCAAGTCAAAGGGTTCAGGGTAAATAAAAAAGCCCCACAGTCCAACGACTGCGAAGCTTAAAAATTAAATCAACATTAACGTAACGCCTTCGACTGGCGTCAAACTGTCGCCGAGATCGCCAAAGACTAATTCTTTTTTGAAGACGGGTTGACTCAATTCGGTTAGGTTAGTTTTTTGAATGGTCAGATGATAACGGCCATGCCGATCACGCTTTAATTCATAGTTCACGAATTCTTGTTCAGGGGCGTAGTCAGCGAAACGGACGGCATAAGTGCCGAGTTGGTGCGAAACGACCAACCGAATTCCGTTTTCATCTCTAAAGATATGCAAAATTTGTTCACTCCTATATTGATTAGATGCCGCACGATGTGGAAAAGAAAAAGGAAAAGCCGCCACCACGGCTCCTCCTCGATATCGTCATTCGCTCAATCAAAGATTTTTAGAACCGCCGCGACTATTTCGACAATCACGGCTAAAAAACCAATGATTAACCTCCATGCGCACAGTGATGTTAGCCTGGCCAAACCACGTCCAGTTTGGTATCACCAGATAATTCCTCTATGTACCTTGATTGTACCATACTTGCCTGTAAAAGATTAGCTTCCCCGGAAATTGTCTTCTCCTTGGGCTAAACTTGTGTTGTTGGTCGCCTCCGGGCCGGTGAAAATAGGTCGGGACGCTGTGGTAACCTGTCGTTCCCGCCGGCGGGTTCAAAACGCCCTGCTATGGGGTCGGTTCCAGCCAAAGAACGGGCTTCCACCTCGACTTTGAGCCTGAGGACCGGTCTCAAAGGTCGTCCCGTGGGCTAGACTGGGAAAGGACCCCAGTCAAGGCCACCGACACAGCTGGGCATTTTGACCCGCCTCTGGTCGCTGACACTAGCCAAGAACCCTATTTTTACCGGTCTTGCGGCTAACACAAGTTTAGCCCAAATGAAGGCATTGTCCTGGTCGCTTAGCCTTCACCTATCATTCCGTGGTCCAATGCCATTCAGTCAATCTGGTAGCCTGTTCAATCATCTCTTGTACTTCTCACTCCTCTGATGCCAAGTAATTATCAATTTTTCCTATTAAGATCCTAATAATTAACAAAAACACCAGTCAATTCACCCCAGCCCCTTGCCAGCCATGGGTTAGAAATGTTTCAATAATTAATAATAGCTGGTTTAGGGCAACTGACTACAATTATTAATCAGTCACTTAATACTAAACCAGTTCAAAATATCCAACTTCAATCAATACCCAACAAATAAACACCAATTCAGCACAACGATGACTACGCAGCTCGTCACAGTTGGTTAGCGGGTTAAACGTGTGTCAGCCGCAGGGTCGGTGAAAATGAGCTCAGCCGTGGGAGTCATCTTTGAGACTCGCACTTAGAGGCTCAAAGTAAGCCTGGAGACCGCCCTTTGGCTCCAGGCGGCGCCCACAGCGTCACGGCTCATTTTCACCGACCCGGAGGCGAAGGAACAACACAAGTTTAACCCCAACCAACTGTGCGGGCTTGAAGAGTAATGGAGGATGAATCATGGCAAACACGAAAAACAGTCAAGCAGCAAAGATTCGGCAACAAATTATCACCTGGCTTCAAGACGACCAGCAAACACAGGTCGTGTCCGAGGCCAAGTTCCCCGGCATCCGCGGCATTCGGGCCGTGAACCTGCGCCAAATGCTGGGTGACCTGGGTTACAAGGCGTCCGTGGTCATGGGGGCCGTTTCCGCTGCGCCTTCGACCGACCCGCGGATCAAGAAGGCTGCGGTCAAACCACGCGAAGTCTATTACTATTTTGATGTGAACACGCCGGCCCCCGCCAAGGTTCAGGCGGACGCGGCCAGTGCTGCCACGAGTGGTGCTGGTGTCACCTCTTCTGCTGCCACGGTAACGACCCCATTGGCGCTCTCCGCCGTTAAGGGCCTCGCCGGCACCCCAGCCTTCGCGCAGGTCGTCAACACCAATCAACACCTCAGCCAGGCCATTGACGACCTGCTGACCGCTGCCCAGGCCCAACGTCCCCTGACCGACCTTGAATTGAGCTTCCTGACGGACTTTGCCGCCCAGGTCGCCAAACAGAGCGAGTTGTTACAAAACTTTGCGACGCAATCCAAGATTGATCAACTGCGGCGGGGCTAATTTCACAAGCCCGTTATTCTCGTGTTTATACCGTTAGTTAACGAATCACCCCGCAAAAGACTGAATTCGCAAATATTTTAACAGATTTCGACTATTTTGTCGGAAAGTTCTTGACTTTTAGTCACTCAGCCATTACTCTGTTATAAATTACTTTTATGGGGGACGAACGCTAATGGCACTACACGAAAATAATCGGGTGTTTTGTGAAAAGACGGAGCTCTTCTCCGATTCTTTCTATGGCACCATCACGAAGATGTACGAACACTCAGCAATCGTAAAGGTTGAACCCGACCAACTCTCTAAGAAGGAAACGGATAAGATCGATTCCTTCGGCGACCTGGTGGTCATTCGCCATACCGAGCTTCAATTGGTCGACGCTGAGGGGAACGCTATCGCTGAACCTGAAGAAGAACTTGAAGCAGCTGAATAACATTAGTTAAGGGTCTGGGCCATTTGCCAGGCCTTTTTTGTTGCCCGCATTTTCTAACGCCAATACAAAAGGAGCGGCGACCAGCTGGCCCCCACTCCTTGCTAAGACTCACTTTAAAATCTCTGTCAGCTGTTTCATCAAGATTGGCAACTCCGCCGACAGCGTTTCGTTCACGTGTTCTTCAATCTTACGACCCCGAGCCGTTACCTGGAAAACGTGGTAGCGCCGGTCCGTTGGCAACGTTTCATCCTGAATATACCCACCATTTAACAGGCGGCTAATTTGAATGGAAACCATTGACTGGCCAACGTTCAAGCGGCGAGACAACTCGCTGGTGCTAATTTTTTCCGCAACCAGTTCGTGTAGGATCCGGTATTGTTCAAACGTCAGGGCGTCCCCGCTACTTGGACGTTTGATGAATGGCCGTAAAAGTGAATTCAACTGGTGGATTCGCTGGACATCGCCAGCAAGCTTTTGCGTGTCGATCATGATTCTCTTCCTCCTCATGACCCCCGACGGCCTTATGCCGATAATTTTTACTTCCGCCGGTAAGTCTAAACATAGTCCGCATTCAAAATAATTCGTTAGTGGGCAAAAAGGTTGACCCCTAACGCATCACTCTTAATATACTAGCATAAATGACCGACTATATTATAAACAAATCACATCTCAGCCGAAATTTGTTATAAATTCACTCATATTAAGTTGTCACTTACCCCTCTCACTCCCCGTCACTCTAGGAATCAGCTCCGCTCATTGATGAAATCGTAAGAACGCCCTTCGCCCTGATACAGGCTGTGTAACGCCTTCTCTAAAAGTTGCGGGTCGGGGTCGAGCCCCGTTTTGCTAAAAATCTCACCAATCAACCGACAATCCCGTTTCTCTTGAAACTGCCTTGCCACTTCCATCACGGGACGAATTTTCCCTGCTGGTGGCACCGTTACGTGTTGTTGCGCAATTTCTTGCTGGATCTGTTGCTGGAGCATCAAGATTTCTCGTGCTTCAGCAACTTTCTTACGGAGCCGCGCCGCCGTGTCATGGACAATCAGTGCCAGCCCATTGTTGAGCAAGACCCGCACTTGGCGTTCCTGCATGGTTCCATTGATGTGGGTCTCAAACTGACACCCCAACCAACTGGTATAGCCTGACCCAGACGGCCGGTCCGTTGAAACGAGAACGATGGGTCCCAGAACAAAGGGAACTGGACTACTCAACTGTAGAAATTCCACCATGGTGTTCATGTCGAACCAAGTCAGCACCTGCGTCGTCGTGAGTCGATCCATGGCGGCCTTCGACGAACAGTTCGTTCGGAAAAAGCCCTCATCGTTACTCCAGATGACGGTGCCGCCAGCCTGGCTACCTTGAAAGTTCTTGATGTAGATCACCGCCGACCAATCAAGGTCCAGTTGTTCGGCGGGGACTTGCCGGATCACGTCCTCGGGCCGCAACTCATCAAAGTTGACGATTCCCTGGGCATTAATCTGATTACGATACACGCTTGATAAGCCATTCAAACAGGCTTTATTCAAGATGTCGCATCCCCTCCGAAAACTACGTGGGTAATCGGTTAAACATCTCTCCGTTACCCGGCTATAGATTCTCACAAAACACGAATAATAGCAAGAAAGACGTCTCGTTTTTAAAAGATAAAATTCGCAAATAATTCGGTATAAATTGCGGGATTAATGGTGTTTACGGGAAATGATTACCGGTAGTATTAACGAACTATAAATATTTTAATATCGTATTCATTCGGATATTCTCATTAAAATTTCACAAGGATGCCAGAAAAGGTTGGTATAATGCGGATATAATTAGTGAGGAGGAGTTCGATGACAATGAGACGGCAAAGTTTGGGCACGGTTTTGACTAGCGCCCGAAAAATTTTGATGAACGGTGCCACCCCCGCAGAAGTCTTGTGCGACGTGGATGTACCGGCTTGGTACCTAGCGGAGTTAGAACGTGACCATATCACGCAACCAAATGAAGATTTGCTGACGTTGATTTGTCAAGCTTACGAACTAGCGGTTGCCGACGTGGCCGACCTGCGTCAGTCACCCCAACTCACCACCGATTTAACCGAATTGGCGGCGCAACGTGATCGGGCAACGGCCACCTTCCTTCGCCAGCAACGACTGGATTGGCCCGACAGCGCACTGGCTGCCAAACAATCGGGTAGTCTGAACCAGACCGATCCCGCAGCCAGCCATAGTTACGCGGACATTTTGCGCTGCCTGCGAATCCAGATTGACCACGACCCCATCATGGCCGCCAGCGTCTACTACCGGCTGTCGCCCATGGCTTACTGGCAAATGGAGGCCGCCCAGCTCGCCATCACGGATGAGGTTGAACGCCTGCTGTGCTACCGGCTGGAGGTTGAGGACTTGAGTCGGTTCTTCTACGTGGACGACCTGTTTAGCGCGCTGTGTGGACAGTTAGACATTTGCAAATACTCGTTGGAACCGGTGAAGATGCCTGGGAATTATTAATTTTATGTATAGTAAAAGCATCGCCCTTGGTGGACGATGCTTTTTGTATTGCTTGGTTAAAACTTATGCAAAGTAGTTAGCACTTGAACCGTTAGTTTGTGCATCAACGGGAGAAGCACCAGATACTTCAGTAGCAGTGTAGAATGCTTTAGCATTCGTAGTCGTGCTGTAAGTACCAGCTACAGCGTTGTTAAACGTGTACTTAGTATAAACTTGGTCACCCTTAGCATTCTTGTATGAAGGCGTGTTTAACGTGTTCAAGTTGTTACTAGTCAAGTAAGCTTGCAGGTCGCCAGTTGTGTACGTTGCATCAGCAGCGCCAGTAAAGGCAGCGTTAACTGCAGGGAACACAACCGTGGTTGCAGAAGCAGCCTTGGTGTCTTTAGTGTATGCAGTCAGCGCTGTAGCACCTTTGGTTTGATCACTGTTTAAAGCGTAGAATTGAATCTTCGTAGCAGCATCAGCATTCTTGGTAGCAACCAAGGTAATGGTGTCACCAGTCTTAGCTGAAGCTAATGCCGCTTTGTTAGCAGTATCAGACTTTTCATACGTGTAACCAGTACCAGCTAGAACAGCTTTACCCCAATCGTTAGTAGCTTGTTTAGCTGCGGAATCACCAACAGCAGTCCCAACAGCAGTTGAAACCTTACCATCAGCACCCGTCAGGCCAGTCAAGGTAGTAGACTTGATGTTCGTACCATCAATCGTCTTGATGTTAACCTTAACGTCAGTCTTTTCGTTGTAAGTGTTGGCAGTCGTAGCAGTATCAGTAACGGCACCGGAGTAGATCCAACCACTGATAGCTGGGTTCTTAGCATCCTTAACGTAGTAGTACAATGAACCTTCACGCGTCTTGGTAGCGGCATCCGTAACAGTCAAAGGATCGCTGGCATAAGCCGTGGTATCCTTGATTTGCTTAGAAGCCTTGTATTGAGTGTACTTAGGAGCATCCCACGTAACGTTGCTCTTACCAGGCTTGGTAAAGTAAACGGTCGTCTTGGCAGGCATAGCAGCTTTAGTAGTCGTGTTAGCAGAATCAATTCCACCAGCAAAAGTACCAGCCTTCTTACCGCCGTAGATGTAACCACGGTACTTACCGTTCATAGAAACGATTTTGTAGTAAACGGAGCCCTTGTTAGTGGTCTTTTGGTAGTAAGCACGGAAGTAATCAGCAGACTTCTTGGATGAAGCCAACTTAGCCATCGTCTTCTTGGAAGCAACAACCTTGGCACCCTTAACAGTCCCTGGCTTTGAGTAAAGAGCATTCTTGCCCGTTACTTCAACGTTACGAGTGTCGGCAGCAGTCTTCAAGGTTTGGCTTGAAGTAACCTTGGCCTTGCTAGCAGCGTTGGCAGTAGTTGAGACCGTAGCAACGGCACCAAAACTCAACGCAGCTAAACCAATGTAAAGCGATTTTGCTAAACTTGATTGCATATTATAATTTCTCCTCTGAAATATAAGTTTATTTGTTAACGGAATACAGTATACCAAAAATCTTCACAAATTACGCATATTTAGACATTTTTAAACTACCTTAAGACGGTTGGAAATGCTTAAAAAGCCGCTAACCACGGACTTTCTTGTGGGTAGCGGCTTTTGTCAGACTAATTCACTTCCTTTATGGATTCGCAAGCCTTCACTCCAGTATCCACGAAAAATTTCCTCGTTCCATAATTCAACCTTTAATTTACTTGCTAATTCAACAGCACTTTCCGTAAAATCACTTGTTGTGACTACAATCACCTTGTCGCAAGCGTAATACGTCCGCCCTGAATAGGCTTCTTGTACAGCTTTGTTCCCAACGTTATTAATATATCTTTTGCACTGAAAACCAATTTTTATATTCCCTTTATGTGCTATAATATCTAACCCTTGATCTCCACTGGCTCCGATAACCGACACCTTCTCATATCCATTTAAAACTAATACTTGATAAACTATACGTTCAAATTGCTGACCTGACAGTTTTGCTAGTTCATTAAATCGTAATTTTCCAGTTCTCACTGCATCATCTGATACGAAGCTTATCTGTGGATTTCCCTTCTTTTTTTCAGCCATGTAGGCACGTGCCTTTTCTAAAACATTTTGCACTACTCGTGCATAGTGCTTATCCTTACTCAAAGGTTTGATAACTACCTTTCTGTAACCTATACTGTAATTTCCTAATACACACTCAACCTCATATCCTTTAATTTGCTCATCTCTATCGCAAGTTTTAGACTCTATTTTTACGTCATTATATAATGTCTGGTCATAATCCGTATCTTCCAATGCCATAATTAAGCACTTTCGTCTAGCCTTCTCACCTAGTTCGAATCCAAGTGTTTCCTCCAGCAATGGACTAACGGTCGGATTCCTCGCAAGCAAGTACAAGTCGAGTTCCCTGACTCCTTTTTCACTTAACACTGAAAAAATGACTTTCTTTTCCTGACTTTCATATGTCCCCATTACTATACTTGCTTTATATTCTTTAATATATTTCAAATCTCCTGTACTTAAAGCGTAATACAGGAAGGCATTAACTATTTCATCAGTAACAATATAATTCAAGTAGAACGCGTTCTGTAAGTAGCTCATCCATTTAAACGCCATTTTTTCATGCCCATAAACTATCTTTCTTTCTAGCCCCTTAATAAACATCATCGCATAAAAATTGTTTCCAAGTCCTATGACATTTTCCGTACCATTTGGCTTGTTTGATAGCTTAAATAACCAGTCAATATAAGCCCTACGTTGTTTCGGTGTTGCTTCACGATAACTAAATTTTTCAATGCTTCCTTTATAAGAATTCAAACAATCTGACGTTAGATCTAAAGTTCTGCTTATCGGCAACTTCGAATCAATCATCGAAATATCACCTCCCATGTAATATTCATCAATATAAATTGCTTTTCGTATATTTATTGGTAAGCTTTCTAGCAGCCTTTTCCTTTCAACTTCAGACAATTCATATGGGTCAATTTCCTTAATTTTTTCCTGATTTCTTTCCTTTTCCTTTCCCTCCTGGATTAGTACTTCGTTGCATTCTTTAATCTTTTTAACCTCCGACTTACGACTAGTAAATTCTATTTCTTGTGTAATGGACTCGTCCTCTTTTTCATTCGTGGAACCAATCCAAAAAACAAATACTAATCCAACTGCAATAATTCCAAACAACACAGCAATCACCACCATTTTCTAATATCGTCTCTATGTCAATAGGGGAACAATCCCTTAGAATCGTTCCCCTATTTATTAATATTTCTTCTATATAGATTTAAATGTTAATAATCCGTCGTATTCCCATTATCTGCATTAGGAATATCCGTTACCTTTGTGGCACTAATCGTTACAACCTTCAATACCACTCTGATAGTATCACCATATTTAACATTTGAGTTTGCAGTTTTAGTGGCACCTGCATCATAACTATACTGTTTATAGAATTTTTCACCCTTTTTAACTACATTATTACTGTCATCCGTAAATTCATTAGTAGCAGTCAATACCTTTGAATAGATTGGCTTTGAGAAGAAACTATCAGTAATCGTTCCGCTAGCAGTGAGAACACTCTTAGTAACGTCTCCAGTTAAAGATGCTGCCTGAGGTTTTGTAATGGCTGGTTTACCATTCAAGAATTCAGTGTCTTTGATTTCTGTACCTGCATCAACCGTGTTTCCTGAGGCAAGATAGAAAACAATCTTTGAAGTTGCAGACTTGTATACCTTAACGTTTACTGTACCACCATACATCGCTTTTTCAGAATCTACTACTGTGCTACTATCTACGGAGTAACCTTCTGGTGCATTCTTTGAATCTTTAGCAAAGACTGCAAGGGTTTGACCGTTAATATTCTTAGAGTCATTGCCCACCATACCATCTTTCTTAGTATCAGTAAGCGTCGTAATAAACGTCGACTTACCTACAGAGTTACCGTTAGGAGCCAAGTAGTTAACCGTCACACTGTTGTTCTCAGTTGGCGTTGCTTCGGCCATCGTCATGGACAAGCCGCCGAGTTCTTGGGTGGTTGCGCTAGCGTTGTAACCCTTACCCGCAAAGATCCAACCGGAAACATCAGAGTTCTTATCGGAAGTCACGTAGTAGTACAGTGAACCTTCCTTAGTTTTAGTTTCTGCCTTAGACACAGTAAAGGTATCTTCCTTAGTCGTCCCATACATGTTCACCTTGTGGGCCTTGTAAGTCGTGTGTTGTGGTGCGGTCCACAACGTGTTCTTCTTCACGTCCTTGATGTGGAAACCAGCCGTCCGTGTTGGCATCGTAGCTTCCTTGGTCGTTTGAGCTTCCTTGATACCGGCACCAATCGTCCCCTTGACCTTACCGCCGTAGATGTAACCACGGTACTTACCGTTCATTGAAACGACCTTGTAGTAGACCGTTCCCCGGTTCGTAACGGCCATGTAGTAGGCCCGGAAGTAGTCCTTGGAGTGGGTTGAGCTAGCCAGCTTCTTCACGGTCTTCTTGGAAGCCACCGTCTTGGCGCCCTTCACCGTTCCTGGCTTTGAGTAGATGGCGTTTGCGCCAGTCAACTCAACGTTCTTGCTGTCCTTGCCCAGTGAAGACTTGGACACAACTTTGGCCTTAGAAGCGGCGTCTGCGCTCGTGGCAGTCGTCGTGACCGTTGCCACAGCCCCTAAACTCAGCGCTGCTAAGCCTAAATACAACGATTTCGCTAATTGTGCTTGCATAATTTTCTCCCCTAGAAAATAGATTTAGTTGTTCTCGGGTAGTATACCAAGAAGCCCCAGCAAATTGATATAGCCTATGCAAAATACTCCATGTAAATAATTATATTCGGTATAACTGGATAAATAAAAAGGGCGTTGGCGCCACCCCTATCAGGCGACCGCAACGTCCAAATTTTCGTAAAGTTTTTTATTAATAATGAGAAAGTCCCTCAGAATTAGAGTCCATTTTCTCCAACAAATCGTAATACCGGTTGTTGATTTCATCTGTTGTTCGATCAAAATTGGCCAGGCCAGCTTGATTTTGACTAGAGATATCACCTAAATTTCTAACACCTGACTCGGAAAACTCATACACAACTACTTTATCAGCCATCTCCACGTGCTTGTAGCTATCAGTTAATTTGGACGCTAGAACCTGATTGATGAGTTCTTTTACCAAATAATCACTATGCGTGGCTATCACGACATGTCCATCGGCCACTGTGAACTGGTAGAGTAGGTCCATCATCACCGTCTGTTTCGTTGGATGCAGACCCATTTCTGGCTCCTCAATAATCAACCAATTGTAAATGTCTCTATTTTTAAAGAACAGCTCAATCCCTAACAACGACTTAAGAGACGACGAAACTAAACTAACATCAATCTGCTTAGAGTTGTCGCTCGAAGCCTGATATTTGATACGATTCGTCATTTCATCAAATGAAAACGTTCCTGGCACTAATTTCCGCAGCAGCCGAATCTCTTCAACCGATTCCTTCTCATCATATGGTCTACCTGCCAAATTCAACGCCCCATTTAAATACTTGATATACGCTTCAATTGGACAAGGATATCGTTCAACTGAACTTCTGACGGCAAGCGGATTAGCAAAGCTCTCCGCGACAATTTGATTGTTTAAGCGTGATTGAAGGACGTTGATACCCATTCTCTCTGCGGGTAGATAGACGCTACTGGTTAAACTATCAACGAAAAAGCCTTCAAGCATCCGGTTAAGGCGAACCAATACTTGTTCTGAAGAGGAAATCTCACGCCTCTCCACTATCTCATCTTTCGAGATTCTTAAATCGCCATCAACAGCTTCAAACGTCAGCGCATAATTTTGACGTTTACTTTGGCCATCTTGGATCACAGTTGCGTATGCAAGGCGAGCCTCGTCCATACGAAGCCCAAACAAATTGAGATCCTGATTGTCAATCGTGATCTTAGTAACGCCACTTTTATACGTCGACTCATCTCTAAAGAAGTCCTGAAAGTACTGTCCTTCTTCATTCAAAGCGTTAAACGCCTCGACTAATTTCTGCCTCAATGAATCCTGTAATCTTTGAATATTAATTTGAATTTTAGCGCTCATCCGCAACCCATTAAAATCCTCCATAGAGAACAAGTCAGGAACAAACTGTTCTAACCAATTGTGAAAAGCAAAAACGCTGTATGCTGCCAACGTCTTTCCAGTGTCGTTATCTCCAATGAATAGCGTTAAATTGTTTAAATGAACTGTTGCATCTGAAATGGGGCCTAAATTCTGAATCCTCATCTTAATTTTCCTCGTAGTATCGCTTAGTTTTTAACTAGTGTATCACGCTGGCACCATCATCCCTACAAATGAGCACCCTTCCCCTGCGTCTCCCCCACCAACCCAATACTCAAACCAACGACAATTGCCACAACCCATTTTCTCATCAAAAAATCCTCCCCGACTATTATCATTACCTCCTCAGTATACCCCCACTCACACGGTTGCGCCCCCAACCTTTCCCAACATCCGGCTGAGAACACCGTTGGACTGGCGATCCCACCAACCTATGCTAAACTTCAAGATGGCAACGGCTAAACCGCCTATCTGGTGGCCGTTACCACCTTGCGACTGGCGTAATGCTCAGGCGTTTGTCAGTTGGCGACCCCCATGATTAAGCTCGGCCATTCAGTCGGGTAGTTGCTCACGGCGGCTACCCGGCTTTTTGGTGCGAAATGGAAGGGAGACTAGCTCATGCGTTCAACCCCCAACGCCCATTTTCACGCACAACTCCAATCGCCGGCCGCGGTCCATGCCCACCTGTTGCGCTGGGGCATCATCACCAATCTAAATTATCGTGCACTCGACCTAGTTGACCCCAACGGTGAGGCACTGGCTCCCTTGCACGACTATCTCAGGCAGCACGACATGGTGGTGCTGGTCCGCATCATCTGGGACAACGCCTACCACCAAGGCGTGATCACCCTGCTGTTCGACACCGCCCGCTATACGTTCGCCCAGGCCCGCGGCACTTGTGAACGCGACCTATTTACAGAACACGGCTGTGGCCTGTGGACCGCCGAAGATGAAAGACAGGCCGAGCGCATTCGAAAGGACCGGGCCCGGCAGAAACGTAAACGACTGGCGATCAACGCGTGGCAAGCAAAAAAGCACAAGTAACGCCTATTAAATTCGGGCGTTACTTGTGCTTTTGACACTCATTTTTTAGGCGGATTGGTTTCCCCCACTCACAATCTACGTTACAATAGACCAATCAAATCTAAAACTATGAGGTGCACCATGTCCATCAAACTTACGCTCGCCAATAACCAAGTCCTGACCATCGACCAAGACACGCCACTCAAGGCCTGGAAGGGCACACACGATAAGAACGAGGAGACCGGCAAACGCGAATTCTACGCCGAATCCATCCTCGATGGCACCCTGCTGGCTGACACAGAACTGACCGCCGCTGACCTGATGGTGGCCCTGCAAGGCTTCCTCAGCCACGCCGACTGGTTCGCCGTGGGTCCCGACTTCAAGCAACTTATTCAAACGTCTAGTGTGGTTGCGCTGGAAGCTTAATTTCGTTATTTTTGCCGGCTGTTTTCCAATGGGGAATAGTCGGTTTTTCTATATACAGAAATTTTCAATTACGCTTCATCAGCTACCTGAAAGACCCGCGTAGAATATCCAGCAGAATCACTGTACCGAATATGCTTATCCGCCTTTGCTCGGGCTTTTTCGGCCTGCTTAGCATCCACGTAAACGGTTGGTTCCGGCAATAATTTTGTGTTCTTCTCTGAATCCTTCTTAAGCGCGATAGTCCCCTCTTCCCGCGTCAGTGTGGTGAAACTCACCTCGCCAGCAGTCGCGTCTTCCAGGTCTTTCGGCTTTAACGTGTCAAACTTAGGCGTTGTCCCTGACGTAAACTCACCTATTTTAACCAGTGTTCCTGTTGTTAACCACACGTAACGAGTGCCGGGTCTAAGGATGGGAATAAATAACGTTTCATCATCATATTGATATTTAGGATTGGGACTTAATTTGAGGTTACCATTCACCAGTCGCAAAACGACATTATAGATGGGCGAATCCCCCTGGAGCTGAATTCGCATCGTGCCAACCGCATGGCCCCGCATCTCTCGTAGCACCTTGTCGATTCGAGCATCAGATTTTTCTCGGGACAACTTCAACGCCTGCGAGGCAAACATTTCACCATACATATAGACGTCATTGGCCTGCAAAATATCCGTCCGGTAGCGCATGGAAATACTAAATGGCCGGCTATCCTTACGGCGTTTTTCATCTTCAGATTCTGTCTGTACCGTCGTTTGCCAGCCTATCCCCAAGATAGCAATGATGGCGCCCAAGCCACTGACCAGATCAGAAACACTCCCCAGTTCCATCCGAAAGGCTAAATGGAGCACCAGCGCAATCAGAACTAATCCCACCACAATTGCCGTCCCCAGCCACAGATACCGCTTGGTCACCGGACTGATTTGCTTCTCCTTCTTCACAATGTCCACCTCCGTAATTAATTGGTTAGTTCTAGAATATACCTATGAAGTGTTCATCGCTACGGCAACTGTAATCAATTACAGTTTTGCTAAGAAATGAGGGCCATCCCCCATACGGGAACAGCCCTCATTTCTAATACTACCAACTAGCTTTAATCTTCTGCACTTCATCTCTACTCAAGTAATCCAACGTAAATGCCATCAAGAGAGATTATAAATTACATTACTCCATTTGCAACTGGCACTTCTACTTCAGTCCACTTTCCATGATATATCTTGCCACTGGCATCCATTACAAAGGGTCTCGCCTTCATTTTACTTTTACAAAATTTACGTTCATCTTGCTCACATTGATTATATTGAAAAGCGCTCTCAGCCTTCTGCCCCTGAAGCAAATACGGTCTTCCAAAAGGATCCAAATGAATTGGACTATGCAAATTATTTTTAAACTCCAATCCCGACCGCTCCAGCTCAACTGGTACCTTCCCCTTATTATAGCAAGACACCTTAATAGAGAAAGAGGCCACCATTTTCTGCTTCTGAAAGATGACTGATCCCATACCTCCAAAATCATTATAATGACATTCGACTATTTTAATAACCAAATTAACTTGATCATTAATCATACCCATAATTAGTTCAACAAAATCAAAAACTGATCCTAATTCAAAAAAGCTTAAAAACATAGCCATAGCTTTTCCCCTTATCAAGAAGGCAACATAACCTTTTCAGACTACGCTAACCTAATATTTTTTATCTTTCTTGATAATGGTATCATGCGATTTTCAAATCTGGCTAGACTTCTAACAAGATATGTCATTTTTCCTATTTATTTTCACTTAATTGTTCATAGTCAATCGTTTTCTCTAGATGTCTAGCCTGGTCCCTATAGCCTTGAAAATCATTTTCAAGGCTAATAGCTTCAATGGCGGCTATGCACCCTCGTACTTGCTCCACCAATTTTTTCTTATCGTCGTCACTGTACTTTAAGTTACCATTCAGCACTGGATCAATTAAAGAAACCGCCTCATGTAGCTTTTTATACAGTTTCTTTGGAATATATAATCCATTTTTTTGCAATAGAACTCCAGTAATCTTAATTTTTGAATGTATTTCAGTAACTATCACAAGTTTTGTTTTCTTAGGATGCGCTTCAAATCCGTATTTTCTGATAATATGCTTTACTTTACGAAGATGTTGCTTATTTATGATACTGGTTGACGATAACGTCAAGTCATCATAATATGCCGTAAATGTAAAATCATGCGCTCTTGCATAGTAATCGATTTCATCAAATAAATTCAAGTAAACTAACAGACTTAGAACCGGACTTGTTGGATATCCCTGCGCTAAAGACCGATGCTGAGCACCAGCTGCAATGTTCGTCGTCAGTAACGATATAATCGTTGCACAATCAATCGACATTTTCATTTTATTCCGAAAAAAGTCATAAACGTTATTGTAATTAGTATTGGGGAAGAAATGCCGAATATCGGTTCTGAGAATATATCCATGGCCCACGTGACACTGAACATTCTGAACTGCATTTCGTCCTTTGATTCCTCCAAACTCATATTGAGGAATTCTAAGTTTGAACAAATAATTCAAAATTGTTTCTAAAACCGTTTTCAATTTTGGCGAGGGATTCGTGAGATTGCGACCCTTTTCTTCAAAATTTTCAGAAGGGTAATTCAAATCAACATCTCTAAGTGAATTCAGAGATACCTTTAACAGATATGATAATTTTCTTTTTGACTCTACTCCATATAGTGGACAACTTTTCCAATACATTATGTATTCCCTTCTGAAGACAACAAAAAAGAGATGTAACTTGAGAAAGGAAATTATAAAGCCCCTTTAGGATTAAAATCACCCACTGGAGAACTCCAACGGTTGCTTGCAACGTAAAGATAATAATAGGCAAGCCAGCTTTCACACTATCGAAAATCGCCACAATTTTCAGTAGCCTATTAAACATCCTTACAACCGTATTTTCCTTAAGCGAAAGCCAATACTCTAACAATCGCCACTTCCCCCTATGCTTAGCATGCTTCATTGAATACTTCATTGAATGTTTCATTTATGAAGCCCTCCTTTCAATAATTGCTGACATAAAACTGTCAGACCGCCCAAATTATTGATCATGAAGGGGAAAGCTCTGAAAACGTTACATCTCTTAATTAACCAACCGCCCAAAAAACTATTTCTGAACGAACCTCATGCTGAATTTTAGATTGACGATACCACTTACTACTTCCCACTCATTTCTAGCGTCTCCACACGCTACCTCATTCATCAAGCCGAGCGCTACTTATGGAGCTGAGCTCAATCGATTTCAACGATAATGCAGACTCGACATCCCCACAATACGGTGAATACATTTCCACACGACCATTCATTACGACTGGCAAATGCTAAGATGCGACATGAGTGCTTGGCGGTTGTGGCGGCACCGCATAACCATGGCACGGGAGTAAGACTAGCACTCTTTCGAGCAAAATTTGCGGTCAATACCACTGGAATTACTAAGCATGTATCCAGTATACTTCAACATCATTTATTATTCCAAGATTAGCATTTCAAGTTTATAAACAATTCGTTATACGAGCAAAAAAAGCCATGCCAACCGCCAACAAACAGCGGTCAAACATGGCTTTTCCAATACACCTATTCAGCTTTACGTTCAGCCAAATCGGCCATAATCTTCGGGTACTTCTTGTCCAGGTCATACATCCACAACATAACAATTTGCAGGATGTAAATGATAACTGGAATGTAAATAAACAATTGATAAATCGCTTGAATCGCACTACCTGATTGCGTTGCCAGAGTTCCATCGTAATGGCCCCAAGCTAATACCCAGCCAGTCAACGCAGTCCCAAGACCAACACCAATCTTTTGGCCTAAACTACCGCCACTGTAGAGCAATCCTTCAATCCGGACGTGGGTCTTCCATTCCCCATATTCAATCGTGTCAGGGAACATTGCCCAAACACCACCAAGCAGTGGTGCTTGCCCGATACCTTTGATGATTTGGGCCGTCATGACCATGCCAAAGCTCTTGGCATCAACCAACGTGACCAAGTAACCAACGATACTGATCAAAGAACCGTAAACCATGACTTTCGTCTTACCATATTTCTTAAATAATCCAGCAATAACGAGAAAGCCAATCAGAACAGGTGCTAAGTAACCAATCGTTAAGACCCCAACTAAGGAATCGTTATGCAAAATGTACTTAGCGTAGTAAATCGTACTCCCTTGGTTCAGCGCGTAACCGATACTGTAGATAATGAAGAAGATTGTTGCAATCCACCAGTACTTGTTGTGCCAAACGGCCTTTAAACTGGTCTTCAGTGGAATCTGTTCTTTTGGTGCCTCCTGAACCCGTTCACGTTGTGACTTGAACACAATCAGCAGCAGAACAACTGAAATTGCGGATAAGATTGCGTACGTGATCACCCAGCTAACCTGTTTGTTTCCAAAGAAGTTAACCAGTGGCATCGTCGCGTTGGTAACAATCAAGACCCCAATTTGGGCCATGAACATCCGGAACAAGTTGAAGATTTCCCGTTGATGTTGATCCCGGGTAACCAATGAGTTCAAGGTCCCATAAGGAATCGCAATCGTTGAGAAGGACACCATCAAAATGTTATACGAAACAAAGATGTAGACAACTTTGGCAACTTCAGACCAACTCGTTGGCACCGCGAATAGTAAAATCGTCAGCGCGGCAAATGGCAAAGCCCCGTACAACAGCCATGGTCGGGTCTTCCCCCAACGACTATGGGTCTTATCAACCAAGCTACCAACCACAACATCAATGATCCCATCAAATGACCGTGAGAACAGCATCAACGTCCCAATGATTCCGGCCGAGATACCAATCACATCAGTATAGAAGTAGACTACGAACATTCCTAGTGAAGCAAAGGTAAAGTTAACCGCCATATCCCCGAAACCAAAGCCAAGGTAATCCTTAAAGCCTAGGTTTTCTTTAAGTGAGGAAGATACGGACTCTTGTTTCTCTGCGCTTTCCATATTTTCACCCCTGATTATTCAACGTCAAAGTTCAAAACGTTCCATGAGCCCTTGGCCAAAACGATATCGGTTGCGTTAGCATCCTTCACCGTTGCTTCGGTAGGAACCACCTTTTCCGGATCTTCAAACGTGTTGCGGGCTTCCAAATCATTTCCAGTAAATTGAATGTGTTGGGTCAAACTAGTCTTGCCTAAACGGGTGAAGTTCAAGGACAACGTTGCGTCGTTCTCAGTATCAGAGTTCAAAGCGAAGACGTGCAATTGATGCTTAGCTTCATCGTAAACTGTGGCACTTTCAATTACGGGGATGACACCGTAAGAAGTCTTCTGCGTGTCACCGGAGACTTGTGGTTGCAGCACAGTGCCACGACCGTACTTGCTTAGTAGAGCAAATGGGTAGTAGATTGTTTGCTTTAACAGGTTACCTTTTTCGTCAGTCGTAATAGGTGCGATAACATTGAGCAATTGGGCTAAGCAGGCAATTTCAACAGCATCCGTGTTGTTCAGAATATCAATCCCTAAGCCACCAACGGTTAAGGCATCTAACAGTGAATACTTTTCTTGTAAGATGGCTGGATGTTCTTCCCACTTCTTAGCACTCGTCAATTCAAACGTCGTCATCCCATTCAGATCGTCCAAGTTATCCAACTTGATGTCTTGGAAGTTCCAAACGTTCCATTCATCCAGGCAAATTTTAATCTGCTTGTCACGGTACTTCGTCTGTAAGGATTGGACAAAGTTCAGAGAGTTCTTCGTGTTCTTAATGTGCGTATCCAATTGCTTCCAAGAAGCTAAGAAGTCGGTGTTCCCTTGACCAGAATTCATGTTGTAATTGTGGGTAGAAATGTAATCAACGTATGGGTAGAGTTCCTTCATGATGGTCCGGTCCCATTCCAGATACGTTGGCAGCATTTCATAACTACTCCCGCAGGCAACTAACTTGATGCTCTTGTCGACCCACTTCATCATCTTGGCAGCTTCTCGGGCCTTCTTTGCATATTCTTCAGCAGACATATGTCCGGCTTGCCAGTCGCCTTCCATCTCGTTCCCTAAGCACCAGTACTTGATGTTGTATGGCTTACGGTGACCGTTCTTAATCCGCAGGTCACTCCAGTAAGTGCCATGATCATGGTTGCAGTATTCAACTAACTCAGCGGCGGAACGAATGCTCCCAGTCCCTAAGTTAACAGCAATCATGGGTTCAACACCGACTTCTTCTGCCCATTCGCAGAAGTCATCGATACCAAATTGGTTGGTTTCAATACTGGACCAGGCAAATTCCATGGTCTTCTTCCGGTCTTTCTTAGGGCCGATACCGTCTTTCCAATTGTAATTAGAAACAAAGTTCCCACCGGGGTAACGGATAACCCCAAGGTTCAGGTCCTTGACTTCCTTCTTAACATCTTTACGGAAACCATGTTCATCGGAGAAATCTTTGTCTGGGTCATAAATCCCACCATAGATGGAACGGCCTAAATGTTCTGTAAAGGAACTCCAAACCTTAGGATCAACCTTACCAATTTCAAATAGCTTATCGTAGCTGTATGTAGACTTCATTATAAATATCCCCTTCGCTAAATTAATCAATCAGATTTACATCTGTCTTTCATGATTACAGGTACAGTTTAGCAAGTATGACAGCGGTTACAATAACTTATAGACAATTGAATCCGATAAATGCCGTTTCACTTAACAAAAATGGTAATTGAAGTTCTTCAGATAACCTTTTATACTTGTTAATAGATAGACAAGGGTATCTGACCCCGTACATATAAATAATTTTATCAAGAATGGAGGATTTCACGATGCTCGTAGATGTTACTGATAAATCACTACCTGTTTATAAAGCTTTAGCTAACTCTGTGCGACTCCATATTATTCGCTTGCTCTGCGAACGACCTTACAGTGTTAAGGAACTGGCCGAACAGCTAGGCCTGAGTCAACCGCTCACGCTGCGTCACGTCAATCAGCTCCAAAAGGCTGGCCTCATCAGTTTTACCAAAGATGGCAAGAGTAAGGTCTCTCACATCAGCGTCGATGAAGTTAAAATGGAGGTTCCCCGTCAGGTCAATTCAGCCTTGAATTCCCAACGAATCGACATCCCCGTCGGTCTGTTCAATGACTTTGACGTCAAACCGACCTGTGGCCTCGCTGATTTGAACAGCTTTATTGGCCACGTAGATGAACCTAAATACTTTCTGGACTCGCAACGGATGAACGCCAGAATCTTATGGTTCAGCCAAGGCTTTGTCGAATACCAGATTGGGAACTATCTAAGCCCCAGCGACCACGTTGAAATGATAACGCTTTCAGCTGAGATGGGGTCAGAAATTCCTTTGTCCAATAGCGATTGGCCCTCTGACATCACGTTCACGCTAAATGACCATCGACTAGGAACTTGGACCAGCCCTGGCGACTTTGCCGATACACGGGGGAAGTACACCCCGCTGTGGACCCCATCACAGTTCAATCAGTACGGAACCATGTTGACGGTTCTCATCTCCAGCAAAGGTACTTGGATTGGCGGCAAAATGGTTAGCAGCACAACCATCGCGGACCTCATGCCCCTGCCTAGCCGGCTGAAGCTTCGTATCTCGGTTGAGGCCAATGCTGAGCATGTTGGCGGCTGCACTATTTTTGGTAAGGGATTTGGGAATAGTAATCAGGATATGTATTTGACCATGTACTATAGTTCGTAAAAAGATGAGGCTCCTTCCAAAACTGGAAGAGGCCTCATCTCTATTTCATTTTAGCTTTAGTAACCTACGCTACAAAACCAGCACTGGCTTCAAAACACTACCATTCTTAGACGCCGCGAATGCCTCATTGATCTGATCAAAGTCAAAGAACTTAATCATCTTATCAAATGGGAATAATCCACGCTTGTAGTAATCAACCATCTGAGGGATAAAGATTTGTGGCACCGAATCACCCTCGAGCACGCTAGTTAAGTTTTTACCTTCAAGAAGGATGTCACTCATAACATTTAAGGTAATTTCACCACCAACACCGACTAAGACACAGTCACCTGCCGGCTTTAAAACGTGAATAGCGTTCTTGATAACTGGTGAGACACCAGTTGTATCAATGGCGTAATCAACGCCCTTCGCAATGATTTCGCGAATCTTTTTCTCAACGTCTTCATTTTTACTATTAATGACTTCAGTTGCACCTAATTCCTTGGCTAAATCCAAACGTTTGTCGAAAATATCAACCGCAATAATATGGTCCATTCCAACAATTTTAGCCGCCATAATTGCAGAAAGACCAACCGCACCAGTCCCAAAGACAGCAATCGATTCACCAAACTTAGGATGGATGTAATTAAGCACAGTCCCGGCGCCGGTTTGAATCCCACAGCCTAAAGGACCCAGGAGACGTAAATCAACATCCGGATCAACTTTGACAAGGTTGTGTTGATCCGAAACGATGTAGTTCGAGAATGACGATTGACCTAAGAACACAGAAATATCGTCACCGTCAATCGTATGTAGTCGGTGAGTGCCATCATAATTGGCACCTTCCAGGTTCAGCTCATTGAAGTGCGTGCACATGACTGGATGACCTGCTAAACAGTTGTCACAATGACCGCAATAGGAAAATGAAACAACAACATGGTCTCCCGGTTGAACCGTCTGAACACTACTCCCAACCTTTTCAACAATGCCGGCCCCTTCATGTCCCAAGGCTACTGGGAAAGGTGATAACATCCCGCCGTCACGACCGACCGCATCCGTATGACAAATACCAGATGCAACGACTTTTACTAAAACCTCGTTTGCTTTAGGTTCATCCAACTGGGCATCAATAATCGTTAACGGTGCGCCTTTTTCTGCTGCAATTGCTGTTTTAATTTTCATCTTAATTGCCTCCTAGACTGTTTGCTCATCCTTTTACAAGTCCATTGTAATTGACTTACGCTTTAGAGTATTATGGTAAAAAAAGACTGCACCCGAACGTTTAGGTTCGGCCTAAGGAGGATTACCTGATGGATACGGAACTTCTCAAACTATTTATTGAAGTCACCCAGCTCGGCAGTTTCCAAAAAGTTGCAGATAAAAATTACATTTCACAACGCGCTGTTTCCAAACGAATCAGTTCATTGGAAGAAGATCTGCATGCCCAGCTGTTTCTACGTGAAAGTAATAAGATCACCCTAACCGTCGCTGGGACCCACTTTTTGAAGCGTGCCAACCAACTTCTAAACATCATGAATACCACAAGCTACGAGCTACAAAACCTAGATAAAACGGCTAGTCAGCAATTAAACGCTGGTTACTTTTCACCATTCGACGGTGCGGTTCTGAAGGATGCCCTCTTTAACTTACCACCCGAGATTTCTGTTTCTATAAAAGAAGCTGGGATTGAACACCTAGTCTCCGACGTACTTCTTGGTGAGTTAGATTGTGCCATCATTCTTGATACAGCTAGTTATCACTACGACTACCAACAACTGGGGCTCACTAACCTCCCTGTACTATCAAACACCACCTTCATTGGCATCAGTGCTGCCGACCCACTTGCCACTCACACAACCTTGCCAGAAAATGCACTAAGGGAAAAGCCGATTCTGTATTACAGCAGTGAAGAATCGGATTATCTCAAGCAGGCCTTTCAAGCCAACCTGGGACCATTTGCGAACGAGCTAACCATCATTCATCAACCCTCCTATGAACAGATGCAAATGCTGGTTGGTCTAAACCAAGCCTTTTCCTATTATCCAGGTGGTCTAACTGGCCGTCTCCAGAATCCGACCGATAAGATTACTTACCTACCTCTTAACTCCAAAAACAATCAGGGATTCACCTTTGAAATCATCTTCAAACCAGATAATCACAAAGATAGTCTGAAAAGGCTGATTGACCTTTTCTAACGCACCTTTACCAAATCAAAACCTAACTTAACCCAACCTAAACGCCACCCAAAAAATCCCAACACCACCACCCAACCATTCACCACCTCAATCACCAGTCCCCGCCACATCCGCTCCCCACGGCAAATCGCCGTCCCCTTATCCCCAACGAACCCCCATTCCAACCCGCACCCACGCTAGCTAATCCCCGGATGCCCATCGTCCGTCATAACTCGGGGGTCGCGCTCATTTGACCAATTTCCTTGCTATACTAACTCCTGTTAAGCGCAAACTTAACGACTCAGATCACAAAGGAGACCTAGACATGCAATCTAGTTTAAAGAAATCAGTTACCCTTGGCCTGGCTGCCCTCAGCCTCGCCGGTGTCGCGACCATCGCCGAGACGACGAGTGCTTCCGCCAAGTCCTATGCGACCGCCGGGGCCTACACCACCCTGAAGACGGACGCCACCGCCCGCAACGTGGCGTCCACCGGGACCAACGCGCTGTACACCAAGCCTGGCACGGTCAAAGGAGCCAAAGTGGTAGCTTCCAAGGCAACTATGAAGAAACTGGCCAACTCCAACAAGTCCGCTAGCTACTTCCGCGCTTACGGCCAGAAGACCACCAACCGCGGGTCCGTTTACTACCGCGTCGTTTCCATGGATGGCAAATACCGGGGCTACATCTACGGCGGCACCACCGCGGGGACATTTGCCGGAGGCATCAAGACCGCTAGCACCACCACCGCGGCCACGACGCCAACGACCAAGACTTACTACCTGAAGAGTCCGGGCACCGCCAACACCCTCTGGAGCGCGCCGAAGTACACCCAATACAAGGCCACCAAGGTCATCAACAGCACCAGCGCCCTCGCCACGGATGCCTTTACCGTCGACTCCGCCGCCACCAAGACCAAGGAAGGCTCGCTCTACTACCACGTGACCGACAACAACAATGCCAAGATCAGTGGCTGGATCTACGCCGGCGCCCTGCAAACGGGTGAGAACAGCGCCATCACCAGCGCCAAGAGCGTCACCGTGAACTACGTCGACAGCAGTACCGGCAAAAGCGTCAAGAGTGGCGTTCTGATCACCGCGAGCGATGCCAAATCCGGGACCGCCCTGGGAACCGATGACGCCGCGACCGTCAACACGGCCATCGGCTCCGCGACCTACCTGCCAGCCGGCTACAGTCTGACCAGCGCCACCAACACCTACGTGACCAGCACCGACACCTGGGGCAGCAGCGTGACCGTGCCTGTCACCGCCAACGCCGCCGCGGGCATCACGATTACCTCCTCGTCCGCGTTGAGCAGTACGACCGGGGCCAATGACAAATTAACCACCACCGACGCCCTGGCCGCCGATGCCAGCACGACCGTCGCCACCGCCCAGTCTAATTTCACCAAGGACTACACCGGCGTCAGTGGCACCACGGCTTCTCAAAGCGACCTGAGTGCCGCCTTGACTAGTGATAAATTGAACACGATCTACGTTCCCGTTTACGAATCTGACGGGACCACCCAGTCAACCAATTCCGCTGGCGCCAAGCTGTACACCAAGTACACGCTGAACACGGCCTCCCTGCCAACCGGCATCACCTTTGGGAGTACGTCGCTGGCCCTGACCTACAACGCCGCCGGTTCATACGCACTGACGAGTGGGTCTAGTACCATGACTGCACAGTAGACTGACTTTTGGCTTGATTGTTTAACCTTTAACCGTAATGGGCTGTAGTCGCCTATTTTAAACGCAAATAAGCCTGTGGTAGTCAGAAAAGAAAATCTGACCATCACAGGCTTATTTTATCTATTAACTTGATAGACCTCGCAATTCTCTAACTGCTAATTTGACCAAACAAGTCTTCTGCCATATCTTCCGCAAAATACAGATCAATATCTCGTTCGTCTGAGCGATGAGTGAATTGAAAATTAGCTCGAGAATCAAGAAATGTTGTCATCAAGCCCTTGAATGTTCCTGAAATTTTCAAAGTTTTGCATCTCTCTTTAAAGGTCTCCAAATACATAATCTTGTTTCTATCCCGCTTAAAATTACTCAGGTCTTTTAAGGCTAGTCCGTCTACGTTCCTGAATCCTGCCTCTAACCGCCCAAAGAAACCATTTAGGTTAGCTTTACATTCAGCCAAAATCATCAGCCTTTCAGCACGCTTCAACGCAACCACGTCAATTTTAGACTCATTACACAGGTCATTTCTAGTGAAAAACGGACTTCTTCTAACCATCACCTTGGGCTCATGATGAATCATATTGGTCGACATCCGCCATTTACTCTTCACGAATTTTTCTGTCACAAGTTCTAGAAACGTACTACGAATCTTTTGGTAAAGAACCGGTTTTTGACCATAGATCCATGCTAATCCCTTGATAATAGTCTGGATATTATCATTATCCGCTTCATCCAAGAACTCAGTTTCCAAATCCATCTGAGTATCCTCTACAACATCATCGTACCGCTCGCGGTTCTGTGAATGCCGATAAAAAAAGCGCATAGTGAATAAAAATGCCTCCTTAGATTTGAAGGCATTAATATCTAGTGCTTTAAATGCGAGTCTGTAGTATTTACGAACCAACCTATCCTTCGAATTACTTTCCATTGGGAAGCGAAAGTCACGAACACTGTGTTCATTACTCATCTTGCCCCTTCTCCCAGAAGCGATAAGGAATAGTCCCTAGAGACAGCTCCGTTCGATCAAGTAATGACGTAATCATTTCCCGGAAGTATGGCTCAGCAATACTAAGCAAGTCATCGTACGGAACAACCTGCTCAATATTTTCTCGACTATTTAAGTCTCCTGAATAATCAGAAACAACCACGCGAACTTCATATATCACCTTAATTGACCCAAGGACATCATCAGCTTCCGATGGTTTCTGAGTGCCAAAAAACATCTCAACGGTGATTAAAAATGATAACCTATTAGGATTCTTAGAACTCACCCCGTTGCCTTTAACATTGGTCGCCATTTTCACTTGAAGCTCTGTTGGCGTTTTATCCAACCCATTATCTTTGGAATACTGGTTGAACGCGGCCTGTAAATCATCCATTTGTACACTTCTTAAGTTAATAGAGGTCAAACTTTCAATCATGATTTTCACCTCCAATAAGAAAACTGTTTTTCTTAGGGTCTTTCAAGCTAACTGGAAAACTAACATGAACATCCATTTCTTTATTATTATGTTCAAAGTGGTTCTCAGTATCCAGCATCTGCTTAAACAACCGACTCATCTTTCGAATCATGTCGGAGTGAGAAACATTAAGTCGGTCTAGTGATGTATCAACATCAATGGCTTCGCTAGATAAGCCCTCACCTACACGGTTCAACCGTTTATTAGAATGTTGCATGATCTTCATAATACTTTCCGCATACTCTTGAACAAAGTCCTTGTTGTTCAATTGCGTTTTTAATTTATTTACTTCACCAACATTATTTCCAACTGTTTTGCCAACAATAAAGTTCAGATACGCTGAATCTACTGCTTTTTTATTGGAAATCTTATGAATGTAATTGCCAACAGTTTTAGAGGTATCTTGAAAATTACGCTCGTACATTTGATATTCCTTTTCAACATTTTTCTCCATAGCACCAGTGTCAGATGTCGTTCTAGTTGAGACATAGCTGAAAATAGGACCTATCATGGCAATACCCTCCAATATCATAATTAATGCTCAGTATATACTTCTCCACAAAGCATTCCTAGCGATAACGCTACCTTTCCGAGCTTACCACACTTCAAGTTCTCTGCCTAGCGCAATCAAATCACCCAATCATTTACCATCAGTACACTTGAATATGTCCTTTAGTCATTAGGCCCCCTCGCTCACCCCACAAAAATAGCAACGCCCCACCAAGAAGTCTCCTCCCCAGCCAAGCGTCGCTATCTCATTCACATTGTTAAGGCCAGCCCACAACAATCGTGAGCTTCTGACTTGGAAGCGTCCTGCGCAAGACGCCCAGTGTGGACCGCGGCTGCGCACCACCTATCTATGGCCTCAACCCCTCGGTCAAACAAGGTTAACCTGCACGAAACTTCTCACGGGTCGCAGGTGCCCCTTGCCATCGGCCAATGGTTCCCGGCCGGATTCGCGCTTCCTAACAAATACCAGTAGCCGCCTAGGCAGTCATTGGGGTGGTGCCGGCCCTACCTCTCGCGTCCGCAACGGTTATGCGTTAACAGCTGCTTTCTAGGATTCGGACCGGTCGACGGCTCAAGTCACGAATTCCCTTCGCTAGCTTGAACACCTTCAGTAAACCACGATTCCGGGGTGACTGGGTGCTAGCCGCTCAGGGGACGGGGCTAGTGGCGGTGAGTTGCCTAACTGCTAGTTTATCACCGTCACCAATGACCGGTTGGCACTCACATACCCGCCGGCCACGCGGTAGCGCATGACACCGCTCCGACTAGCCCACTCGCCGTGAGAAAAGTCCCAGCCCTTAACGACCAAATGGGTGCCTCGTCGAATGCCTTTGACCTTATGCGTCAAATTCACGTCGCGGTACAAGCCGACCGACCGCTTCGTTTGGACTTGCTTGACGACCCGTGGTTGGGTTGGCGAGACAAAACGCTTGTTGCCAGTCACATAGGTACCATCCGTCAACTGATACCGGGTTTGACCGTTTTTCTTCACGATTTGTTTAACCGCCAGTGACGTACCTTGTTTCAAATGACGCACGCGGATCTTTAAGGTATCCGTCCGATACGCATTGATTCCCCGCGGATGGGTCACGAACAATTGCTGGTAAGCGCCCTGCCAGTACAATTTGGCCGTGTATGCTGGATTCGCCGTCACAAACGTGCCATCTGCCAGCTCGTAGCGTAGATTTCCCGCCCGCGACTTAACTTGCTTGACCGCCGTGAAGACTGGGGCATACGCCTTGGCCTTCTTGGCGTAGAACTGGATCCGCTCACTCTTTTTGAAATCAACGTGTGAGTAGCGGTACAGTGCGCGTTTGCCATAAATCTTCACCGGCTGCGGTGACGTTACCTCATCGGCCGCTGGCGTCGGGGCTGTTCCAGTCGTTCCCGTGGTGCCACCGGTCGACGGCGCCTGTTTATCAGACTGATAGGTCACCGTCATGGTTGGGTTCGTGCTGTTGCCGGCGGCGTCATCCAAGGCTAACGGCTTAAAATCAATCGGCGTTGTCAGCTCACTAGCCGTGTAGCCCGTCACCAGGGGATGCGTCACGGTGACGGTGTTGTCGGTTCCCCGCACGATACGGTCCGCGGGCGCCTTGGTGCCGTCCGACATGACGTAGTGAATGGTCACGGTCTTGGCATCGGCCACGGGAATGTAGGTGACCGTCACCGATTGTTGCTCAGCCGGGCCAAAGACCAGCTGGTTGGTATCCGCGACGTAGCCCGCATCAGCCGGAAGAACAGCCGAAATGACCGCGGGATCCGTAACTACGTAGCCGGGATACCCGAAAATCGGTCGCGTTTCAAGCGTCTTCCCCGCTGCCTGATAAGCAATGATCATAAGGCTCTTAGCCGCTTTAAATGGAATCTCTAACGTTTGTCCCGACTTAGTTAAATCGACCGGCTGATGAAGAATCTGGTTATAGGCATCAATATCTAGGATTGCCGAAAGACTTCTGGTCGTATCGGTCGTATCGGTCGTATCACCGCCACCAACAGCGCTCACATTTTTTTCCCACCAAACGTCGCCTTTGTTCTTCGCCTCAGCAGTAATTAGTTTCGCCCAATCCGCATCCATGTCCGGTGGCAAAATAGCCTCAATCGCCTTTTCCTCTTGCTCACGAGTCCAAATACCACTTAATCGATTAGAAAAGCCTGGTAGCGTCAGCATGGTGAAATTATCAAAGTGCTCCGACACTTCCAAATCCTCAGAATTTTGATGCAGGTCATGCTCATACTTGCCTACCGATTGTTCAATAACATCCGCATAGGTCGTCTTGCCTGGAACGATGTCAAAATCACCCGTCACGGTGAAGCCAACTCCCGTAGTCGCTATGCCCAGCACAGGATTATTCGGAACGCCCTGACCCATCTCGTCGACACCCCGTACACTAAATGTATACGGCACTTCAGCGGCCTGTGCGACTGTCCCGCAGCTCAGGCCAAATAACCCAACCCATCCCAGTCCTAAAGCCGTGAAACCAATCAAACAACGCTTGATCCAACGCATTTTCGCCAACTCCTTAATTCAGCCTGCTAATCACTCGTCTCTACTTGCTCCCAGTATATCGTGTAAGCGCTTTAATTATCAACCACAAACTTTATCACGCACGTAAAAAAGCCGCCCCACGGCGACTCCCCAACTCAATCACTATTCCCCCACAGCCTGAACATACTGCCGGTCAGCCGTGATATACGTGCCATCATGCAGCTTGTACCGGGCCACGCCATTGCTCGATTGAGCCTTCCCGACTACCGTAAACACCGGCGCGTGGGCCTTCACTTCCTGTGGGTAGACCTGGACCCGCTGGCTGTCGGTAAAGGTCGGCTGGGCGTAACGGTAAAGTTTTTGCTTCGCGTAGACCTTGAACGGGGCGGCGTCCCCATTCTTATCGGTCCGTAAACTCAACCCGCGCGCACCATCCGCCTCCGCCGTCAGTGTGCTGCTCTCATACAGCCGGCCAGTGTAGTGATTGCTCTTCGTCCAAACATAGTTCCAACCAAACCCCACGCTCGCCGCCACCATTATTGATAGAATCCCTTTAGTCCATACACTCATAGTTTTTCTCCTTTATTAATCGCCTTCAGTCATTATTTTTATTTTTTTAAGACACCACCGGCTCCAGCACAACCTTCTCAACCTGCAAGTCATGATCATTAAACGTCACCGTCTTGCGGTCCATCTGGTAGCCAATCCGGCCATTACTCTGCAGTAGCGTCGCAATCTCTGAATTCTCCAGGTTCACGGTCTTGCCGCGGACCCCGTGAATCTGGTACGATGCCAGCTTCGCCCCGTAAACGGAGTCCAGGTGAACCTCAATCGTCAGGACCTGGTTGTTCACCGCGTAGGCCACATCCAAGTCTTCGTTGGGATAGAACGGGTCGACCGTCGTCATCTTGGACTTCGCCGAGTAGCCCCACGGACTGATACTCTTGGAAAATGTCAGGTCTTTGGCCACCTTCAACGTCTTTTCACCGTACTGGCCGCGAATCTGGTTATCCAGCCGTTGGCCCCACAGCTTGGCACCCTCGCCCTCACTGCTCTTCAGTTCGGCGTACTTCAGAGCTTGCCAGTAGTTCACCCGCTTAGCCGACTTCAGGTGCGCCAGCTCATTCAGTAGCATGCCGTAGCGCAACCCACTGACGTCGTTCAACCCGGACAGGTCGACCTTGACACCGTCCGCCGTGATCCGTTGGCGAATGCCACTCACGCTGGTAAATGGCTGGAGTTTGAAACTGGCCTTGCCCTTCTCATCCGCCTCGGCTCTGACCGAGGTCGTCCGCGTCATCAGGTTCTTGTGGTGGCTACTCTTCGACCAGATAAAGTTCCAGCCGACACCGATAGCCAATGCGACCGCCAACGCCAGTAATGCTTTAATTGCTTTCATCATAGATAGTCCCCTTATCTTTTTTTATCGCCTTCATCCATCCTTATTTTCAAAAGGTGCGCGACCTGCGAGAGTCCCGCACCTGGTGTTCCTGTGGTGCCTAATACCGTTAGCAAATGGTTACTGGGCAATCTTCACGTACTTGCTGTTAGCCGTGATGTAACCACCAGCGACCTTGTAACGCTTGTAGCCGGAAACGTGGTGAACGTTGCCGTGGGAGTGGTCCCAACCCTTAACGTTGATGACACTGCCCTTCTTGTACGTCTTCACAACCTTCTTCAAGTCCACGTCTTTGTAGAGTCGAACGGTCGTCTTAGCCTTCACCTTCTTGACCTGCTTCGGTTTCGTCGGTGAGACTAACTTCTTGCTACCAGAGATATACTTGCCATTAGCCAGCTGGTAACGCGTCATGCCGTTCTTCTTGGAAATTTGCTTGACCGCTACCGTGGATCCTTGCTTCACATGCTTGACCTTGCCGCTTAACGCGTTGGTCTTGTAAGTGTTGATGCCTTTCGGGTTCGTCACGTGCAGCTTCTTGTAGCTACCGTTCCAGTACAATTTGCCAACATACTTGCTGCTAGCCGTGATGTGCGTGCCATCGCTTAACTTGTAACGAGCCGCGCCGTTGCTGGCAGTCGTCTTGCCAACCACCGTGAAGACTGGGGCGTGTGCCTTAACTTTCTTGGCATGGGCTTGAACCCGCCGTTTGTTGGTGAAATTGGCATGAGAGTAACGGTAGAGTTTTTGCTTGCCGTAGACCTTGAATGGTGTCACGGATTTGGTGACGTTGTTGGTGTTCGTGGTGGTGTTATTGTTACCAGTGTTCGTAGACTTTTCATCGTTATCCACATTCGTGTCAGTATCCTTGTCACCAGAATCTACGTCTGAGCTGCCACCCCCAGTAACAGTTTCTCCACCAGTCCCGGTATTATCACCTTTTTCTTCTGTATAGACAACTTGAAAATCTCTTTGTTCCTTTTTAAAATCAATTTCTACAATCTTTTGATCAGTCACATACCCTTCAATGACTGGTGAATCAATTTTGCACTGGAATTTAGGATACCCTGGCACTTCCAACTTGTCAGGCGCTTTACTTTCATGACCTTCTGGCATGATGTACTCGATAGTTGCTTTTTCTAATTTTTCTAAAGCATCTTCACTCATGTTAAAAACATCATATTCGTGATTTGAAGAACTACCAATCTTTAATTTAGTATTACTCAAACTACTATTCATTTCATTGTTAGCTTGAGAGTATTCCAAATCAATTACTTGGTCTTTACTAACCCAATAATCATATGACTGTGTATGGTAGGTTCCCTGAACCTCAATATGCGCTGTAATCTTTGCTTTAATATCATTTTTTGTGAAAGGAACTTTCAGTACGCCATTGTTCTCGGTTATTTGGTCTCCCAACTTTAGATTCAACGCATCTGAATTAAGTGTGTATCCATTTCCCTTTAAGTTCTCAATTAAAGTGATACCCTTAGCAACATTTAACGTGTTCTCACCGTACTTATCTTTCACATGATCATTCAATACCCCCGCATAGAGCTCTGCCTCACCGCTGCTATTATTTACTAGAGAAAAGTGCTTCAATGCTTCCAGATAGTTAATTTGCTCCCCATCAGAAGAAACCTTGTCTAATACACTCTTATACGTATCTCCACTCTCAATTTTGACGTTCCCTAAAACAACAGGTATTGGATTCGTAATGTCTTTTCCATTCTCATCAACTGGCTGTAGAGTCAGGCTACTCGCGCCTTCCACATCCGCATCAGCCTCAATCGAACTATCATCCAACCGACTATGATTTGTCTTAGACCAAAGATAGTTCCCACCAAATCCAATTCCAGCAATTATTGATAAGGCTAGTATGCCTTTAACCCATTTTTTCATATGTTTTCTCCTTTTTCTGTTTGATCGCCTTCATTCGTCAAATTTTTGTTTCTGTGGTTAAGTCTAAAGTGTCTTGCCATGCTGACCATCAGTAGTGAGCTCACTACCAACCGTCCGATAACGATTCATACCAGCAACGTGGTGCCCACCGCCACGAAGCCAATCTTCTCAATTAATTCTTCATCATCCCACTCCCATCTTAACTGTCGACTTAGTGCATTAGTTTTTTCTATGCAGTAACAATAACATTAAGTTAATAACACATGCTACCACACTTTTAGTAATGTGGTCAATACAATAAACGATAAATAGTATGTAGGTATTCGACATTTAATGAAGGAAACACAAAATTAACGTCATGAAAAAAGTTGTCATTCGCTGACATCTTTTTCAAGATACCATTTACTTATTTATGGCTAAACTAGTCCCAAATACCTATGTACCAGCATTCCATACAATCCGTCCCACCCATCACGCCGGTCACCTCAACTATCCCAACCCAAACAAAAATGACCAACCCAGCTACCCCCAAAAAGGGGTCACCAAAGTTGATCATCCAACACGCTTCTATTCTACCAACCGCAAAACCACAGTAAAAGAAGGTATTCCCCGAGTTTTCGTAGCGAGAATACCTTCTCCTGCATTAAATTCAATTCAGAAGCGACCCTGTCCTAGATCTACCAACCGGTCACGCCGGATACGCAATCAATCGGCTCTGAATTGTCGAGAACCCCGAGTGGGGGACCAACTAGAGTTTGGCACCATGGGGACTCTCTGTAGCACCAAGCCTAGGGGTTAAGGAAAGTTTATGTTCTCCCTTAGCTCGACTTCATTAAACCACCTATTAGCCGAAACACCTAGAAACACCGCCGAATTCCCTTAGTTACTCCCCGTCACTGGCGCAACCGAATGGGGAGCCACGCCCATTGCTTACCCACTGGCTGTAGTTTGCTTGCGGAGTCCCGTAATTCCAAATAAAAAGGCGGCAACGCGTGAAATTCACTCGCTACCTCCCAAAGGAGACTCAGCAATCTGAAAAATTAGGAAAGATTCGCAGATTGCTGAGTAAAATGAAATGCCAACAGTTTTCCGCCTGTCGGTATCTTCATTACACCACAGAATTAGCCATTCTGCGAGGCTTTCACCCTAGTTGCGCCGAGACTCTGTTCAAACAGATTAGTGGTCGTCGCCCATCCCTAATCCCCTAGGGCTAAACCACTCTTACCACCCAGCTCAACCCAAAGAACAAGCCCCACCAAGGCATCGTGTACGAGGCAACGACTTGATGGGACCTATTCTCTTGTATTCGCTGGAGCCCTTGGGGGAGGGCGTTCAATCCGCTCCCGAAGGACAGGTGACTGCTGCTCTCTAGGAACAGCTTGATTACACCACATATCCCGGTCGACTACCAATTACCCGCTTGGATTCACGAGCTAGTAACGGCCACTTGCCATACTGAATTGTAGCCACTCGAATACTCCGATGTACAAAACAAACGATTCAGCTACACCACAACGCCTAGCGACTAGGTTAGTCCTCATCAACCTACTTAACCGCCATGACAAACTTTTTATTAGCCGTTAAATAGTGGCCATTAGCCAAAACGAACCGCGTCACCCGGCCATTCTGCCGCAAACCAACAACCTTCAAAGTCTGGTTCTTCTTCACGTGACACACACGCTTGGTCAGCTTCAAATCCGTATACTCATTGACGCCACGCTGACACAACACTTTAATTTTCTTAACTGATTTTTGATAATAGGCGGAGCCCACAAACGCGGGTCTTGCCGTGATATACCCCGTCTTACCAGTCTTCATATCCCTTACCTGGTACCGTAACCGCCCAGCCTTTGAATAGGCCTGCCCGGTTACCACAAACATGTCCCGCTTAGTCCGCGTCTTCTTCACGTACTTGACCACCCGCTGATTCTGCTTAAACGTGGGATTCCGATACAGATACAGCGTTTTCAGGCCGTAAACTACTGACTGCTTAAACGCCACCGTCGCAGCTTCCGCAGCCGTGACGACTAACGTCACGGTCTTGGTCTTACCATTGGCCGCTCTGAGTGTTACCGGATAGGTCCCTGGCCGCTGTAAATCGGCTTGACTGGTATCGACCGTTACGGGAATCGCCGTCCCTTGACTGTTCGTGGCCGTAGCTTTGAACGTGGTGGCATCAACCCTTTGACCAACCGTGACCGTTGCGCGCTCATTGGCGGTCAAACTGGCTTTATCAACACTGGTCGGCGGAATAACCTGGCTCTCTGGCTTTCGATAGTGCACGGTCGTCGTAAACTCACCAGCTCTAGCAAAATTTACTGGCACATTCAACTGATCAGGCTCGTACCCTTCTTTGGACGGACTCTTGATAGTCACTGGTTCTTTACCTGTATACCCGGTGATGACCCGATCATCAAAGGCTGTCGAACCATCCGGCATGACGTATTTGATTGTCATTTGGTAGTTATTTTCTTTCAAGTAGATTGTAAAATCAGGAACCAGATACTGATAACTTTCCTGACTCTCCTCCATTACCCCGTCGATTTTTTCCGGCACAACCGTCTGACCGGCTTTATCGCTGGTTGTCTCTATATCAATAGACTTCCCAGGAAAATTTGCGAGCACATCAGATGTTGACTCCACAGTAATTTCACCGAGGTTCCCCGGACATATTGTGCTCAGCTTTGCAATAGCCTCAGGCATAGTGAGAATATTATTAGCATATTCGGACCCGACATTTAATTCATCATAGACCGTATAGCCATCTCTATAATGCAGGTCTGGATTTGCCGCAAATACCTTGTCTTGGGTCGTTCCCTCCGCCTGACTGATAGCCATTGTGACTACCATACCGTTTATAGGCATTCCTTTACCTGCGTCCCCCTCAGATTTCATGTACATGTTCAAACCAAAATTAGCTTGTTCAGCATCCGTCTCCGCCATCGCAACCGTTGTTTTGCCAGAAAATACACCAACAATTAATGAAATCAACACTAATCCAAGACCCGCAACCATGCATTTCATCAGTCGTTTACCCACCACACTCACCTCCACATTGAGTATAACGGATTCTGTCCTTTTGTGCATGGTTGAGCAATTGAACTTACACTGACTCTCAAATATATGCTCAAACTACTTGTCGCTGGTTCCTTCCAAAGTCGCATTGCCTAGTCACCAATATATGTATGACGCCAAATTTTAATCAGCCAGGAAGCCCTCTATCAGCTCCCTACACACGACGAACCACCGAACACCTACTCTCCAAGATAACCGGTCAAACACGCACCAGCACAACCAGAGGCCGCCTAGCACCCAACAATCACCCATTCTCCCAGTCACCAACCAGCACGCCAGCGCAAAGACAAATCCTCCAAATCCCACCAACCTCAACCCAACAAAAAAACCTGAGTAATCGGCAACATAGCTCGCTCAGGCAAAACAACTATTTGTGTGATCGACACGTATTCTCTCATTCAACGACCCCCACTCCCCCGGTTAGGAGAGTTGCCGCGTCGCTGAACTGTCTTCATTAAACCACCATTCGGCCCCAGCTACCAACTAGACGCCACGGAGAAAAGTCCAACTGACATACTAAGCCGTATCGCTAACCCATAGGCAAATCACCAGTAACTCAACTCCTCAGCAATCAAATACCACCCAAAATAAAAGGCTAGCTCTACCGAGCGATTTTTTCCGAAATCACTCGATACAACTAGCTTTTTATGGTCCTTTACCGCAACGACCTAGCGTCTTGGTTGGCGGACCAGCCATATGGGGTAGAGCTGTTCCCAGTACCCGACGATGAATCCTGGGAACACCTTGATTAGACCACATAAGCGGTGTGACTACCAGAACGACGACTTTACTAGGAGGCTAGTAACGGTGAACTTCCATACTGGTCTCAGGATTAAGGAGAGTCGCTCTCATCCTTTAAGAGAAACTTCTCTTGATTCATTAGCGGTAGCGCCCTCGCCAGAAAGGCCGGCAGAGTGCTTAAACCATGGACACCAAGCTTCTCAGATCTCACAATATTGCGGTAAATAACAGTTGTAAAAGACCGAATACCCTGATGGCAAAATAAGTTCATCCACTTGAACATTTGTAGCAAGCATCCAATATTTTCCAACTTTTCAATCCATTAATGGGTAACCTATGCTATTATTTCCTACTCTAATATGAAGAGGTGCGGAAGGAGGTGTTTACATGACAATTGAGGAAAAAATAATGCTTGTGATTCCAAGAATGACCGCTGAACAGTTTGCCCATATCACCCACGTTGATGTCGAAACCATTAAAGAGCTGAAGTCAGGTGACTTACAGCCGGGACAGCTTACCGTCCGTGAGGGAGAATTCCTCGCAAAGGTCTATGACGCGTCGACTTACACGGAGGCTACTGGTAAGGAAACCATGAAAGAGGCCGATGAAATGATGAGTAAGTTAGTTGGTGAGCTAGGCCTATTGAGCCATAGCTATAGCGTGCATGATGAGGGAATGGCTAACGTTTTTCAGAGCATTATCCATGAAGTACTGACTGATGATTCCCTCTTCATTCGCTTAATGGTTAGCTATACAAAATAGCTGTCTCCTATTACTACGATAGAGTAAGCATCTACTAATTGACCGCATTGAAATACAGATTCAAAAGAAAATGGCGTCCTCGATTTTTGAGGATGCCATCTTCTTTCCATGCCTTAAGCGACCTTCATATTTAACCTGCCGCGACCAGCCTATTGCTGTATAAAAGCCCGGTGAATTTTAACTGGCAAATCACGGTTTAAGATTTCTTGCCGTGTCCTACGCCTTTTCGTTGACTGTACTTGATCTGGTTGGGTTCTTCGTCAGTTTGCTCTGGCTCGATAAAAGCACCGTCATCTTCTTCTAGAAGAGACATTTGGTTAGGATCAACCTGCTCTGATTTTTTTACCAAATAGCTTTCTCTTCAGGTAATCAATAAGCTCAGCTTGCTCTTTAATGAGTTTAGACTGGTCTTCAATCTGTTGAGTTAACATCGCGATTTGTTCTTGTTCTGAAGTCATCGATTATCCCACCAATTCAATACTAATTAATTTTGAGTCTACCATAGTCTAATCAAAATAAATAGCTATCTTTGCGTGGTTAAGCTTTTACGCCTCGGTGGCCTCACTTTATGGATGGTCGCGTCAAGTGACCATCCACTTAAGAGACGTGTAAACTGCTTAAAATTAAGGCGCCGAACAGCGTCTTGATTGGTTGGCCATTGTAGCCTGCCATTTTCAAGCCGCTTATACAACAGGAGAAATCCATCACCATCCCAGTAAAGGGCCTTGAAACGGTCCTTTCTGGTACCGCAAAATAAGTACAGTCCTTGGCTGTAAGGATTCAGCTCGAACTGTTCTTGAACAACCTCTGCCAACCCATCGATTCCACGACGTAAATCCGTCTTCCCACAGACAATATAGACCTGATTGATTTTTGTAGGGTCAATGAGCATCATTGAACACCGCCTTAAGAACGGCATCAACGATATAACCGTTAGCTTTATTGTAGATGATTACTGATTTGTTCTTGCCAACCTTCAGTTGAATTGCCCGGCTGGGAACAACTGGCATTGTTCCGGCAGCCTCATGTGGCATTCTAATTTGAACGATATCTTGCTTATCCATAATAAAAACCTCACCAATTTATTTGATGAGATTATCATATCGTGGATTTGCCACCAATCATAGACGGTCAGTTATTAGGTGCTTACCTTCAATTTTAAATCTGGATTCAAAAAAGAGACCCAATTCGAAAATGAATTGGACCTCTCAAATCCCCCTCATCAACATCTGTTGACAAAAAGCCCTTTATTCAAAGGATACGGTCCATTGAAAATATGACAAAGTGTTCTATTTCAAATGGTCCAATTGAAGGCGTTAATCGTAAGATTAAACAGATAAAGCGCACTGCCTACGGTTACCGCAATTGGATCAACTTCAATTACAGAATACAAATTGAATTCAAAATCAGGGTCCAAAAAAATACTAAGCTTAGAGGCATAAGAGTTATCCGACGGGATGCTCTTATGCCTCTATTACTTTATAGTGGTAGTGA